>NZ_JAJSAW010000050.1:0-836 GCF_021378985.1 Pseudomonas sp. JR33AA
CCTGACCTCACCAAGGGTGTTCCATGACGAAATACAACCTATCGCTCAAGCAATTACTGATCGAGGAATGTCTGTCTGCCAACAGTATTCATGAGGTGGCCATCAAGCACGGCCTGAGTCCATCGATCCTGCGCCGCTGGGTCAAAGGGCATGAGGCGCACGGCGCCGCAGGTTTGGCTACCAAATACAGCCGCTACGATGCCCAGTTCAAACTGAAGGTGTTGCAGTGCATCGAGCAAGAGGGGCTGTCAGCCCAGCAAGCATGCATACGGTTCGATATCCGCGGCCCGAGCAGCATCCGGCAATGGAAAAAACGGTACGATGCAGGCGGAGTTAAAGCACTTCAACCGCATCGTCACCGAGAGCCCAGGATGCCCCGCAAACCTTCCAAAGAACCCACAGTAAGCCCTGAGAACCTTGCGGACGCTGACCTGACCCCCGAGCAAATGCTCAAAGAGCTGGCTTATCTGCGTGCCGAGAATGCCTATCTAAAAAAGCTCGATGCCTTGATCCAGGCGGACCCTCAGACTGCGCAATCAAGAAAACGCAAGCCGTCCAAGGATTGAGGCAGGTATATCCACTTGCTTTGCTGCTCCGTGCTGCCGGGTTGGCGCGCAGCACCTTCTACTACCAAGGCAAAGCATTGCTGACTGACACGGATGCTGATCTGAAAGAGCGCATCCGCAGCGTCTATCACAAGCATCGAGGGCGCTACGGCTATCGCCGCATTACCGCTGCCCTTGGGCGCATGGGTGAGTCAGTCAATCACAAAAGGGTGCAGCGTTTGATGCAGTTGATGGGCCTCAAATCGTTGGTCAGAGTGAAGAAATACCGCG
>NZ_JAJSAW010000051.1:0-821 GCF_021378985.1 Pseudomonas sp. JR33AA
GAACACCTGCTGCTGGGTGTCCACCGCCAGCGCCTCGCCGCTGCAGATCACCTGCCGCACGCTGTGGCAGCGCTGCAGGCCCGGCTCGCGGACGAACACCTGCAGCATCGACGGCACGAAGTGCAAGGTGGTCACCTGGTGGCGCTCGATCGTGTCGATCAGCCGCTCCGGCTCGCGGTGTTCGCCCGGTGCCGCCAGGGCCAGCCGGGCACCGGTCATCAGCGGCCAGAAGAACTCCCACACCGACACGTCGAAGCTGAACGGGGTCTTCTGCAACACCGTGTCCGCGCTGTCCAGCGCATACGCCTGCTGCATCCACGCCAGCCGGTTGTACAGCGCCAGGTGGCGGTTGCCGGCGCCTTTCGGCCGCCCGGTCGAGCCGGAGGTGTAGATGACGTAGGCCAGGTTCTCCGGGTGCAGCCGGCACGCCGGCACCTGCCGCGAGTAACCGCCCAGCTCGCCGGGCTGGTCCAGCAACAGCACCTGCCCGGCAAACGCCGGCAACTGCTCACGCAGGTGCGCCTGGGTCAGCAGCAGCTCGATGCCGCTGTCTTCGAACATGTAGGCCAGCCGCTCGGCCGGGTAGTCCGGGTCCAGCGGCACATAGGCGCCGCCGGCCTTGAGGATCGCCAGCAGGCCAACGACCATTTCCAGCGAGCGCTCGGCGGCGATGCCCACCAGGCTTTCCGGGCCGACGCCCTGCTCGATCAGCTTGTGCGCCCATTGGCTGGACAGCTCACTCAACGCCCGGTAGCTCATGCGCTGGTCGCCGAACAGCAGTGCCGTCGCGTCCGGCTGGCGACGCGCCTGCGCCTCGAACA
>NZ_JAJSAW010000052.1:0-783 GCF_021378985.1 Pseudomonas sp. JR33AA
TGGGCCTGCTCCGTGACAACGGACGCCAAGAAGCGATACTTACATCGCTATCTTGGAGGTTGTCATGTACCCAACCACTCGCCGCAATTACACCGATGAGTTTAAGATTCAGGCCGTTGCGCTGGCTGAAACGCTTGGCAGGACGGAAGCTGCTCGCCAGCTGGAAATGTCTGTGAAAACGTTGGACAACTGGGTCAACGCTTCCCGCAACGGCCAGCCGTTGAGCTCTCCTGATCGTCGCGCAATCACCAGAGAGGACAGCGAGTTAGCACGATTGCGAGCCGAGAACGCCGAGCTGAAACTGGAGCGTGAAATCCTAAAAAAGGCGGCGGTATTCTTTGCCAAAGAGTCCAGGTGAGATACGCCTTCGTCGCTGAAGAACGGGCTCAGTTCCCGGTGCGTCTGTTGTGCCGGGTAATGGGTGTCTCGGTTTCAGGGTTTTACGACTATCAGCATCGCCAAGGCCGTCCAGATCCGGATGCACAAATACGCATCGATCTACACAAGGTTTACGCGGCTAGCCGCAAGACCTATGGCCGACCACGGCTAGTCGAGGCGCTAAGGCAGCAGGCCTATGCGGTAGGTCATAAGCGCGTTGACCGGCTGATGCATGAAGAGCACATACAAGGCCGATCCAAGGGCGGTTTCAGGCCGTGCACCACCGACAGTCACCATGCGCTGCCAGTGGCGAGCAATTTATTGGGTCGTCAGTTCTCCGTTCAAAGCTCCACCCCAGCCTGGGTCAGTGATATCACTTACATCGCTACGAAAGAGGGCTGGCTT
>NZ_JAJSAW010000053.1:0-552 GCF_021378985.1 Pseudomonas sp. JR33AA
ATTACCGCCCGTGGCGTTCTCGATGGTGACGCTGACGGTCGAACCGTTGTTGTAGACGTCATTCGCCGGGGTCTGGAAATCAACGCTGCCCTGGGTTTTACCCGCTTCAACGGTAATGGTCTGGCCGTTGGACAGGGTCACGGTCACCGGCGTCTGGGCAGGGTTGCTCAGGGTCACGGTGTAGGTGATCACGCCGCCTTCAGTCACGCTTGGCGACGCGGTCAGGGTTGCAGTGGTGGTGTCGACCGAGTCATTGATTGTGGTCTGAGCTGGCGTCGGGTTCGGGGTCAGCTGCTCGAAGTTGCCGCCTGTGGCGTTCTCGATGGTGACGCTGACGGTCGAGCCGTTGTTGTAAACGTCATTGGCCGGGGTCTGGAAATCAACGCTGCCCTGGGTTTTGCCCGCTTCAACGGTAATGACCTGGCCGTTGGACAGGGTCACGGTCACCGGCGTCTGGGCAGGGTTGCTCAGGGTCACGGTGTAGGTGATCACGCCGCCTTCGGTGACCGACGGGCTCGCCGTCAGGGTCGCGGTGGTGGTGTCGACCGAGTC
>NZ_JAJSAW010000054.1:0-531 GCF_021378985.1 Pseudomonas sp. JR33AA
ATCGACCGAGTCGTTGATCGTGGTCTGAGCTGGCGTCGGGTTCGGGGTCAGTTGCTCGAAGTTGCCGCCTGTGGCGTTCTCGATGGTGACACTGACGGTCGAGCCGTTGTTGTAGACGTCATTGGCTGGTGTCTGGAAATCAACGCTGCCCTGGGTTTTGCCGGCTTCAACGGTAATGGTCTGGCCGTTGGACAGGGTCACGGTTACCGGCGTCTGGGCAGGGTTGCTCAGGGTCACGGTGTAGGTGATCACGCCACCTTCAGTCACGCTTGGCGACGCGGTCAGGGTTGCAGTGGTGGTATCGACCGAGTCGTTGATTGTGGTCTGAGCCGGCGTCGGGTTCGGGGTCAGCTGCTCGAAGTTGCCGCCCGTGGCGTTCTCGATGGTGACGCTGACAGTCGAACCGTTGTTGTAGACGTCATTGGCTGGTGTCTGGAAATCGACGCTACCCTGGGTTTTACCAGCTTCAACGGTGATGACCTGGCCGTTGGACAGGGTCACGGTCACCGGCGTCTGGGCAGGGTTGCTCAA
>NZ_JAJSAW010000055.1:0-480 GCF_021378985.1 Pseudomonas sp. JR33AA
ATTACCCCTGGACCCAGCCGAAAGTGCCGGTGGTGGTGGCGCTCGCCGACGCCGAAGGCATGGCCCTGGACCTGAGCCTGTCGGTCTCGGCCTACCAGCATCAACTGCGTGACCTGATGCCCGCCGAGCAACTGGAACACACAAGACCCGCCCAACCTCCCGAGCAGGAGCGCGTGCCAGCGTGTTACCGGCTGGATGCCGAACAGCTCAGCCCGCAGAGCCGCGACTTTCACCATCGCAACCTGGTCGCCCTGTTGCTGAACAAGACGCTGGAAAGCCTGTATCCGGCGGATGCCCCCTCACCGGAACTGGCCGCGTTCAGGCTGGGCACATCACGCCGGGGGCCGGCCCTGTCGCCGGCCGAGTCACATTTCCAGGCCCTCACCCATGAAGATTACTCCCCCAATGGCGCGCGCCTGGCACAGCGCCTCGATGTCGACAAATACCGGCGCTTCCTCGCCGAACGCGACGCGCTGGAAC
>NZ_JAJSAW010000056.1:0-476 GCF_021378985.1 Pseudomonas sp. JR33AA
TGTCAGCTGTTCGAACTTGCCGACATCCGCGCCTTCAACGGTAGCGATCGACTTCACGACAGGGTCGTTAGCGCCGACGTAGACGTTGTCCGGAGCAGTCACGGTAGCAGTGCCCACGGTACCGTTGGCCGGCACGGTGATGACGGTTTTGCCATCGCTCAGCGTGAAGGTCAGTGCACTGTGGTTGTTGATCGGCAGGCCGTCTTTGTTGGTCAGGGTGATGGTGTAGGTGATCTCCCCGCCTTCGGTGACCGAAGGGGTGGCGGTCAACTTGGCCACGACTTCGTCGGTGGTGTCGGTCACTTGAACCGAAGCGTTGCCGCCCAGTTGCAGGTTCTCGAAGGTCGCACCAGTAGCGTCTACCGCCGAATTGATACCCAGGCTGATCTGGCCAGCGTCGTTGTAGACGTCATCGCCCTGCGCAGCGTGGGTGTACGGCGCGCTGGTCTCGCCGGCCTTGATGGTGACTTGGGCAT
>NZ_JAJSAW010000057.1:0-472 GCF_021378985.1 Pseudomonas sp. JR33AA
TGGGCCTGCCCCGTGACAGCGGACGCCAAGAAGCTGGCTACAGAGCCAACTGCCTTAAGCCTTTTGCGTACTCGTTCGGTGAACGGTAACCCAGTGCTGAATGCAGTCGACAGCTGTTGTAGAACCCATGGATGTAGCTGGCAATTGCCAGGTGAGCCTGTTTCTTTGTGGGGTAGACCGCGTAGGCTTCCTCTCTCTTCAATGTAGCGAAGAAACTCTCAGCTACGGCGTTATCCCAGCAGTTTCCTCTCCGACTCATGCTTTGCGCGAAGCCCTTCTTGGCCAAAGCGAGACGAAACCTGCTGCTCGCGTACTGGCGCCCTTGGTCGGAATGGAAAATCACTCCGTAGACGCCCAAACATGCGTTCCAAGCGTTCATGAAAGCGCGCTCGACCAAGTCGTCAGGCATCCTGTCCGCCAGGCTGTAACCCAGCACTTGGCGGGTTTGGATGCTCAGTACCACTGCCAGATA
>NZ_JAJSAW010000058.1:0-461 GCF_021378985.1 Pseudomonas sp. JR33AA
TTGTCCTGGGCCAGCACCACCGCCTCGCGCACCTGCGGGTGTTCCAGCACCCGTGCCTCGATTTCACCCAGCTCGATACGCAACCCGCGCACCTTCACCTGGTGGTCGATGCGCCCGCAATACTCGATCACCCCGCTGTCGCGGTAGCGCGCCAGGTCGCCGGTGCGGTACAGGCGCTGGCCGTGGCTGCCAAACGGGTCGGGCACGAAACGCTCGGCCGTCAACGACGGGCGACGATGGTAACCGCGCGCCAGGCCCTGGCCACCGAGCATCAGCTCGCCCATGGCAACCTGCGGCAAGGCTTCGAACGCCGGGCCCAGGATGTGCGTGTACAGGTTGGCGATCGGCCGGCCGATCGGCACGCTGTCACGCCCCTCGTCGACACAGGTCCAGTGGGTGACGTCGATCGCCGCCTCGGTCGGCCCGTACAGGTTATGCAGGCGCGCTCCGGGCAAGTGGCT
>NZ_JAJSAW010000059.1:0-479 GCF_021378985.1 Pseudomonas sp. JR33AA
CTGTCCTGGGCCAGCACCACCGCCTCGCGCACCTGCGGGTGCTCCAGCACCCGTGCCTCGATTTCACCCAGCTCGATACGCAGCCCGCGCACCTTCACCTGATGGTCGATGCGCCCGCAGTACTCGATCACCCCGCTGTCGCGGTAGCGCGCCAGGTCGCCGGTGCGGTACAGGCGCTGGCCGTGGCTGCCGAACGGGTCGGGCACGAAACGCTCGGCCGTCAACGACGGGCGACGATGGTAACCGCGCGCCAGGCCCTGGCCACCGAGCATCAGCTCGCCCATCGCAACCTGCGGCAAGACTTCGAACGCCGGGCCCAGGATGTGCGTGTACAGGTTGGCGATCGGCCGGCCGATCGGCACGCTGTCACGCCCCTCGTCGACACAGGTCCAGTGGGTGACGTCGATCGCCGACTCGGTCGGCCCGTACAGGTTATGCAGGCGGGCACCGGGCAAGTGGCCGAACACCTGCTGCTGGCC
>NZ_JAJSAW010000006.1:0-324782 GCF_021378985.1 Pseudomonas sp. JR33AA
TGTGCACGTGATCGACTGCCCGGTCGATTACAGCGAGAACGACCGCATCCTCAACAGCGAGCTGCGTGAGCGTGCGCTGGCGGTGTAAGCCCTGACAGGTCGGCGCCGTCCTTTTGCCGGCGCTGCCTGGTGCTGCAAAAAGGCCCGTATAGCTGACGGTGATGTGTCGGCTTTACGGGCCTTTTCGCAATAGAGCGTTGCTTCTGTATCCCATTCACCCCAGCTCAAGCAGACCTTGCAGGCTGGCCAGAATGGCATTGGCGTCATAAGGCTTGCGGGTGACGGGCACATGCTGCAAGTGCTCGGGAATGCTGATACCGTCGCCATAGCCGGTGGCAAAGAGGAACGGGACCTGCCGGCGAACCAGTTCATCTGCTATGGAAATGGATGTTCCGGTGCCCAGGTTGACATCCAGTATTGCCGCGTCCGGTTTGTGGCTGCCAAGCAGTTGCATGGCTTCGTCCTCGGAGCTTGCGGTGACCACATCATTGATTTGTGCATCGTTGAGAATTTGCTCCAGGCCTACTGCAATCACCAGTTGATCCTCCAGTATGAGCACACACAAGCCCGAGCGCGCTGCAAAGGCACCGGTTGCCTGGGCCAAGGGCGTGGCCGGGAGAGCAGTTTCTACCGCTTCGGCTACGGAAAGGTGCTCGGCCGGGATTCTGAAGAAGCCTTGCAGGCCTTCGGGGTGATATTCCACTGCGCTGGTGCCACCCAGGTCGAACGGGATGCTGCGGTCGATCAGCACCGTGCCAAAGCCGCTGCGGCTGGGCGGGCGTACCGTTGGCCCACCACTTTCACGCCAACTGATGGCACAGGCGTTGGCGGCGTCGATTGCCCAGCTCACCGAAAGCTTGCCGCCTGCCCGTGATAGCGCACCATACTTGGCTGCGTTGGTGGCCAGTTCGTGCAGCACCAGGGCCATGACCGAGTACGCGCGCGCATCGAGGATGACGTTCGGGCCCTGCACCTCGATCACGCTGGCAGCCGTGCGATAAGGCGAAAGCTCGGCCTCCAGCAGCTTCGCCAGGCGCCCGCCACCGTCACCGCGCACCACTTGGTCGTGGGCCAACGACAATGCCTGGATACGCCCTTTTAGCGTTGCCACATAGTCTTGCAGGGTTTGGCTCTCCGGGGTCGGATGGGCAACCAGTGCACCAATCAGCGACAGGATATTCTTGACCCTGTGGTTGAGCTCTTCGTTGAGCATGCGCTGGCGCACTTCAGCCTTGGCGCGTTCACTGGCGAGCAGTTCGCTGTTGTGCAGCACCACTTCGACGATAGCGGTACGGATGGCATCGCCAAACTGGCGGTCCTGCTCGGTCCAGGGTAGCGACTGCTGGTGAACGGTTTCTTTCCAGATGGCGAAGCTTTTGCGAGGCGTCAGGCGATCACCCAACGCGCCGCTGTCATAGGTCTTGTTCGGGTCCCCAGCCCAATCGAGTGTCTCGACCACCTCCCTGCGGAAGAAGATCAAGTAATCCCTTGGGTGTTGCGACATCGGGATGATCAGCACACCGGACACATCATTAAAATACGCCTGGGCTGAAGGGAGCACCGTCGACAGGCGATTGGACGCCCAGATACGGCCTTCGCTGACCATGTCTGCCAGGCGCAGCAGATCAGGCACGGCCGTTTGGGGCGGCGCCAGCCCTGCGGACGACCAGCGGCCTAGCAGTGACATGCCGATGCCGTCGCAGGGAATCAGCGACATCAACCGGGGCAGGCGTGCGTGGAAGAACCCATCAATGTCCGCAGCCTGGTTGGCGTCGCGCAGCATGCTGTCCAGCGCTTTATGGATGCGCACGGCGGCGTCGAGTTTTTGTCGGCTACGCAGGGTCTCGATATGCAGGGCGAAGAACTCGCCGAACATCTCGGCGGCCACCCGTTGCCCCATGGCCAGCGTGCGCGGTGTGTAGTGATGGCAGGCAATCATTCCCCACAGCTCGCCGTTGACGATGACGGAAATCGACATCGAGGCGACCACGCCCATGTTGCACAGGTACTCGCAATGGATCGGCGAGACGCTGCGCAGGTGCGCGTAGGACAGGTCGAGCGGTTCGCCCGAGGGGTCGAGGACCGGGTTGATGTCGACGGAATTGAACCGGGCGTCGGAGATTACCCGGATCGGGTTGCGCAGGTAGAGCGCGCGGGCCTGCTGGGGGATATCGGAGGCGGGGAAGTACTGGCCCAGGAAGCTTTCGAGGTTGCCACGCTTGGCTTCGGCAACCACTTTGCCGGCACCGTCGGCTCCCAGCTGGTAGATCATCACCCGGTCGTAACCGAGCACCGCCCGGACAAAGCGGGCCGCGTCGCGGAACAGCTTGCTGGTCTGGTCGATTTCGCGCAGTTGAGCAATCAGCGTGCGGGCCAGCTCGATCGGCTCGGCGATGCTTGCCCCGGCGGGCTCGAATTCGAGGATTACCGTGCCTTTGTGCAAGTGGGCGGCGATGTCGACGGCATCGCCGTTGGGCAGCGTCACGCCGAAACTGAGCGCGGGCCGCGAGGCGTCACGGGTACGGGCAAGGGCATTGCGAAGCGTATGCGTCACCTCATCACCCAGCACCGCATGCAATTTCTGACCATTGATATCGTTTGCAACCCCCAGCACTTGTGGGGCGTTGAGCGAATGGCGCAGTACCACGGTCGCCGAGGCATCACAGGCCAGCAGGCAGCCATGGGGCTGGATGCTCCCGGGAATCTGGATGGGCTCCCGGTCGCAGTTGGTCAGGTTAACTTGGGGGGTGTAGGTCATTGGCCCGTGCCTGTGGGTAAGGGGAGGCGGGCAGCATGTCCGCATCGTCCGTCAGCCTAGCAGGCATTGAACGCCTTGGGGATGGCGGGTCGAGCAATGCCGGTCGATTCCAAAGGCAGTGCTTTGATCACCGCATTGGAGTACGGATGTGCTCCCGTCGAGAATCGCTTGAAGGCAGCTCTGATCAATGGTCTTATCCCGCGCTTGAGCCAACTGGTATTGCATGATGAACCGCCCGCTGTTTATTTCCTTCGATGGGCCCAAGGGTACCGGCAAGACCACGCTGCTGGAGGCCGTCACTCAAGCGTTACGGCTGGACGGGAACAAGGTAATTCGCCTTTGCGAAAGAAAGAATGACCCTCACCGGGGCGAGACCATGGCCCTGGTCAACCAGCTTTCCAGAAGCCCTTGCCAGGACCTTGAGTTCAAGGTTTGCGAGCGCTTTGCTGAAAGCCGCGCCTGGATTTCCCGGCATGTACTGCCCAGGCAGCCCGCTGACAGCATCATCCTGATTGATCGCTGGTACCCCTCTGACGCTGCGTTTCGCCGCACAGTGCCGTTTGACAACGTCCTTCGCCTGAACCTCGAACGAAACGTGCAAGTGCCCGATTTGCTTGTCGGCGTTGTCACAACGCCTGAAACCTCATGGGCGAGGGCCGCGGCGCGCACGCGTGGGCTGGGCAGTACGGTGATCCATAACCTGGAAGAACAGGCAGCCTGTACCGAGGCGTTCGAGCGTGCGGTTGCGGAGCAAGGCTGGTTGCTGTGCCGTAATGAAGGGACCGTCGACGAGGCAACGCGGCAGGTCGTTCGCGAGATTCAAGGCGTGCTTCGTTATGTGTGAGGAGGTGAGTACGGCCTGTCTAGTGCCTCTGCCGGTATCAGGCGCCCTGGCGGTCGATATCACGGCGCAGGACTACCGACGTGGTAATGTCATCCACTGATTCGTGACGTGCCACGTTGTCGCGTACCTGGTTGAGGTCGTCGATCGTTCGGGTCTCCACTTCAACCACCAGGTCGAGCTGACCGCTCACCGACGACACCCGCCGTACGCGCGCGTCCGTTGCCAACTGGTCGAGCAGCCCCATGGCAGGCGTGCGCTGCAACGTCACCAGCAAGATCGCGCGTATCACGTTGGCGTCTATTTCGCCGATGTCAGCGCGATAACCGCGAATGACCCCGCTGCGTTCAAGGTTGGCGACACGCTCGGTGGTGGCACTTCGGGAAAGGCCTATGCGGCCGGCTAACGCCTTGAACGCAATGCGCGCGTCCTTCGAAAGTACCTCAAGAATCTCACGATCTTTAGCGTCCAGGTCACGCATTACACCCCCTTGATAAGCCTCGCCGTCTTTATGCCGGCCGGAACCGGCATAATGCCTGTTGAGCCTGACCGTATGCAGGGTGTCCGTTTCGACGGCGCATGACAAGCTATTGAAAAACGATTCGCTCGCTCGGAACCTGATGATATGACAGACCTTTCCCACCCGGCACCTCGGTTTTCGGCAAGCGATGCAGAGGGCCTTGCACAAGATTTCTTCAATGTCACCGGCACTGCAACGCCCCTGGATGGGGAGCGCGATTGCAATTATCGGCTGGAGACTGGCGTAGATGCAGGCTGGATACTGAAAATCGTCAATGCCAGCGAGCCTAGGGTAGAAAGCGAGTTTCAAGCCGCGCTACTTGATCACCTGGCGGTGCATGGCGCGCATCTGGGCGTGCCACACCTGCGGGCCAGCGTGACTGGCGACTACCTGCCGTCTGTGGCCAGCAGCACCGGTGAAAAGCACGCTGTGCGCCTGGTCAGCTGGCTGGCCGGCACGCCACTTGCCAAAGCCAAACGCTCCATGGCGCTGATGAGAAACTTCGGCCAGGCACTCGGTCAACTTGACCGTGCCCTGCAGGGCTTCATGCACCCGGGTGCAGTCCGTGACCTGGACTGGGACTTACGCCATGCTGCACGCGCCCGTTCGCGGCTGCACTTCATCAAGAACCCCGATCGCCGGGCCATTGCCGAGCGCTTCATCGCCCGGTTCGAACAGGCTGTACAGCCTAAGCTGGCGTCCCTGCGGGCCCAGGTGATCCACAACGATGCCAACGACTGGAACATTCTGGTCGATGCCGAAACGGTCGGTAACGTGACTGGCTTCATCGATTTTGGCGATGCCGTGCACACCGTTCTGATTGCCGAGGTTGCGATCGCCAGCGCCTACGCCATTCTGGACATGGACGACCCGATCGGCGCTGCTGCTGCGCTGGTGGCCGGCTTCCATGAGAAGTACCCGCTGCAAGCGCAAGAGCTTGATGTGTTGTTCAACCTGATTGCCATTCGCTTGGTTATCAGCGTTACGTTCTCCGCTTCCCGTCAGGATCAGACAGAGGACAACCCTTACCTGGCGATCAGTGAAGCGCCTGCCTGGCGTCTACTGGAACAGCTCGATTCGATGAACCCACGGTTGGCCACCGGCATTCTGCGCAAAGCCTGTGGTTTCGATGCAATCGAAGGTGCGGGGGAAGTCCGCCGCTGGGTTGCCGATAACCACAAGTCGTTTGCCGACCTGGTGCGCCCGTCAGCCGCCATTCTCAACAAGCTAATCGCGCCGTTTGGCGATGCCAGCCATGAGATGACCATCGCCTCGGCCCAGCAGCGCCCTGCAGATGCGACGCGGTGGTGGAATGAATTCTCTGCCGAGCACAAGGCCCCGCTGGGCATAGGGCCGTGGGGCGAGGTACGTGCCGTCTATACCGACAGCGCCTTTGAGTCCCGCTTCATCAAGGGGCAGCATCGGACCCTGCATGTGGGGGTAGATTTGCTGATGCCAGCGGGTACGCCGTTGTACGCACCGGTTGCCGGCACCGTCAGAAGCGTCGAGGTCGAGCCAGACCCGCTGGGTTATGGCGGCCTGGTGATGCTCGAGCACACCCCGCCCGGTTGCCCGCCATTTCTGACACTGTGGGGGCACATGGCCCACGAGGCGCTCAGCCGTTTGAAGGCCGGTGACAAGCTCGAAGCCGGCGACCTGGTCGGTTACATGGGCAGCGATCACGAGAACGGCGGCTGGATTCCTCACCTGCATCTGCAGTTGGTCACCGATACCCAGCTGAGCGCGTGCGAGGTCATTGGCGTGGGTGAGCCAGCGTATCGCGAAGCGTGGGCCGACCTGTTCCCCGATGCCTCGGCCCTGGCCGGTATCCCGCCAGAGACCTACAGCCAGCAGGGGATGACAAAGGCCCAGATCATTGCCAGGCGCAAGGAACTGCTGCTACCCAACCTGTCCATTTCGTACAGCGATCCGATCAAGTTCGTACGCGGTGATGGCGTATGGCTGATCGACAACTTCGGGCGGGCCTACCTGGACTGCTTCAACAACGTGTGCCACCTGGGCCATAGTCATCCCGACGTGGTCAAAGCCTTGACCCGCCAAGCTGCGCTGCTCAACACCAATACCCGCTACCTGCACGACAACATCGTCGAATACGCCGAACGCCTGACCGGCACTTTGCCCAAGGGCCTTTGCGTAGCGTCCTTTGGCTGCTCGGGGAGTGAGGCCAACAGCCTGATGCTACGTATGGCGCGTAACTATACAGGCAGCGATCAGGCGATCGTGCTGGACTGGGCCTACCACGGCACCACTCAGGAACTGATCGACCTGAGCCCTTACAAGTACAAGCGCAAGGCGGGCAAGGGCAGGGCGGCGCATGTTTACGAAGCCGTGGTCCCGGACAGCTACTACGCCCCCGAGCACTGGCCCGTGGAAGCGCACGGCAAGCGCTTTGCCGAATCGGTGGCGGAGCAGCTGGATGCCATGCGCAAGGCAGGCAAGGGCCCTGGGTTTTTCATTGCCGAGTCGATCCCAAGCGTGGCGGGGCAGGTGTTTTTGCCCGAACACTACCTCAAGGAGGTGTACGCCATGGTGCGAGCCGAAGGTGGGCTGTGCCTGGCCGATGAGGTTCAGGTGGGGTTTGGCCGGGTCGGCAGCCACTGGTGGGCATTCGAGACCCAGGGCGTGGTCCCGGATGCCGTCAGCATGGGCAAACCCATTGGTAACGGCCACCCGATGTCGGCGGTAGTGACCACGCGCGAGGTTGCCGATGCTTTCAACAACGGCATGGAGTACTTCAATACCTTCGCCGGTAACCCAGTGTCATGCGCGGTAGGCCTGGCGGTGCTCAATGCAATCGAGCGCGACCAGTTGAAAGAAAACGCCTTGAGTGTCGGCCATTATCTGCTCGAGGGTTTGCGCAAGCTTCAGCAGCAATTTGACGTGATTGGTGATGTGCGCGGGTTGGGCCTGTTCCTCGGCATCGTGCTGGTCACCGACCGCAAGTCAAAGGCGCCAGCCACGGCCCTGGCCAGAAAAGTGGCGGATGGTGCCCGGGAGCGCGGCGTGTTGATCGGCACCGAAGGCCCTCATGACAACGTGCTGAAAATGCGGCCTTCGATGATTTTCAGCCGGTCCAATGCGGACTTCCTTCTTGAGGTGCTGAAAGACAGCTTCATCGCGGCACTGAAATAGCGTTTCAGGGCGGGCAGGGCGTGCACATGTGCATGCCCTGCTGCGCGCCTGCCTGACGACCCGGACACGTTACCAGCCTCAAGCGCCTCTGATGCTCAGGCCTTCGCGCGCCTGGCCATGCAGGCCGGCTTCTGGCAATGCCGTGACCTTGATCGCGCGCACCGGCACGGCGAACTTGGCGCCGATTTGCGAGAACCGCTCCAGCAGCCTGAAGTTGATCGCCTGCTGAATGTCCATGTACAGGTTGTAGCCTGGGTCCTGGACGATGTAGACACACTCGAACTCCAGCGCCTCTTTGCCGAAGCCGCGCAGGTGAGCGCGGTCGAAACGCGCCTGCTCCTGGGCCTTGATGGCGTCTTCGACGATGGCTGGCGCTTTCTTCACGGCCTCGGTGGGCGTGTCGTAGGAAAGCCCGAACTCGAACACGATGCGACGCTCTTGCAGGCGCTTGTAATTCTGGATGGTGCTGCTGATCATGCTGGCGTTGGCCATGACGATCTGTTCGCCGCCGAGGCTGCGGATGCGTGTGGTTTTGAGCCCGACGTGCTCAACGGTGCCCGCCAGAGGCCCGATGACGATGAAGTCACCGATCTCGAACGGCTTGTCCACGGCAATTGACAGTGAAGCGAACAGATCGCCAAGGATATTCTGCACAGCCAGCGCCACCGCGATGCCACCCACGCCAAGGCTGGCGACGAAGGCGGTGATGTTCACCCCCAGGTTCGACAGCATCGCCAGCACTACGACTGACCACAGCAGTACCCGCGCGCCCCAGGCCGAAAGGGTTGCCAGTGCGCTGCCCTGGTTCAGGCCGTCGGTGCGGTGGCGGGCGAAGTAGCGGCTCAGGCCCAGGCCGATGGCGCGGTTGGCCCACAGGCCAATCTGCAAGGCAGCGACCACGAACCACAGGCTGCTGACCCTGCTCAGCCAGCGCTCGGGCAGGTCGAGCATGCTCAGGCCCACCAGCAAGGAGGCCAGCAACAACAGAAAGTTGCTGGTGCCGGAAAGCACCTTGGCCAATATCTGGCTCAGTGGGCCTTCATGTTCGGACCAGCGCCGTACCCGGCGCATCAGGAAACTGATGGCGGCACGGGCGACCAGGAAGACTACGATGGCGACGGTCAGCGCCACCAGCAGATTGAGAATGGAGATGCCGAAAACGGTGGTTTCGGTGAAAAACGCGATGATGCGGTCGTTCATGAGTACCTCGCCTCTGGGTTGATTTGCCAAGGTCCTTTCTTGGGACGTCAAAGAGGCGCAACAGGTCGATCGGATTTCACCACGCTGGGCAGACTGAGCCAGTCTCGGTAGATTTTCTTCAATAAAGGCTAGTGCTGCTTGTGCAATGCCTCCTGCTCCGGTTCGGCGACCGTGACCCGGTTACGGCCCGACACTTTAGAAAGGTACATGGCGCTGTCTGCACTGCTGAGCAAGGCGCCGAGCTCAGTGGCAGGGGCCTTCGCGAACGCTAAACCTATGCTTGCGGTGACTTGGTGTTCATCATTCGCACGCAGTTTGGCTATCAGGGCCCGCAGGCGTTCGGCAACCTCAATCGCCGTGTCTGGCGGCGTATTGGGCAGCAGGATGGCGAACTCCTCGCCGCCCAGCCTGCCGGCAATGTCGTTGTCACGCAGGCTGGCACTGATCGCTGCACCGATGCGCTGCAGCACCTGGTCGCCCGCGGCATGCCCGAACGTGTCGTTGATCTGTTTGAAATGGTCGACGTCCAACATCAATACGGCCATGAATGCACCTGTATCCTTGCACCGGACATACTGCGTCGAAGCGTTGTCGAAAAAAGCACGTCGGTTGTTCAGGCCGGTCAGTTCGTCCGTGCACGAGGCCACCATGGCCAGCCGATGCGCGCGTTGCATTTCGTGTTTCAGGCGCCACGCCGTCGTCAACGCCGAGGACAGGCTTTGCGTTGCGCTGACCACGAACCAGGCGAACACCAATACCGCCACGGCTATGCCTTGTTGCAGCGTGGAAGGTTGCAACAGTAGCCAGCCCGTAGAAGGCAGCAGGACCAGGCCCATCGACACCAGGGTCATGTTGCGGTAGGAGGAGTAGCACGACACCGCGCTGACAGACATGCCGACGGCAAACAGCATGATCAGCGTCTGCCCCAGCGCGTCGTCGGTGGGCATTACGGCAAAGGCGCCCCAGCCCCAGATAGCCGCCGACAGCATCAGCGTGATCCAGTAACGCCATTCCCAGCGTTCGGCCGTGCGTTGGTTGGCTGGTGCGCGCAAATAGGCCAAGAACATGGCGGTACGCACGCCGGTCGAAAGGCCCAATAACGTCATCCAGACGATGACCCTTTGCTGGTCGAAACGCTCCCAGCCCAACCAACACAGCATTACGGCGGCCAGGAAGCTGCCAAGCACCGCAGGTGCCGACTGGACGAACAGCTGTTCAAGCCGATCCCTGCGTACGGACTGTGCTATTTCATCGCGGGGATCAGGTTTTGTCATGGCTAGCGCCGCCGCTCGTGACCGGTAGCGGATTCTGGCACTTTGACGGCGTCCCGGAAAAGCCTCCTGCCATTCACATGTGATGCCCTTCGCCATGATTGATTTGCTGGATTCAGAAAGCGTTGCGGTAGGTAGCGGCAGTGCAGAACGGGTTATCGCAACGGCTACGGCACCTGGGACGCTTCCCGGATTTCACGACGTTGCGCCTCGCAGGTTCAGTATCACGACCATAGCGTGTTTACCGGCACTTCGAAAGCCAATTGATCGCGACGGCCAACAAGCGGTCGAGCAAGCCAAGGCAACTGAGGGCGTTGCCCGCACCCCTGGCGCCGACCACCGTGCAGTCTTTCAGACTGCCCATATCAGCGCCGTTTCTGGTTGCGGTGTCCACGGAGACGAACCACAGCGCCATGAACAGGCAGGCGACGATGCCCAGCCAGCGGTGCCACAGGTACAGCTGGCTCCACGCTCATCAGTAGCGCCACTGCACAGCGACTTCCAGGCTGCGCGGTTCACCCAGGTAGTACTGGGTGTTGGTCTGGTGGATGAAGCGGGCATACACCTCGTCGGTGAGGTTGCGCAGCCGTGCACTGACTTGCAGGTGCCTGTCCAGGTCGTGGGTCATGGACAGCCCGTAGACGGTGTATGACGGTACCCATGCGCTGTTGGCGGTGTTGGCGTACACCGATGACACATAGCGGGCATCGGCCCCGACCTGCCAGCCGGGCGCCAGGTCGTAGGTCAACCAAAGGTTGGCCACGCGGTCGGGGATATTCACCGGGTTCTTGCCCTTGCGCGAGTACGCCACGCCGCCGATGGTCTCGTTGAATTCATCGTATTCGGCATTTACCCAACTGAAGTTGCCCGCCGCCAGCAGCTTGGGCGTGACCTTGAACGAGGCTGCCAGCTCGATGCCGGTGGAGGTCTGCTGGCCCGCCTGCTCGGTGGTGTTGGGCACGGTCGAGGAGGGCACGGAGATATCCTTGCGCACGATGCGATACGCCGCTGCCGTGGCCGAACCACGGCCGTCGAGGAAGTCGAACTTGCTGCCTACTTCGACCTGACGGCCGGTGCTCAAGTCGAAGTCGCCGACCTGGTTGATCGAGGCGCTGGTCAGGGTACCGCCTGGTGGTTCGGCCGAGGTGCTGTATTGGGTATACAGGCTGACGTTGGAGGTCAGCTCATAGACCAGGCCCAGGCGACCGGTGATGGCGTCCCAGCGTCGGTCGAGCCTGGCTCGCGCCACATGGTCGACCACGTCGAAGTCAATGTGGTCGTAGCGCAGCGCGGTGATCAACGACAGTTGATCGGTCAGGCGGGTACGGTTCTCGACGAACACCGAGGTGGTGTCGGTGGTGGTGGTTCTGCCCTTGGTCATGGGCGCGTCCATACCGGGGATATCAAGGAAGTGCCCGGGTTCGAAGCCGTTCGGGTCAACCGTGTCGAACGCCCCCTTGGACAGCGGGTAATTGGTTTGCTGGTTGGTGCTGTAGTCCATGCCGATCGCCCAGTCGCTGGCCAGGCCGAACAGCTGGCCCTGGTGGGTCAGTTCAAGCTTGTTGCCATTGACCTGCTGGTCGTGCCGCTGGCGATAGCCGCCCGAGCGAGCGATGGCGCTGTTGTCTGCGTTGTAGCGATACACCTCAAGATTGCGATAATCGCGCTGGCCGTTGTAGTGGTAGAAGGTATTACGCAGTTGGGCGTTGTCGTCGAAACGGTAGTCGGTGATAGAGCGCAGCCACCGGGTGCGCTGTTCGTAGCGACCCTCTTCGACATTGTAGTTGTTGAAGCGGTTGTGCTTGTTGATGTGCAAGGTCCCGACCAGTGGCTGCAATACCGGTGTGCCCCAGTAGGGGCTGTCCTCTCGCTCTTCCAGGTATTCGATGGCCAGCGTGTGCGAGAGTTGGTCGTTGATGTCGCTAAGCAGCGAAAAGGCCAGGTTGCCGGCCCCATTCTCCTGGCGATCGATATAGCCGTTGGTGCGGGTGCGGCTGTAGTCGAGGCGGGCGTAGTGCCGCGGGCCGTCGCCCGTATTCAGCGCCTTGTTGAAGGCGACCGACGTTTCCATGGTGTCGTAGCGTGCATAACTGACGCGCCCTTCGAAGGAGTCGTCGTCGCGGCTTGCCAGCCGAGTGATGAAATTGAGGCTGCCACCGACAGCGCCGCTGCCGTTGAGGAAGGAGGATGGCCCGCCGAGCAATTCGACGCGGTCGTAAATCCAGGCGCCCACCGGGCGCGCCGCGCCGCCGTACTGCAAATTGATGCCATTGAACAACTGGCTGATCTGCGCACCGTTGAACCCTCGGTACGCCACATACCCTCCCCAGCCGGGCGGAGCCGAGGCGTTAACTCCGGGCAGTGCATTGGCGGCGTCCTGGAAGTTACGTGCACCGATGCGCTCCATGGTCTTGCGGTCGGCAACGCTGACGGAAGCGGGGTTCTCCCTGGCGCTGAGGTTCAGCCGTGAGCCGCTTTCGATGGGGCGATCAAGGTCAAGGCTGGTCGCCGGCTTAGGTTGATCGGCTGTGGCCGTGACATTGCTGGCAGGCAGGGTCAGGGTGTCATCCTGCGCCCAGGCACAGGTTGCGCTGCCAACGAGCAGCGCCAAAGTGGTCATGCGGAACATGCAAGGCTTCCTGGCTGAAATCAGTGAGCGCACGCCCGCTGCCGATCAGGCGGCAGGGGAGCGTGGCGATGTCAGAACGCGAGAAGCCAAGCAGGAGAGGCGCGAGGGTTGATCAGTGGCCAACGCTGCTTGGGCAGGCGTGGCGCGGGTTGGCTGGGTAAGGGGCTGGCCGGCTCGCCGGCGAGCAGGGCCAGCAGGCCGAAAAATACGGCCAGCAGCGTGGCGCTGAACAGGCTGGCGATCACGCAGTCACCGCCGGCAGGCAGGGTTGGCTCGCTGAAATCTTGCTCACCTTGGACCATGCCGCTGCTGTCGGCCGAGCACCAGGCAGCATCATCCATACCAGCCAGGCGCAAACCGGCCATTTGCCCATGGCCCATGGCGCACAGCAACGAGCCGAACAGGATGCTGAAATACAGCACCCAAGCGACCTGTGATCGTGTGTGGTGGGCCAGCTTCATGGCGGGACTCGGCGTGACGACTGAATGATCAGGTTTGCAGGTTAGCGGGGGATTTTACATCTTACGATGCATCTGAACAGGGGGGATTTTTCAAGCACGGATACGCAATAGCTGTTCCTTCAAAACCTCCACCGCTTTAGGTCTTCTGGGATTGGACTTGTAAAGCAGGACGACCTGGCGCATGTAGTTGTCAGCGTCCGGCACTGGCGTTACCTGTACGTCGTCGGTCTTCAATCCCGCCCAGAGTGGGACGACGGAGGCCCCCATGCCTTTTGCGACCATGATGTAGATTGCATCGAGCGCATCCAGATTACAGAGGACGTCGGGTTGCAGGTTATTGTCATTCTAGTATTGCTGTGCAATCTGGCCCACCCCAGGCATTTGAGTCATATCGAATCAGGTTTCGACCAAGAATCGTCGAACAGATGTCGCGCTTGTCAATCGGGTCTTTGGTCAAAAGCATCAGTGGTTCTTCTCGAAGCATCTGTATACGAATGGCTTTGGGGACGGTGAAGGGCGGGCATACCATGATCCCCGCATCGAGCTCCCCGCAGGCTACTTGTTCGTAAAGGCTGCGCGAGTCCCCTGGCGTGATGCGTAGCCTCAGTTGCGGGGCAATGCTTGAAAGCTGATTCATCGCCTCCGGCAATAGGCCTGTCAACGCTGTGGAAATCGCGCCTATCTTGAGGTACCCGGACAGGCTACTGGTGTCCAGATCCTCTTTCAGCTCTGCTGCCCTCTGGATCAGGTCCCGAATCTTCGGCAGCAACGACAGGCATTTTTCGGTAGGTTCGACAGCGTGTGCGCTTCGGTTCAGGAGTTCACACCCCAGCGATTTCTCGAGTGCTTGTATACGTTGGCTGACTGCAGGTGCCGTCAGGTTCTCCCGTCGAGCAGCCGCTGCAATCGAGCCCGTTTCTATCACCGCAATCAGGCTTTCGAGAAATCGAGTGTCCAAAACATTTCCTTTCGCTGAGAGATGGAAAAATGCGCTTTAGCACTTGCGCGAGGCTACGCTAACCTCCCTGAAAGTTATATCAGACAGCAAAGAGGGTAGTTATGAAATCGTTATTTCATGTTTCATACCACGTGACAGATCTCGAAACGTCTCGTAACTTCTACGGTAACATTCTCGGCTGCAAAGAAGGCCGTACGAGTGAAACGTATGTGGATTACGATTTCTTCGGTCATCAGATTTCGCTTCACAAAGGTGTTCCTTTTCCAACTACCCGTACTGGCCAAGTTGGCGACCATCGGGTGCTGATGCCACATATCGGCTTGGTGCTGCACCTGGATGACTGGTTCGCGATGGCAGACCGCCTGGCGGTTCATGGCGTGCAGTTCGATATACCGCCGGTTGTGCGATTCGCTGGCCAGCCGGGTGAGCAGCGAACAATGTTTTTCCTGGACCCCAGTGGCAACCCTATCGAAATCAAAGGGTTCAAGAACTTTGAAGGTGTATTTGCCACCTGATTGTCCTAACACCGGGGACGCGCCTCCAGCTTTGTCTGTGTGAGGTGGAGAGGCATGTATCGGTGGGTGGCCACTCAATAAAAATAACAGGCTCCAACGATGTATTTGGCCTTTTTGCCGGCCGATTTGCAGTCCAAATTATAATAATTGGAGGACGTATGGCAAAGACTAGTCTGGTGGCTAGAATTATTGTAGGCCTTGTGCTCGGGGTTGTAGTAGGGGCACTTCTGAACTTCTTTCCCGAGTACAAAACCTGGATAACCAGCAGCCTTTTGCAACCCCTCGGCGATATTTTCATCAAGATGATGAAGATGATTGTCATACCCCTCGTATTCGCGTGCATGGTCGGAGCGATCGCAGGCAATGGTGATAGCAAGGCGATAGGGCGGGTAGGGGTGAAAGCCCTGTTCTACTTCTTCGTCGTGACCAGCATCGCAATTGTGTGTGGCCTGCTGGTTGGCAATCTTGCGCAGCCAGGCGTAGGTGCCAATTTGACGACCTTGGCAAACACCCAAACGCTCTCGCTTCCCTCAACCTCGGAGAGCTCAGGGTTTGGTCAGGTCATCCTCAATATCATCCCGGACATGTTCGTGATCTTGACCGCTACGCTGACCAGTGCCGGTCTGCCTGTGGAAGGTATTGCGTTCATCGCCGGAGTCTATCGCTTGATGGATATGCCGATCACGGCGCTGAATGTGTTGGGCAATGCACTGGCGCCTCTGGTTGTGGCGAAATGGGAGAACCAATACCGGATGCCTGCTGCCCCGGTGGAGGCTCCCGAGAAGCGCCCGCAAGCATCGACCTGTTCGTTTAGCGCTGAGGGCCCGGTTAAATCGGCCTAGGCTCAGTATGAAAAGTCTTGAGACGCAGGTGTTCGATCGAACGCCTTTAACTGCCAGACCTCGGCCGACTCGGCCGAGGTACCTTGTTGGTTCCTTGGTTCAAAGGCTCAGGGTCAGGCTCACACTGAAGTTGCGTGGCTCCCCGGGCAGCACCCAAGCGCTGTTGTACGAACGTTCGTAGTACTTGCGGTCAAACAGGTTGTTGAGATTAAGGCCGACGGTGACCTGTTCGCTGGCCTTGTAGTGCGCCAGCAGGTCGACCGTGCTGTAGGCGTCCAGGGTGAAGTCGCTACCGGCCTGGCCGGAGCGTTCGCCGACGTAGTTCACCGCCGCCCCCACATCCGAGCCGCGCAGGGCACCGTCCTGGAACTCGTACACGCCCATCAGGCTGCCGCTGTTACGGGCGATGCCGAGCAAGTCGCTGCCTTTGGGCAGGGCTGCGTCGCCCTTGGTGACCTCGGCATCGATATAGGCATAGGCGCCGATCATGCGCAGCGCGTCGGTCAGCTGGCCGCTGAACTGCAGGTCCAGGCCTTGGCTGCGCGCTTCGCCCGCCGCCACGCTCTCGCCAAGGGCGTCGGTGGTGATGACGTTCTCC
Source organism: Pseudomonas sp. JR33AA (assembly GCF_021378985.1). NCBI lineage: Bacteria > Pseudomonadati > Pseudomonadota > Gammaproteobacteria > Pseudomonadales > Pseudomonadaceae > Pseudomonas > Pseudomonas sp. JR33AA. The sequence goes on from NZ_JAJSAW010000006.1 coordinate 15,747, forward strand.
TTGTCGATATGGAACAGGGCGATGGTCGCGCCCAGGCGGCTGTCGAGAAGGTCGAGCTTGACCCCGGTCTCGTAACCCAAGCCCTTTTCAGGCTTGTACACCTGGCCCTGGGTGCCGATGGTGTTGGGTTTGAACGAAGTGGATGCGTTGGCGAACACGCCGACGTGCGGGGTCAGTTGGTACAACACCCCGATGCGCGGTGTGGCAACGTCCTTTTCCTGGCTGTTGCTAAGACCCGTGGTGCGATTCTGCGAGGTTTGCTCGAAGCGCTCCAGGCGTACGCCCAGCAACCCGCGCAAGCGCTCGGTGAAGGCGATCTGGTCTTGCAGGTTGATCGCATAGCTTTCAGTGTGCTCGAAGAAGTCGTTGGCACGGGTGATGGCCGGCTTCGGCTTGCCGTATACCGGGTTGTAGATATCCAGCCCATAGGCTGCGGAGGTGGCGCTTTGCGGGTACTTCTGGCTGTTGCGGTAGTTTTCGTACTCCAGCCCGACCAGGGTCTGATGCTGCCAGCCACCGAGCTCGAACTGCCCGTGCAGCTCGGCCTGGGTGATGTTGTCGTTCCATTCGAAGTCGCGTTCGCGATAGAAGCGCGTGATGGTGGTGCCCACCAGGGCCTGGGGCTCGGAGCTGTTGCCCTTGAGCGTGCCCTGGGTGTAGTGGTTGGCCAGGCGCAGCGTCCAGTTGTCGTTGAGCACGTGTTCCAGCGCCACGTCGAGGGTCTGGTTGTCGTTGCGGATCTCGCCGTCATTCGGCTCGCCAAGGAAGGTCGAGCGCTTGACCGAGCCCATTTCGCCGTTGACCGCCGGAATGCCACGGTCGAACACCGACTCGGTGCGGGAAAACTCGGTGTCGATCATCAGTCGGGTGTCGGGGGACAGTTGCCAGCTCAGGGAAGGGCTGACGATACGGCGCTCGCTGCCGACATGATCGCGGAAGCTGTCATTGTCCTCGATTGCAAGATTGATTCGGCCCAGCAGATTGCCTTCGCTGTCCAGCGGCGAGTTTGCGTCCAGGGCGGTGCGGTAGCGGTCCCAGCTGCCTGCACTGAGGGTGACGGTACTGAAGGCTTCGGCCTGGGGACGCTTGGTGACGATGTTGACCAGTCCGCCAGGGTCGCCACGCCCGTACAGGCTGGCAGCCGGACCTTTGAGCACTTCGATGCGCTCGATGTTCGACGTGTCCGGCGCGCTGTAGCTGCCGCGGTTGATGGCGAAACCGTTCTTGTACAGCTCGCCCGTGGTGAAGCCGCGCACACTGTAGTTGAGGAACGTCAGGCCGCCAAAGTTGTTCTGCCGCGACACGCCGCCAGCAAAGTCCAGGGCGCGGTCGATGCGGGTGGTGTTGAGGTCCTTGATCACCTGCGCGGGCACTACGTCGATACTCTGCGGCGTGTCGCGCAGGTCGGTATCGGTTCGGGTGGCCGTGGCAGAGCGGTTGGCCCGATAGCCTTGCACCGGCCCGTCAGCGCGCTCTTCGAGGTAGGCGTCGGTGATGGAGGTTTCGTTCAGCAGCAATGGTTGTGCTGCTGAAATCGGCTGGCCGAACAAACCCAGCGTCAGGCCGGCCAGAAGGGGTGCACGAGGGGTCACGTAAAGTCTCCGTTTTTCACGCTATAACGTTGCAATGTCGGGTGCGTATTGGCGTCAGGCCTGACAAGCAGTCCTGGTGAGGAAGTTTTCATGTGTTGATACGCGTATGTTATTGGATGTAATAACGTAACGCTAGTTAATCGTGATTCGCTGAGGCCTGCGGGGCGGACCAGGCCGAAGCATCGTGCGGGTGCAGGCTTTCCAGGTGGCGGACGTGCACCTGGCTATCGCGGTAACCTTGCAGGCTTGCCTGAATACGCCGCGCAGCGTCCTCGACGAACATCAGGTTTTGCCCGTTGAGTGCCGCGAAAGCTTGTTCGTCAGCCCGTTTCACGGCGGTCTGAACCGGCGTGCGCAAGGCGCCTTCGACTTGGTCGATCAGGGCCAGCAAACCGAGATCAGGAGCATCGGCAGGCACCGCGACGCGCACCCGAGCTTCGCTGCGTTGGCTGTGCGGCGTTGCCAGCGACGCGTTGCTGCGCAGCCACTGCGCAACGGTGCTGGTTTCAAGCAGTGGTTGGTCCTGAAAGGTTCGCAGAAAGCCGTCCTCAATCAGTTGCCGGGAGAGAGCGGCAGAGCAGGGGCAGGTCGAGGAGTAGCCGATCCTGACCTCGATGTTAAGCTTCAGCGCCCCGCTGACCTTCGTGGCGAGCACGTGAACCGGGTACGACTTCCAGCCAGAGAGGCCCTCGGTCACCAATGCAGGGCGGCGAACCAGCAGGTCGAAATCCAGGCGAAGCCTGGCATTGCGGCTTTCGCAATCCTGATGGCTGTCGATCATTTCCTGTAACAGCGCAAAGAGACTTGCCGGCGACACCGCCGCAGCCTGGCCCCAGGCGTCCAGCAGGCGATACAGCCTGGACATGTGAATGCCTTTGACGTGCGGTGCCGGCAGGTCGACCTGGACATCCGCCCGGGCGTGCAGCTCTCGCTGGTAGGCCGGTTCCTGGATCCTTACCAGCAGGTCAATACCCTGCATGCCGACCCATTGCAACGGGCTGAGGCTGGGGGCCAGGTCGGTGACGGAAACGTCGGGTAATGCTGAGCTCATCATGTATATCCAGTGGTGGGAGGCTTGCACAGGGCGGCAAGGAGTAAGAATCAGCTCCAGTCGGTGAATTGGTTATAACATAACATTTTCGATCTGATTGCAACTCATGAGCAGGCAGGCGCAGGAGGCCGCTTCGCCTCCCTCGCCTTTCCTCAGCAACTGAGATGGGACTTTTGCTCAAGGGCTGACTTGTCGAGAGTTGAGTGAGCTCATGTGCACTGACTGCTGAGTGGAACCTTTCGTTTGGCATACCACGCGAACAGCATGATTGCTAGCAAGCACACCGCAGTTTGGGTCGTTCCCAGTACGGCAACAGTCGGAAACTTCGGCGTGGAAACCATCCAGGTTGAGACAGCTCCGACTGCCATGGTGAGGAATCCCAAAAGGGCTGACGCCAGTCCCGCTTCTTTCCCGAATGGCGTCATGGTCAAGGCCGTTCCCAGCGGATTCGCGATACCCATGCCCCACAGGAAAAGTACCATCGACAATGAGTACCAGCTCAAGCTTGGGTTGCTTGGGCCTGCCAGTAGTAGTGCACCCGCTGTACCCGCAGTCGCGAGACCTGACAACGTGATGGCTCGGCTACCCCAACGGTGAGCCAAGCGAGGAGCAGCCAAGCCAGCGGCAAAGACTACGAAGACAGTTGCCGCGAAGTACAGGCCCACTTGGAGCGAGTTGAGCCCCATGCCTTCCATCAAGATTGACGGCGCAGCGGCGAACGATGCGAATAAGCCGCTCATCAGCAGGCTGGTGGCGAGTGCAGGCAAAATGAAGAAGCGGTTGGACGCCAGTTTGCCGTATGCGATAAGGACCGCAGGTACGGTTTGAGCCATCCGACGATGGTCAGGAAGGGTTTCACCTATCCCCCTGACGTAGAACAGAGCGATAAGGATTGCCGACATGCCGACGGCTATAAAAAGTGCGCGCCAACCCAAAGTGGTGTTCAGCAAACTGCCGATCAAAGGTGAGAAGCCTGGCGCTGTGGCGGCAGCGATCATCGTCAGCGATAACGCGCGTGCCAGGTTCTCGCCCTCATAAAGATCTCGAGCGATGGCTCTGGCCAGAACTGCGGCGGCGCACACGCCAATAGCCTGGATTACTCGTCCCAGGATCAGCATGTCGAGTGTGGCGGCGTTAGCCGCCCAAAACGTACCCACCACGAAAATCATCAGCCCACCTACTACCAGCCGCTTGCGGCCATAGCGATCGGCAAGCGGCCCTACCAATAATTGGGCGAAGGCGAACGTAATGAAAAAGCTGGAGAGCGTCAGCCCGAGTTCCTGGGATGAGACGTTGAGCTGTCGAGCCATTTCAGGAAAAGCGGGCAGGATGATATTGGTGGACAAGTTGCTGATGGCAGCCAGTGCTGCCAGTAAAAGGATGACCTTGGCCGTCAGGACATTGGCCCTTTGAGCATCGCCATCAGCTTCGTGGGCATGGGTTTCGAGTTGGCTGTTCATGCGTTGGCATCCCAGCGGCGGAACAGCACGCTGGCGTTCACACCGCCAAATCCGAAACCATTGGACATGGCGTATTCGATGGGCATTTCACGGGCTATTCGTGCAACCAGGTCAAGGCCAAGTGCAGCATCATCGACTTGAGTCAGGTTGAGCGTGGGGGGAACTATCTGATCTTGCAGAGCCAACACCGTGAAAATGGCTTCGATACCGCCTGCGGCACCCAAGAGGTGGCCGGTGGCCGATTTGGTCGATGTAATCGCCACGCCGCTGCCGCTACCGAACACTGCGCGAATCGCTGCAAGTTCACCCTTGTCGCCAACCTGGGTCGAAGTCGCATGCGCATTGATATGGCCCACGTCCTTAGGCGCTACCGATGCCTGTTGCAGCGCGAGTTGCATGGCACGCCTGGCACCGCTTCCGTCTTCGGGGCCAGCGGTCAGATGGTAGGCATCAGCGCTCGTGCCATAGCCGACCAGTTCGGCCAGTGGCTTGGCGCCACGGGCCAGCGCATGTTCCAGCGACTCGATCACCAGCAAGCCAGCCCCTTCAGCCATGACAAAGCCGTCCCGTTGGCTATCGAAAGGACGGGACGCTTGCTCAGGGTTCTCCGAAAAGCCCGTGCTGAGCGCCCGTGCAGCCGCAAAGCAGCCAAGCGTCACACGATCGATTGCCGCTTCGGCGCCACCGCAGATCGCGATATCCGCTTCGCCGCTTCTGATGAGTCGAGCGGCGTCGCCGATGGCCTGCACCCCCGCAGCGCACGCTGTGACGGGTGCCCCCAGTGGGCCTTCGAATCCGTAGCGTATGGAGACATGACCCGCTGCCATATTGGCCAGGAACGATGGCGCCGTGAAGGGCGACAACTTGCGAGGGCCACGTGCGTCAGTGGTGCGCACTGCCTCTGCGATGGCGCCGAAGCCACCGACGCCCGATGCGATGATGGTGGCGGTTCGCGCGCGTTCAGTCTGATGCTCGGGATGCCAGCCGGCTTGCTGCAATGCTTCATCCGCCGCTACCAGCGCAAACTCGATGAACCGATCCATTTTCTTGCGTTCCTTGGCGAGGATCACATGCTCGGGTTGATAGCCTGCTACGGCATCCTCGGCCAATGTGGGCACGCTGCCGCCCACTGACACACCAGTGCCTTCGACGACATCGCCAGCAAGCGCGCGAATCCCGGACTGGCCAGCCAGCAATCGACGCCATACTTCCTTTACGCCGCAGCCTAGCGGGCTGACAACGCCGGTGCCGGTCACCACGATGCGCTTTTGAATAACGTTGTGAGTCATTTCGACCTCTCGTTGGATCATGGGCGCGCCTCGAATGACATCGGGCGCGCACGGGTGGAAGGCAATATCCAGTCAGGCGCGGTGTGCAGCTTCTGGCTTGGCCATGGGGCTATTGGGGCGGATCTTGAACCAGATGGAGTACATCGCCGGCAGGAACACCAAGGTCATGATCGTGCCCACGAACGTGCCTCCGATCAGGGTGTAGGCCAAGGTGCCCCAGAACACCGAGTGGGTGAGGGGGATGAAGGCCAGGATGGCTGCCAATGCCGTAAGCAAGACTGGGCGTGCGCGTTGCACGGTGGCCTCGACCACGGCGTCGAAGGGCGCAAGTCCTTCACGCTGGTTATGGTCGATCTGCCCGATCAGGATGAGGGTGTTGCGCATCAGAATCCCGGAGAGCGCGATCAAGCCGACTAACGCGTTGATGCCGAACGGTTGTCCGAACAGCAGCAATACAGGTACTACGCCGATCAACCCCAGCGGTGAAGTCAGAAACACCATGGCCATCGCCGAGATAGAGCGCACCTGCAGTATGATGATCAGTAAAGTCAGGGCGATCATGATCGGCAGAAGAGGGACGATAGCCTGGCTTGCCTTGCCCGACTCCTCGATGGAGCCTGCCATTTCGATTGTGTAGCCCACTGGCAACTGCTTGATGATGGGCTGGAGGTCTTTCCAGATTGCCGTGGATACGTCAGGCGGCTGCAGCCCTTCTGCGATGTCACCACGCACTGTCATGGTGGGCGTTCGGTCGCGACGACGGAGGATGGGATCCTCCATGCGAATACTCACATCACCGATCTGCGAAACCGGCACGCGCTGACCGTTCCCGCCTACCAGGGTGAAATGCTCGATCTGGGCAGGGTCGAGTCTGATCTGGCCCGCGGCACGCCCTACAACCTGCACAGAGCGGATATCTTCCCTGACCGACGTGATCGGCACACCGGTGAGCAGGAACTGGAGCTGCTGCGACACCGAGGTGGACGTCAGGCCAACCGACTGCAGGCGATCTTGATTCAAGGAGAAGTGGAGCGTGGGTACAAGCGGGCCCCAGTCGGTATTGACGGTCTTCATCATGGGGCTCGTCTGCAGTACGCTCTGGACGCGTGCTGCAATCTGACGCAGTTGCGAGGCGTCCGGGCCCATCACCCGATAGGCGACCGGGTATGGGGAGTAGGGCCCGAATACCAGTTGTGTTACCCGCACTTGAGCGCCGGGGGCCAGACCTTCGGAGGCCACCTCCCGCAGACGATGCTTGAGGGCCTCACGGGCCTCCTGGTTTTCGGTCAGGACGACAATCTTGGCAAAAGACGGGTCGGGCAACTCAGGGGCCATTGCCAGGAAGAAGCGGGGCGGGCCTTGGCCGATGTAAGTGGTGACTATCTTCGCCTCCTCTTGCTTACGTAGCCAGGATTCAACCCTGATCGCAGTGGCGTTTGTCTGTTCGATGGAGGTGCCATAAGGCATCTGCAACTCGACAAGCACTTCGGGTCGGTCGGAGGTCGGGAAGAACTGTTTCTTTACCAATCCCATGCCGAGCACAGCGGCTACAAATGTCGAAACGACGGCGCCTGCCACGAGCCATTTATGTGCGATCACCCAGCCCAACGAAGCGCGGAATCGGTTGTAATGACGGGTGTTGTAAATGGCAGCATGACCCCCTTCAATCGGCTTGATCTGAGGCAACAATTTCACACCCAGGTAGGGGGTGAACGCTACCGCCACCACCCAGGATGCGATCAGGGCGATGCCGACAATCCAGAACATGTTGCTCGTGTATTCGCCAGCAGTGGACTGGGCGAAACCGTTAGGCATGAATCCGATGGCGGTAACCAGTGTGCCCGACAGCATGGGGGCTGCGGTGTGACTCCAGGCATATGCCGAGGCCTTGATGCGGTCGTAACCTTCTTCCATCTTCACGACCATCATTTCGATGGCGATGATCGCGTCGTCGACTAGCAACCCTAAGGCCAGGATGAGCGAACCGAGCGTAATCCGGTCGAAATTCTTGCCTGTTGCGGCCATCACCACGAATACGATCGCCAGTGTCAATGGCACCGCGGCTGCGACGACAACGCCGACACGCCAGCCCATGCTGAGGAAACAGACGAGCATCACGACCAGCAGGGCAACGAAGAACTTGACCATGAACTCGTCGACGGAGGACGTAATGTTCACCGCCTGATCGGTGACCTTGCTGAGCGTCATGCCCAAGGGCATGCTTTCGTTGATTTTGGTTGTTTCGGCCTCCAGGGCTTTGCCAAGGTCGAGGCCGTTCCAGCCTTCGCGCATGACAATGCCAAGCAGCAAGGCTGGCTCGCCATCGTTGCGTACCAGGAACGTCGCGGGATCTTCATAGCCGCGCTCAACGTCGGCCACATCCGACAGTTTCAGGGCGCGGCCCTGGGCGACCACAGGGGTTTCGCGAATCTTTGTCAGTTGATCGAAGGCGCCGTCAACCCTGACCACCACTTGTGGCCCCTGCGTTTCGACCGAGCCCGCTGGTGACAGGGCGTTCTGGTTGTCAAGGGCAGAGAAAATGTCCTGTGGCGTGATGCCGAGCGTGGCCAGGCGCTCATGGGAAAAGGACACGAATATCCGTTCAGCCTGCTCCCCAATGATGTTGACCTTCTTGACGCCCGGCAAGTGCAGCAGCTGCTGGCGCAGTGTTTCGGCGTCGCGTACCAGCTGGCGCTGCGGTTCGCCTTTGGCTTTGAGCGCGTAGACCGCAAATGTCACGTCCGAGAATTCATCATTGATCATTGGGCCAATCACGCCCGCTGGCATGAGCTTGGCCTGATCACCCGCTTTCTTGCGGGCCTGGTAGAACTCCTCCTGAACCGCAGAAGGCGGAGTCTTGTCTTGCAGCGACACCATCGTGAACGCCAACCCGGGCCGGGTGTAGGTTTCGGTACGGTCATACCAACGCAGCTCTTGCATGCGTTTTTCCAATGGTTCGGCCACCAGATCCTGCATCTCTTGTGCAGTGGCGCCGGGCCAGGCAGTGATAATCGTCATCTGCTTGACGGTGAAGGGCGGATCTTCTGCACGGCCGAGTTTGAAGAAGGCCAGCGTTCCGGCGAAGGCGATCAGCACAATCAGAAAGAGGGTGATTGATCGCTCGCGTACTGCGAGCGCGGATAAGTTGAAACGAAGCTGGCTCATGGCTGGTGCTCCGTGACCAGAGCTGTCTGGGCCTGTTCCATGACCTCAACGCCATCGCGCAGCAGGTGCGCACCCAATGCCACTATTCGATCGCCAGCGTTCAGGTCACTCTTCACGACTGCTTTTTCGTCACTGACACTAAGCACTTCCACAGTGCGCCATGACACCTTGGCCGGCTGGCCAGCTATCACCCAGACCCCGGCTCCGTTACCCGGGTCAAAGAGTGCGCCGATGGGAATCTGCTTAGCGTCGGAATGCGTATCAGTATTTGGAATATCAAGCGTAATGGTTGCACCCAGTGGCGCGCTCGCCAAAGGCCCAGTGAGCACGTACCTGGCCTCGAAGGTGCGCGTGATGGGGTCTGCTGCATCTGAAAGAAGGCGCAGACTGGCGGGTACGGCCTGTGAAGGCTTGCCAAATAGCGTGGCGAGTGCGGTCGAGCCAGGCGCCGGTCGAAGCGTTTCTGGCAAGTAGACGACAGCTTCTCGTTGCCCAGCCCTGGCCAGCCTGACAACGGCTTGGCCAGCACTGACCACCTGGCCCGGTTCGGCCAGCGTGTCCATCACCACACCATCGGCGTCGGCTAGCAAGACCGCATATTCGGTGGCGTTCCTGGCAACGTCAGCCTGGGCTTGCGCGGCACTGAGTTGCGCCTTGGCCGAATCAGCCGCGGCTTTGATCTGGTCGTAAGACGATGCCGAGACCGCGCCCTCGGCCACCAGCTCTCGGTAGCGAGCTTCGTCGTCACCGGTCTGCTTGGCCCGTGCCCGAGCCGCAGTTACTGCCTCTTGCTGCGCGCGCGCCTGCAGATTCAGATCCACCGGATCCAGGCGCATCAAGGGTTGACCGCGGCTGACTGTTTGTCCGGTATCGACCAGGCGCTGCAATATTTTTCCGGACACTCGGAAGCCGAGATCACTCTGCGTGCGAGCTACCACAACCCCGGAAATCGAACGTGCAAGTGCTGACGCGTCCTGTACTGCGACCGCTTTCACAACCGGCGGTTTATCTCTCGGGTCTTTTCCAGGTGAAGCGTCCCCGCAAGCGACGAGGGCGAGTGGGAGTAGGCAACCGACTAAGGTGGCAGGACGCAGGCGCATGGGATCCCTTTCTCAAAAGGCGATATAGGTATCCCATTTTTCTACCAGTGACCAATATTGTCAATGGTCACACATCGCTAGGGGGCGAGGCTTCTGAGTATCAAAGCCGGCAGTTGGATGACCGCATCCTGAAGCGTGTCCAGGTTGTGCTGAAGGAGCGCGGCGTTTACGTAGGGCCTCATGATCAGAAAGATGGCCAGCGTCGCTTCATCCACTGGGGTCTTGCGTTCGAATTCTCCCGCGTCGCGGCCCTGTATCAGGATCTCTTGAATCAACCTGCTGATATTGGCTTCATGGGATTTGACCGACGACCACTGGTCACGCGATGCCACAGCCGCTATGTCGTAGAGCTTTCGCTCCTGGAAGAAAAGGTCAGCCCCAGCCTCTGCAATATTGCGGAATAGACGCCTTAGCTTCTCCGAGGCGCTGGGGGCATCGCCAGTGGCCGCCTCGACGCGCTGCATGATGAGCGCCAGCCGACTGGAGCAGATCACCTCGCCGATCGCTTGCTTGGATTCAAAAAACTTGTAGATGTAGGCCTTTGAAAAGCCGATTGATTTTGCCAAATCCGAGACAGTGGTCTTGTCAAACCCATAGTGGGCGAAGTGCTCCATCGCAGCCTGGATGATCTGATCCCTCACATCGTGGTCAGCAGGCCCTCGCGCCGGCGAGGGGGGAGAAGATTTAGTCATTTGAAGCATCCTGGAACGGGTTGACAGGCAGTGACCAATATATAATATGGTCACTGCCGCTCTTGGTCTACGAGAAATCATCATGCTTCCCTACCGAACGATTGCTCTGCTGCTGGGTTCCAGCCTTTGCGCAGGGTGCATGGTTGGCCCGGATTATAAACAGCCAAACGCACCGCTGGCCCATCATTACATCAATAGTGCCGGGTTGCCTGCCACGCCAGGTGCGGGGGGCGACCGACTTGATAAATGGTGGGAAGGGTTTGGAGATCCGCTGCTGAGCACACTCGTGACGCAAGCGATAGGGCAAAATCTTGAGCTTGCCCAGGCCCAAGCCCGCGTTGTGCAAGCACGGGCCACCCTCGGTGCTGCCACCGCAGCGCTCGTGCCTTCGGCGAGCGTGAGTGGCGAAGCCGCGCGTTCACATCAATCGATCGAGACACCGTTAGGCCAGGTCTTGAACTCAACACCAGGCTACGACCGCTTCGGGAGCAGTTATGAGCTAAATCTCGATGCAAGCTGGGAAATCGATATGTTTGGAGGGCTGCGACGCAGTCGTGAGGCAGCTATGGCGCAGTACCAAGCGTCTGAGGCCGGTGCGGTCGCGACGCGTCTTGCCATTGCAGCCCAGACTGCCGACATCTATACCACCGTTCGAGGCCTTCAGGCTCGTCTCGCTATTGCTCAAGCTCAAGCAAGAACACAGAGGGATCTGTTGGGCAAAGTCAATCTGCTCAATCAAAAGGGGCTGGCGGCAGACTATGAGGTTCGCCAAACTGAAGGGGAGCTCTCGCAAGTTGAGGCAACAATCCCGGTTTTGCGTGCAAACCTTGATGCAACACTCAACGCCTTGGACGTTGTGCTTGGCAGCAGTCCAGGCACCCATCGATCTCAAATGGCAGCACCTTCGCACATTCCGACGGCCCCTCAATTATCTGATATCGGCGAGCCGGCCCAACTGCTGCGCCGCAGGCCTGATCTGATCGCTGCCGAGCGTAGGCTCATGTCTGCAAACGCGCAAATCGGCAGTGCGATCAGTGAGTATTATCCAACGTTTTCGCTGGGGGCACTCGTTGGCAGTGCTTCGACCTCGGGCGGTCGGTTTTTCACCGGTGGAGCAAGCCAGTCGGCTGCGTTTCTAGGCTTGCGATGGAGACTTTTTGATTTTGGCCGGATCAATGCAGAAATTCACCAGGCGAAAGGGCGTGAGGCTGAAGCTTTGGCCTATTATCGACAGGCCGTGCTGAGTGCTTTGCAGGACGTCGAGACCGCATTATCTGCACTGCTTAACCGCCAGCAGCAGGCACAGTCCCTGGGCGAGGGTGAGGCATCCCTTGGGCAAGCGCGACAATCTTCATTTGCGGCCTATCAGAAGGGCGCTGCAAGTCTGTTGAACGTCCTGAACGCTGATCAACAACTGCTTCGGGCTTCAGATTCACGAGCGGTTGCGCAAACAGAGGCGGCCCGTGCTGCAATCGCTACCTACCGCGCATTGGGAGGAGGGTGGTCACCCGCTTCAATGGCAGTGACGCGATAAAGAACAATCAACGGCGCCTGCGTTGCGTGCGAGTAATGACCAGCCCGGCAACTATGCCCAGGACTGCTGCACTCACCCACAATGGTGTGTTGTTCTTGCGGCTTCGCCAACCACCGTCCACGCTGCGTCGGCCACTTGGTGGTTCGAACAGGTTGCCCGAGGAAATCGCGGCACTGGGACTGCGGTGTATGCCCCAGCGTGTCAGCCATCCCGACAGCAGCGGTAGACCTGGAACGAGGAAGCTGGCCAGGTGGGCAAGGCGGGCGGCGGTGCCGACCGTGGTGTGCGCACGAGGGGAAATGGCGCATGCGACCATGGCCCTTGCCACCAGCTCTGGATCGTAGATCGGCCCAGGCGGGGTGAGGGCGTGGCCGGTGTAGTTGCCGCCATCCCTGAACCCTGGCGTGTCCATGACCGCAGGATAGATATCGCAGACATGGATATCGGGAAATTCCGTCAACTCTCCCCGCAGCGCATCGGTCAGGCCGCGCAGGCCAAATTTGCTTGCCGAGTAAGCCGCTGCATAGGGTTGGGCAACCCAGCTGCCCAGTGACAGCGTGTTGATCAGGATGCCGCTGCGCTGCGCCTTGAAGTACGGCAGGGCCACATGAGCGCCGCGCAGGTAACCGACCAGGTCGGTTTGAATGACCTGCTCATGGGCTTCAAGTGGCGTCTCCTCGAAGCTGCCAACCACGCCAACGCCGGCGTTGTTGACCCAGATATCTATCCGGCCATGGCCAAATTCGGCAGCTTGCGCCGCCAGCGCTTGCATTTGGTCGCTGCTGGTAACGTCGGTGGTGATTGCCACGGCGTCCGTCCCGCAATCGGTGCACTCGTCCAGCACCTCGAACAACGCGTCTTCATCCCGTGCGGCCAGGACCAGGCGAGCACCTTTGCAGGCAAACGCATGCGCGGTGGCCCTCCCTATGCCACTTGAAGCGCCGGTGATGACCACTACCTTGCCGCGCAACGGGCCTCTCACCTGGGCTGGGCGTGAAGGCTCGGCCGGCGCTGGTTCTTGCTCGAACGCGTCAGTCGCAGATTCGAGGAAAGCATTGGCTTCTATCCTCGAGAGCTCCAGGGCGGTGCCGTCGATCAGCAGCAGTTTCAGCCCCTCGATGGTGCCGGCCACCCGATCGGGGAAGACGGGCTCACCTGCCGCATCCAGGCTGTCATAGATGAACTTCGTGCCTTCGAGCCAGCCCACAGCCGTCAGCAGTTCGGGGCCAAGGTAATATCTGCCGTCCAGAAAGAAGCCGGGGAACTGATGCGCGCGCTCGACGTTCTCCACGCGATAACGTTCGCCTGGTTTCATGCCTGTCGCTTGATCGATCATGGTAGTGACCCCTTTGGATGTATGCTGCAAAACATTCAACCTTTGCTGTGTTCGTCGGATGTCGGCCCGGTTCCGCGCTTGATCCCGCGCGGCCCGGCAACGCCCCAGATTGCCAGGCCCAAGAGCGGAAGCACGACGATCACCAGGGCCCACAGCGCTTTGCTTGCATCGGACTTGTCGCTTCTGAACACACTCACGATGGCCCATAAGTCGATGAGCAACAGAATTGCCGCCACTGCAATCCAGAAATACATGACAGGATCGTTCATAGGGTTTTCTCCTGTGGCTTACACATAATCGGGGCCCAAGGTGCCGGATGCTGCGCCGGGAACCAGAATGACCTTGCGGCAGTTGTCCTGTTTCTGGTCGAACAGCTTGTAGCCCATGGCTGCTTCCTCCAGAGCGAGGCGATGGGTAACGATGCGTTCGGGTTGCAGACGACCAGCCTCGATGTGCTCAAGCAGCTCTGGCAGGTATTTCTGCACATGCGTCTGGCCCATCTTGAACGTGAGGCCTTTGTCGAATGCGTCGCCGAACATGAAGGCGTGGATGAAGCCGGCATACACGCCAGGCACACTGACAATGCCTCCCCGGCGCACAGCCGCAATGCTCTGGCGCAACGCCTTGCCACTGCTGCCTTCGATCTTCAATGCCGTCATGACCGTTTCGGCGGTGCTGCCCTTAGCCTCGAAGCCAACGGCATCGATGACCGCGTCGACACCGCGCATGCCGGGTGTCTGGCGAATGATGCTGTCGGCAGGGTCGTCATCCTGCTCGAAGTTGATGGCAGTTACACCGTAGGCGTCGTGGGCATAGGCCAGGCGGTAGTCGTTGTCATCGACCATGAAGATGGTCTGGGCACCGAGCATGCGCGCGCAGGCGGCGGCCAGCAGCCCCACCGGCCCCGCGCCATAAATAGCGAGTGACGAGCCCTGGCCGATCTCGGCGTTGAGGACTGCCTGCCAGGCGGTTGGCAGGATGTCGGAGAGAAACAGCACCTTGTCATCAGCCAGAGCGGTTGGCACCTTGAACGGGCCAACATTGGCTTTCGGCACTCGAACGTAATCGGCTTGCCCTCCGGGGATGCCCCCATACAGATGGCTATATCCGAAGAGCGCAGCTCCGGGTGGGATGCCTTTCTTGTTGATGAGCGACCCGCGACCGGAGTTGGTGGTTTCGCAGGCGGCGAACAGGTCGTGTTGGCAGAAAAAGCAACTGCCGCAGGCAATGACGAAAGGGATCACCACGCGGTCGCCGATCTGCAGGTTGGTAACGTCCCTGCCGGTATCCTCGACGATCCCCATGAACTCATGGCCGAAAATGTCGCCCGCCTCGGTCTGCGGGATCTTGCCTCGGTAAAGGTGGAGATCCGAGCCGCAAATGGCGGTTGCGGTCACCCGCAGGATGATATCGTCCGGATCTTGAATGATAGGGTCTGGGACGGTATCGACCCTGACATCGTTTGCGCCGTGATAGGTCAATGCTCTCATGGAGTCTGCTCCTGCAGCCGTGCATTTTTGTGATTGGTATGCAGGGGAAGCCAAGAGGTAGGGAAAAGTTCAGGCGATCAGCCCGGTTGCATGGCGGCGTTTTTTTTCCAGCCCCGAAGGTTCATCGCGCACAGGCAAACCTGCAGGATGATCAGCGCCCAGGCTTGCGCCTGCCATCCCCAGGCTGCCCACAGTACATTGCTGGCAATGAAGCAACAGAAGCCCAGTTTGCGCCGGCCTGGGCGCCCTGAGCCGATGCACCAGGCAGCGAGCACGGTCAGGACCATGGCAGGCCATTCAAGAAAGTCGATCCAGTCACTCATCACGCGATACCCAACTGATTGCGTTTGGAAGTAGGGCTGGCGAACACATACGCGCGCCCGGGTAGGGCGCGCGCGTGCAGCATCAGGCTGCGTGCTGTTCACCCTTGAGCAGCTTCTTCTGGGTTTCCATCGCCTGACCCATCTCTTCCAGTTCCTGCTTGCCCAGCAGCTTGCGGGCGGTGGGGAAAAGCTCGGTTTCTTCTTCCTCGATGTGGTGCTCCAACAGCTCCTTCATCACCTTGACCCGGCCTGCGAATTCCACGGTCCCGGTCTCTGTTTGCAGCAGGTCAGGGATGACCAGCGAGTCGACCGTGCGGTGCTCCTCCTTGGCCTCGTAATACATCTTCGCTTCTTCCTTGCCGCCAGCTTGCTTGATCGCCGGGTACAGGATCTCCTCCTCCAGGGCCGTGTGGATGCTCACTTCCTGCTTGATGCGTTCGAGCAGTTCGGCCCGTTTCTTTACGGCACGCTCAGTGGTCGAGGACAGTTCCTCGAGCAGTTTCTTCACCAATTGATGGTCTTGGATCAACAGTTCGATTGCATTCATGAGTCACTCCTGAAAAGGCGGGGAAAAATCACGGTTGCCTTGTGTGGAGTGGTCCTCAAGCAGTAGGGTTCAATTCATCTGCTCAGCGCACCGGCCCGCAACCTCCGATTGCCAGGGCTGCACGCCTGTAATAACCGGCTGCAGTCATTCTCTGGCGATTATCGAGATTTTTCCGTTTCGCTCTACAATTGCAAATTTGATTTGTTCCACCGACTCAATCCCTTGGCTATCACGTGCCGATTCGAGAATGTCGTCCTCGGTTAACCGGGCCTGGCGCATTCGCTGATGCAAAAACTGTCCGTGCTCGAC
Organism: Pseudomonas sp. JR33AA; assembly: GCF_021378985.1. NCBI lineage: Bacteria > Pseudomonadati > Pseudomonadota > Gammaproteobacteria > Pseudomonadales > Pseudomonadaceae > Pseudomonas > Pseudomonas sp. JR33AA. The sequence continues at coordinate 31,635 of NZ_JAJSAW010000006.1, forward strand.
CACTAAGGTCGAGTGGCCATCCAGCAATCGTGCAAGAGGCCGGGCGTTCAGTTTGGCAAGCGATAAGCCAACGTCGAGAACGATAAGGGTGGCGATCACCAGCATGGCGTTGGTGAAGGAAAAGTCATCGCCCAGGAGAGCCTGTTGAGTGGCCTCTCCGATGATGAGCAGCAAGACGAAGTCGAAGGTTGTCAGGTCGGCCAATGAGCGCCGCCCGGCAACGCGGAACAGTATCATGAGGGCTACATACATTCCGGCCGCGCGAAGGATCGAATCCATGATGCACTCCTAGGGGTAAAGGAATGTGGAAAAGTGGACTTCGCTACTCGGGCCCGCTCGCACGACGCCCTCCAGGGTGCCTACGTGCTCACTTCTTAGCGTGAGGTACAAGGTGGCCATGCCGTCATTGCTCGTACCTAATTGCCATACCAGGGAGGGGCCATGGGACATCGAAAGCTGGGGCTCAGGCTGAAGCGTCTCGATACTGGCCTCACGCAGCAGTGAGCCCTCAAGTTCAACCCTCACAGGTTGGCCAGGTATTCCTTGGACCGTGATGAAGAGGTTATCGGTAGTACTGCTTCGACTCAGGCGTTGATACTCCACCTTTAGTCGACCATCCTGACTTATCGATTCGGCATCACTCAATGGGCCATTACCGAACAACCCAGCCAAAGCCAGCAGGATAATGACCACCAGCACATACCAACCTACACGCTCGAAGCACCAAACTCGCTTCTGCATGGGTAGGTCTTCCCGGATGGGATAACGCCTGGAAATCAGCTCGTCGTCCACCATTTCACTTGCCCTCAGGCGCGTTCGCCGCGAAGCCAGCGTTGGTGGTAATGAGCCAGGCGCGTCAGCCCGAATAGCGCGCCCTGCCGCATCACATCCGACCTTTCCCCAAAGAAACGTTGGGTACGTGTAAACACGGCTACAGGCTCGCCGGCAAAGGCCCAGGCAAAGCACATCGTCCCCGGGGGCACCCCGGATTCGGGGCTGGGCCCTGCTACCCCTGTTGTAGCAATCACCACGTTTGCATCACTGTCTTTCAACGCACCCAGTGCCATTTCCCAGGCCACGGCTTCGCTGGTGAGACCGTATCGCTCGATGGTCTCAGGGCTGACCCCCAGCAAGCGTTTTTTCGCGCTAGGTGAATAGACGACATAGCCACTTTCCAGCACTTCTCCAGTACCGGGCACCGCCGCCAACAAGGCAACCATGCAACCTGCAGTACAGGATTCTGCGGTGGAAAGGATCAACCGGTTATCTTTGAGGTAGCCAAGTGCAGCCAGTACAGGATCGGTCGCCATGAGGATATCGACTCGCGTGTTGTTTAGCGGTGGACGTAATCCTGCGAGGATTGGTTCCTTCAAAAACGGCTCAGGGAAATTGAACGGCGAGGAAGAACGAACAACAATGTTCATCATGCAGAAGCTTCGCTCACGCCCACCTTATGTTTGGTTAAGAAAGCCAGGGCTATCCGTGGCCCTGGCGAGTGCTCAGCGGTTATCTTCCGTCATTCCACTGTCTTCGTCCTGAGTACCTTGCGACGCTTCCTCCATGCTGTCCTCCTGGCCAGATTTAATGCCAGTGGAATGTCCTCCTTGGCTACCTTGCTGGGTTGCGCCGCCAGCACGCTGAGGGTCATCTTCCTGAAACTTACCGCCGCTGCCTTGCCCAGTTTGTTGATCCGAAGATCCTCCCCCGGACATTTGACCGCCTTTCTGGCCGGCTTCAGATGCCCGCTGTGGATCATTGGCAAAATTGCCGCCTGACGATTGGCCACCTTTTTGACCCGCTTGCGAAGCCTTTTCGCGGTCGTTCGCAAAATTGCCAGGGTTGTCTTGAGCGGTGCCGCCTTGTTGCCCACTTTTCCCTTGATTGTCAGCCATGATCTTGCACCTCATTAATAAACACAGAACAGACTGTGTTTAATTCGGATGCAGGGCTGTCCAGGTTTACTCACACAGCTTTTGAATTAACTGACCAAGGGCGCGAAAGATCTGTCAGGTCAATCTGTTGCGCCGTAATAGCCGCTGCGAACTGATCGCTCCCGCGCAGCGCCGTCGGCAGATTCCCAACTGCTGCGGATTACCGTTACGTTCAAAGCCGTTGCACCGGTTTAAACGTTGAACGTTTATCGTGCTATTTCCTTTGGTCGTGCGGGGAAATGTCACAGATCATAAAGGCTGAACTTCCGCCGTCACCGCCGCGTCCCTCGAATGAATGCCAACAAATAGGGCATTCGCTGACCACTCAGGCTCGAGGGCGTAACGATGGACAACACCAATCAAAGCTCGACCGCTCCACCTGGCAGCACCCAGGATCATGTGCAGGCCATTTCCGATGAAGCCGGTGCGCTGCTTGGCGAGGCCCGGCAGAAAGGCAATGATCAATTCGAACACTACCGCGATACGGCGGCCGATCAGCTTGAGTCGCTGGAGGAGGGCGCGCGCACGGCGGCAGCGGCGCTGCAAGACAACGACAGCCTAGGGCTTTCGCAGTATTTGAGCCAGGCAGCGCAATGCGTGGGCGAATTTGCCGAGCAGGTACGCCATGAAAGCGCCGAGAGCCTGCTGCAGCGTGGCGCACAGTTGGCGCGAAGCAACCCCGCGTTGTTCCTGGCCGGTAGTGTTGCCGTCGGGTTTGCCGTGTCGCGTTTCATGCGAGCCAGCACCAGTCATGACGCTGCTACAGCCGGGGTATCTCGTGATGGGCGCGAGTCCCACCCGGCGCAGCCTGTGTCACCCGACCGCGGTAGCGACATATCCACTCCTGAACCCTACACCCCCGTGGACCCGATCGGGCCAGGCGCCGGTACGCCGGTCAGCGGCGGTCCGTTCGAGCGCGATCCGCTCAGAGGAGGTGGACGATGAACAAGGATCCCTTGGATACCACCCCGGGCTTGCACTCGGCGCAAGACGATGCCATTGGTGTTGGCGGCCTGTTCCGCCAATTGATGCGGGAAGTACCGGCGCTGTTCAGCAAGGAACTGGCATTGGCCAAGGCTGAACTGCAGCATAATCTGGCCACCCTCAAAGCAGGCACCGCGGCAGTTGCTGCCGGAGCGATCGTGATCCTGGCAGGCTTCGTCATCTTGTTGCTGGCAGCGGTCTATGCCCTCGCAATGGTGGTCGAGCCCTGGCTGGCTGCCTTGATCGTGGGCGCGATCACCGTAGTGATCGGTTTCATCATGCTGCAGTCAGGCAAGAAACAGTTCGAGCCCACGCATCTGGCCCCTGATCGTACCTTGCATGCCCTGCAACAGGACAAGGACACGCTGAAGAGGAAATTGCCATGACCACTTCCTTTGAACATGATGCGCAAAAAGACCCAGACTTGCTCGAGCAGGAAATCAACGCCAAGCGTGAACACATCAGTGACCTCATGGATGCTCTTGAGGACCGGCTGAGCCCTGGTCAAATGGTCGACCGCGTGTTGGGCTATGCAAAAGGTAATGGTGGCGAGTTTTTCCAGAACCTCGGCACCACCCTCAAGAACAATCCCGTACCTGCAACCCTGACGGTATTGGGCCTGGCCTGGCTGGGCCTTAATCAGAACCGCCCGTTCAACCCCGGGCCTGCCCATCAGGGGCCTGGAGTTGGCGAAAGGCTTGGCGATGCGCTGGGCACCGTGAAGGAGGCGTTTGCGCATGCGGGGGAGGCGGTGCACGATGCCAGCCAGAAGGTGCGCATGAAAGCCCATGATGTGCGCGACCGGGCCAGTGAGCTTGGCAGCGGCGCACGCGACTCCGTAGGGGCTTGCGCAGATACCCTGCGCCACTCGGCCCATAAGGCCGCAGACCAGACTACGGCGTTCAAGGGGCAATTCGATCATCTGCTCAAGGAGCAACCCCTGGTATTGGCCGCCTTAGGTATTGCACTAGGCGCGGCTTTAGGGGCGGCGTTGCCCAGTACCCGCAAGGAAGACCAGTTGATGGGCGCCAGCAGCGACCGTTTGACCGATACGCTTAAGGCCAAGGGTAGCGAGGTGAAGGCCTCGGTTGAAGAGTCGCTTGGACGGGCGACGGGTGATGCATCAACGAAATCAGCCCAAACACCTGCAGGTTCAGACCTTTCCGCAGGGTTGGGCTTCACCCCTTGATCCTGCTGGAGGTCTATGGACCGAGGCTGTTGATGAGGCCACGGCGGCTGGTAGCCGCCGCTTCAGTTCGCCATGGCCATTAGCGTTCACGTCGTCCTGGCGGCCCGTCTCGACGCAGGCAGCGAATGGGGGCTCGACGCCCGCCTGATCACAGCAAGTTGTCGAGCGTGATCGGAAACGCCCTCACACGCTTGCCCGTGGCATGGTAGACCGCATTGGCCACCGCGGCTGCTACCCCCACGACGCCGATTTCTCCCACGCCCTTGGACCCCAGCTCGTTGACGATCTCGTCGTGCTCTTCAACGAAGATCACCTCGATATCCCCGCTGTCTGCATTGACCGGGATGTGGTACTCCGCCAGGTTTTGGTTGACGATGCGGCCCAGCCGATGGTCGGTTAACGCGGCTTCGTGCAGGGCCATACCCACCCCCCACACCACGCCTCCCAAGATCTGGCTGCGTGCGGTTTTCGGATTGACTACCCGTCCCGCTGCAACGGCGCTGACTACCCGTACTACCTTGATTGTGCCAAGGTCCTCGTCGACGTGGACTTCCACGAATACCGCCGAATGCGTGGCGGCGGAGAACGGCTGGCGCCTGGCGCCGGGCTCGGCGTCGATCTGCACTTCTAACTCACCTTTTGGGGTGCTGGCGACGATGTCCGCCACAGCCAGGCGATGGCTGCCCGCGTGCAGGTAGCCATCGGCGAAAATGATCTGCTCGGGGGGCGTGCTGGCCACTTGAGGGTACACGTTGCGCGCATGTTCCAGCACTTTGGTGCGCAGTATCTGGCAGGCCTGACGCACGGCTGAGCCGACCGACGACACCGTGAACGATCCTCCCTGAAGCGGTGCGGTGGGCAGTGAAGAGTCACCCAGCACGAAGGTGACATCCTGCACCCTGGCGCCGGCAGCGTCGGCTGCGATCTGCGTCATGACGGTATAGGTGCCGGTCCCGATGTCGGTGGTGGCACTGCTGACGGTGAGGTGGCCTTGGGCATCGAAGCGCGCTTTGGCGCTGGCCTTCATCTGCATGGCTTCCCAGACACCGCCGGCCATCCCCCAGCCGACCAGCTGGTTGCCATGGCGCATGCTGCGCGGTTGCGGATTACGGTTTTGCCAGCCAAAACGTTCGGCACCTTGCCGGTAGCACGCCAGCAGTTCCTTGCTGGAGTAGGGCTTGCCCTCGTTGGCATTGCTGGCGGCGAAATTGCGTCGGCGCAGCTCGAGCGGGTCTATCTGCGCTGCACAGGCGAGCTCATCCATGGCGCATTCCAGGGCAATCATCCCTGACGCGGCGCCAGGCGCACGCATGTCCAGCGGGGTGTACACATCGAGCGGGGCCAGGCGATAGCTGAGCGCGACATTGTCGCACTGGTAGAGCATGCCACTCCATTCCACCAGGTGCTCGGTGAAGTCCTCGAAGCGGGAGGTCTGGCCAAGCGCATCGTGGGCGATCGCCAGCAACTGCCCGTTTGCGTCTGCACCCAGGCGCAGGCGCTGCTCGGTCCGCGGCCGGTAGCCGAAGGTGAACATTTGCTGACGAGTCAGCGTGACACGCACCGAACGCTGCAGGTGCAACGCCGCCATCACTGCCAACGGCAGCTGGTACTGCGGGCGCAAGCCCGAGCCGAAGGCACCGCCGACGAACGCCGCGCGCACGCGGATGTTTGCCTTGGGCAGGCCAAAAACGTTGTGCAAGTAGTCCTGGCAGTTTTGCGTGCCTTGGGTCTTGTCGTGAATTTCCAGCGTGCCGTCTGACTTGTAGAGTACGGTTGACGCATGGGGCTCCATGGGGTTGTGGTATTCGTTGGCTGTCAGGTAGGTGGCATCCACCTGCACCGGGGCCCCGGCAAACTGCGCGGCAAAGTCGCCACGCGGCGCCGGGGGTTCGGCGGGTGCCGCATGCGAGTGCTGGCATGCGCCCAGGTCTGTCTGGTGAGGCTCCTCGGCGTACTCGATCCTGATCAGCGAAGCTGCGTACCGGGCCAGCTCGAGGGTTTGCGCGACCACCAGCGCCAACGGTTGCCCGTTGTACAGCACTCGATCATTGAACAAGGGCCGAAACGGCGCCCCCTTCGCGGAGTCGGCATCACTGTAGTTCTCGTCATAACTGGAAATAGGCGGACGATGGCCGTGGTCGAGCACGGCGATCACCCCCGGCAAACGCATCGCCTGCGCACTGTCGATTTTCAGCACCCGACCGCAGGTGATGGTACTGCACACGACGCTGCCATGGAGCAGGCCTGTCTCGGGGTATTCGCCCGCATAGCGCGCCTGCCCGGTAACCTTTGCCATGCCGTCCACGCGGTCCAGGGGCGTACCGACTACTGGAGTGGAGCTGATCATGGCCGTGCCCCCCAACAAGCGGCGCCGCACGCCGCGTCATTTAATGCCCGCACGATTGCACGCTGGGCCAGGGTGACCTTGAACCCGTTGTGGCTCAGGGGGGTTGCGTCTTTCAGCAACGCTTGCGCAGCGTGCGTGAAGAGCGCTTCGCTAGGCGCCTGGCCGGCCAGCATGCACTCCACAACCGGGTCCCGCCACGGCTTGTGGGCAACACCGCCCAGCGCCAGGCGAGCCTGCTGGATCACCTCACCATCGAAGCTCAAGGCTGCGGCGACCGACACCAGCGCGAACGCGTAAGAGGCGCGGTCGCGAATTTTCAGATAACGGTAATGGTTTTCGAACACCGGGGGCGGCAGCTCGATGGCGACCACCAATTCATCGACTGCCAGCTGATTGTCTCGCTCCGGGGTGTCCTCGGGGAGGCGATGGAACGCCGCAAAAGGTATATGGCGCTCCCCGCACGGCCCCTGCACATGCACCACGGCTTCGAGCGCTGCCAATGCCACGCACATGTCCGAAGGATGGATCGCAACACAGGCATCACTGGCGCCGAGAATCGCGTGGATACGGTTCGAGCCTGCGCGCGCCGGGCATCCGCTGCCGGGCTCACGTTTGTTGCAGGGGGTACCGGTGTCGTAGAAGTAGTAGCATCGGGTACGTTGCAGCAGGTTGCCACCGGTGCTGGCCATGTTCCTTAACTGCGGTGATGCCCCAGCCAGGATAGCGTCTGACAGCAGTGGATAATGCTGCTCGATCATCGGGTGCCAGGCCAGGTCGGCGTTGCTCACCAATGCGCCGATCAACAAGCCGCCGTTCGGGGTGGGGTGGATGCCGTTCAGCCCGAGCCCGGAAAGGTCGATCAGGCGCTCGGGGCGAACCACGTTTTCTTTCATCAGGTCGACGAGATTGGTACCCCCGGCAATGAACTGCGAGCTGGCGTCAGCCAGGCTCACGGCTTCGCTGATTGATGCGGGTTTGTGGTAGCTGAAAGGCGTCATGGGTTCGGGTCTCGTTGTGGCTGGGCCAGGTCCGTCATCAACGGCAGGGCTTCTTCCACCGCAGCGACGATGTTGCCGTATGCACCACACCTGCAAAGGTTGCCGCTCATCTGTTCGCGAATGGCCTCGCGGGTAGAGGCGCGCCCTTCGCGGGCAAGCCCGACTGCGGAGCAGATCTGCCCCGGGGTGCAGTAACCGCACTGGAAAGCGTCGTGGGTGATGAATGCACGCTGCATGGGGTGCAGAACGTCGCCGCTGGCCAGCCCTTCGATGGTCACCAGATCAGCCCCGTCGCACATGATGGCCAATGTCAGGCAGGCATTGACGCGCTTGCCATCGCGCAGCACCGTGCAGGCCCCGCACTGGCCATGGTCGCAACCCTTCTTGGTGCCGACCAGGTCCAACTGCTCGCGCAAAAGATCGAGGAGTGTGGTCCAGGGGGTCACCTGCAATGTTCGACGCTGACCGTTCAGGGTCAGGCAGATGGGGTGTTTTTCAGCCCCATCGAAAGAGATCGCGCTCATGGTAGGTCCTCACGGTCAGGGTTTGCGCAGCCGGCTGCCTCACAGTTGTGCGACCGGGCCGGCTGAAAAAAACGTTCAGCCGGCTCGCCGAGGTGCCGATCACTTCTTGCCCGGCAGCACCGAGCCGAGCACCTGCTTGGCTGTCTGCACGATAATGCCCGCCTGGTCGGGATCCCCCTTGAGCAACGTACTGGCAAACTTCTTCGCTTGGCCCAGCTTGATGTGGGGTGGCAGGGGCGGCACGTTGGGGTCGGTCTTGAACTCGATCAGTACTGGCCGATCAGCAGCCAGCGCGCGCTCCCACCCGGCGGCAACGTCCTCTTCGCGATCTACATAGATACCGTGTAGACCAATGGAAATGGCGAACAAATGGTAGGGCACGTCAGGGATCGACTGCGAAGCTTCGAACTTGGGGTCGCCCTCCATCACCCGTTGCTCCCAGGTCACCTGGTTGAGGTCTTCATTGTTGAACACCGCACAGATCCATTGCGGGTTCTCCCACTGTTGCCAGTACTTGGCAACGGTGATCAGTTCGGCCAGGTTGTTCATCTGCATCGCCCCATCGCCCACCAGGGCAACCACAGCCCGCTGCGGGTGGGCGAACTTGGCCGCGATCGCATAGGGCACGGCTGCGCCCATGCAGGCCAGGCCACCGGACAGCGAGCACTGCATACCCTGGCGAATCTGCAGGTCGCGGGCAAACCAGTTGGCACAGGAGCCGGAATCGCTGGTGATGATGGCGTGGTCGGGCAGGCGAGGGGACAGCTCATGGACCACGCGTTGCGGGTTGATCGGGTCGGCCTTGACCAGTGCGCGTTTGGTTACGGTCTTGTCCCACTGCGCACGCCAGGTCTCGACCTTGTCCCGCCAGCGGCGCTCGGTCTTGTGCTCAAGCAAAGGTAACAGGGCGCGCAGTGTCTCGCTTGCATCGCCGACGAGGTTGACCTCCATCGGATAGCGCAGGCTGAGCATGTCGGGTTGCAGGTCGATCTGCACGCCACGCGCCTGGCCTTCCTTGGGCAAGAACTCGGAATAGGGGAAGCCGGATCCGATCATCAGCAAGGTGTCGCATTCGGTCATCAGCTGATAACTGGGTTCGGTCCCGAGCAGGCCGATAGACCCGGTGACCCAAGGGAGATCGTCCGGCAGCACAGCCTTGCCCAGCAGCGCTTTGGCCACCCCTGCACCAAGCTTTTCCGCAACCGCAATTACCTGCTCTGTCGCCTGCAGTGCACCGGCCCCCACCAGTATCGCCACCTTGTGCCCGGCGTTGAGTACATCGGCTGCGCGCTGCAGGTCTTCGTCGTACGGCAACACCCTGGGCTTGCTGTAGCCGATGCCGGAATGCACGGTACCGTGAGCCCTCGGTGGCTCGCTGTAAGGCAGGTCCTGCAGGTCGTTGGGCAGGATAACAGCGGTGACGCGGCGTTCGCCGATGGCCGTACGCACAGCACGGTCGAGCAGGTGGCGCACCTGCTCCGGTGTAGAGGCCTGCTGGACGAACGCACCGGCGACATCCTTGAACATCGACAGTAGGTCAAGCTCCTGCTGGTAGTGCCCACCCAGTGCTGCACGGGCCTGTTGGCCGACGATGGCCAGCACCGGCTGATGGTCCATGCGCGCATCGTACAGGCCGGTAAGCAGGTGTGAGGCGCCTGGGCCGGAGGTGGCGATGCAAACGCCAAGCTCGCCGGTGAACTTTGCATGGGCGCTGGCCATGAAAGCGGCCATTTCCTCATGGCGGGCCTGGATGAATTCAATCTTGCCGTTGGCCCGGCCCAACGCGCCAAACACCCCATTGATGCCGTCGCCGGGGTAACCAAAAATGCGCCGCACGCCCCATTGATACAAGCGCTCTACCAGAAAGTCGCCTACCGTGCCGGTCATTACCTGCTCCCGTTCAGTTATCGATAGGGTCTGGACTGGGCACTTGTGGGGAAAGTTTCAACGGTGTGCGCACCGATCTGCCAGCTGGAACCTGCCGACAGCCGACGGGTTCGAACATGAACCGACGACACGATCAGGATGCGCATCATGACACTCTTGAATACAGCGGTTGCCAGCGTGCAGGCCTTGTATTTCGAAGACGACGGCGCGACGCCGAACAGCCGTTTTCCCGTACTGTTCTACCGGCTGACGCTTGATGCGTCGGGGCACACTGCCAGTGCCTTCGAGGCCCTGTTTGCAGCTCATCAATGGACCCCGCTCTGGCGCGACGGGATCTTCGATTATCACCACTTCCACCCAAACGCCCATGAGGCACTGGGCATTGCTTGCGGGTGGGCCCGGTTGATGCTGGGTGGGGAGTGTGGCCAGAGCGTCAGCGTGAAACGTGGGGACGTGCTGGTACTGCCAGCAGGCACGGGCCATCGCTGCATCGAGTGCAGCGATGACTTCCTGGTGGTTGGTGCTTATCCTCAGGGGCAGGAGGACTACGCCATTCAGCGGCCCGACAGTGCCACGCACGCGCGCGCCATGGCGCGCATCGCCAAGGTGCCGCTCCCCGAGCAAGATCCGGTCAGCGGCATCCGGGGCGCGTTAATGACGTATTGGCGGTGATGGCACGGCTGGCGGGCCTTGCGCTATGGCGACCCCATTCCGTTACCCACGTTTTTGCAGGGCCTCCACCAACTGGGCCTTGGTCATGGTCGAGCGCCCCTTGATGTCTTTGCTGCGTGCCTCTTTCATAAGGCTTTCCTTGCTTTGCGATTCGAGCGAGGCGTGTGACGTCCGCGAATGCCCCTGCCGAGATTCAGCGGCGCGCTTGGCCGAATCCGAACGTGCGGTCTTCTTCGCGTGCGACAATGTACTGCTTCCCGAGCCGTGTTTTTCACCGCCTCCGGATTGTTTGTTGACGGTGGCCCAGGCGCGGGCTTCGGCTTCATCCTTACCCACGCCCTTGTCCTCGTAAGATTGCTCGATGTGCTCGGCCTTGCGTTTCTGCTTGTCCGTGTACTTGTCTTTGTCTCCGCGTGGCATGGTATTTACTCCTGCGTGGGTTGCATGAACGGTTGAAACCCCGGGGTAGAGCTGACGAGCCGAGCGATGGATGGGTATCCATGGCCATCGGCCCTTTCAGCTAACTGCCAGAACCTGGGTTTGATCCACTTCCGGCTGAGCCGCTGCCTTCATTACCCGCGTCTGTGCCGCTACTATCAGAGCCAGGATTGCCGGTTCCCGAGCCGCTGTCGGTACCGTCACCTCCGGTGTTGTCCGTCCCATTGTCGTCAGTACCGCCATCACCTGTACCCATGCCATCGCCGGGTGTTCCCGAGCCAGTCGCTCCGCCTTGGTCGCTCCTGGGTCCAGTGTCGTTCGATTGCATGCCTGGGGCGCGCTCCTGGTCCAGGTCTGCGGCGGCCGAAGCAAGTGGTGAAGCGCAGCCCAGGCACAGTGCAAGCAGTAGCGTATAGGGTTTTGTTGGCGTCATGGAGAAAGGCCTTTTTGGATGGTTTGCCCTATGTTCGGCCCGGCGTGCGTGGGAGGGTGCCCGCTGAGCGACGGAAGGCACTGCATCAGGCCGACCGTGAGGTAGCGTTCAGCAGTGCTTTGCTCCAATGAAGGCGTTGACCAGTGTGTAATAATGGGCAATGACAAGGGCCTTATCATGTTGACCATTTCCAATAACGTGCATCTGCCGGATGCCGAGATCGAACTCACATACATCCGCGCGCAAGGCGCGGGCGGGCAGAATGTCAACAAGGTGTCCAGCGCCGTGCACCTGCGCTTCGACATCCCGTCCTCATCGTTGCCCGAGTTTTACAAGGCGCGGCTGCTGGCGCTGCGTGACAGTCGCATCACCAACGACGGCGTAGTGATCATCAAAGGCCAGCAGTACCGCACACAGGAGCAGAATCGTGCAGACGCCTTGGCGCGTCTTGCCGAGTTGATCATCACCGCTGGCAAGACTGATAAGAAACGTCGCCCCACCAAGCCGACCCTAGGCTCCAAGACCCGCCGCCTCGAAGGAAAAGCCAGGCGCAGCGCCGTCAAGGCGGGGCGGGGGAAGGTGGAGTTCTAGGTCGGAGCGGTTGGTCCCCTTCATGGGCGTCGGGGATGACCAGCTTCACACGTGTTCACAGCCACCGCTGACAATGACTATTGAAGTTGCCGTTGTCTTTGCAGTTCCCGGCGCAACCAGATGCCTGCCGGTTCCATACCTCCTGAGCATCGCACCTCATAGGCACGTCCACTCAGGCTGCTTTTAGTGGCAGCAAGGTCAATGAAGTCTTCCGCGCTTTTCACCCTGTTCCTGCTTTCGAGATAATTCAGCTTCTGCTCGAGATGCTCTCGCGCTCGGGGGCCTGAATATTCGGCTCCGTTGCGAACAAATGTGCAATCACTGTGTTCGACGAAGTCCAGCAACCCTGTTATTTCGCGAGCGGTTTGAGAGAGGGCCAATACGTGGGTGTGAAGGATTACCGCAAGTAGGCAAATACCCATCGCCCTCATCAGTTGACGGATAAGCCGCACGGAGCCATTCGCCCACGTCCGCATGATTCATCCTCCCCACGCTATAGCATCTTTTCCAGCCCAATCGTGCTACTGAGCCACGAATTGAAGCGCCGCCACCAGCTCCCTGGTTCCTTGGTCAACCTATGCTGTTTGCCGTTGTCTTCGGTGACCCATACCAACTGGGCGTTTTCCAACCGGGGGTGATAACTGAGGGCAGGGGCCATACCCTTCAAAGCCAGTTCACGCACCCGCCCGGCCAGCTTCGGATCGTCAACCAGTACCCCGACTTCGGTATTCCACAGCAAAGAGCGCGAGTCGAAGTTGAACGAGCCGATGAAAGCTTTCTGCTGGTCGAAAATCATCGCCTTGGTATGCAGACTGGAATCGGAACTGTTGGAGGATCCCTTATGAAAGAGTCGCGGCCTACTGTTGCCATGGTCACCGGATTGGCGGCGTAGCTCGAATAATTGCACACCATGCTCGAGCAAGGTCTTGCGGTAGGGGGCGTAGGCACCATGTGCAGCGGGAACATCGGTTGCCTCCAGTGAATTGGTCAGCAAGCGGATCGACACGCCGGCGTCGGCACGACGTGTCAAATACACCACACCGGGTTGGCCGGGTACCATGTAGGCCGAAACTAGGATAAGTTCCTTGGTCACGCCGTTAAGCTCGGGCGCCAACTGGGTGGTCAACAGTAAATAAGGAGCGGGTTCGCCATCCGCCAAGACCTTGCTCGGCGCATCCCACAACGCCTTATTCCAGGCCCAAATCAATTCCCGTCGCCAGTGGTTCAGGCGAGGCTCAGTGGTGTAGCTCATCAATTGCTGATAGAGCGCATGATTCTGAGTGCGCGTTTCCTCCAAGGAGGCATCCAGCCGAGTCCGAAGATCTTTCAGGTCTCTGCTTGTCGGCTTGAACGATATGAACTGCTCGATGGGCTTGCTCAGGGCACTGTTCCAGTACTCGTCAAAACTGTGTCCCAACTGTTCTGCGACCGGGCCCACACTGAGCATGTCAATGTCAGTAAAATTTCTGTTGGGCTCGGCATCGAAATACTCGTCGCCCAGATTGCGACCTCCGACGATGGCCACACAGTTGTCTACCACCCACAGCTTGTTGTGCATACGCCGGTGTTGCTGCGACAGGTTGAAGAGTCGACCCATCGTGCGTGTCACCACGGTACTGCGGCCCAAATGAAGAGGATTGAACACTCGGATCTGTATATACGGATGCGTCGCGAGAGTCGCGATAGTTTCCTCCAGGTCATCGCTGGTGGTGTCATCGAGCAAAATCCTCACGCGCACTTTACGGTCGGCAGCGAGGAGCAGCTCGCTCAGCAGTATCCGAGTACTGATACCGTCATGGACGATGTAGTACTGCAGGTCAATGCTGCTTTGCGCACGGCGAATCAGCTCGGCGCGAGCGGCGAAAGCCTCGGCACTCTCCGGAAATAGACGAAAGCCCGATCGGCCTTCATGGGGGGCTACCTGGGCCAGAATCGAACGACCGAAAGACGAATCGTCGGCAGGCAAGGCTTGACTGGGTTCATGGGGGGCATTGAGTGCAGTGCAACCATCGATAAGCACCGTGAGTAACAGAACGGCAAACAGGGGCTGTTTGGATCTCACGAAGCTCACTCCGGCTGATGGCGATGAAGGTATCGTATTCCCGAAGAATGGGCATTCCCTTACCACCGGCATTCGGCCGTAACGACTAGCTGCAATTTGTCTTCGATCTGCGGTATTTTCTGAAGCGTAGTTCATCCCTGAAGACTGCGGCGTCAGTCCTGTGCGATTAGACGACGCCGATATCAAATTGCGATGAGGGCCGACGTATGCGTTGTCTGGGGCTAGCGGTCATCCTTCAAGCTTTCTGATAAGCCCGCCGAACTGTTGTGCCGGCTCCACATAGCGCAATGCCGACTTCATGTCACGCCAACCGACGTACTCCATCAGCGTCTTGATGTCCCAGCCAGAGCTTGCTGCCCATGTGGCAAAGCCTCTCCGGATCGAGTGGGCACTGTACATCTCGGACGGCAAGCCACAACGACCCAGAGTGTCGCGAAGCAGGGGAATCAGGCTATGGGCGGCAAGTGGACGATCGCTGATGTTGCCCCAGCGATCAACGCCCCTGAACACGCTGCCATGAGTTAGGCCGGCTGCTTCAATCCAGTTCAGGTACGCCTCGACCGGGCACAGCTTGCTCAACGATGGTGTCTTGTACTCACGCCCGATGTTCTGCCGGTCCCCTTTACTTGATCCCAGGTAAAACCGGATCCCGACGTAGCGCTCGGCATGGGTATTTTCGATCGTAAGTCTGGCGAGTTCATCCCCACGGAATCCCCTCCAGAAACCAATGGTGAGCAAGGCGATATCCCGGGTCGCCTTGAGAAGGGTGGCCATGTTGCCGGCCGCTTTTGCCTGAGCAATCTCGTCTTCCAGGTGCGCTACTGCTTTTTCGAGGTGCAGTAACGCCAGAGGAGCTGCTTGCTTCTGCTGTACGGGGTGTACCGCCCGGATACCCTTCAGCAACTGTCTGACCTTGGGGGCTTTGGTGGGGTCGGGGAAGCCGTTGCTTTGGTGCCAGTTAGCGAGCGCAGCCAGGCGTTGCTTCAGCGTACTCAGTGCCAGCTGGTCGGCGTACTCCGCGATGTAGCGCACAACGGACTCCGTCGTGGTGGGCAGGAAGCCGCCCCACGTGACTTCGAAATGGGAGAGGGCGGCCGCATAGCTCTTCGACGTGTTCTGACGAACGCTCGCCTCCAAGTACCTATCTGCCTTGCTGACCCCTTCAACCACGCCATTTCTCCGTATTCAGCCTTCGATGGCTCGCCTTGGCCATTTGTACCGCCTTTCAGGGCATTTTACCCTTGGCCACAGAGCTGACAAGCGATAAACCTCGATTATGTCTTGCCAGAAATTTTCGAATTTCCTGAGCCCGACTATGATTAAATAACACGTTATTACATGTAACGTAAAACAGTACGAAATCGTAGGAGCTGAAATGGCTAGAGGCGGCATTAACCTGGCATTGGTGCGTAAAGCTCGCGAAGCGCTGCTTTCCAGAGGGCAAAACCCTAGCATTGACGCAATCCGCATTGAACTCGGAAATACCGGCTCAAAGACGACCATTCAGCGCTATTTGAAGGAGATCGAGTCTTACGATCCTCGCCCATCAGCAGCGCCTTCGCGCTTGAGTGATGAACTCACCGAATTGGTGAGCAAGATGCTAGAGCGCTTGCTGGAGGAGGGAAACGCAGCATTGGCGCATGAGCGAGCCGCATTTGAGCTTGAACGCAAAGCGATGAAAGCTGAATGCAGTACACTTCAGAGTAACCTGGAGCAGTCACAATTTTTGGTCGCCAAGCTGCAGTCAGCGCTGCAAGCTCAGGACGAAGAGTTAAAGACTGTTCAGTCCGGTCTTCAAACCGAGATCACTCGAAATGCCCGGCTCAGCCAGAGCTGCAGCGACCTGGAGGTTCGTGTTCAGGAGAAGGACGCACAAATCCAGTCCTTGGAGGAGAAGCACGCGCATGCGAGGGAAGCGCTTGAGCACTACCGCGCTGCGGTGAAGGAGCAGCGCGACCAAGATCTGAACCGTCATGAATCTCAGATCTACCAGATGCAGCAAGAGGTGACAGTCCTTCAGCAGACGCTCATGGTCAAGCAGGAAGAAGCCACGCGACTAATCCGCGACAACGAACGATTGATTGCTGAAAACCGCCAGCATGCCAAGGAAGCTAACCAGCATCGCGATACTATCGAACATCTGAGGGGCGACCTAGGTATCGCCAACGCAGCGACAGCTCGCGCGGAAGGGGCCAAAGAGCTACTGGCTCTCCAGCTCGAAGCCAGGACCAAGGAAGCCAGCGAAGCTCGCTCAGAACACGCCGCGGCACAGCGCAGGGAAGGTGATTTGATTCAGAAGCTCGCAAGCGCAGAAGCGGAAATTAGTGAGTTGCGCACCGTCTCCGAGCAGAATGGCTCAAAGGGATAGCGCAGGCCGCCAGCACCCTTAAAATCGCCACAATCAGTCGCTGGGGATTGCAGGCAAAGAAAGCCCGCTGCTAGGCGGGCAATGTCTGTCACACGTAGCGATGTGTGCCCGGGCTTGCTCGACACCTTGTAACTGAGGCCGCACTGGAGTACCGCAAGGCATTTGAAGAGGTAACGGTCGACTTGATGATTTCTCAGCGCATGCCAAACCTGCTTGAAGACCAGCTGGACGTGTTAATTCAGATCGCCAGGGGGCTGCCAGACTCCAGCTATGTGAGCCAGAAAATAGGAGTCAGCCACTGCGTGTTGGTGGCATCGCCAGATTACCTAGCGAACCATGGAGCACCCGAGACACCTGCGGATCTGGTTGATCATCAATGCCTGTTGCTGGGTACCGTCGATTACGCTCGGGATGAGTGGCAGCTCAAAAGTCGACTGGGCGATGCAACATTCATCCCTGGCGGGCCAGGCTTCAGTGTGAATGATATGGAGGCCATGTCTGTCGCAGTCAGCAGCCATGCGGGTATCGGATTATTGGCCGGGTTCGCTGCTATTGACGACTTGCGCTCGGGAAAGCTGGTGCGTGTGCTACCCGATTACTTCACCGAGGAGCGGAACGTATACGCGGTGTACTCGTCGCGCCAGTTCATCGATGCCAAGATCATCCGGTTCATTGAAGTCTTGAAGGACAGGGTCGGTGGCCAGCTGTTAGCGATTGCCGAGGAGCTCATCAAACACTGACGGCAGCGGGCGGCGCTGATGATTGAGATCTGGAGTTGCTGCCTAGCGGAGAAGTGCACTGCAAATACACAATTTAACATAATATGCATTATGCGCAACTCTGTATAAAGGAACCGGGTGGGTGGGTGGGCAGATTTGAAGCAGACTCACTCTCAATTTCGGTGTCACGACACGACGACCAGCCAGCATCGACAATAGCCTTGCCGCTCACATCACCCTCAGAGAAAAGTCACCGTGGATAAACCGCAGGACCGTCTCCCGAAAACCCTGTGAATTTCGCTTCGCGGATGCCCAAAAACTTCTCCATTAACGCCCGGGGATTCTCTGACGAAGATTCAGCCAGAACCTGGCTACCCTTGTTGGCGAAGTCATTCGAGAACTTGGCAAAAAATTTGACATGATCGCCTTGGATGGCGTGACCGTCGCTATCAACTACGGCCAGGCGTTGCATGAGCTGGATCGCGGCTATGAAACGTCTCACAAGCTCACCGCAACAAATTCTCACGTCGTGGGCGTTGCGATGACTCCGTGGGTCATCCGGCAAGATGAGCTTAATTCGCACATCGTGCTGAACGTCAACCACATCTAGCCATTAATTGACGACGATCCTGAAGGCCGATCGCACGCAATTCATATCCTGGGTCATGAATGGTTCGCAGCCTATCACCTAGGCAATCTGGCGGGCTGTGGCCTGAGCTGCGAGGACGAGAAAAAACTATGGAAACGCTCCGCGACCATTGGTTTTTGCCCTATTTCGAACGTTTGGATGAAGCCTACCGGAAGATTCTAAGCCAGTATGGTGAGTGGGACGACAAGTCATCGTTCGCTCTGATATCCGACATTGTTGATGATCGGGTTGAACGAGCTGGCTTGATCGTGAGTGACATGGGAAATGGGTAGCTTTGGGTGGATATTCCATGGACTCCCAAGACCACTCCCCTGGTTTTTAATTCCTCTATGTTATAGCTACACTAAATGAATATTTAGTGTAGTTACTTTAACTGTCTTGATGGTCGGCGCCCTTTCGAACAGACGCGCGACACTCTCGACATCGAAAAATCCCTCTTTGACAAGCCCGTCAAGTGCTCTGCTGCGCTTACTCGATATCGATTAGTCGGATACGCAGTTACCTCCCATTCCCTATAAACGTCGAGGCAGCCGTTCAACGGGTGGCATAACCGCTAACACGCATCAAGAATGCCCTTTCAAGCTCTCGGTAGCCCTCCTGTGCAGGGCCGCTTTGGGTCTGGTGCGACAACCCCCGCCCACTGCCGTTATATCG
Organism: Pseudomonas sp. JR33AA; assembly: GCF_021378985.1. Taxonomy (NCBI): domain Bacteria; kingdom Pseudomonadati; phylum Pseudomonadota; class Gammaproteobacteria; order Pseudomonadales; family Pseudomonadaceae; genus Pseudomonas; species Pseudomonas sp. JR33AA. The sequence continues at coordinate 50,081 of NZ_JAJSAW010000006.1, forward strand.
TCATGTTACTTTTTGCTACCGAAGTTCTTTCGAAACTGTTGAGGAGATACGCCCATCCGCTTTACAAATACACACCGCATGTGATGCGAACTATGAAATCCACATTCATACGCAATGGTTTTCAAGGGAAGCTGGTTGCATTCCAAAGCCATCCTGGCAGCGTCGACCCTTGCGCGTTCTACAAACTCTGCAGGTGTCACTTGGACTTCTTGCATGAACACCCTAGAAAAGTGTCGCGGGCTCATATTAACCAATTTCGCAAGCTCATCAACGGTCAAACGGGCTCGCATATTATGTAACACGTGTTGTTGCACGATGGCGATCGGCGAAGTCGGCTCGGCGTGCAAGGTTAAGAAAGGACTGAATTGCGACTGCCCCCCTGATCTTTGCTTGAACACAACAAGTCTTTTTGCCACATTGAGTGAGACTTCGGCGCCATTATCGTTTGATAGTAGAAAAAGAGAAAGATCAATCCCTGCAGTGACACCTGCAGACGTAACCAGTTCATTGTCTTCAACATAAAGCAGATCAGGATCGATTTCGGCCGTAGGACATAACTTCTTCAGTGCGCTCGCGTCGTTCCAATGCGTTGTGGCCTTTCTACCATCCAGCAGGCCTGCATGCGCTAGCATAAACGCGCCATTACATATCGAGCCATATTTCTTGCATTTTTTTGAGATTTCAATGAGCCAAGTGTAAAATTCCGCCGGAAGATCCATTTGAGGCAGGCTTGGGCCACCGACGCAGAGGAGCAAGTCGAATCCCTCCGTGACTTCAGAATAATGTCGATCTGCTTTGATCGACAGACCATTTGAACATCTCATTAGCCCGTGATCGATCCCGATCACTTCGAGCTGGTATTGTTGTTCAAGCAGAAGAAATCGGTTTGCCTCAGCAAACACGTCCATTGGCCCCGTGATGTCAAGCGCCTGAGCCCCGGCGAAAATCACGAGCGCGACCGTTCTAGCCATTTTTAACAGTCCCCATAGAAACTCACGCGGGCAGTATAGCCAACCAGATCTTCCATGACAGGCAGCTAACTGGATATGTCCCTAAATCAATGCTGATTGGCAGATTTTCTAGGCATTTACCGACTCCTCCAAACTGCTACCTAAGCGGACACCGAAACCAGGCAGAAAATCGACGTTCTTTGTCCGAGTTTCTAACTTAATGCCTCTGGGTGAACGACCTCTGGCGCTTGATAATAGGGCTCCCAAACGCAGTTCTCGATTGCGTCCATAGCCAAGTGAGGATCAAATGACATTACTCTCCGCAGCAGTTGCTGAGCGGGTCGGCCCAGCCTTTTCCGTTGATGGTATGTTGTTAGCACGTGAAAAAACCCGTCAGGTCATTGCAGCTATCTCTCAACGCGTAGAGCCTGGAATGGTCGAGGAAGACGCAGTTGAAATGGCCAAGCGTGTACTGGTTGAATCAGGATTGGAGCTGAGCTGGCACCCAACCCGCGTCCGATTCGGAAGCAATACGATGAAACCGATGAAGGTTGCATCGACTCCCGGTGTCATTTTGCAAGAGAACGATATTTTCTTCATCGATTTGGCTCCGCGTGTAGAGCAGTGGGAAGGTGACGGTGGAGCTACGTTTGTTGTTGGACAGCATGCGGAGTACGCGCGCTGCGCCCGAGACGCGGAAGCCTTGTTCCATGAATGCCGCGATGTATGGATACGTAACAAGCTGACGGGTCAAGCCTTGTATGCGTTTGCAGACAGTACCGCTAAAGCAATGGGGTGGGAGCTTAACTTTGATCTTCCAGGGCATCGGGTATCTGACTTCCCTCATGCAACAATTCATACTGGTTCGCTGGCAGATTTCGAATTGAGCCCTTCTGAAATGCGGTGGATTCTTGAAATCCACATTTGTGATCCTAAGAAACGCTTTGGCGCTTTCTTCGAAGATATGCTACTGGGCAATGAATATTACTAGTTAAAACGGCTGCCGTCATGCACGACGGCAGCTCTCACCTTGCGTTAGGAGACGGCGAATGAGTGCCTGGGTATGTCTTGTCTGTGGTTTTATTTATGACGAATCGTTAGGTTTACCTAATGAAGGAATTGCGCCAGGTACGCGATGGGCAGACGTCCCAGATGACTGGTTTTGCCCGGAATGCCAGTGCGGGAAATCAGATTTTGAAATGCAACTGATCGAAGAGAGACGTTAAGTGGAGCCGATCATAATCGTAGGTACAGGGTTAGCCGGGTATAGCGTAGCCTCTGAATATCGTAAGCTTGATCCAAGCCGAGCTATCGTAATCATCTCTAAAGATGATGGTAGTCAGTATGCAAAGCCGATGCTGTCTGCGGCCATTGCACAACGACAGACCGCGCAGCAGTTGATCAAGGCAACCGCATCCGAAATGGCTATCAAGCTCAACGCGCAACTGATTACCGATGATGAAGTAATCGCAATTGATCCTTTAATCAAACAGATCCGAACGACGAATCGCACCCTTACATACGGCGAATTAGTATTAGCAGTCGGCGCAGATCCAGTAGCGTGCCCCGTAACCGGCACAGCTGCTGAGGAAGTTATGTCAGTCAACGACATAACCGACTATTCACGCTTGCGATCTAAGTTGAATAACGCAACGTCCGTTCTTATCGTCGGCGCCGGTCTCATTGGCTGCGAGTTTGCAAATGATCTACTTCACGGCGGTATTACCCCCACCGTGGTAGATCCAAACGAATACCCTCTTGCTAGCTTGGCACCTAAAGCGATAGGAAAGGCACTTGAGGAGTCACTCAAGGCTGCGGGTGTCCGGTGGAAGCTCAAAAATAAGGTACAACACATTGAAAAAGCGGGTTTACGCTATTCAGTCACCCTCCTCGACCACGTCGTTATTGAAGTTGATGCTGTTATCTCGGCTGTAGGGCTTCGCCCCCGCTTAACTTTAGCCAAGCGTTCAGGAATAGCGACAAGACAAGGGATTCTTGTCGATGGCTACGGTCAGACCTGCATCCCAGGCATTTTCGCCCTAGGCGACTGCGCTCAATATGCTGATGGTCGCCTGCTGCCGTTTGTACGTCCTACATTGATTGCGGCACGTGCCATTGCGGCAACCTTGGCTGGTACGCTTACGCGTATCGACTTTCCCAATATGCCCATTATCGTAAAAACACCAGCTCACCCCGTGGCAGTACTGCCTCCGCGCTCGGCTGTTTCAGGGAGCTGGCTACATCATCGGGAGAATGAATTAGAGCAATGGCTCTTCAAAGACGCTGATTGTCGATTGCATGGTTTTGCTGTAAGCGGATCAGCCGCAAAAACTCATCCTGTGCTCACACGAATGATCGGTAATAAGCACCCGGACGGGCCAATCAGTTCATTATATTCTGACAAATAGTCGAATACGCAATATTTAAGCCCTGCCCTGAGGGTTGCTGCGAGTGGCGCGGCAATAAGTCCCAACAAAAAGCACACTTTTTCGCCCCGCCCTTCCCCGCCACTTTGCAGCACAGGGCCGAGCAAACCGCTGATGCCTGCGATGCGCCCGTTCGCCACGGCGAACAGTCCAATGCCTGGTCTGTACAGCGCCTACCACCACTACATCGATTTTCAATGAACTACTATCCATACGTTGGTCGACAACTTGAAATGAACCGCCAATCAGGGCAAGAGTGCCTGCGATGCTCACCGTCACGCTGATCAACATGCTGGTCGTGATCCTGGTGGTGATCATTCACTACGAATGCTTGCTGCGCCTGAATGACTGGCTCCCCCGTCTCAAGCTCTGGAGCCGGTTTCGCATCGTGGCAGGCGTGTTCGGCGCACTGCTGGCCCATGCCCTTGAGGTCTGGTGCTTTGCCTTGGTGTATTACCTGATGGCCCATGCCGACGGCTGGGGCACGCTCAGTGGCAATTTCGACGGGAGTTTCCTCGACTGCGTGTACTTTTCCTTCACCACCTATACCACCATCGGTTTCGGCGACATCACCCCTAGCGGGCACCTCAAATACCTGACTGGCCTGCAGGCATTGACCGGCCTCGTGCTGATCACCTGGACCGCGTCGTTCCTCTTCCTGGAAATGCAGAAGTATTGGAAAACCAAATAATCGGCGCGTGCTGGGTCTAAGGTTCGGCTGTGAGTACCTTCAGGCCGCTTACCGCCTGCATCGGGGGGCGAACACGGGCGTTCATGAATACCACCCGGGCCTGGCTAGCGCACAGGGTCGATGTGATGACCTTGGCCAGGTACTGCTCGGTCGACTCGGGGGGATGCTGGCGGTCCGCATAGTCACGGTGCCGGTGCCGCCAAGAAAAGTCAGTTGCATGGCCAGGGCTCCCAACTTTCGGCTATTTGGGGGTGAACCGCGAGCACGCTGCACGGTGGGCGGCTGACGATACGCTCGGTGGTGTCACCCAACAGTTTGTCCAGGCCTTTGGGCTGTACCACGCCCATCACCACCACGTCGATGTCCAGGGCCGCGACCTGTTCACGGATCACCTGTACCGGGCCGCCTTCCATAAAATGTCGGCGGTCAGGCGCGACGCCTTCGGCATCGGCCAGCGCTTCGAACGGCTCCTGCAGTGCCTCGCGCATCTCGTCGAACCACGCCTGGGTGATATTCATGTCCGAGGCAAATACCCCTGCCAGGTTGTACGCCGATAGCAAATGCAGATGCGCGTCACACTGCAACGCCAGCGCCTGGGCAGCACGAACCAGTCCACGATTGAAGCACGCCTGGACGGCAGGCGTCTCGCTGAACGCAGTGTCCACTGCGACCAGCACCCGCCGCGGCAATGAGATGGCCGCCGCCGGCACGAAATGGCTGACGCATTTGACGCCTCGCATCAGCGCACAGTCCAGTGGGGTGTCGAACATGCGCACCAGGGCCGACGCGGCTTCGCTGTCCTTGATGACCATATCTGGCTGCAGTTCACTGATGTAGTCGATCGCCTGGCGGCGGATATCCTCCGCATTCAGGCTATCGACCGTCAGCGTTATACCGCTGCCTCGATGCCGCTCGAGCAATCCCGTCAACTGAACGCGATAGTGCTCGTACTGGCGCTTGATATCGGCCTCGTTCAGCCGCTCTTCGCGCAGAAGGTGCTCCTCGCTTGGCTCGAACAAGCCCAGCACATGCACGCTGGCGCCGCTGACATGCGCAAAGGCAAGGGCTCTGCGCAAAGCGGCGGAATGCGGATCTACCTCGGCCAGCAGCACCAGCAACTGTCGATATTGCCCCATGGTGAACCTCTGCGCTTGCGTCAGTGGATGTGATGCTGACGATATTCCGCGCGCAGGATCGCTGCTGCTTGATGCAGATCAGAAAACCGCTACCCAGGCTGAACTTGATGATTGTCAGAACCGAACCAGCCGGCCACGTTAAAACGGCTGCACCAGGCACTGATCAAGCAACGGGAGGCGTCATGAACGGGCAGCAAACAGCACAGCCACAAACCTGCGAACATTGGGTCGAAAACCTTGAGGACGGTTCGGCGGTGCTGATCCGCCCTCTGCGCGAGGAAGACCGCGAACGGGACACGCGTTTTCTGAGCACAATCGCTTATGAAACACGGCGTTTTCGTTTCATTGCCGGACTCAGCGGCGGCTTGCCTAGCTTGGACACGCAGGACATGCCCGTGGACTATCACCAGCGCATGGCCTATGTCGCCTTGGTTCATGTAGACGGTCAATTGCAACAAATCGGCGTCAGCCGCTATGCAAGCATACCTGGCAGTGAACGTTGCGAATGTGCAGTGGCGGTCAGCGAAGACTGGCAGCGCAAGGGGTTGGGCAAGCGCCTGATGCAACACCTGATCGCAGCCGCACGACGCAATGGCTTTCAGTGCATGGTCTCCAGGGATCTGGCCAGCAACTATGGCATGCACCGGCTGGTCAAGGCACTGGGCTTCACCTCAAGATACCCTGGCGGGGATGTGAGTGAGATCCTGCACGAACTTGACCTGCGGCCTTGAAAAGACAGGGCCCTTGCGAGCCTTGTGCTTCAGCCTTTGGAGCGCTCTGGAGAAATCACCAGCACACTGCTGGACAACCGATGCAGAACGCGCTCAGCAGTACTGCCAATGAACCAGCCGATGCCATGGTGGTGATAACTGCCCATGACCAGCACGTCGATATCATTGTTATCCATGAATATCGCCAGCGCCTTTGCCGGGTCGCCTATGCGCATATGGCGCTGTTCGACGGCGATCCCGTTGCGGTCGGCAAGTTCCTGAAAGGCAGCGCTCTGAGCGTCGAGCAAGGTCTTGGCCTGGTTCGAATCGAACAGGAACGAATGTTCCCGGCTGCCGCCAGCATCCAGGTACATGGAACCCAGGTCGTAGGCGTAAAGCAACTCGATCTGAGCATTGCACTGCAATGTCAGCTTCAGCGCTTCGCTGATGATCTGGTCGTTGAAACCTTCAAACTGATCCTCAGGCCTGGACAGGTCCACCGCCGCCAGAATCCTGCGTGGCAACGCATGGCTGGCCTTGTGTACCAAGTGCAAGGGTATTCGCGTTTCGCGCAGCAACTGGATATCCAGCGAGGTGAACATTGCGCGCATCCACCAAGGCTCCTGCTCGAGTTCTTTGATCAGCATGGCAAACGGCTGCTCACGCAAGTGAATCAGGATCTCATCCAAGGGCTGCTGCACCCACACCACCTCGGTGGTGACGATGACACCGTTGCGCCGCATCGGCAACGCCTGGGTTTCCAGCCATTCACGGTGCTGCTGCACGTAACCCTCGCGCATGGCTGCCAGCGCCTGGTCATTCACCAGGCCCGCCGTGGCAAGCCCTTCCACGTAGTCGAAAGCCACGATGTGCAGCGCCATCCCCTTGGCCTTGGCCAGCGCAGCAGCCCGGTCATAGACCGGGGTTCGGCGCATCAGGGGGGAGGCGATCAGCAGCAGTCTTTGCGCAGTTTCCATGGCACACCTCTGAGGTTGCGATACGTAGGTAAAGCATCTGCCACCTACGTCTTGCGAACTTGATGTTTATCAACTGGAGGCCCCTGCCGACCGATGGCATTACCCATGGCGCAAGAACTTGATGCGGATCAATACCTCAGGACTTCGCTGGCGCACCCTGTACCCAGATGTGCGTCATGGCGGGGCCCAAAGCGGCCGCCGAAGTGCGAAGGAGGCCTGAAGATGCCTGGCCAGCTTAAGGTCACACTGCTCGACTCGCCCAACGAGTCGTACAAGGCAAACCCTATTCACCTGAAACCGATGGTGAACCACTGCTTGAATTGCCGGGTAAGCGGACTATGCCTCCCCACCGGCCTGCCGGTTGACGACAACAGGTGCCTGGGCGCGTTGATAGGCCCACGGATGCGCGTTCGCAAGGGCGCCGCGCTGTTCAATGCCAACGATCCGCTGACCAAGCTCTATGCCGTACGCTGCGGCAGTTTCAAGACCAGCCTGAACACCGTCGAGGGGCAAGGCGTGGTGATCAACTTCTGGATGCCGGGCGATGTACTGGGCCTCGATGCCATTGCCACAGAGCACCATGTCTGTGACGCCATTGCCCTGGAGGACAGCGAAGTCTGCCCCGTCCCCTATTGTCGCTTGCAAACCCTGGCGCGCGAGTTTCCGGACCTTCAGCAAAGCCTGAATCGCTTGATGAGCCGGGAGATCGTGCGTGAGCACGGGCGCGTGCTGATGCTGTGCAACCTCACAGCAGAACAGCGGCTGGCCAGCTTCCTGGTGGGGCTCTCCAGGCGCTTCGTCAGCCGCGGTTACTCTGCCCATGGCTTCATGTTGCGGATGTCTCGTGAAGACATGGCTTCGTACCTGGGGTTACGCCTGGAAACCGTGTGCCGATCCGTCGCCCGCCTGCGCGCGCTGGGTATCGTCGACCTGCACGGCAGGTTGGTAGAAATTCTCGATATGCCTGCACTCATGGCGCTGGAACAAGGTGGCGGTGAAAGCGAGGTCAAGGGCCCAATGACGGCGCCCTGCTCAACGCCGTGAAGGTTGGCCACGGCACTGTGAAGCGAGCACTCCCCTCACGCCAAACCGCCAAAACGCTTGTAGAAACTCTCGCTCACATCCGGCAATGGGCCATCTGCTGTCTCCAGCGCTGCGTTCAGCCACTCTTCGGCTTTGGCAAACACCAGTCGGTAGAGGTTGCGGCACAACTGCCGCGCAGCCCTTCCCTCCCAGTCGCCTGGCAGCAGTTCGTCGGGTAGTTGCGGGTCGCGCAGCAGCAGGCGGCGGTATTCGTGAATCAGCAGCGTACGTGCCAGGAAGCAATCTTGAGCATCCAGCGACGGCTGCTCTTTCAAACCTTGCCACAGAGGCCTGAACAGCTGGATAAACTCGCTGTATTGCTGCCCCAGTTCGTCGATACGCCAGCTTTCCCGCACCTGTGCGCGCATGGCCTTGGACGCGAGTACCTCTTGGGTGTGGGTTTCGAAGACGATACTGTCGTCGCTGGCCTCAAGATCACGCAGCGTGGCCACCAGGTCGGCACGGTCTGCCCGTGGGCAACCCAGCAGGTTCGGCGCCATGACACCAAACCCCTGCCACTCCAGCTCTTCACGCACGGCCTTGCGTTTACCCGCCTCCAGTTGCGACAGCAACACCAGCGTCCAGGCCCCGTCCCAGGCTGGCTGGCTGGGGCTATAGACGCGCTTGAAGGCTTTTTCGAAACGCCGACGGCCAGTGCCTGTCAGGCTGTAATAACTGCGTCGACCCACCTTTTCCGCAGTGAGCCAACCTTCTTTGGTCAGGCGAAAGATCGACGTGCGGATCAGCCGTTCATTGATGCCGATCGGCTCCAGCAGGTTGATCAGGCTACCGAGCCAGACTGTACCGCCGTGCGGCTCGATGGCATCGCCGTACAACGTGATGATCAGGGAACTGGCGCGGATGGGCGTCTGCTCCTGAAAGCGGGTGATCAAGTGGTTCAGTGGGGCGAGATTGCTCATGGGCGAACTGTGCGCGGATAAAGCACCGACTATACCTGTGCGGTGGGCCGCCTGGCCATTGCGTGTCGCTGGCAGGCTCATGCGCTCGCCTGGCCCTTGGGCCTGACCCCGGTGTCTTCCATGCGCGGGCGTCCCGGCTCTGCTTCCGCCAGCGGCGGGCATTCGACCATGCTGTTCATGCAGCGCTGCGCCAGGTGCTGGTACTCCGCCGTCCCGCGCTGTTTCCAGGCCAGTTCCTGATCGCTCAGTGGGCGTTTGACCTGGGCCGGCGACCCCATCACCAGGTTCTGTTCGGCACATTCGAAGCCTGCCTTGACGAAGGCAGTGGCCGCGACAATGCAACGTGGTGCTACATGGGCGCCATCCATGATCACGGCGTTCATGCCGATCAAAGCATCTTCGCCCACACGACAGCCGTGCAGCACGGCGCCATGGCCGACGTGCCCGTTACGTTCTACGACGGTGTCGCCCCCCGGAAAACCATGCATCACGCAGGTGTCCTGCAAGTTGGCGCCCTCTTCCAGCACGATGCGGCCGAAATCGCCCCTGAGCGATGCCAATGGGCCGATGTAGCAGCGGGGTCCAACGATGACGTCGCCGATCAGGACTGCGCTGGGGTGCACGTAGGCCGTCGGGTGAACCACGGGCGTCAGGCCGTCCAGTCGATAGCAAGGCATGGCATCACTCCTGAAATGATTGAAATTTCCATCGATCTTGTATCAGAAGCTATTCGGTCGTCAAACGTGTATCGCGTGTATTGCTTTGATATTGCCAAGCGAAAACCAGGATTAAACCCGCTAAAACGCCTAGCTAAAACGTTTTATCTGTCTCCACTGCTCATGGAGCGTGTTCGCTGAAGACCAACAAAGAGATACGTAAAAGTATTTCAGATATTGCATTGATGTATCACATGGAGCATATACTGATCTCACCTGGTCGTGATCCCGCATTACGCCCCTGCAAACAATTCCAAAAAATGCCGGCCACGCGATGTGCCGTGCGTGCAGCCAGAGGAACCCGACATGCCGCGATATATCGATGTGCAGGCGCCCGAACACGGCGTTCAGCTCATTACCCTGCAACGGCCCGAGGCCTTGAACGCCCTGTGCACCGAGCTACTGGCGGAACTGGCTGCTGCGCTGCAGGCCGCCGGGGAAGACGAGCATGTCCGAGCCACAGTGATTACCGGCAGTGCCAAGGCATTCGCCGCAGGCGCCGACATCCGCGAGATGGCTGATCGCGACCTGGTCGGCATCCTCAACGACCCGCGCGTCGCGTATTGGCAAAGCATCGCCGCATTCGCCAAGCCGCTGATTGCCGCAGTCAACGGCTATGCCCTGGGTGGCGGCTGCGAACTGGCAATGTGCGCCGACATCGTCATCGCCGGCACCGACGCCCGTTTCGGCCAGCCGGAAATCAACCTTGGCATCATCCCCGGTGCTGGCGGCACCCAGCGCCTGTCGCGTGCCGTCGGTAAGCCGTTGGCCATGCAGATGGTCCTGACGGGGGAAGCCATCACCGCCCACCGGGCCCAGCAGGCCGGCCTGGTCAGCGAAATCACCCAGCCCGAACTCACCGTAGAACGCGCCATGCAGGTTGCCCGCAGCATTGCCGCCAAAGCTCCGCTGGCCGTGCGTCTGGCCAAGGAGGCGTTACTGAAGGCCGGTGATACCGACCTGGCCAGCGGCCTGCGCTTCGAGCGCCATGCCTTCACCCTGCTGGCTGGCACCGCCGACCGCGATGAAGGCATCCGCGCCTTCCAGGAAAAGCGCCAGGCACGTTTCCAGGGGCGCTGATCATCATTCTCTCGACCGACGGAGCGAGTCTGTCATGACTTTCCAGCACATCCTGTTTTCCATCGAGGACGGCGTTGCCTTCCTTTCATTGAACCGCCCCGAGCAGCTGAACAGCTTCAATACGGCCATGCACCTGGAGGTGCGCGAAGCGCTCAGGCAAGTGCGCCAGAGCAGTGAAGCGCGGGTGCTGCTGCTGACGGCTGAAGGCCGCGGCTTCTGCGCCGGGCAGGACCTGTCCGACCGCAACGTCGCCCCAGGCGCCGAGATGCCAGACCTGGGCCAATCGATCGACAAGTTCTACAACCCGCTGGTACGCACCCTGCGCGACCTGCCTTTGCCGGTGATCTGTGCGGTCAACGGCGTGGCTGCCGGTGCCGGTGCCAACATTCCCTTGGCCTGCGACCTGGTGCTGGCCGCCCGCTCGGCCAGTTTCATCCAGGCCTTCTGCAAGATCGGCCTGGTGCCGGACTCCGGCGGTACCTGGCTGCTGCCGCGCTTGGTCGGCATGGCCCGGGCCAAGGCGCTGGCCATGCTGGGCGAGCGCCTTGGCGCCGAACAGGCCGCGCAATGGGGGTTGATCCACCGCGTGGTGGATGATGCCGCGCTGCGTGACGAAGCCCTCACCCTCGCCCGCCACCTCGCCGCCCAGCCCACCTACGGCCTGGCGCTGATCAAGCGCAGCCTCAATGCCAGTTTCGACAACGGCTTTGAGGAGCAACTGGAACTGGAGCGCGACCTGCAGCGCTTGGCCGGGCGCAGCGAGGACTACCGCGAAGGCGTGAGCGCTTTCATGAACAAACGTACGCCAGCCTTCAAGGGGCGCTGAACATGGACGCACTCGCAAGCAATGTGCAGGTGGCGGTGATTGGTGCCGGCGCGATGGGCGCCGGTATCGCCCAGGTCGCGGCCCAGGCCGGCCACCCTGTAAAGCTTTACGATAACCGCCTGGGTGCTGCCGCCCAGGCAGCCCAGGGTATCGATCGCCAACTGGCCCGGCTGGTGGAAAAAGGAAAGTTGCTGCCTGCTGAACGCGAAGCGATCAATGCTCGTCTGTGCCCGGTCGATACGCTCGAAGCCTTGGCAGATGCCGGCCTGGTGATTGAAGCCATTGTCGAAAACCTGCAGGTGAAGCAAGCGTTGTTCAGCCAGCTCGAAACCCTGTGCGCAGCCGACTGTATCCTTGCCAGCAACACTTCGTCACTGTCCATCACCAGCCTCGCGGCAGGCCTTGAACGCCCGCAGCACGTGGTCGGCATGCACTTCTTCAACCCGGCACCGCTGATGGCGCTGGTCGAGGTGGTGTCGGGCCTGGCAACCGACCCGGCAGTGGCCGCACGCATCCATGCCACTGCCCAGGCCTGGGGCAAGCAGCCGGTCCATGCGCGCTCAACACCGGGTTTCATCGTCAACCGGGTAGCGCGGCCGTTCTACGCCGAAAGCCTGCGCCTGATGCAGGAAGGTGCCGCCGATTGCGTCAGCCTGGATGCGCTGATGCGTGATGCTGGCGGCTTCCGCATGGGGGCGTTCGAGCTGACCGACCTGATTGGCCATGACGTCAATTACGCTGTCACGTGCTCAGTATTCGATGCTTTCTATGGCGATTTCCGCTTTCAGCCTTCGCTGGTGCAGAAGGAACTGGTGGACGCCGGTCGCCTGGGTCGCAAGACCGGCCAAGGCTTCTATCGCTACACCGAAGGCGTCGAGCGCCCGCAGCCGGCCGAATTGCATAGCAGCGCCGGTGCAGAGGCCTGCGTGGTCGAGGGCAACCTGGGGGTGATGCAACCGTTGGTCGAGCGTCTGCGCCAAAGCGGCATTGCTGTGACCCAGCGCGCCGGTAGTGGCTTGATTCAGGTGGGCGATGCCACCCTGGCCCTGTCCGATGGCCGCCTGGCCAGCCAGCGCGCCCGCGAAGACGGCTTGCGCAACCTTGTGCTGCTCGACCTGGCGCTGGACTACAGCAGCGCCAAGCGCCTTGCCATCAGCTGGTCTGCCGATACCACGGACAGCGCCCGCGACCAGGCTGTAGCCCTGCTGCAACGTGCCGGCCTGAAAGTGACCGGCATCGCCGACCTTCCCGGCCTGGTGGTACTGCGCACTGTGGCAATGCTCGCCAACGAGGCCGCCGATGCGGTGCTGCAGGGCGTCGGCAGCGCTGCCGATATCGACCTGGCCATGCGCGCCGGCGTCAATTACCCCCGCGGCCCGTTGGCCTGGGCCGCAGACATTGGCCTTGCTCACACCCTGGCCGTGCTCGACAACCTGCAGCGCAGCTACGGTGAAAGCCGCTATCGCCCTTCCCTGCTCTTACGCCGCTGCGAAGCCAAAGGAGGCACCCTGTATGACTGAAGCGCAACTGGCACAAGCCTGTGCCGACGCCATGTACGCCCGCGACCAGGCCACACAGGGCCTGGGCATCAGCCTGCTGGATGCCGGCCCGGGGAGGGCCAGCCTGCGCATGCCGGTGCGTGCCGACATGATCCAGGGGCATGGCACCTGTCATGGGGGCTTTCTGTTCGCGTTGGCCGATTCGGCGTTCGCCTTCGCCTGTAACAGCTACGACCAGGCCACAGTGGCGCTGGGGTGCAGCATCGACTACCTGGCCCCGGCACTGCGCGATGACGTGCTCACCGCTCACGCCAGCGAAGTCAGCCGCAAAGGCCGCACCGGCCTGTACGACGTGCGCATCGACAACCAGCGCGGTGAGCTGGTGGCGATGTTCCATGGCAAATCCTACAAAGTGCGCGGCACCGTGCTGGCGCAGGAGACGCAAGATGAATGAACCGACCCACGCCGATGCCCTGATCATCGATGCCGTGCGCACCCCCATTGGCCGATATGCCGGGGCCCTGAGCACTGTACGCGCCGACGACCTGGCGGCCATCCCGCTCAAAGCCTTGATCCAGCGCCACCCCGAATTGGACTGGAAAGCCATTGATGACGTCATCTTCGGCTGCGCCAACCAGGCCGGGGAAGACAACCGCAACGTGGCTCACATGGCGAGCCTGCTGGCGGGGCTGCCACTGGAAGTACCAGGGACCACGATCAACCGCCTGTGCGGTTCCGGCCTGGATGCCATCGGCAATGCGGCACGTGCGCTGCGCTGTGGTGAAGCGGGGCTCATGCTGGCCGGTGGTGTGGAATCCATGTCGCGCGCGCCGTTTGTGATGGGTAAGGCAGACCAGGCATTCGGTCGTGCGGCCGAGCTGTTCGACACCACGATCGGCTGGCGCTTCGTCAACCCGCTGATGAAGGCCGCCTACGGCATCGATTCGATGCCGGAAACCGCCGAAAACGTGGCCGAGCAGTTCGGCATCTCGCGCGCTGACCAGGATGCCTTTGCCCTGCGCAGCCAGCACAAGGCCGCAGCCGCTCAGGCCCGTGGCCGCCTGGCGCGGGAAATCGTGCCCGTCGAAATCGCGCAACGCAAAGGCCCCGCCAAAGTGGTCGAGCATGACGAGCACCCGCGCGGCGACACAACCCTGGAGCAGCTGGCTCGGCTCGGCACGCCGTTTCGTGAAGGCGGCAGCGTAACGGCGGGTAATGCCTCCGGCGTGAATGACGGCGCTTGCGCCCTGCTGCTGGCCAACAGTGCCGCGGCCCGCCGCCATGGCCTGAAGGCGCGCGGCCGCATCGTCGGCATGGCCGTGGCCGGGGTTGAGCCCAGGCTGATGGGCATCGGTCCGGTGCCTGCGACCCGCAAGGTGCTGGCGCTCACCGGCCTGGCACTGGCTGACATGGATGTCATCGAACTCAATGAAGCCTTCGCCGCCCAAGGGCTGGCCGTGTTGCGCGAGCTGGGCCTGGCCGACGACGACCCGCGAGTCAACCGCAACGGAGGCGCCATCGCCCTGGGCCACCCACTGGGCATGAGCGGTGCTCGATTGGTAACCACGGCCTTGCACGAGCTTGAAGAAACGGCCGGTCGCTACGCCCTGTGCACCATGTGCATCGGTGTAGGCCAAGGCATCGCCATGATCATCGAGCGCCTCTGAGCGGTTCAGGCCCTGCGCTTGTTACCGAACTGAACGCAGCCGTATATGCTGCCTCCATGACACTCACCGCGTGGCCTGCAACCGCTGGCGCGCGGCGTACAAGAACAATTCGAGTGAAGCCATGAACATGTACCATGATGCCGATCGTGCCCTGCTGGACCCGATGGAAACCGCCAGCGTGGATGCCCTGCGCCAGCACCAGCTGGAGCGTCTGCGTTGGAGCCTGAAGCACGCCTACGACAATGTGCCGCTGTACCGCCAGCGCTTTGCCGAATGCGGCGCCCACCCCGAAGACCTCACGTGCCTGGAAGACCTGGCGAAATTCCCCTTCACCGGCAAGAACGACCTGCGTGACAACTACCCCTACGGCATGTTTGCCGTGCCCCAGGAAGACGTGGTGCGCCTGCATGCCTCCAGTGGCACCACCGGCAAGCCGACGGTGGTCGGCTACACCCAGAACGATATCGACACCTGGGCCAATGTGGTTGCCCGTTCGATTCGTGCGGCCGGCGGGCGCAAAGGTGACAAGGTGCATGTGTCCTACGGCTACGGGCTGTTCACCGGCGGGCTCGGCGCGCACTACGGCGCCGAACGCCTGGGCTGCACCGTGATCCCGATGTCCGGTGGCCAGACCGAAAAGCAGGTGCAGCTGATTCGCGACTTTCAGCCCGACATCATCATGGTCACCCCATCCTACATGCTCAACCTCGCTGACGAGATCGAGCGCCAGGGCATCGACCCCCACCACCTCAAGCTGCGGCTGGGTATTTTCGGTGCCGAGCCGTGGACCGACGAGCTGCGCCGCTCGATAGAGCAGCGTCTGGGCATCAATGCCCTCGATATCTACGGCCTTTCGGAAATCATGGGGCCCGGGGTGGCAATGGAGTGCATCGAGACCAAGGACGGCCCAACCATCTGGGAGGACCACTTCTATCCCGAGATCATCGACCCTGCTACCGGTGAGGTGCTGCCGGATGGCCAACTGGGCGAGCTGGTATTCACCTCGCTGAGCAAAGAGGCATTGCCGATGGTGCGCTACCGCACCCGCGACCTGACCCGACTGCTGCCCGGCACCGCTCGGCCAATGCGGCGGATCGGCAAGATCACCGGCCGCAGTGACGACATGCTGATCATACGCGGCGTCAATGTGTTCCCGACCCAGATCGAGGAGCAGGTATTGAAAATAAAACAGCTTTCAGAACTTTATGAGATACATTTGTATCGCAATGGAAACTTGGACAGTGTCCAGGTGCATGTGGAACTGCGCGCAGAGTGCCAGCACCTTGACGAAGGCCAGCGCAAGCTGGTTGTCGGGGAGTTGTCCAAACAGATCAAGACCTACATCGGTATCAGCACCCAGGTGCACCTACAGCCCTGCGGCACGCTCAAGCGCTCCGAGGGCAAGGCGTGTCATGTGTTCGACAAACGGTTGGCCAGCTAACCCATTCGGCTGCCATTTCGGCCCCGGCATTGTCCGGGGCTTTTTTTTGCCTGAATCCCCACGGCCACGCGCTGATGCAGGCGCAGCCTTGCGCCGAGAGTGGGCTGCAACCGCCCCTTGGTCAGCAATGTGATACAGAAATATTACCTGATACACATAAATGTGTTTGACGTTATGTTTTGTATCGCTTACAAATGACTCATGCCTTAGCAGGAGTCGCAGCACATGTACGCACAGCTAGTGGAAACCGGAGTCAAGCGCGTCAAGTCGCTGGAAGAAATGTCCCCCGAGGAACGCAACTTCCAGGAAAAGATCGACGCCGAAATCAAGATCGAAGCCAAGAACTGGATGCCCGAGGCCTACCGCCACACCCTCATCCGGCAGATCTCCCAGCACGCCCACTCTGAAATCGTCGGCATGCTGCCCGAAGGCAACTGGGTTACCCGTGCCCCCAGCCTCAAGCGCAAACTGCAGCTGATGGCCAAGATTCAGGACGAAGCCGGCCACGGCCTGTACCTGTACAGCGCCATGGAAACCCTGGGGGCTGACCGCGACGAAGAGATCGACAAGCTGCACAGCGGCAAGGCCAAGTACTCGAGCATCTTCAACTACCCCACCCTCAGCTGGGCCGACATGGGCGCTGTGGGCTGGCTGGTGGATGGCGCCGCCATCGTCAACCAGGTGGTACTGCAGCGCACCTCTTACGGCCCCTACTCCCGCGCGATGATCCGTATCTGCAAGGAAGAGAGCTTCCACCAGCGCCAGGGCTACGAAATGCTCCTGACCATGATGCGCCAGGGCACCCAAGCCCAGCGCGAGATGGTTCAGGACGCCATCAACCGTCTGTGGTGGCCGGCACTGATGATGTTCGGCCCGAGCGATGAACACTCGCCCAACAGCGCCCAGTCGATGGCCTGGAAGATCAAGCGCCAGACCAACGACGAACTGCGCCAGCGCTTCATCGACCAGACCGTGCCGCAGCTGGAACTGCTTGGCTGCACTGCGCCTGACCCTGAGCTGAAGTGGAACGCCGAGCGCGGCCACTACGACTTTGGCCAAATCCAGTGGGACGAGTTCTATGAAGTGATCAAGGGCAATGGCCCGTGCAACCTGGAACGTGTCGCCACCCGGCGCAAGGCCATCGAGGACGGCGCTTGGGTACGCGAGGCCGCCGTGGCCTATGCGCGCAAGCAACAGAACAAGAACGCCGCCTGAGCGGCGATTGATGCGGAGAGCGAAAATGTCTGTCTGGACCCTCTACGAAGTGTTCGTGCGCAGCAAGCACGGCCTTAACCACAAGCACGTCGGCAGCGTGCACGCCGCCGATGCCGCCATGGCCATCGAGAACGCCCGCGAGCTCTATACCCGCCGTAGCGAAGGTGTGAGCCTGTGGGTGGTACCTTCGGCGCTGATCACCGCCTCCTCCCCCGACGAGAAAGACCCGCTGTTCGCCCCCTCGGACGACAAGGTCTATCGCCATGCCAGCTTCTACGAGCTGCCCGACGAAGTCGGACACATGTGAGGTGGGCCATGCATAAAGAAGCCCTTATCCCCTATCTGCTGTTGCTCGGCGACAGCGCCCTGGTCCAGGGCCAGCGCCTCTGTGAGTGGTGTGGCCGTGCCCCGGCCCTCGAGGAAGAGCTGGCCCTGATGAACGTCGGCCTCGATCTGGTCGGCCAGGCCCGCAACTGGCTGGAGTATGCCGCCGAGCTGCTCGACGATGGCCGAGATGCCGATGCCCTGGCGTTCCGCCGTGACGAGCGCGCCTACCGCAACCTGCTGCTGGTCGAGCAACCCAATGGTGATTTTGCCGTGACCATGACCAAGCAGTTCCTTTACGACGCGTGGCACTTCGCCGTGCTGCAGGGGCTGGTCGAGTCCAGCGACGCGCAAATAGCCGGTATTGCCGCCAAGGCCCTGAAGGAGGTCACCTACCACCTGCGCCGGTCCAGCGAGTGGGTACAACGTCTGGGCGGTGGTACCGATGCCAGCCGCCAGCGCATGCTCGCCGCTATCCCGGCACTGTGGCGCTTCACCGTCGAACTCACCGCGGGCAGCGACAACGAAGTTCGTCTGGCCGAATGCGGTATCGGCGCCGATCCCGCTACCGTCGGCGCCACCTGGCTCAAGCAGGTCACGGCGACGTTTGCTTCGGTCGAACTGCCGCTGCCCAAGGCCGCCAGCCACTTCTACCTGGATGGCCGCAAAGGCCTGCACAGCGAGCATCTGGGCCTGCTGCTGGCCGAAATGCAGTTCCTGCCAAGGGCCTACCCCGATGCAACCTGGTGAACTGATTGCCGGCGACCGCGGCGCACGGGCACAGCAAGGCGACGACCTGGCTCGCGCCTGGGCCGTTCTGGGCCAGGTCATGGACCCTGAAGTGCCGGTGGTCAGCGTGGTCGACCTGGGGATCGTGCGCGATGTCGCTTGGCGCGCCGGGCACCTGCACCTGGTGGTCACCCCGACCTACTCTGGCTGCCCGGCCACCGAAGTCATCGAAGAGGATATCCGCCAGGCGCTGGAACAGGCCGGTTTCACCGCGCCAGATCTAGAGCGCCGGCTGACCCCGGCCTGGAGCACCGACTGGATCAGCGAACTGGGCCGCGAGCGCCTGCGCGCTTATGGCATTGCGCCGCCGCAAGGCAGCGCCAGCAAGCGCAGCCTGCTCGGCGAAGCGCCCCAGGTGTGCTGCCCGCAATGTGGCAGCGCGCATACCGAATTGCTCAGCCAGTTCGGCTCCACGGCCTGCAAGGCGCTGTACCGCTGCCGCGAGTGCCTGGAGCCATTCGACTATTTCAAATGCATTTGAGCCGTGGAGACCACCATGAGCCAGTTTCACAGCCTGACCATCAAGCAAGTGCGCAATGAGACCCGTGATGCGGTATCGATTGCCTTCGATGTGCCCGAGCACCTGCAGGACCAGTTCCGCTTCACTCAGGGCCAGTACCTGGTCATGCGTACCCAGCTGGACAACGAGGAAGTCCGCCGGTCCTACTCCATCTGCAGCGCCGTACAGGACGGCGAACTGCGCGTGGCCGTCAAGCGCGTGCCGGGCGGGCGCTTCTCGGCGTTCGCCAATGAAGTGCTCAAGGCCGGCCAGCAGCTGGAAGTGATGCCGCCCTCGGGTAGCTTCTTCGTGCCACTGGACCCTGCTCGCCAGGGCCACTATCTGGGGGTGGCCGCCGGCAGCGGCATCACCCCGATACTGTCGATCATCGCCACGACGCTGGCCAGCGAGCCGCACAGCCGTTTCACCTTGCTGTACGGCAACCGCTCCAGTTCGGGGGCGCTGTTCCGCGACAAGCTCGAAGACCTGAAAAACCGTTACCTCGACCGCTTGAACCTGATTTTCGTGTTCAGCCGCGAACAGCAGGATGTCGACCTGTACAACGGCCGCATCGACGCCGACAAATGCGGCCAGCTGTTCTCGCGCTGGCTGGACGTTGCCGGCCTGGACGCGGCATTCATCTGCGGCCCGCAGGCGATGACCGAGACCGTGCGTGACAGCCTGCAGGCCAACGGCATGGCCAAGGAACGCATTCACTTCGAGCTGTTCGCCGCCGCCGGCAGCGAGGCCCGCCGCGAAGCCCGTGAGGCGGCACGCCAGGTGGATTCGGCGCTTAGCCATATCACCGTGATCAGCGACGGCCGGGCACTGAGCTTCGACCTGCCGCGCAACACCCAGAACGTGCTGGACGCCGGCAACGCCATTGGCGCCGAGCTGCCCTATTCGTGCAAGGCCGGTGTGTGCTCCACCTGCAAGTGCCGGGTGATCGAGGGCGAAGTGGAGATGGACAGCAACCATGCCCTCGAAGATTACGAAGTGGCGGCCGGGTATGTGCTGTCGTGCCAGACGTACCCGGTGAGCGACAAGGTGGTGCTTGACTTCGACCAGTTGTAGACCGCGTCGACTGCTTCGCGGGTGAACCCGCTCCTACAGGGGCATCCACCTGCGAAGAGGGCCTGAGCAGCAACGCAATACCCCCGCGTGACCTCAACAAAACAATTACAACACCCAGAGATCGCAACCCATGACACCCGAACGCATAGAAAGCATCGCCAACCACCCCGACTTCCAGCACCTGGTACGGCGCAAACGCCGCCTCAACGGCAGCCTGACCCTGGCCATGCTGGTGGTCTACTACGGCTTCGTCCTGCTGGTTGCGTTTTCGCCCAGCACCCTCGGCCAGTCCCTCAGCGGCGGCGTGACCACTGTCGGCATGCTGGTGGGTGTGCTGATGGTGCTGCTGTCCTTTGCCCTGACGGGTATCTATGTGCACCGCGCCAACAACGTGCTCGACCCGCTCAACGACAAGGTCAAGCAGGAGTGCGCACAATGAACTGGACAGCCATTTCGATGTTCATGGTGTTTGTCTGCTTCACCCTGCTGGTCACCCGCTGGGCTGCTCTGCGCACCCGCTCGGCCAGCGACTTCTACACCGCCGGCGGCGGCTTGACCGGCATGCAGAACGGCTTGGCGATCGCTGGGGACATGATCAGTGCCGCTTCGTTCCTGGGCATTTCCGCAATGATGTTCATGAACGGCTACGACGGCCTGTTGTATGCCCTCGGTGTCCTGGCAGGCTGGCCGATCATCCTGTTCCTGATCGCCGAGCGCCTGCGCAACCTGGGCAAGTACACCTTTGCCGACGTGGTCAGCTACCGGCTGGCGCAAACCCCGGTGCGCTTGACCTCGGCTTTCGGCACCCTGGTGGTGGCGCTGATGTACCTGGTGGCGCAAATGGTCGGCGCTGGCAAGCTGATCGAGCTGCTGTTCGGCATCAGCTACCTGTACGCCGTGATGCTGGTCGGTGTGCTGATGGTTGCCTATGTCACCTTCGGTGGCATGCTCGCTACCACCTGGGTGCAGATCATCAAGGCGGTAATGCTGCTATCAGGCACCAGTTTCATGGCCTTCATGGTGCTCAAGCACTTCGGCTTCAGCACCGAGGCCATGTTTGCCAGCGCCGTGGCCGTGCATGCCAAGGGCCAGGCGATCATGGCCCCTGGCGGCTTGTTGTCCAACCCGGTGGACGCCATTTCCCTCGGTTTGGGCATGATGTTCGGCACCGCTGGCCTGCCGCATATCCTGATGCGCTTCTTCACTGTCAGTGATGCCAAGGAAGCACGCAAGAGCGTGTTCTACGCCACCGGTTTCATTGGTTACTTCTACCTGCTGCTGATCGTTGTCGGCTTTGGCGCCATCGTCATGGTCGGCACTGAGCCGTCCTACCGCGACGCCACTGGCGCCATCATCGGTGGCGGCAACATGGTCGCGGTGCACCTGGCCCAGGCCGTGGGTGGCAACCTGTTCCTGGGCTTCATCTCTGCCGTCGCCTTCGCCACCATTCTGGCGGTGGTCGCCGGCCTGGCGCTGTCCGGGGCATCGGCAGTGTCCCACGACCTGTATGCCTGCGTGATGCGCAAAGGCAAGGCTACCGAGCAAGAGGAAATGCGTGTGTCGCGCATTGCCACGCTGGTCATCGGCCTGCTGGCAGTGATCCTGGGCCTGATGTTCGAGTCGCAGAACATTGCCTTCCTTTCCGGCCTGGTGCTGGCGGTGGCCGCTTCGGTCAACTTCCCGGTGCTGCTCCTTTCCATGTTCTGGAAAGGCCTGACCACCCGCGGCGCGGTGTGCGGCAGCATGGCCGGGCTGGTCTCGGCGGTGCTGTTGGTAGTGCTGGGCCCGGCGGTGTGGGTCAACGTGCTGCACAACGAAACGGCACTGTTCCCCTACAGCAACCCCGCGCTGTTCTCCATGAGCCTGGCCTTCCTCAGTGCCTGGGTGTTCTCGGTTACCGACACCTCCGAACGTGCCGTTGAAGAACGTGGTCGCTACCTGGGCCAGTTCATCCGCTCCATGACCGGTATCGGCGCGGCTGGCGCCAGCAAACACTGACTTCAAGGACGAACAGACATGTCGGGTAAAACAACAACAATGAACCGCACGCAGTTGATGTCAGCCGCCTGGCTGGCCACCATTGCCCTGCCGATGCCTGCGCTGGCCGACTTCATCGGCGACAGCCATGCACGCCTGGAGCTGCGCAACCACTACATCAACCGTGATTTCCGCCAGAGCAACGCCCCGCAGGCCAAGGCCGAGGAATGGGGCCAAGGCTTTACCGCCAAGCTCGAATCAGGCTTTACCGAGGGCCCGATCGGCTTTGGCGTCGACGCCCTGGGCCAGTTGGGCATCAAGCTCGACTCCAGCCGCGACCGTCGCAACACCGGCCTGCTGCCTTTTGGTCCGAACAGCCACGAACCGGTCGACGACTACAGCGAGCTGGGCCTGACCGGCAAGGTACGTGTGTCCAAGAGCACCTTGCGGCTGGGCACCTTGCAGCCGATCCTGCCGGTGGTGGTGTACAACGACACCCGCCTGCTGGCGTCCACCTTCCAGGGTGGCTTGCTCACCAGTCAGGACCTCGATGGCCTCACCTTCAATGCCGGACGCCTGACCAAGGCCAACCTGCGCGACTCCTCTGGCCGCGATGACATCGGCTATGGCGCTGCCAGCAGTGACCACCTGGACTTTGGGGGTGGCAGCTACGCCATCACCCCACAAACCAGCGTCAGCTACTACTACGCCAAGCTCCAGGACATCTACCGTCAGCAGTTTGTCGGTCTGATAGACACCCGCCCACTGGCAGAAGGCGTGAGCCTGCGCAGTGACCTGCGCTATTTCGATAGCCGCAACGACGGTGCCGAGCGTGCTGGGACCATCGACAACCGTAACTTCAATGCCATGTTCACCCTGGGCGTGCGGGCGCACAAGTTCACCGCCACCTGGCAGCAAATGTCCGGTGACAGCGCCTTCCCGTTCGTCAACGGCGGCGACCCGTTCACCGTCAACCTGGTCACCTATAACACCTTCACCCGCGCCGGGCTGGACTCTTGGCAAGTGCGCTACGACTACGACTTCGTTGCCATGGGCATCCCCGGCCTGAGTTTCATGACCCGCTACACCGACGGTCGCCACGCGGAAACTGCCACCGTGACCAATGGCCGCGAGCGCGAGCGCGACACCGACATCACGTATGTCATCCAGAGTGGCCCGTTCAAGGACGTCAGCCTGCGCTGGCGCAATGTCACCTTCCGCTCCGGCAACGGCCTGACCAACGCTGTGGACGAAAACCGCCTGATCATCGGCTACACCCTGGCGCTGTGGTAACAGCGCCCCTCACATTTTGAACAGCATGGAGAACAGCATGTCTGCCGCCCCTACTCTGCAAAGTTTCATCGCCGGCCGCTGGCTCGGCCAGCACGGCGCCCAGGCCCTGCGCAGCGCCCTCGACGGCCACGTACTGGCCTACAGCCATGAAGAGCGCCCGGACTTCGCCGAAGCTGTGGACTACGCGCGTGCGCGCGGTCTTGCCTCGCTGATGGGCATGGATTTCCAGCAACGTGCCCAACGCCTCAAAGCCCTGGCCCTGTACCTGGCCGAACGCAAAGAGCAGCTCTATGCCCTGTCGCACCACAGCGGCGCCACCCGCGCCGACAGCTGGATCGACATCGAAGGCGGCAACGCCACGCTGTTCTCCTATGCCGGCATCGGCGGCCGCGAGCTGCCGTCGGGTAACCTGGTGCACGAAGGGCCAGCCATACCGTTGGGCAAACAAGGCCATTTCGCCGGTAGTCACATCCTGGTGCCACGGGCAGGCGTTGCGGTGCACATCAACGCGTTCAATTTCCCTATCTGGGGCATGCTGGAAAAATTCGCCCCGACGTTCCTGGCCGGCATGCCCTGCATCGTCAAGCCGGCGACCTCGACCAGCTATTTGACCGAGGCCGTGGTACGCCTGATGAATGCCTCCGGCCTGCTCCCCGAAGGCAGCCTTCAGCTTGTTATCGGCAGCACCGGCGACCTACTCGACCGCCTGCAGGGGCAGGACGTGGTGACCTTCACCGGCTCCGCCGACACGGCCGCGAAACTGCGCGTGACGCCCAGCCTGATTCGCAACTCGGTGCCGTTCACCGCCGAGGCCGACTCGCTCAACTGCGCAATCCTCGGCCCGGACGTGAGTCCGGACAGCGAAGAGTTCGACCTGTACATCAAGGAGGTGGTGCGGGAAATGACCACTAAAGCCGGGCAGAAGTGCACCGCCATCCGGCGTGCGATCGTCCCGGCCAGGCACCTGGATGCCGTTGCCACCCGCCTGCGCGAGCGCTTGAGCAAGGTTGTGGTTGGCAACCCGTCGCTTGAAGGTGTGCGCATGGGTGCCCTGGCCTCCCATGACCAGCAGCGCGACGTCGGCGAACGGGTGCGCAGCCTGCTGCAGAGTTGTGATCAGTTGTTCGGCGCCAGCGATGGCTTTGCCCCGCGTGGCGAAGGCGTGGCTGAAGGCGCGTTCTTCGCACCAACCTTGTTGCAGGCCCGCGACCCACATGCCGAGGGCGGCGCCCACGATATCGAAGCGTTCGGCCCGGTCAGTACGCTGATGGCCTATGACGACCTCGACGAAGCCTTGTCACTGGCTGCCCGTGGCAAAGGCAGCCTGGTGGCGACCCTGGTCACCGCCGACCGCAGCGTGGCCGCCAAGGCGATCCCGGTGGCTGCTGCCTGGCATGGCCGGCTGCTGGTGCTCGATAGCCAGGCGGCCAAGGAGTCCACCGGTCACGGCTCGCCGCTGCCGCAGCTCAAGCACGGTGGCCCGGGCCGCGCCGGTGGTGGTGAAGAGCTGGGTGGCCTGCGTGCGGTCAAGCACTACTTGCAGCGCGCGGCAGTACAAGGCTCGCCGAGCATGCTCACGGCGGTCACCGGCGAGTACGTGCGCGGCGCCGAAGTGATCGAAACCGAAGTGCACCCGTTCCGTCGCTACTTCGAGCAGCTGCGCATCGGCGAGTCGCTGCTCACCCATCGACGCACCGTGACAGAAGCTGACCTGGTCAATTTCGGCTGCCTGTCAGGCGACCATTTCTATATGCACATTGACGAAATCGCCGCCAAGGCGTCGCAGTTCGGTAAGCGTATTGCCCATGGTTACTTCGTGCTGTCGGCTGCGGCCGGGTTGTTCGTGTCGCCCGGTGCCGGACCGGTGCTGGCCAACTATGGGCTGGACACCCTGCGCTTCATCAACCCCGTGGGCATTGGCGATACCATCCAGGCGCGCCTGACCTGCAAGCGCAAGATCGACCAGGGCAAGACCAGCCCGTTGGGGCAGCCGCAGGGGGTGGTAGCGTGGGATGTGGAAGTGACCAATCAGCTGGGTGAACTGGTGGCCAGCTACGACATCCTGACCCTGGTGCTGAAAAAACCGGAATGATGTGATGAAGCTACTGCCCTCTTCTCAGGCAAGCCGTCTCTGGACGGTACGCGTAGGAGCGGGTTTACCCGCGAAGAGGCCGGTAGCTGCTCAAGGCAATTGGAATCACTGCACGCACGTGGCTGCAGTGAAATATTCAGGCATCTCAAACCGTTGGTCAGCCACTGCCAATGCTCAGTGAACCGCTGGCGTGCACCTGCCGCTCTCAATTCATGAGGATCATGAACGAGGACTGCACAATGGATTACCTACTGCGAATGGGTGGCGGCAATGTTGAGGATGACTGGCCGGAGCTGGAACCGGATCGACGCAACGATCGGGCAGACGACCCGGATACCGACCCCAATGTGACTGATGACGAGGAAAACCGGCCTGGCGTCCCGGCCAGCGACCCTGAGTCTGGCGCATGACACGATGTGTATCAGCGTACCTTGCAGGAGCGGGGATGTCCGCTCCTGCCGTTTCTTTGACCGGTTGCAGGCGAGTTTCTATACCATCGCCGCCGGATCGCCCACCGACTGGTTGGGCTTGCTCCCGGAAACCCGCCAGCTGACGGCGGTAATGCCGTAGCGCTCGGCCATCGGCCGACTGACCTTCCTGATCTTCTCGCGACCGAACTTGGGAATGATGCCGATGCCTGCATCACAACTTGCCCAATGCCAGGCCTCGGCATTGTCCAGGCGTTCCAGGCGAATGATGAAGCTGCGCGGCTGATCATGCAGTTTGTAATCGATTATGTACAGCTGTGGGCTAGGCATCGCAGGGGGCCTCCTCTTCTCCATGGATGACAACCTGATTGATCGGGCCGTGGCCAGAAGATTCAAATTTTTGTCTAACAAAATGACGTGGCGCGACTCCGGGGCGGTGACCCCGGACTCGCTGCCGGGCCTCTATAGGGTACCTGCCGCTTAGCGAAAGCGCCCCCTCACTCGCTGCGACCTGCGCCGTGGCTGTTACGGCCGCCCTTGCGGCCCGCTTCCGACGCCCGTTCGCGGTCGTTGGCAAAGTTGCCGCCAGATGCCTGGCCTCCCTTGTGGCCAGCGCGCGATGCCCGCTCGCGGTCATTGGCAAAGTTGCCTGGGTTGGTTTCCTTGGTGCCGCCGCGCTGGCGGGTTTGCTCTTGGTCCTGCGCCATGTCGTTTCTCCTTGCGATGGAATGGCTGATCGCATGAATGGGTGCCATGCCTAGCTTCCGAGCCCCGGATTTGTCGCTGTGCTCAATGGTTTTACAAGCAGCTGACCGGTGGCACGAAAAACACGCAGGCAAGATGTTTGCGTGACGGCTTTGACCGTTCGTCAGCTTCAACGCAACGTTTATTGCCAGCCAGGGCCGAAAGTTCATGCAATAAAGGAATCGCCCAGGAGCCTGAATGAAGCCAGTCAAGCCTCGCGCCACCGTCATTTGCCGGCATGGCAAGCAGCGCCACAAGTGGTTGTGGGTAAGAAAGGCCAAAGCACCCTGGACCCTTCCAGGCGGCAAGATCGAGCCTGGCGAGACGCCGATGCAGGCCGCCGAGCGGGAGTTGCTGGAAGAAACCGGGCTACAAGCCGAATCGCTGATTTTGTTGATGCGCCACGAAACGCCAGAGCGTACGCATTACGTGTTCGCAGCGGAGTTTGCCGAAGCACCGCAGCCCAAGGCCCGGCACGAGATTTCCGACTGCCGCTTTGCCCACCTGGATCAGGTGGCTGTGGTGAAGGACGAGATCAAGGCCCTGATCCGCTCCTTGCTGGCGTGTGACCCGGGCACTGCGGCGTCCGTTCGATGAGCTAGGCGTGCACACTCCACTGAACTGCGTCCCCCGCGATCGGCATCTCGTCGATGGCATGGATCATTCCGTTTTCCAGCGCCTCCTGCGGCGCCAGTATCCTTGGATAGGCCATTAGATAGCGCGGTACATCCAGGACCTCGGCTGCGCCTTTTGTGCGCTCGGCCACGATCTGCGCATACAGGCGCAGGTCGTAATCCAGGCTCATCGCATACTCGGACATCCGCGCATGGTCCACTGAACCATGCAAGGTCCAATGAAACGGGTGGAAAAGAAACTTGCTGAAACTGCAAGCCGTGCGTCGCTCACCGGCAAGGAAAAGGATGTTGCCCATCGATTCCACCGTGCCTAGGTTGTGGGTATGCACCTCTACGGGTAACGCCCGCAGAAAGTTGTACAGGGTAAACCCATAGCTGCATTCCCCGCCCATGGTGGCGATGTTCAGTTGCACAAGCTCGGCCCCCTGTTGCAACGCCCGTGAGCAGGTCGTGATCAGGTTGCCACAGGTAGACGAGTTGATGGGTCCGGTGAAGTGGATGATATGTCTGGCCATGCGTGCCTCCACGGGTGGCAGGTCATTGCGCGTGCTTTTGCACATCGTCGCCCAGCCCGACCATCTGGCAGTGGGAGAAACGGTCGAATGTCCTCCTGGCACCCTTCCATGAAACGGGTATGCGGTGGAGACGCCAGCTGCCGCAAAGTTCAACTCGGCTTCAGCATTTCCATTGGTCAAGCGTTGTGAACCCTGGCCGGTTTTTATCAGTCGCACCTTCAGAGCGACCGAACAAGGAACCGGCAGTGAGGACGGCAGCGTGAGCGATATTCGCATCGGTATCTCCGGGTGGCGCTATGGCCCCTGGCGCAAGGATTTCTACCCAAAAGGCCTGAGACAGGACGATGAACTGGCATTCGCTTCACGGGCGGTGAACAGCATCGAAATCAATGGCTCGTTCTACAGCCTGCAAACGCCCGAACGCTATCTGGGCTGGCGTGACGAAACGCCGGATGGCTTCGTGTTCGCGGTCAAGGGGCCGCGTTATATCACCCATACCCGGCGGCTGAAGGACATCGAAGAGCCTGTGGCCAACTTTTTTGCCTCCGGGCCGCTGCTGTTGGGCGAAAAGCTCGGGCCGTTCCTGTGGCAGTTTCCTCCCAACATGAAGTTCGATGAAGACCGTTTTGCCCGGTTTCTGGAGCTGCTACCGCACACCCGCAAAGCGGCCCGTGAATGCGCCCAAGGCTGCGCCGAGCGCCTGAAGGGTAATGGCAGCCTTGCCATCAAGGGTAACGCACGCTTGCGTCACGCCGTGGAGATCCGCCACGAGAGCTTCCTTTGCGAAGCGTTTGTCAAGCTGTTACGCAAGCACCGCGTGGCCTTGGTGGTTGCCGACAGCGCCGGCAAATGGCCCTATGTCGAAGACGTTACTGCCGACTTCGTCTACATGCGTCTGCACGGCGATGTAGAGCTGTACAGCAGCGGCTATACCGCACGCGCGCTGCGCCGCTGGAAGGAACGTATTCAGCAATGGAGTGAAGGCCGCCAGGCGGACGATGCTCGCCTGATCGTGCCTGGGCCGCCGCCTCGGCGTGCGACACGCGATGTGTACTGTTACTTCGACAACGACCAGAAGGTTCACGCACCCTACGACGCCAGGCGCTTGCTGCAAAAGCTGTCATTGGACCATGAGCTGATGACCGAGCCAGGCGTGGTGCCGGAGGTGGCCTTGTGAACAGGACCCTGCCCGCCCCACGCTGCATCATCGACAAGGTGACCGCTGTACGCCGGCTCAATGTGTTGACGCTGAACGTGCACAAAGGCTTCACCTTCTTCAACCGGCGCTTCATCTTGCCCGAGTTGCGCGAGGCCGTACGGGCCACCGGCGCTGACCTGGTGTTTTTGCAAGAAGTGCACGGCAGTCACCATCAGCACGCCTTGCGTCACCCTGCCTGGCCAGAAACGCCACAGTACGAGTTTCTGGCCGACAGCATGTGGCCGCAGTTCGCCTATGGCCGCAATGCGGTGTACCCACATGGCGATCACGGCAACGCACTGTTGTCGAAATTCCCCATCAGCCGCTTCAACAACCTGGATGTATCGGTGCAGGGCAATGAACAGCGTGGCCTGCTGCATTGCCAGCTGGAGGTGCCGGGCCATGACGAGGTGCATGCGGTATGCGTACACCTGGGCCTGCGGGAAGTACACCGGCAGCGCCAGGTGAAGCTGATGCTAGAGCTGCTGGCCAGCCTGCCGCCCAACGCGCCGGTCATCATTGCCGGCGATTTCAACGACTGGCGGCTGAAGGCGGACGCGGTGCTCAGCGAACACCTGACAGAAGCCTTCGGCACCCCGGCGCGCAGTTTTCCCGCGCGCCTGCCGTTGTTGCGCCTGGACCGCATCTACTTGCGTAACGCCGTGTCGGGCGCTGCCCAGGTGCTGTCCAAATACCCGTGGTCGCATTTGTCCGACCACGCACCACTGGCTGCGGAGGTCAACCTGTGAACCGACCCTGGGTAGACGGCAACAGCGTGCAGTTGCTGATCAATGGCGAGCAGTACTACCCCCGCGTGTTCGAGGCCATGGCCAACGCGCGGGAAGAAATATTGCTGGAAACCTTCATCATCTTCGACGACAAAGTGGGCAAGCAATTGCAGCAGGTGTTGATCGAGGCTGCCCGGCGCGGTGTTCGCGTGGAAGTGGCCGCGGATGGCTACGGCACAGCCGAACTGCCGCCTGCATTCATTTCAGCGATGACCGACGCAGGTGTCAGCTTTCATGCGTTCGATCCACAACCCCGCTTGTTGGGCATGCGCACCAACCTGTTTCGCCGTTTGCACCGCAAGATCGTGGTGGTCGATGGGGAGCGGGCCTTCATCGGCGGCATCAACTACAGCGCCGACCATCTGGGCGACTTTGGTGCCATGGCCAAACAGGACTACGCCGTGGACGTCACCGGCCCGGTCGTGGCGCAGGTACATGCAGCCAGTAAGCGCCTGATGTCTCCCGTGCTGCAGCCCCCCAGTGCGGTACGCCCGGTTACCGAGCCCGCCGGAAGCAGCAGCGCTGTGCTGATCGAGCGCGACAACGGCATGCGCAGCACCGATATAGAGGCCCAGTACCTTCAGGCTTTTCGCAAAGCCAGGCAACGCATTGTGGTTGCCAATGCGTATTTCTTTCCGGGCTACCGGCTGATGCGTGAGCTGCGCAACGCGGCCAGGCGTGGCGTGGAGGTTCGGTTGATTTTGCAGGGTCAGCCCGACATGCGCTGGGTCCGTGCACTGTCGCGCCTGCTGTACAACTATCTGCTG
Source organism: Pseudomonas sp. JR33AA (assembly GCF_021378985.1). NCBI lineage: Bacteria > Pseudomonadati > Pseudomonadota > Gammaproteobacteria > Pseudomonadales > Pseudomonadaceae > Pseudomonas > Pseudomonas sp. JR33AA. Next base: position 80,541 of record NZ_JAJSAW010000006.1, read on the forward strand.
CGCGACGGCGTGATGATTCTTGAGTACTGCCAGCGGCCATTGCACGGCAAAGTGGCACTGGTGGACGACCAATGGGCCACCGTTGGCTCCAGCAACCTCGACCCCCTGAGCCTGTCGTTCAACCTGGAGGCCAACCTGTTCATTCGTGATCGGGCCTTCAACCAGCAACTGCACCAGCATTTGCAGGCACTGGCCGGTGAGCAATGCAAACCGGTCACCCTGGAGCGGATGATTCGCGGCTACTGGTGGCGAGCACCGTTGATATTCGTGTGCTTCCACGTGATCCGTCACTTCCCCCGCATTGCGGGTTGGTTTCCTGCGCACCGGCAACGTCTGCGCTCGGTGCAGCCGCAAGCCGAACCCCAGGGCAATTTGCACGAGGGCAACTCCTGATGATGCGCAAAAGCTGGCAGACCTGGGGCAAACGCCTGTTCACGCTCGCGTTTGTGGTTCTGATCCCTGTGCTGTTATACCTGCTGGCGCGCAATCTGGACTGGAACGAAGTGCGCCAGTCTTTACTGGCCTACAAGCCTGGCACCCTGGCCATCGGATTGGCGGTCGCGTTGTGCAGCTATTTCACGTTCGCCAGTTACGACCTACTGGCCCGGGCTTACACCGGCCACACGCTCCCTGCCCGCCAGGTATTGCCCGTCGCGTTCGTGTGCTACGCCTTCAACCTCAATTTCACTACCTGGGTAGGAGGGGTTGCCTTGCGCTACCGGCTCTATGGCCGGTTGGGCCTGGATACCGCGACCATTACACGTATCCTGACCTTGGGGCTGTTGACCAACTGGATGGGCTATATGCTGCTGGCCGGCACCGTCTTCGCCCTGGGCCTTGTCGAGATGCCCGGCAACTGGGCGGTGGGCACTACAGGCCTGCGCCTGATCGGCCTGCTGCTGCTGGCGATTGCGGGCGGCTACCTGCTGGCCTGTGGTTTTGCCAGGAAGCGCACCTGGTGCTGGCGCGACCACGAAGTGACGCTGCCCTCGCTGCGTCTGGCGTTGTGCCAAGTGGCGCTGGGTGGCAGCAACTGGGCACTGATGGCGCTGCTGATCTTCTGGCTGCTGCCGGGCGAAGCGTTCTACCCGTCGATTCTTGGCATTCTGTTGATCAGCTGCGTCGCTGGTGTGGTGGCGCATATTCCTGCAGGGCTGGGCGTGCTGGAAGCCGTGTTTCTGGCCCTGCTGCACGGTCAGATGCCCCAGGGCACCCTGGTGGCTGCCCTGCTCGGCTACCGTACGCTGTACTACCTGATTCCGCTGCTTTTGGCGGTGGTGACCTACCTGATCCTGGAAAAGCGCGCCAAGGCCATGCGCCAGCGCGACAAGCCCGCTCAGACCTGAAAAGGGCCATGTGCCCTGGAGGTGGCAAATGCGTGTTCCTGTGCTGATGTTGATGGTTGCCAGCCTGGCCAGCGGCCAGGCCTGGGCCGAAGCTTGCGATGTGCTGACCCGCTCCTCCAGCGACGCAGTGACCCCTGTGGAACGGCACACCTGTTACAGCTACAGCAACTTGCCCGCCGAAGCGATCAACTGGTCATGCAGCAACGAAAGCAAGGACATGCTCAATAGCGAAAAGAGCAAGGTAGCGCGTTGTGCCGATGGAAGTGTCGGCAGCTGCATTGCTCCCCTGACCGCAGAGGCATTGGCCAATCCCAAAGCAATCGGTGGCGAGAAGCCGGCGTTGCCCAAGGATGCGCGGGTGATCACTTACTATTACGACACTCCGAGCCTCGGCCAGGCTCGTAGCGACTGTGAGCGAAACAACGGGATTTGGCAGACCCACTAGTACAAAAGCCTGGGAGCGAGCGCAAGCTTGCTCCCAGCCTAAGTTCAAAGGGCGGGGCGATCGCCTGCTAGGCCAGCCCCCTGGCGGCTTCAGGGCGAGATCGGATCACTGGCTGGGAAGGTTTCATCCAGCGCATTGTCCACCGCGCTCTCGGCCGGCTTTTCTCCACAATGACAGTCCTGCATCCGGCATGGCTCACCCTTGCGGTGGCCACTGGCGCAGGCTTCGCAGCAATAGGCCTTGCCGTCGCGCTGCAAGGCATTGGCATCCACCGTGCAGGAGCATTGCGTGCACGCGCAGCGTTGCTCGTTCATGGCTTGCTCTCCTCGTCGTCAATCACATCATCGGTCCAGGGCACACCATCCAGCGGCGCGGATCGCGCCAGTTCGGCTTCGTCCAGGCCAATGCCGGCACCGATCTCATCGGCATCCACCTGGCGCAAACGCTGGTCTGCCGGGCCACCGCTGTCACCCGGCTCGTGGGGGTCGCGGGCACCGGTTTCGTCCAGCAGGGTGTCCGGGCTCAAATCGTCATAGGTGACATTATCCTCATGCAGGCTGTCACTCAGCGTCTCGCCGCCGGTCATGCCACTTTGCGCCACGCGCCGGGGTGGAAACTCACGGGCGACCTCGGCGGCCGGTCGCTCGTCACCCACGCGCCCTTCGCGCTCATCGAGGCGTTCATCGAAATCCAGCTCATGCACGCTGCCCATGCGGTCTTCGGTGTCATCGATTTCGGTGGGGGTGTATGGCTTAGGTTCATCTGGTCGCGCCATGTGCGTTCTCCATCAGGTGGCTTCATTCGGTCGACTACGCCAGCTCACGGAAGATTCAGAGTTTTTTGAACTACCGCCTCGGCCAGCACCTCCCACGTTAGAGACTGTGATCTGCCCGGAGCCCCCTATGGCCAAGCCCCTGCAGGAATATGCGCGCAAGCGCGACTTCAACGCCACGCCCGAGCCCAGCGGCAAGCGCAGCCGTGGCAAGCGGGCCCATGCGCTGCAGTTCTGCATCCAGAAGCACGACGCCAGTCACTTGCACTACGACTTCCGCCTGGAACTCGACGGCACCCTGAAAAGCTGGGCGATCCCCAAAGGCCCGTCGCTGGACCCCAAGGTGCGCCGCCTGGCAGTGCATGTGGAGGACCACCCATTGGACTACGCCGATTTCGAGGGTCATATCCCTGAAGGCCACTATGGCGCAGGCGATGTGATCGTCTGGGACCGCGGTATCTGGGAGCCTGAAGGCGATGCGAATGAAGCCTACGCCAAGGGCAAGCTGCGTTTCCGCCTGCAGGGCGAGAAGCTAGGCGGGGTGTGGAACCTGTTTCGCACCCACCTGGCCGGCAAGAAAGAGCAATGGATGCTGGTCAAGTCGCACGACGCCCAGGCGCGCAGCGAAGCCGAGTACAGCATTGTCGAAGCCCTGCCTGACAGCGTGCTCAGCGATCGTACGCTGGTGCCACGCAAACTCGCTGCACCCAAAGCCGCAACAACGCGCAGCAGCCGTAAGCGCCCCGGCAACCTTCAAGCGGCACCCTTGCCGGCACAGCTACAGCCACAACTGGCCACGCTGGTGGACGCTCCACCCAGCGGTGACTGGCACTACGAAGTCAAGTTCGATGGCTACCGTATCCTGGCCCGCATCGAGGGCCAGGACATCCGCCTGTTCACCCGCAACGGCCATGACTGGAGCAGCAAGATGCCCCGACAGGTTGCCGCCCTGCGCGCACTGGGCATCGACTCGGCCTGGCTCGATGGCGAAATGGTGGTGGCCGATGACAATGGCATGGCTGATTTCCAGGCGTTGCAGAACGCCTTCGATACCGAGCACGACGAACGCATCACCTATTACCTGTTCGACCTGCCATTTCTGGGCGGTCAAGACATGCGGCAGGTACCGCTAGAGGCGCGCCGCGAGGCATTGCGCCAACTGCTTGAGCACAACCATTCGGACGTCATCAAGTACTCCGCTGACTTCGACCAACCTGTCGAGTCACTGCTCGACAGTGCCTGCCGGCTGAAGCTGGAAGGCCTTATCGGCAAGCGAGCTGGCAGCCTTTACAGCGGCCGCCGTAGCCCAGACTGGATCAAGCTCAAGTGCAAGCAACGCCAGGAATTCGTGATCGTTGGCTACACCGACCCCAAAGGCAGCCGCAGCAGCTTCGGTGCCCTGCTGCTGGCCCTGCACGACAATGACAGTGGCGAGCTGCGCTATGCCGGGAAGGTAGGTACCGGGTTCAATACCACGACACTGGCCAGCATCCACGCGCGGCTCAAGCCCCTGGAAATCGCCAGCCCAGCGTTGCCCTCGCCGCCTGCCGGAGCCGAAGCGCGTGGTGTGCACTGGCTGAGGCCACAGCTGTTGGCGGAAGTCGCCTATGCCCAGATGACCCGTGACGGCATCGTGCGCCATTCAGTGTTCCACGGCCTGCGCGATGACAAGGCGGCAACCGCCATTGACCTGGAGCGTGCCATGCCCGCAAAGACTGTATCCAACCGTAGCGCGCAGGCCAAGGCCTCCGAACACCTGGGTGAACTGCGCCTGACCCACCCCGACCGGGTCATTGATCCCACCACGGGTGTGACCAAGCGCGAGGTCGCCGAGTACTACGCCGGCATCAGCCAGTGGATCCTGCCCCAGCTCAAGCACCGCCCGGTGGCCTTGGTGCGCGCCCCGGACGGCTTGGGCGGCGAGCTGTTCTTCCAGAAAAACGCAGGCCAGCTGCACATACCCAACGTCCTCAGCTATGAAAAGGCCGAGGCAGGCCAGGCGGCGATGGTCATCAATCGCCCGGACACGCTGCTGGGCGCGGTGCAGATGAACATGCTGGAACTGCACACCTGGAACGCCACAGACAAGGATTTCGACAAACCGGACCGTTTTGTGCTCGACCTGGACCCTGACCCTGCACTGCCCTGGAAGGCGATGGTGGAGGCGACCCAACTGACCCTCACCCTGCTGGACGAACTGGGCCTGAAGGTGTTCCTGAAAACCAGTGGTGGCAAGGGTATGCACGTGGTCGTGCCCTTGACCCGGCGAGCCGGCTGGGACGAGGTCAAGGACTTCAGCCACGCCATCGTCAGCTACCTGGCCAAACTGTTTCCGGAGCGCCTGAGCGCGGTGTCAGGGCCGAAAAATCGCGTGGGGCGAATCTTCATCGACTACCTGCGCAATGGCAAGGGCGCCACCACGGCGTGCGCCTATTCACTGCGTGCCCGTGACGGGCTACCTGTATCGGTACCCGTCTGGCGTGAGGAGCTAACGCAGATAAAAGCCGCCAACCAATGGAACATCACCAACCTGCGCGAGCGCCTGACGGAGGTCGACGACCCTTGGGCCGACATGGGCAAGGTACGCCAGTCGATCACCGCGCGCATGCGCAAGCAGCTAGGGCTCAAGTGATGACACCCCTGCGATTGGACACGACCTGGGAGCCCCGCCCATGAGCATCGTTCAGGACTTCAACCTGACCACCCTTGACCGCCTGTTGCGCACCTTCGGCGAACGCCAGCTACCGCTCAACCTCGATACCCAATTGCCGCAACTGATCCAGGCGTTGCAAGCTGATCACCTCGACCTACTACCGTTGCCGGGGCAAGGCAACACCTTGCGTCGCTGGCAGACCTTGGCACGGGTTGCCGGCTGCGACCTGGCGCTGGCCAAGCTCTATGAGGGCCATACCGATGCCTTGGCGATCCTGGCGGAATGCGGCGCCGCGCACCACGCCAACGACGGCATCTGGGGCGTATGGGCAGCAGAGCCGCCCGATGCACGGGTCCACATCACGGGGCGTGAGGGCGACCAGGTGCGCCTGAACGGCATCAAGGCCTGGTGTTCAGGTGCCTTGCAGATCGATCGCGCGCTGATTACCGCCTGGGATGAGGCGCAGCAGCCGCAACTGGTGGCAATCGAGCTGTCACAACCAAGCCAGGGCCTGAACATCGAACATTGGCAGGCCGTTGGCATGGCCACTACCGCCAGTGTAGAGGTGGCATTCAACGAGACCCCAGGCACGCTCATCGGCACGCCAGGTCAATACCTCTCGCGCCCTGGCTTCTGGCAAGGCGGTGCGGGTATCGCCGCCTGCTGGTACGGCGCGGCCGAAGCGCTGGCGGATTACCTGCGTGAACATTGCCGCAACCCCCGCCCAGACCCGCATGCCGATGCGCATCTGGGCGCCGTGGATGCTGCGCTGCATGGCGCCCGCGCATCACTGCGTGAATGTGCTGCGTGGATCGACCAACAGCCCGGTGTGGATGCCAGTTTCGAAGTTCGCCGTACCCGCGCACAGGTAGAACAAGCCGTAGAGCAGGTTATCAGCCACGTCGGTCGTGCGTTGGGGGCCACGCCGTTCTGTCGCAGCAGTCATTTTGCCCGGCTGAGCGCCGACCTGCCGGTGTTCCTGCGTCAGAGTCACGCCGAGCGTGATCTGGCGATGCTGGGCCAGCAGTTGGCCCAATTGCCAGCCGGGGTGTGGCAACTATGAGCCAGAACCTGATCCAGGCCGCCGTTGGCACGCCCTGGGCAGCCTGGCAGCACAGCGCGCATCTGGCGCGTGCAACCTGGCTCGACTCACGCCAATTGTGCCCGCCGGGGCGCCGGCTGGTATTGATTGCGCCGCATCCGGATGACGAAATTCTCATGGCCGGCGGCCTGCTGGCAGGCTTCAAAGGACGCGAGGATGAGCTGGTGCTGGTCTCTGCCACCGACGGCGAAGGCAGCCATCCGGGCTCCAGCCACTGGACCGAACATCGCTTGCGCCGCCAGCGCCCGCAGGAAAGCCGACAGGCCCTGCAACAGCTCGATCTGGACCTTGAACGCCTGGACTGGCGCAGGCTGCACCTGAAGGACGGCCAGTTGCCCCGCGAAGAAGCGTTTCTGGCCAGCCACCTCACCCAGTTACTGCGACCCGATGACCTGCTGATGGCCACCTGGCGCAGTGATGGCCATTGCGATCACGAGGCCGTTGGCCGCGCCGCTGCGCATGCAGCGGCAACCCGCGGGGTGCAATTAGCAGAGGTACCAGTCTGGGCCTGGCACTGGGCTGAGCCTGACGACCCGCGCCTGCCATGGCCCCGAGCGCACCGCCTGCAGCTCGATGAAAGCCGCCTGGCACGCAAGCGCAAGGCCTTGGCCGCCCACGTCAGCCAGCTGCAGCCGGACGGCGAGCAGCCGCCGGTGCTACCGCGGCACCTGCTGGATTGCCTTCTGCAACCTTTCGAACTGGTGTTCCTTTGAATGGAGCTGTCATGAGCCTCGATCCACAGTATTTTGCCCAGCTATACGCCACCAATGAAGACCCTTGGGCCTTTCGCACCCGTTGGTACGAGAAGCGCAAACGCGAACTGGTGATGGCCAGCCTGCCACGCCAATGCTATCAGCGCGTGTTCGAGCCAGCCTGCGCAAATGGCGAGCTCAGTGCGCTGCTGGCCGAGCGTTGCGCCGAGCTGTTGTGCCAGGACCTGGACCCGACAGCGGTAAGCCTGGCCCGTGAACGCCTGGCCCATGTGCATAATGCTTCGGTCGAACTGGGCCGGCTACCGGGCGACTGGCCGGGCGGCCGCTTTGACCTGATCGTGCTCAGCGAGGTGGGCTACTACCTTGATCCCACCGACTGGCTGCAGGTGATCGAACAATCGGTGGCCAGCCTTGGCTACGACGGTGCCCTACTGGCCTGCCATTGGAAGCACCCTATCGCAGGTTGCCCGCAGGACGGTCGCGAAGTGCACCGCATGTTGACCCGGCATTTGCCGCTGCATCAACAGTTCCGGCATGAGGAGGCGGACTTCGTGCTGGAGTACTGGTCCTGCCAGCCAAGCGTTGTCGACCTCGATGAGACGTGCGCATGATTGCTGTTGTCATCCCGGCGCATAACGAAGCCCGCCGCCTTGGGCGATGCCTGCGGGCGGTGATGATCGCGGCCCGGCAGGCGCAGCAGTCCGGCCTGCACGTGCAAGTGCTGGTGGTACTGGACCGCTGCAGTGACGGCAGCGGCGCCGTGGCACGGCGATTCGGTGTACACATACTGGAGGTGGACGCCGGTAATGTCGGCATGGCGCGTCGCGTGGGCGCGGCGCACATGGTCGAGCGAGGCGCCACGTGGTTGGCGTGCACCGATGCCGACAGCCAGGTCCCGGCACACTGGCTGCTGTCGCAGCTGGCCTGTAGCGCCGAGGTGGTGTGCGGCACAGTGCATGTCGAGTCCTGGCAAACCTGGCAGACAGCCGCGCTGCGCAAGTTGTACCGGAGCCGCTACCAGGCGTGCGAAGGGCATCGGCATGTGCACGGTGCAAATCTGGGTGTATGTGCCGAGGCCTACGAGCGCGTGGGTGGCTTCCAGCCCCTCGCGGCGCATGAAGATGTGCAACTGGTCAGCGCCCTGCAGGCCAGCGGCGCCCAGATCGTCTGGACCGCCAGACACAGTGTGGCCACCAGCAGTCGACGGGACAGCCGCGCCCGCGAGGGGTTTGGTGATTACCTGGCCGGATTGCAGGCGCAGGTCTGATGCTGTGTGTAGGGGTGGCGAAACCTTGCTCAGGAAGCCTTGCGCGTCTTCTTCACCGGTTTCTTGCCGCCTAGGCTGCGCTTGAGCAACTCGGTAAGGTCGAGGATATCTGCACCTTTCTCGGCCCCGCCTGTGTCGCCCTTTTCCACCGCCTCGATCTTGCCCTTGCTGGCCTTCTCTTCCACCAGGTCCATGATCGTCTGGCGGAAGGCGTCATGATAATCCTCAGGCTTCCAGGGCCCGCTCATGTCCTCTACCAGGCGCTTGGCCATCTCCAGTTCACGCTTCTCCACCTTGCTGTCGGTCACACTGGAATCCAACTCCAGCGTTTCCAGCCCGCGCACCTCTTCAGGCCAGCGCAAGGTGATCATCACCAGCGCATCGTCGAGCGGCCGCAGCAGCGCCAGGTGCTGCCGGGTATGCAATACCACGGTGGCCAGTGCCACCTTGCCGGTCTTTTCCAGCGTCTCGCGCAGCAGGGCATACACCTTGCCGCCACGGCGGTCCGGGGTCAGATAGTAGGGCGTATCGAAATGCTGCAGCGGAATATCGCCCGCTTCCACAAAGGAAAAGATATCGATTGTCTGGGTCGCTTCGGGACGGGCCTTGCGGATCTCCTCCTCACTGATCACCACATAGCGGCCCTTCTCGAACTCTACACCCTTGACGATATTGTCCTTGTCGATTTCCTTGCCGGTCACCTTGTTCACCCGCTTGTAGCCGACCGGCTCCATGCTGCGCTTGTCCAGCCAGTCGAAGTCCACGCGCTCGGTGCGCACGGCGGTGTTAAGTGCCACGGGGATGTGCACAAGGCCAAAACTGATGGCGCCTTTCCAGATTGCGCGAGCCATGAGGGTACTCCCAGGGTTGCCTGCTGATACCAGAAGTGACTGCGCCGGGCGACAAAGGTTTAGCTGCCCTGCCCTGCGGCAACCGTCACACCTGGCTGAACAACACCCGCTTGAACGCCTCGGCCGCCAGGTGCACTTGCACCGCCCAGTCCGCCGCGGCATCGCTGCCGGCATCATCGGAAATGTATTTCAGGCACACAAATGGAATACCTTCGCCACGCGCGATCAATGCCAGCACGTAGGCTTCCATGTCGACCACGTCGTAAGGCGCGTCGCCATGGTTGATCTCGAAGCTGTCACCGCTGCCACAGGTTTCCAAAGCCAGGCCGGGAATTGCCACCCCGTGCTCGAGCATCACCGGGGTATCGGACAAGGGCGTTTCATAGCGAGCAAAACCCAGCGCGGTCACATCCATGTCGCGTTGGACGAAGCGGTTACAGCACACGACTTCGCCCCTGCCATGACGCTGGCTGCCAGCCGAGCCCAGGTTGACGATAAGTTTGGGCCTGCGCGTTACGATCGCCTTGGTCAGGGCAATAGCGGCATTGACCTTGCCAATGCCGGTGAACACGGTGTTCACCTCGGTAAAGACATTGCCCGCCTCGGCCTCAAGTGCAAAGACGAACAGCGTGTCATCCAGGGAAATGTCGGGGAATTGCTTGATCAGCATCATGGAGCAGGTGTTTCCGAGTGGCTGCAAAGGGCGCGGCCATTGTCGGTCAACCCAGGCTAAATGCAAGTCCCGGCGGCCACCACGGCGCGTAGCGCCTGCGCTTTGCCGAGCCCGTCTGCCTTGGCCTGTGCCAGGCACAGCAATTGCTGGTCGGCATGGGTGCCGTGGCGCAGCACGTGCAGGGCGTGCTGGCAGGCGCGCTCGGCGTCCGCGCTGTCTATGGGTACCTGCTCCTGCAGTTGGGCGAGCCAGCCTTGCGCCGTGACCGGTTGCTGCTCGTGACAACCTATGAATTGAGCGTGGCGCCCATGGCGCATGGCACGCCAGTAGTTCTCCTGGGCGATCCAGCGCAACTCGCGGCTGCAAGGCAGCGGGTCATGGCGGTAGGCAATGTTGTGTTCAACAAGATGGCGAAACAATGCTGCAATGCACAGGACGTCTTCCAGGCTCGGGCAGCCATCGCAGATGCGCAACTCCACTGTCGGATAGCGCCGCGAAGGCCGGATTGCCCACCAGAAGTCGCCCTCGGCGGCCAGTGCACCGGTACGCTGCAACAAGGCACGGTAGCGTTCGTAGGCGGCCCAGTCCGGCAATGCTTCGGGCAAGCCCATGTGCGGCCACTCACCGCAGATCACGCGGCGATAGCTCATGTACCCGGTAGGCTGGCCAGCCCACAGGGGCGACGAGGTGCTCAACACCAGCAACAACGGTAACCAGGGCAAAAGGCGGTTGATCAGTTGCATGCGGTCACACCCTGGCGGTACGCCAACGTGCACATGCAGGCCATTGAGCAGGCTACGCCTTGCTACATGGCGGTAGTCATCGAACAGCTGCTGATAATGCACGTGGGCCGCGGGCTTCTGCCGCAGCCACGCGGCGCAGGGGTGGCTTGCCGCAGCGTATGGCCCCATCCCCTCTTCGGCCAATGCCACGCGCAGCCGCTGACGGCTGCGCTGGAAGAACTCACGCGCTTCATACAGGTTGGTGAACACCGGCGACGCCAGCTCGATCTGGCTACGGAACATCTCCTGGGCGAAATAGCGGCCAAGTGCTTCACGACAGCGCCCGATCACCGCAGGTGACGGTGTGGCCGAAACCTGACCCGAGCCCAGTTTCACCAGCAGGTATTCTTCCTCGATGCCGAACGTACAGGAGCGGACCATGCTGCCTCAGCGGCTGCGGGTAACGGTGAGCGCCACGGCGGCGATACGTTCGACCTGTTCGTAACCTGGCTCAGTCAGTTGCTCGCCAAATACGTCGGGGTCGATTTCCCGGTACACCCAGGCCCAATCCGGGCCGGCCAGGCGCAGGCGGATGGCTTCGAGCAAGGCGTCGCGGCCTTCTACAATGGCCACGCCGGTGTACAGCAGCAACGTACCGTGGCGGCTCAGCCGTTCGCGAGCCTGCTCCACGATACGTAGTGACAGGTCGGCGCCTAGCACGCCTCCGCCGTGACGATAGATGCGGGCGCTAGGGTCAAGCATGTAGGGCGGGTTGGCAACGATCAGGTCGAACGTGCCGGTGACACCGTTCAGCAGGTCGCTGGGCTCTACCGACAGGTTACTCACTCCTGCCAAGGCTGCATTGATTGCCGTATAACGCAGCGCCAGGGGGTTGATGTCAACGGCGCTGACCTGTGCGTGCGGCGCGGCGCGGGCAATCAGCACGGCGCCCACGCCGCTACCACAGCCAATATCCACTGCATGCTCGACCCGCGCGGGACAGTGCTGAAGGTGATCCTGGATGACCTGGGCAAAGCGGTAACTGTCCGGGCCGAAGAACACGGCATCGCTGGCGTCGGTTGGAAACGCCGAATGCAGCAGCAATAATTCATCCAGGCTGGACCAGCGTACCGTGCTGGTCAGCAGTTCACCCTGTGCCACCAACGCCTGCGCACGTTCGAGCAACTGCAACTGATCTGCCGACAACAAACCTGGGGCGAAAGGTCGGCTCCAGCCGAATACATCGCGCAGGGTGCCGGCCTGCCCGCAGCCCTCGCGAGCATTGACGCGCGCATGAGTGGCGGGCGTCACGCAGGTAAAGTGGTATCCATCGGCGCGCAGGCGCTGCCCCAGTTGCAATAACGCCTCATCTGCCTCGATTTGCCTGTGAGCGAGCATCATCAAGTCGGTTCCTCCTGGCACAGCCCGGTTGCGCGAATGTAGGCGCGCGTGGCTGACAGGCCGTCCGGCGTGGCGTGGCGGTTGCCGGCCATCCTCTGGATCAAGGCCTTGGGGGCCACATTCAAGGCGTCGGTTGGTATTTCTTCAGGCACCTCGGGCAGCCCCCAACTGCCCGGGGACACACGGCGGATGGACGGCTGCCAATCGTCGGCGATCCAGTCATGCCAAAGCTGTTTTTCATAGGCACTGAACACCCCGAACATCGCCGCAGTCGGCCCCTCGATCAGCCTCCACCAGCGGCTGTCTGCTGGCGGCTGCCCTCTGCGGATCCAACCCTGAGCCTGCAATGCGGCAACGAATGTGGGCATGGCACCCGGCTCGGCCAGCCATTGATTGATCGTGCGCTGCTGCAGGCGGCAATGGTCGGCATGCATCAACTGGCCATAGACCCGCTTGCGTTCCAGGGCCGCAAACAATTCGCCTTGCAGGTCGAACTGGCCGATGAGGTCTGGTGTGGTGATACCCCGGTCATTCAGGCGGTAGCCTAAGCGCACCCTGGCGTAGAACCCCTGTGGGTCATGCGGGGGGCTTAGCTGGTTCAGGGCCTGAATTGCCAGGCGGGCATGGCCGCTGGCGGCATTGTCGATGGTTACGTGTAGCTGAAAATACTGCCCGTCGATGCCCAGTTCGGCCAGCTCGTACGTGGTGATCAGCAGATGCAGCGGTGGCTGCTCATAGCCGAGGTTGTAGCCAATCACCTCCGGCAGATAAGTGTCGCAATGCTGCCCCAGGGCAAGTTGCAGGGCCCCTTGCAGATACCTCGTGTCATCCAGGGGCATGGCCTCCATGCAACCCAGGCGGCCAAGCAGACGCTGATAGATCAGCACATGGTTGCAGCGTGGGTCACCGTTGCCGAGCTCTTCCAGGTAAGTGCGAATCAGCCCGTGGTAACGTGGATCGCGCCAGTGATGCAGGGTGCCCTGCAGCCAGGCGCCGTCCACGGACTTGGTCGGCGCAACCTGTTGCAGGAACCACAAAGCGTGTGCGCGGTTGGAAAAGTAACGCCGTGGCATGCCTTCACGGCGTTGCGTCCGGTAATCGGTGTAGGCCTTGGCAACTTCGGCAGCATGCTCCCTGCTCCAGGCAGCCAACTCCGATGGTGTGTCGGGCAAGTTATCCGACATGTTCGCGGCACCCGCCAGTTGTTCCTCCAGCCATGAGGCGCTGCCAGCCTCCTGGCCTGCGAGCATTGCTTGGTAACGTTGTCTCAGGCTGGTCGATACGGTGGCCACTCGCGCAGCGCCTGCGGTGTTGCGGTTCATCACCGTCATGCCGTGCTCCTTGTGTCTACTTACGCGTTCGGCTTTTGCCCCGGCATCGGCTCGGGGTCGGGCGCAGGCTGCGGTGCAGGCTTGGAATCAGGTTGCTGCATTTGCAGCGAAGGCTTGCTAGGGTCGGAATCTTTGCCGGGGTGGTCATTGTCGCGGTCGAAACAGCCGCCAACCAAGCTCAGCGAGCCCATCAGAATGATCAGTGGAGTCAGTCGCATGGAGTACCCCTTTGGATAATTGCAGTGCCAGGTTACCCCGGCACTGCGTCTTGGTCAGTTACGAACGGCCGCCCTTGTGACCCGACTCGCGGTCGTTGGACGTGCTGCCGCCCGAGGACTGGCCGCCCTTGCGACCGGCTTCGGAAGCTTTTTCACGGTCATTGGCGAAATTGCCTGGGTTCTTGTTACCGCCTTGGCTGCCTTGTTGATTGCCGCTGCGGCTGTTGTCTTTAGTGGCCATGGTGTTCAAACCTCATATGACTTCGGAATGCACGGCAAGACGCCGTACACAGATTCGGAGTTCGGCGATATCGGCAGATTCGCTTTATTACGAAGGGTTCGGACCGGTGGCATTAAATAAGCGGCATCGCCATATTTGGCGCGCGTGTCAGTGGTGCGGCGGGCTCTCCAGGCGCGCCTGGCGCCGGCCCAGCCAGCCGCCCGTCGCGGCCCAGCCCACGGCAAGCAGCGCGCCGATCAGCATCGCCAATTGCGGGTGCTCGCCCATGATGTCCAGCCCACGCTTGACCCAGCCGCTCAGCGCATCGCCGCCACGGTAGACCACCGTGTCGATGAAGTTCTTGGCTTTGTACTTTTCCTCGGCAGGTAGCACGGTGAACAGCATCTCCCGCCCTGGCCGTACCAGCGCGTATTCGCCTGCCCGGCGCACCACCATCACCACCACGAACAGGGCGAACACCGGAGCCAGTGCCAGCCACAAGAAGCCTGCAGCCATCACCAGCGGCACCGCAACCAGCAACACACCGACACCCAGCCGACGCGCCAGGCGCCCGGTAAGAAAGACCTGGGTGAGGATGGCCAGGGCCTGCACAACGGTGTCGATCAGGCCAAACACCTGTGTCTGCCGGGTGCGGTCAGTGAAGGTTTCGCTGACAATCCGCGCCTGCTCGAAGTACAGGAATGTGCTGACGCTGGCCAGCAACACCACGAACAAAGCAATGCCCAGCAGATAGGGCGAGCGCAGGACGGCGATGGCGCCGGCAAACGGGTTGCCACCCAGTGGCCGCGAGTCCTGATGTTCGGTTTGCACCGCAATGGGTTGGCGTGCTCGCCACCGCTGCAGGAACAAGGTCGCGCCGATACTGCCCAGCAGAAGTACCGCAGCCAGCACCAGCAACCCGGCATGGCCGAGCGGCGCCACCAGCAAGGTGCCCAGCAGGGGGCCGCTGAGCCCGCCCAGGCTGGCCCCCGCTGCCAGCAGGCCGAACAGCCGCTTGCCTTGGGCGGTGGAAAACAGATCGGCGAGCACGCTCCAGGCCAGCGAGATCGTCAGCATATTGAACACCGACAGCCAGATATAGAATGCCCGGGCGGTCCAGAGATCGTCAGGATTACTGGCTAACAGTGCCGCGAACAGCAACAGGTTGCTGGCGAAAAAACCATAGGTCCAGGGCAGGATATGCCTGCGGCGCACCCGGGATGCCAGCCAGCCAAACAGCGGCAGGCACGCCAACGTGGTAATGAAGGTGCCGGTGAATAGCCATTGCAGGTTTTCCACGCCACCGGCAACGCCCATGGTCTCGCGCACCGGGCGCAGCATGAAGTAACCGGTGAACAGCAGGTAGAACAGCAGCAAGGCGGCGATCACCGCCGGCCCTTCACCAGGCTGGATGTTCAGCCCTTGATCCAGGCGCCGCCGCCAGGCTTGCATGGTGTCAGGCAAACTGCGTGATCAGCGCCTGTTGCTGCGCCTGGGTGAGCAGTGGCTCATGCCCGGCCTTGAGATGATCGAGCTGACGGTCAGGCTTACCGGTAGCAGGTATGACCGTGGTCACTGCCGGGTGGCTGATGGCGAATTTGAGAAACAGCTGTGCCCAGCTGCCAATGCCAGCTTCGGCGGCCCAGCCAGGCAAGGCCTGACCCTGGACGCGGGCGAACAGCCGGCCATCGTCGAAGGCCCGATTGATCAACACCGCAACGCCCTTGTCGTGGCACAACGGTAGCAATTCGCGGGCGGCGTCGGGGGCGTTGACCGAGTAGTTGATCTGGATGAAGTCCAGCGGCTCGCTTCGCACGATGCGCGCGACATCGTCGTGGCCACTGTTCAGGTAATGGGTGATGCCGACGTAACGTGTCCCGCCCTGCTGCTTCAGTTCGCGGGCATAAGGCAGCTGGGTCTGCCAGTCGCGCAGGTTGTGAACCTGCAGCAAATCGACCTTGTCGGTGCGCAGGTTCTTCAGGCTGCCGGCCCACTGCGCTTGGGCTTCAGCCCGGCTATTGGCGGCGATCTTGGTGGCAAGGAAGCACTGGCGGTGCCAACCGCCCTCCTCCAGCAACCGGCCAAGAATGCTGTCGGCGCCCCCGTAGTTGGGCGAGGTGTCGATCACCCGGCCGCCGCCTTCGAAAAATGCCTTGAGCAGCGTTTTGAGCTGAAGGTATTGGGGCGAACCAGTTTCTACCTCGAAACTGCCCGAAGTACCGGCACCGATCACCGGCAACGCTTCACCGGTGGACGGGACTTTACGGGCCAGCAAACCCGCCGGCACGGCAGCGTGCAGCCAAGGGCTGGCGGCGGCCAGCAACCCCAATGTGGCACCTGCGCGTAGGACTTCACGACGTGCGTACACGGAAAATCTCCCGTCATGAATGGGAAACTTTCAAGCCTAGCCGCTCTGTCGCTCGCCTGGGTGGGTTTCTGTATCTGGATGTTTAGTGATCAAGCCCCAGCAACGGGCTCAGATCGACACCCGTCCCGCTCATCGGTGGGCACCAATAGTAGCCACCGGTCAGCGGGCGGCTAAAGCGGTACAGTCCATCGATGATGCCGTCTTCCAGGCCGCTCATGCGCCGCAGCTGCACCTCGAAAGCCTCGAAACTCTTGCCCAGGGCGACGAACGCCAGGCCGGCGCCGCGTTGGTCGGCCCAGGATACCGAGCGGCGGACCATGAACGCCTCGGGTTCAAAGCTTTCCTGGGCGGTGCGTTTGACGTGCGCGGACTCGGGGGCGTCGTCGAGTTCTTCGTTATCGCTCAAGCGGCGGCCGATGATGTTGTCCTGGTCAGCCTGAGGCAGCGACTTGAAGTATTCCAGGTCGTGCTTCCACAGCTGGAACGCGGCAAAGCTGGAGCCATCCGCGGCAATGGCCGCTTGCACCGCCTCTTCTTCTACCGGGTTTTCGGTACCGTCTTCATAACCGGTAAGGTCATGGCCACCCCGGTGCAGGAAGCCATCAACGCTGTCGGCCAGGCACAGAGCGGGTGCCAGTGCCTGCTCCAGGGCCTGGGCGCGCAACAGCAGGTCGCCGCGTTCGTTGCCACGCAGCCACAGCCACAGGGCGTGTTGGGTGCTGGGGTTCTCCACTGCGGCATCCAGCAGCGGGAACGGGCGCAGGCCTGGTATTTCCCGGCCCAGGGCCTTGGCCAGCGGGGCGCCTACGCCCAGCAGCAACTGTTCGCCATCGACCTGCGGCAGCAAGGCATCCAGAGCGGCAGACAACGCCTCGGGCGACTGCAGGGTGAAGAACAGGTGACGGGCGTGGGCCGGCACCGGGGTGGCAAGCAGACCTTGCTGGAACGGCATATCGGGCTAATCCTAAGGTAAAAAAGGAATGCTACTTCGCCTGCATGCGTGCTGCAATGCGGCATGCAGCCTCGCCAGCCGCTGCGCGTGGTAACAAACGGTTACCAAGAGCTGGCCCTTTGCAATTAGCTATCAATCCAGGCCGACCTACACTGCTTCAGGTCCTTCGCCCGAGATACCATTCATGACCGCCTCGCCCCTGCTCACTGCGTTTCTGCCGCTTGCCCTGGGCATCATCATGCTTGGCCTTGGCTTGTCGCTTACGCTGGCTGACTTCGCTCGCGTGGTGAAGTACCCAAAGCCCGTGGTGGTGGGCCTGGTGTGCCAGATCCTGCTGTTGCCGCTGGTGTGTTTCCTGATTGCCAACGGCTTTGGCCTGGAATCTGCCCTGGCAGTGGGGTTGATGCTGCTGGCTGCTTCGCCGGGCGGTACCACAGCCAACTTGTTCAGCCATCTGGCCCACGGTGATGTGGCGTTGAACATCACCCTGACGGCGGTCAACTCACTGATCGCGATCCTGACCATGCCGTTGCTGGTGAACCTGTCGCTGAGCTGGTTCATGGCCTCGGACCAGGCTATTCCACTGCAGTTCGCCAAGGTCATGCAGGTGTTCGCCATCGTCTTGCTGCCGGTAGCGCTGGGCATGCTGATTCGCCATTTCGCCCCGGCGTTCGCTGCACGCATGGAGAAACCGATGAAGCTGGTGGCTGCGCTGTTCCTGGCCTTCACTATCGTCCTGGCATTGGCCAAGGACTGGCAGACAGTGGTCGAGTACGCACCGGTGGTGGGCCTGGCGGCGCTGCTGTTCAACCTGCTGAGCCTGACGGTGGGCTATTGGGTGCCGCGCCTGTTGAACATTCCCAAGCGCCAGGCGATTGCCATTGGTATGGAGATTGGCATCCATAACGGGACCTTGGCGATTGCCCTGGCGTTGAGCCCTTCGCTGCTCAACAACGCGACCATGGCCGTGCCGGCTGCGTTGTACAGCTTGATCATGTTCTTCACCGCGGCCGGGTTTGGCTGGTGGGTGAGCCGCGGGTATGTGGCGGCACAGCCCAAGGGTGAAGCTGTGAACTGAGGTCACTCAATCCCTTCAGGTACGGGCTGCCAGGGGTGCGTCATGATGGGCTGCGCCTGCTGCGCAGCTGCTGTTTCAACACCTTCAGCGGCGGTGCATAGAAAAACCCGAACGACACGCTCCCCGTGCGCCCCTTCACCGCATGGTGCAAGCGGTGTGCACGGTGCAAGCGTTTCAGGTAGCGGTTGACCGGCCGCGGCTTGCTCGGCCAATGCCGGTGGAAGAAACCGTCGTGGGCCAGCACATACAGTGCCCCATACCCTGCCACACCACCGCCTACCCACTGCAAAGGCGCACAACCACTTTTGCCCAGCGCCACCAGCGCCGTGGCGATCAGCCCCAGGGCTACCAGGTAAAGGTCGTTGGTTTCGAGCATGCCCAGGTGTGGCTCATGGTGCGATCGGTGCAGCCACCAGCCCCAGCCATGCATGATGTACTTGTGAGCCAGCGTACCAACGCCCTCCATGGCCACCAGGGTGCCGAACAATACGGCGAGATTGAACAGCATGGAACGGTCCGGGTGATGGCAAAGGGAGGCGCAAGGTTACCGGCTGCCCAGGTTTTTTTCCATGTGGGCGTGACCGGCTACAGGCCGTTCACGTATGAAGCCATTGTCTGTTTTTGCCCTTGACCTGCCCTGCTGTGCGGCGTATGGTCCGCGACGCAATTTTGCCTTCCTCAACAGGAGACCTGCCTTGGACAGTAGCCCCAGTCGCTTGCGACAGGCCCGCGTGGCGCGCTAGCCCGGCAGTGTTCTGCACTGTCTGGCCGCTCTGGCAAGACGGTGGTTTCCTGTAACCCCGCTTCTCCTTCCCTCCTCGTGGTCCTGCGCAATTTTCTGGTTTTTTCAACCGCGCCAACTGATGGCGTTCATGCGGGCGTGTGCCTGCGGAAGAGGTTTGCTATGGATTGGAAAGTATTTCTGCTGCGCGTCAGCATTGCCCTGGTGCTGGGGGCGCTGATCGGTGCCGAGCGGCAATTGCGTCAACGCCTGACCGGGCTGCGCACCAATGCGCTGGTCAGTACCGGTGCCTGCCTGTTCGTATTGATGACCCAGGCGGTGCCGGGCATGGCCCCTGCCGATGCGTCGCGCGTCGCAGCCTATGTGGTGTCGGGCATCGGCTTTCTCGGTGGTGGTGTCATCATGCGTGATGGTTTCAATGTACGTGGCCTGAACACCGCGGCCACCTTGTGGTGCACGGCTGCGGTCGGCGTGCTGTGCAGCCTCGGGCTGATGATGGAGGCGGCATTGGGTAGCCTGGTGGTGCTCTGCGCCAACATCTTGTTGCGTGACATCGCCCAGCGCCTGGACCGTCAGGACGTGGTACCGGCCAACGAGGTGGAACAGCACTTCGAAGTCCGTATCGTCTGCCGCGGCGAGGACGAGATCCAGGTGCGTAGCCTGATGTTGCATAGCCTGGGCGATCCACAACTGCGCCTGCAGTCGTTGCAGAGCCAGGACCTGGACAACCCTGCGCACCTGGAAGTGCGCGCCGAGCTGTTGGGCACCGCGCAGGCGCCGGCGCAACTGGAGCGCCTGGTCAGCAGGGTCAGCCTGGAGAAAGGTGTAAGCTCGGTGCGCTGGCAATTACAGCCGCAGGTGCTGGCAGCGGATTAGAACGACAGGAGTGATTCATGCTTATCCGCCCTACCCTTGAACGAGATATCCCGTGGCTACCGGACGTCGAGCGCTCGGCAGCCCAGGCTTTTGTCAGTTGGCCGGCACTGGCTTGGCTGGCGCAAGGCGAAGTCATGGATTGCGCGGCACACAGGGCTTTCGTCGAGGCAGGTGGTAGTTGGGTGGCGCAGGACACGGCTGGGCGCATTGTGGGTTTTGCCTGCGCCCGGCTGGCGGATCAGGCATTGCACGTTCATGAAATATCGGTTTGCCAGGAGGCCCAAGGCCAAGGTGTCGGGCGACGGTTGCTGCAGCAAGTGGTCGCTGCAGGGCGCTGCGCCGGTGTACGCGAGCTGACGCTGACCACCTTTGTGGATGTGCCTTGGAATGCGCCGTTTTATGCACGTTTCGGGTTTGAGATGCTTCAGGAAAGCCGGCTTTGCGAACGTCTCCAGAGTATCCTGGCAAGCGAGCATGCTCACGGTCTCAGCGGGCGTTGTGCAATGCGTCTGTGCGTGGGTCTTTAGCATTTCATCATGACGCACGGCGCCCTCGCGATCGCCAGCCAGGTCAGCAATCCTGCCCCGCCACCGCACTTCCCGCCACGCAATACCTATCCCGCCCCTGCTGTTTGGCCTGGTACAACGCCCCGTCCGCCGCCGCCACCAGCGCGTCGGCAGTGACGCCCTCACGCGCCAGGTCGACCACCGCGATCCCTGCACTGAACGACACCCGTCCCAACGGGCTTGCGGCATGTTCCAGGGCCTGCCGGCGCAACAGTTGCTGTAACTCCTGCACCAGCAGTTCCGCCCCACGGCCATCAGTGTCGGGCAGCAACAGCGTGAACTCCTCCCCCCCATAGCGCACTGCCAGATCGGCGGGCCGTTTCAGGGCTTGCTGTAGCACCTCGGCAAAGCGTCGCAAGCACAGGTCGCCGGCTGGGTGACCGTAGCGGTCGTTGTACGCCTTGAAGTAATCCAGGTCGAGCATCACCAGCGCCAGGGGGTAGCCTTGGCGCCGTGCACGGCGTAGCTCAGGTTCGAACACCCCATCCAGCCGCCGACGGTTACCCAGCCCTGTCAGGCTGTCGGTCAAGGCCAACGCTTTCAGCGTCTGGTGAGCCTGGAGCAACGCGCGCTCGATGGCGATCCGCTCGCGCAGTTGGCGCAGCACCACACCGCCAAAAGCTGCCAGCCCTACCAACAACAGCAGCAATACCGCCACCGACTTGATCGCGTCGTACCGCCAGGGCGCAACAATGGATTCACGCGACACCCCCGCCTCCACGACCAACGGGTAGCTGGATAACGCGCGGTAGCCATACAGCCGAGGTGTACCATCGACTACCGCTACTGCCTCGGCCACACCTTCTGTGGCATGCGGCAAGTGGTTGCGGAAGATCTCACTGTTGGCGAGACTTCGGCCTATCACCTGTTCCACGAACGGGCGCCGTACCAGGAGGGTACCGTCGCGCTTGGCCAGCACCAGCGCGCCGCGCTCGTCGATCTTGAAGTCACCGTAGTAACGTACGAACCACTCCACTTTGATGGTGCCAAGCAATACACCGGCGAAGCTGCCGTCGGCAAACTCCAGGCGCCTGGAAATAGGAATGATCAGGTCGCCGGTGGAGCGGCTGCGCACCACCGAACCTATATGTACGCCAGGGTCGGTATGGCTGCGGTGATAGGCGAAGTAGTCCCGGTCGGCGTTGTTGGCGTTTGGCGGGATGGCCGCCTGATCAGTGACGATCCAGCTGCCGTCCGGGCCGTAAACGAAAAGCCCGTGCAGCTGCGGCATGATGCGTTTTTGCTGCGCTAGCAAGGCATGCAGGCGCGGCCGGTCGATGTGATCGAAACCGTCGCCTTCCAGGCGCTCGGCCAAGGCCGCGGTAATGACGTCGACCTGGCGGATAGCGTCCTCGGCGTGCTGCGCCGTGGCCCGTGCCAGGTTGCTGACCATGTCTTCGGCGTTGTTATAGGCGAAACGGTAGTCACGCCAGATGCGCCAGCCTTCCACCAGCACAAATGCCAGCATCACCACCAGCATGAACGCCAATACCAGGCGAAACAGTGCCACGGCGCGGCCCTCGCCGGTTATGGCGAAAACACCGTCATCGTCCTGTTTCCTGGCTGCGCCCATTGGAATCCCTGGCCATACCGCGTTCGCCGCCTTTCACTATAGTTCAGCGTCAAAGGTCGGAACCGGCGGCAAAAAAGATTAAACCTTTGCCCCGCCTTCACCCTCAACCGTATGCGACATTGAGGTCGCGCCACGGTTTAACGGAGTGAAGCATGAATAACCTCTTCATCAGACGCGTTGGTTTTTCCATGGTCTTGGGCCTGGCTTCGGTGCACGCAATGGCCGCGACTTCCGATGATTTCGTCGATGCAGCCACCGAGGCCGGCATTGCCGAGGTGGTGACTGGCAACCTGGCTAAGGAGAAAAGCCAGACCGCCGAGATCAAGACGTTCGCCCAGCAAATGGTCACCGACCACACCCAGGCCAACCAGAAACTCGGCGACATCGCCCGCAAGCTGGACATTTCCGTGCCAGATGAGGCGGCCATGACCGACAAGGTCAAGAAAATGATCCTGGAATGGCGCGATGAATCCTTTGACAAGTCGTACCTCAACAACCAGGTCGACGCTCATGAAAAAGCAGTGGAGCTGTTCAAGAAGGAGGCTGCATCGTCCGACAAGGCTGAACTGAAAGCCTTTGCCAGCGAAACGCTGCCCAAACTCGAACGGCACCTGGAGCATGCCAAGGCCCTTCAGTCCAAGCACGGTAAGTGAGGCCCACATGAGTAACGATGCATTGAAGACCGAAGTACTTACCCGCCTGCTGCACGCGCATCCGGAAGGGCTAGGCAAGGAAGTGCTGGACAACTACCGCGGCGAAAAGGCGGTGGCCGGCATGCTCAAGACGCTGCAGGAGGCCGGCTTGATTCAAGACGGTAGCGTGGCGGTGAGCAGCGATCATCAGATCAGTGTGAACTACCCGATCAAGCTGTCGGCGGCGGGCGTAGAAGCAGCCAGGCGCGCAGAGGGCTGAGCGAAGCCTGGTCTGGCCTTGTCGCCGGCAAGCCCGTCCCGAGGGATCGCGCATGGCTTGCCGGCGATCAGGCCAGTAATCAAGGCTGGGGGTTCTCCTTTTTCTCAATGTCTCTGGGCGGCTTGGCCGGTCCCTGTGGGTCGACTTGAGGGTCTTCGACATCCGGGGAATCGGGGTCGAAACCAAGGTCTGTCGTGTTATCGGCCTGCTCGGCAGAGTGAGGCCCCTCTTTGTGTGGTGGTTGAGATCCAGGCATGGCGTTTGTCTCTGATGAGTGTCTAGGGAAGAAACCACCCGCCAGGAAAAGTTTGATTAATCTGCAACCGAGGCCAATTGCGCCCGACACTGCGCCAGCGCCTCGTCACGCGCCTTCAACTGCTGCTCAAGCCATTGCAACTGCCGCGCTTGCTCGGCGCACACGTCGCGCCTGGCTTCAAGGCTCTGGGCTTGCACATCCAGCTGCCGGCGCATTTCTTCGCTGGCGCCTTGTGCCTGGGCCAGGATCGTGCGCAGGCCCTGGATCTGCGCATCGCGTTGTTCCAGCAAATCATCCTGCGCCCGGCATTCACTGGCCGCCTGACGATGCTCTCCCAGCAAACGCTCATTTTCACGGTGCAAACGGGTCAGTTCGTCCTGCTTGACGAGCATGCCCTGCTGCAACTGGCGTAATTCCATTTGCATTTGCAGCAACTGCGCTTCGTGGCGGCGCTGGTCTTCTTCACGCTGTTCACGGCTGGCAGTGCGGTAGAGCTCCAAGGCGTCACGGGCATGGCGGTGCTTGTCTTCCAGCGATTTGACCTGCTCGTCCTTGTCAGCCAGACGCGCCTGCATCTCCCCCAGCGACTGGTTGAGGCTGGCACTGCGCAGCTGTTCGGCCTGCAGCGTGCTTTGCGTGGACAACAGTTTTTCTGTCTCTGCAGCCAATGCCGCTGCATCGATCTTGTGTTGCTGGTGCGCTGCAGCCAGTGCCTGCTGGGCGATTTCCAGCTGCGCCTCAAGCTTCTCGCGCTGTTGGGTGAAGGTGCTCTGGGCCTGCTCGATCTTCAGGTCGGCCTCGTACTGCAGCTGCGTTGCCAACTGCCCGACCAGGCGGCTCAGCACATCGCTCAGCGCAACCCCGCCTTCGGAAGCCACCGGTTGCTGGCCGTTCAGTTCCTTCAGGTAGCGGTGAATTGTGGTTTTGGAGCCGGTGTTGCCCAACTCGATACGGATGGCATCGATGCTGGGGTTCTCACCCCGGGCGATCAGCGCCTGACGCGCCTGCTGCACTACCACCTTGTTGATACCGCCACGGGCCATGCTTGCTCCTATGAGTTTGTATTATGTTATGTACCATGTAATTACAGTCCAATTATGGCGACAGCAAACCCCTCCTGCAAAGATTTCATCAGGTGGAATAATCACGGCTTATCGCATGTGAGCACCCAGATTTCAGTTGCTAGGCGGCTGATACACGTCCACCGCGCTGGTATCCACCGCCTTGGGTAACAACCCCTCACGATAGAACGCGTCGGCAATCCGTTGCTGCTCGGTCAGGTTGTCCAGCTTCACCGGCTGCACATCGTAACTGCGCCGGGCGTTGGCCTGCTGCACCGTGGCGCTGTCCAGATTACCCCACAGCGGGCCAAGGATCCGGGCAGCGGCCTCGGGGTTGGCCTTGGTCCAGGCACCGGCTTCACGCAATGCCAGGTACACCTGCTGCAATACCTCAGGATGCGCCTTGGCATAGTCGCTGCCGGCGAGGTAATAGCGCTGGTAACTGGCCAGTTCGCTGCCGTCGGCCAGGATCCGCGCGTTCTGCTGACGCTGGGCGCTGGCCACGTAAGGGTCCCAGGTCACCCAGGCATCGACCTTGTGGTTCTCGAAGGCAGCGCGGCCGTCGGCGGGGATCAGGTACGCCGGCGTGATGTCCTTGAAGGTCAGCCCAGCCTTGGCCAGGGCCTGGATCAACAGATAGTGGCTGCCAGCGGCTTTGGTCACCGCCACACGCTTGCCTTTGAGGTCGGACAGGGTCTTGAGCGGTGAATCCGCCGGCACCAGGATCGCCTGGGCGGTCGGCGAAGGTGCTTCACGGGCGAAATAGGTCAGCTGGGCGCCTGCCGCTTGAGTGAATACCGGCACGGTGTCGGCAACGTCAGCCGAGAGGTCGACATTGCTTAGGTTCAGGGCCTCCAGCAGCGGCAGACCGCTGGGGAACTCGTGCCAGGTCACACGAATGCCCTCGGCCTGCAGGCGCTGTTCGAGGCTGCCCCGGGCCTTCAGAAGGGTCAGCAGGGTCGAGGACTTCTGGTAGCCGATGCGCAAGGTCTGCTCGGCGCTGGCAAGGCTTGGCAGCAAGGCGCTGGCGAGCAGCGCCAGGCCCAATTGGCGCAGGGGTTTAAAGGTCATGGGTACGTCTCCGGGGTCAGGGTTGCGCTGCAAGCTTGGCGGCGGCGGGAAGGGTGAAACCGGTGGCAAAGGTCAGGGCCACATCGAGGCGCTCGGTCATCAGGCCGTGGGCGTGGTAGAAGTCGGCGGTGTCCTGCTGCTCTGCAACGGTTTGCGTGTCGATCACCTGCCAGCGCAGCTGCCGACGCTCGAATTGTAAGCGGGCCGCCTCTACCGGGAAGCCAATGATCGCTGCCAAGGTTCTCGAGTAGGTATCCAGGTGTTGGTTGGCCCACACCTGCGCTGCGGCCAGGCGGTTGAGATAGTCCTGCAGCGCTGCACGACGCCCAGGCTCCTCCAACGCCTTGTCGGTGGCGGCAAGGAAACTGTTGCCGGTGGACAGGCCACGACCGTTGACCAACACACGGCCTTGCCCACTCAACTCGGCCAGCGCTGTGTAAGGCTCCCAGATCGACCAGGCATCCACCGAGCCGTTGGCTAGGGCGATCTTGGCGTCCACCGGCCCAAGGAAACGGAACTCCACATCCTTCTCGGTCAGCCCTGCCTGGGCCAGCGCTTTGAGCGCCAGGTGGTGCCCGATCGACCCTCGCCCGGTCGCGATGCGCTTGCCCTTGAGTTCGGCCGCACTGCGCAGCGGCGCCTCCGGCCGCACAAGCAACGCCGTGCCATAAGGGTCGGACTTGTCCACTGCGATGGCCTTGACCGGTGCTCCGGAGGCCAGCACGAACAGCAGTGGCGCATCGCCGATGATGCCTGCATCGATCGCCCCAGCGTTGAGCGCCTCGGCCAGCGGCGCGGCGGCAGGGAACTCGGCCCAGCGGATGTCGTAGGGCAGGTCGCGCAGGGCGTCGGCGGCCTCCAGCTGGGCGCGCATGTTACCCTTCTGGTCGCCGATGCGCAGGGTCAGGCGCTCGCTGGCGCCGGCATGACCGGCCAGCAGCAGGGCAACGGCAACGGTCAGCAGCTTCGTTCGGATGGACATGATGCTCCTCGGTGTCTTGGCGGGCAGCATCGTGCGGCCCGGGTCAAGCGACTCTAGCGAGATCTTTTAAATAAATTAAATTGATTTTAGGAATAACCTAATATGCGTTTTTCTCTTCTAGAGTCTTCCCAATGGCACTACCCTCCAGTGCGATGATGCTGATGCCTGTTTTTTTCCCGTTCGACCCAGAGAGCGCCGATTATGAAAATCGATGATATGGACGCCTTCGTCGCCGTCATTCGTTGCCAGTCCACGAACCTTGCCGCCGAGGCCCTGCAACTGACGCAGCCGGCCATCACCCGCCGGGTGCAGAATTTCGAGGAAGACCTCGGCGCCACCCTCCTCGACCGCAACACCAAGCCGCTCAAACCCACCCCCATGGGCTTGCGGGTCTATGAGCAGTGCAAGGCGATCCTGCGCGAGATAGACTCGCTGCGTGAACTGGTAGCCAACGACGGCGCGCCGTCGGGCACCTTGCGCCTGGGTGTGCCGCAGACATTGGGCGACGTTGTGCTGCTCGACGCCCTGGCACAGATCCGTGAGGCCTACCCCCAACTGCGCACCCAGGTCACCAGCGGCTGGGGCAGCAGCCTGATCACGCGCATGGAAAACGGTGAGCTGGACGCTGCCGCGGCCCTGTTCCCGCCTGGAAAGATTTTCCCCGAAGGAATCGCCAGCCAGTCGATCGCGCGCATGCCGCTGAGGGTGGTCACGGCCAAGGGCAGCGCCGGCAAGCGCAGCTACAAGCTCAAGGACTGCTACACCCGCGGCTGGGTGCTGAACCCGGATGGCTGTGGCTTCCGCGCCGGGCTGCAACGGGCACTGAGTGAGCAAGGGCTGAGCCTGTCGATCAACCTCGAAACCTTCGGCACCGAGTTGCAACTGGGGCTGGTCGCCAACGGCCAGGGCCTGGGACTGGTTCCCGAGCCGCTGTTGCAGACCAGCCGGCACCGCAGTGCGCTGGATGTACTGAATATCAGCGATTTCAAGCCGCAGGTGGATCTGTGGCTGTTTCATCCGCGCTACCTGGGTAATTTACAGGAGCCGGTGGAGCTTTTTGGTGAGGTCGCGGGACATAGGTTGTTGGGTTGAGCTCACTGGCCTGTGGCGCCTTGCGTGCGAAAGGGCTGCAACGCAGCCCAAGCAATAAATGCAAATTGCGCATAACACGTAAAAGCCTAAATTATTAAAGCTGATAATTAGCATAGAACTAAAAAGCCTTTTACAGCTTTCATCCATACGAATACGGTCTTAGCAACGCACCGTCATTCAGGGATGAGCCTCATGAGTCAACCGTCCGACAGCGCTCTCGCCGAGCTGACGCTGGCCCTCGCGGCAAACGCCGAGCGCTATGACCGCAGCGCCCAGTTCCCCCAAGACAACTTCCACTTGCTGCACCGCCACGGGTTGCTCGCCCTCACCGTACCCCGTGCCTTCGGCGGCGGCGGCGCGGACCTTGCCAGCGCCCGCCGGGTGATCGGCGCGGTCGGCAAGGGTGACCCGGCCACCGCGCTGATCCTGGTAATGCAATACCTGCAGCATTTTCGCCTGCAGGACGAAGCGCGCTGGCCCCAGCCCCTGCGCCAGCGCGTGGCTTACGATGCCGTGCGGCACGGCGCGCTGATCAACGCACTGCGCGTCGAGCCTGAACTGGGCACTCCGGCCCGTGGTGGCCTGCCCGCCACCGTGGCGCGACGCACGGCCGAAGGCTGGCGCTTGAGCGGGCGAAAGATCTACTCCACCGGCAGCCACGGCCTGACCTGGTACCTGGTGTGGGGCCGCAGCGACGACAACGACCCGTTGGTCGGCGGCTTCCTTGTGCACCGCGACACGCCTGGCATCACGATCATCGATGACTGGGACCACTTGGGCATGCGCGCCACCTGCAGCCACGAAGTACGCTTCGACGATGTGCTGATTCCCCTCGACCACGCCGTCAGCGTCAGCCCCGCCAGTGCCCCGAAGGCCGAACTCGACGGCGAGAGCCTACTGTGGATGGCGGTGTTACTGCCGGCTGTATACGACGGCGTGGCCCGCGCCGCGCGCGACTGGCTGGCGGGCTTTCTCAAGCAGCGCACACCTTCCAACCTGGGGGCGCCGCTGGCCAGCCTGCCACGCTTCCAGCATGTACTGGGCCGCATCGACACCCTGCTGTTCGCCAACCAGAGCCTGCTCGATGGTGCCGCCGCCGGGCACATCTCACCCCAGCATGCCGGGCAGCTCAAGCAGCTGGTCAGCGCCAATGCCATCCAGGCCGTGGAACTGGCCATCGAGGCCGCCGGCAATCCAGGGCTGTCGCGGCGCAACCCGCTGGAGCGCCACTACCGCGATGTACTCTGCAGCCGGATCCACACTCCACAGGACGATATGGTGTTCGGCCAGGTCGGCCGTGCCGCGCTGACGGAGGTACAGGCATGAGCCATTCGATCATCGCCAGCCAGCTCGACGACCCGGCCAACCAGCACCTGCGCGAACACTTGCCAGGCCATGAAGTCATTGATATCGCCCCCGACCAGCTGGTTGTCGGAGCCCCCGCCGATGTGTTCATCCTGCGCCCGATCAATGTGCGGGGGCAACGCGTAGACACCCCGCCACCCGGGTGGCCCTGGGGCCTGAAGTGGGTGCAACTGGTGTCTTCGGGCATCGACTTCTACCCCGACTGGGTGTTCCAGGGGGCAACGGTAACCAGCGGCAAAGGCGCCAACGCCGAACAAGTGGCCGAGTTTGCCCTGGCTCTGGTGTTCGCCGCCGCCAAGCAACTGCCCGGTCTGTGGGTCAAGGACGCCGACTGGCGCCTGACCCCGCTGGCCCCCTTGCGTGGTCGCACCCTGGGCATCCTCGGCTTCGGCAGTATCGGCCAGAGCTTGGCGCGCAAGGCCGTGGCCCTGGGGCTTCGGGTTCTGGCCCTGAGCCGCCCCGGCCAGGGCGTCGCAGACATCCCTGGCGTAGAACGTGTGGCCGACCTGCGACAGCTGTTTGCCGGCAGCGACCATCTGGTGCTGGCCGCCCCGCTCACTGCGGCCACCCGTGGCCTGATCGACCGCCAGGTCCTGGCCTATGCCCGCCCCGGCCTGCATTTGATCAACATTGCCCGCGGCGGCTTGCTCGACCAACAGGCCCTGCTCGACGCCCTGGACAGCGGCTTGATCTGCCGGGCCAGCCTGGATGTCACCGAACCCGAGCCACTGCCGGCTGGCCACCCGTTGTACCACCACCCACGGGTGTTCCTGTCACCGCACACCTCGGCAATTTCCGAGGACGGTTACCCGGCCTTTCTTGATGCCTTCATCGCCAACTTCCACCGCTACCGCAAGCAGGCGCCCCTGGCCAACCTAGTCGACACGGCGCGCGGCTACTGATTACCGGAGAGCCCCATGAGTTCACTGTCTGCCTTCACCCCCAGCACCTGCAACGTACGCGACCGGGTCAGCGCCGAAGAGTGGGAGGTGCGGGTCAAGCTGGCCGCCGCTTACCGTCTGGCTGCGCTGCTGCGCTGGACCGACCACATCTACACGCACTTCTCGGTCCGCGTGCCGGGGCCGCATGAGCATTTTCTGATAAACGCCTTCGGCCTGCTGTTCGACGAAATTACCGCCTCCAACCTGGTCAAGGTCGACGTCGACGGCACGATCATCGACGACCCGCTGGGGCTGGGCATCAACCAGGCCGGGTACGTCATTCACAGCGCCATCCACCGCGCACGGCCTGATCTCAAGGCTGTGCTGCACACCCATACTCGCGACGGCGCGGCAGTGTCCGCCCAGCGCGACGGGTTGCTGCCGATCTCCCAGCACGCCCTGGCCTACTACAGCCGCGTGGTGTACCACGACTACGAAGGCGTCGCCCTGGACCTGGACGAGCAAGCACGGCTGGTGGCCAATCTGGGCGACAGCAACATTCTTATTTTGCGCAACCACGGGCTGCTGACCGGAGGTGTCAGCGTGGAACACGCGTTCCGTGAGCTGCACGGGCTGGAGCGGGCCTGCAACATCCAGGTCGCCGCCCAGGCCGGGGGCAACGACCAACTGTTACGTGCGTCAAAGGCGGCGATTGCCAAGGTGCATGAGCAGTCCAAGCGGTTTTCCGATGGCCAGGGGGAAGGTATCCAACGGCATTGGGATGCGCTGATTCGGCAGTTGGATCGCGAGGGCCTCGATTACCAGGACTGACTCCAAGGCACCTTTTGCCTGTTCCGGCGAACTGGCCGGAACAGGAGAGCCCCATTCATTGAAGGATCAATCCCATGCCCCCACTGCACCAACTGCTCGCGATCGGCACCCTGGCCCTGGGCCTCACCGCCTGCTCACCGGCCGACAACACCTCGATCAGCAAGACCCTTAACATCGCCTTCTGGGGTGACAACACCACGCTGGTCAGCGTCGACCCCTTTCAGGTCTACTGGCTCGAACACCGCGTGCTGCTGCGCAACGTCGTCGAGTCGCTCACGGACCAAGACCCGCAGACCGGTCGCATCATCCCGTGGCTGGCGAAAACCTGGGAGGTCGGTGCCGATGCCCTGAGCTATACCTTCCACCTGCGCGAGGACGTCACCTTCAGCAACGGCGAACGCTTCGATGCTCACGCCGTGAAAACTGCCTTCGACAACAACAAAGCGTTCGCCAGCCAGTTGCCGGCCACCTTCGGTGCCACTTACCTGGCCGGCTACGACCACGCCGAGGTGATCGACGACTTCACCGTGCGCCTGGTCCTGGCAAAACCCAACGCGGGTTTCCTTCAGGCCACGTCCACCACCAACCTGGCCATTCTCGCCCCGGCCTCGTACCAGTTGAGCGCGCAGCAACGCTCGCTGGGCAAGATCATCGGTACCGGGCCATTCACCCTCAATCACTACACCCCGGAGGTCGGCGCACGCCTGCTCAAGCGTGCCGATTA
This sequence comes from Pseudomonas sp. JR33AA, assembly GCF_021378985.1. Lineage (NCBI taxonomy): Bacteria > Pseudomonadati > Pseudomonadota > Gammaproteobacteria > Pseudomonadales > Pseudomonadaceae > Pseudomonas > Pseudomonas sp. JR33AA. The sequence goes on from NZ_JAJSAW010000006.1 coordinate 111,585, forward strand.
CGCTTGGCCCTCGGCCAATGTGCGCAACCAGGGCCCGGCGTACCTGGATGCCGTGGACATCAGCTACATCCCCGAAGAGAGTGTGCGCAACGGCCTGTTCCTGCAAGGCAAGGTCGACATCCTGTGGCCACGCAACCCGTTCTCGGAAGTCGACCTGAAGCTGTTTCAGTCTAAGGGCGCGACCATCCAGAGCCGTTCGCTGCCAGGCCCGGCGCTGAACCTCTACCCCAACACCCGCAACGACCGCCTGCTCGGTGACCGCCAAGTGCGCCTGGCGCTGCAGAAGGCCATAGACCGCACCAGCTACGCGCACACTGTCTACAACAATGCGTTCCCGGTGGCCGCCGAAAGCGCCGGTGACGTGCTGGTACAGGACCAACTGCGCAAAGTGGGCATCGACCTCAAGCTGAACGTACTGACCCGCGCCGAATGGGTGACCGGCAACTCGACAGGCGCCTACGACCTCACCTCCACCTACATGACCCGCGCCGACCCGATCATCCTGCAGACCATCCTCGACCCGCGCGCCGCCAACAGCGCCACGCTCGCCACCAACACCTACGAGCCCGACACCCTGGCCAAAGCTCAGGCGCTGTTCGACAGCGGTATCACCGCCACTGCCGACACGCAACGGGCCCACGCCTACGGCCAACTGCAGGACCTGCTGGTCGACGAAGCGTCGGCGTTCCCGCTGTACGAGCGCGTCTGGCAGGCCGCCACCGCGCCACGAGTCAAGCACTTCCACTGGACCGCCGAAGGCTTCGCCCTGCTCAGTGACATCCAGGTCGGCCAGCCATGAGACGCTACCTTATCGGCCGCGTCGGCCAGGCCCTGCTGGTGCTGTGGGGGGCTTATACCATCACCTACTTCATCCTCTACCTGCTGCCCGGCGACACCTTGGCGATCATGCTGAGCGCCTCCGGCATGGAAGCCGACGGCCTGTCGCCCGAGGACCTGGCCAAAGCACGCACTTACTATGGGCTGGACAAAGGCTTGTTCGAGCAGTATTTCGACCTGCTGTGGCGGGCCCTGCACGGCGACCTTGGCCAATCGCTGTCGCTGGGCCGACCGGTCGCGGCACTGTTGGCCGAGCGCCTGCCGCAGACCCTGGCCCTGGCCGGTGCCGCCATTGCCCTGTCGCTGTTGGCGGGTGTCGGCCTTGCCTGTCTGACCGCCTACCTGCAATGGCGTCCACTAAAGACTGCACTGGCGCGCCTGCCCTCGCTGGGCTTCTCGGTGCCGGTGTTCTGGATGGGCCTGCTGCTGATCCAGGTGTTCGCTTTCGCGTTGGGCTGGTTTCCGGCCACGGGCAGCCAAGGCCTGGCCAGCCTGGTGCTGCCGGCCATCACCTTGGCGATCCCCAGCGCTGCGGTGTACGCCCAGGTGCTGCAACGCGGCTTTCAGAGGGTGTGGCAGGAGCCGTACATCACCACCGCCTTCGCCAAGGGCCTTAGCCGGGCCCAGGTTCAGGCACGCCATGGCCTGCGCAACGCGGCGCTGCCGCTATTGACGCTGGTCGGCCTGCAAGTCGGCAATACCGTGTCCGGGGCTGTATTGGTGGAAACCATCTTCTCGCGCAACGGCGTCGGCCGTCTGGCCCAAGAGGCCGTGCTGCGCCAGGACATACCCGTGGTGCTGGCGATCGTCGGGGCGTCGGCTGCGGCCTTCGTGGTGGTGAACCTGCTCGTCGATCTGTTCTATCCCTACCTCGACCCGCGCATCACCAACACCGCGAAGGTGAACTGAGATGACCCTCGACATACCCCTGTCCCCCCTCGACACCGCGCCCTCCGAGCCCCGCCCTGCCGCCACCTGGAGACGTCGCACGCGTTGGCAGCGCGCATACCAGATGTTGGCCCCGCTGCTGCGTCGACCCAGTTTCAGCCTGGCGCTGCTGATCGTACTGTTCGCCCTGCTTTGCGCGCTGGCCCCGCACTGGCTCAGCAGCTTCGATCCCTACGCCACCGCACCCGCCGACAAGCTCAGTCCACCCAGCCTGGCGCACTGGTTCGGCACCGACGAACTGGGCCGCGACCTCTACACCCGGGTGGTGTATGGCGCGCGCCTGTCGGTGCTCGCCGCCCTGCTGGCGGTGGCCATCGCCTTGCTGGGCGGCTTGGGCCTGGGCGTGCTGGCCGGTTTTGCCGGCGGGCGCGTCGACGCGGCGCTGATGCGCCTGATCGACGTACTGCTAGCCCTGCCCGGCCTGCTGTTGGCCCTAGCCATCGTCACCGCCATTGGCTTCGGCACCGTGCCGGTGGCCGTCGCCGTGGGCGTCGGCATCCTGCCCGGTTTTGCCCGCACCACCCGAGCCGAAGTGCTGCGGATCAAGACCCTGCCCTTTGTGGAGGCCGCACGCCTGTGCGGTGCCAGCTGGGCACGCACCCTGCTGCGCCATGTACTGCCCAATGCCTGGAGCCCGGTAGCGGTGCTCGCCACCCTGGACTTCGGCGCTGCCATCCTGGCCACGGCCGGGCTGAGTTTCCTCGGCTTTGGCGCGGCGCCACCCGCCGCGGAATGGGGCACGCTGATCGCCAACGGCCGTCACTTCCTCATCACCGCCCCTTGGTTATCCCTGCTACCGGGGCTGTTCGTGGTGGCCGTGGTGTTCAGCCTCAACCACTTGGCGCGCAGCGCCGAGGAGCATGCCCGATGAGCCAGTCACCCTTGATCGAGGTCCGCGACCTAAGCGTCAGCTACAGCTTCGCCGGGCAACGCAGCCAGGCCCTGCGTCAGTTGTCGTTGAGCCTGGTCCAGGGCGAGACCCTGGCGGTGGTGGGCGAGTCAGGCTCGGGCAAATCAACCCTGGCCAACGCCCTGCTTGGTCTGTTGCCGGGCAATGCACGCATCGACCAAGGCCAGTTTTGGGTCGATGGTGTCGATATGACGCAAGCCAGCGAACGCGCCAAGCGCCAGTTGCGCGGGCGCACCATCGGCCTGGTGCCGCAAGACCCAATGGTCAGCCTTAACCCCACCCAACGGATCGGCCAGCAAATCGCCGAGGCGCTGCAGCTGGCGCGTGGACGACGCTATCCAGGCCAAGAGGCCGAGGTGCTGGCGCTGCTGGACCAGGTCGGTCTCGACGAGCCGGCGCTGCGTGCGCGGCAGTACCCCCATGAGCTGTCCGGCGGCATGCGCCAGCGGGTGCTGATTGCCATCGCCCTGGCCGGCGAGCCACGGTTGATCATCGCCGACGAGCCCACCAGTGCGCTGGACGTGACCGTGCAGCGGCGTATTCTCGATCACCTGCAACTGCTAGTCGCCGAGCGTGGCATCTCGCTGCTGATCATCACCCATGATCTGGGCATGGCCTGTGACCGCGCCGACCGCCTGCTGGTGATGAAGCAGGGTGAGCAGGTCGAACACGGCTCGCCCCGGCAGATCCTCTGGGGCGCCCAGCAACCCTACACCCGCGCCCTGCTCGATGCCGCGCCGGCCTTCGTGCCACGGCGCAGGCCAGCCGCACCGCGAGGCCAGCCGCCACTGCTGCACCTGAGCCATGTCGGCAAACGGTTCGAGCTGCCCGGCAAAAACGCGCATTACACCGCCCTGCACGACCTGAGCCTTGAACTGCATGCCGGGCAGACCCTGGCGATTGTCGGCGAATCAGGCTCGGGCAAGAGCACCGCCCTGCGCATCGCCCTGGGCCTGGAGAGGCCCAGTCAAGGACAGGTGGTGTTCGCCGGCGAGGACGTCACCGATTACACCTGGAGCCAGTTCCGCCCCTTGCGCCGGCGTATCCAGCTGGTGCAGCAAAACCCGTTCGCCGCGCTCGACCCGCGCTTCACCGTATTCGACAGCATCGTCGAGCCGCTGGTCTCTTTCGGCCTGCTCCGGGGCGAGGCACTAGAGCGCAAGGCCCGCGAGCTGATCAAACAGGTGCAATTGCCAGTGCAGTTCCTCGATCGCCTGCCCAGGGAATTGTCGGGTGGCCAGCGCCAACGCGTGGCGATTGCACGGGCGTTGGCACTGGAGCCAGAGGTGCTGCTGCTCGATGAGCCAGTCAGTGCACTGGACGTGTCTGTGCAGGCGCAGATCCTCGCCCTGCTGAACGAATTGCAGCGCGAGCTTGGCATGGCCTATGTGCTGGTCTCCCATGACCTGGCGGTGGTGGCGAGCATGGCAGACCAGGTGCTGGTGCTACGGCGCGGGCAGGTGGTCGAGCAAGGGCCGGCGCTGCAGGTGCTCAGCAAGTCGGCCAGCGCCTACACACGGGCGCTGATCGACGCGATACCAGGGCATTCACGCAGCGTGTTGCCCGTGGCGATTTAACGGTTGTGCCGTGCGGCACTGACGTGTTGCACGGATCGCCCCTTGGTGCACATCTGAAAAGAGGTATTGACCATGAGTAAACGGCAGTTCCATCTCGGCGCCATGATCCACGGCGTCGGCCACAAAAGGAGTTCCATTGCATGAGCCTCGAATTCATTGGCCTGATCGGCCCCCATGAAAGCAGCGAATCACAGGCGCCGCGCGGACCGCAGGTTGACCTGGGTTTCATCAAGGCCTTCGCCCAGGCCCAGGAGTACGCCGGCTTCGACAAGGCCCTGCTGGCGGTGAATACCAGCGCGCCAGACTCGATGATTCTCGCCAGTTATGTGGCCGCGCTCACCGAGCGCATCGGCCTGCTGGTGGCACACCGCCCCGGCTTCCAGGCACCGACCTTCGCTGCCCGCCAATTCGCCACCCTCGACCAGCTCAGCCGCGGCCGTGCTTCGATCAACGTGATAACCGGTGGCGACAGCGGCGACCTGCAGCGCGACGGCGACTTTCTCGACAAAGATGCCCGCTACGCACGTACCGACGAATACCTCGATGTGCTGCGTAACACCTGGACCCAGACGTCGCCCTTCGACCACCACGGCGACCACTACCGGGTAGAGGACAACCTGACCTTGGTCAAACCCGTGGGCAAGCTGCCGGTGTACTTCTCCGGCGCCTCGGACGCGGCGGTGGAAGTCGCGGCCAAGCATGCCGACGTCTACATGATGTGGGGCGAGCCGCTGGAACAGGTGCGCGAACGCATCGCCCAGGTGCGCAAGGCCGCCGCTCGCCATGGGCGTGAGCAGCACATTCGCTTCAGCCTGTCGCTGCGGCCGATCCTGGGGGCCACCGAGGAGGAAGCCTGGGCCCGCGCCGAACGCATCCTGGCCGATGCACAGCAGCGTATTGGCATCCGCCAAGGCAACCGCCGCGAGAAGAATTTCGGCAAGAGCAACGTGGGGTCCGAACGCCTGGTGCAACTGGCCAGTCAGCGCAAGGTCCACGACACTCGGCTGTGGACAGAGATTGCCGCTCTGGGTGGCGGGGCCGGTAATTCCACCTCGCTGGTCGGTACCGCCGAGCAGGTCGCCGAAGCGACGCTGGCGTACTACGACCTGGGCGTGAGCACGTTCCTGTTCCGTGGCTTCGATCAGTTGCGTGATGCCGTGGAGTATGGGCAGGTGCTGATTCCGCGGATTCGGGCGCTGGTAGCAGACCAGGAAGCCGGTCGCAGCACCCGCAGCGCCTGATCTGCACCGACCTCTTCGCGGTGAAGGACGTTCCTACAGGTGATTGAAGATCCCTGTAGGAACGGATGTTAGCCGCGAAGAGGCCGGCCCAGGCGATCTAGCGGCCAGATCGCGGTATCGGCAACCCCAAACTTTCCCGAAGGGTCGTGCCCTCATACGCCGTGCGATACACCCCACGCGCCTGCAGCAACGGTACCACTTCTTCGGTAAACCGCCGGAACTGGCCAGGATGACCAATGTAGATATTGAACCCATCCAGCGCCCGCGCTTCGAACCACTCGGCCATCTTCGCCGCCACGGTTTCGGCCGAACCAACGAAGGCCCCTGGCCGTAATTGACGGCCAAACTCAACAGCCTGACGCAGACTGAAGGCCTTGTCCCGCGCCTGGTCGGCAATACGCTTGGCATTCGTGAAAAAGCTGCTCCGTGCAAACTCCAGGCTCTCTTGTGGGAACGGGGCATCCAGGTCGTACTGGCTGAAATCATGCCAGCCGAAGTTGCGCCCGAATTCCTTCAACGCCAGTTCGAAACTGTGGTCGGCCTGATGGTAATGGCGCTCGATCTCACGGGCGTGGGCGTCGTTGTCACCCACGTAGATCTCCGCGCCGGGCAATACCAGCAACTGCTCCGGATCGCGGCCTAGGCGCGCGGCGCGGCGCTTGATGTCACGGTAGAAGGCCTGGCCCTGCTCGATGCTGGCGGCGTGGGTGAACACCACATCAGCCGTGGCGGCCCCAAGCGCTCGGCCTTGTTCGGAATCGCCCGCCTGGAAGATTACCGGCTGCCCTTGGGGCGAGCGCTGGATGTTGAGCGGGCCGACGACCGAGAAATGCTTGCCCTTGTGGTTGAGCGCATGCAGCTTGGTCGGGTCGAGGAACCGGCCACTGGCCCGATCACGGGGGAAAGCATCCTCTTCGTACGACTGCCACAGCCCCTGCACGACTTGCACATGCTCCTCGGCACGGGCGTAACGGGTGTCGTAGTCATAATGCTCGTCGAGCCCGTAGTTACCGGCAGTGCCGGCATCGCCGCTGGTGACCACGTTCCACCCAGCACGGCCCTTGCTGATCAGGTCCAGCGAAGCCAGGCGGCGGGCGACGTTGAAGGGCGCGTTGTAAGAAGTGGTAAGGGTACCCACCAGGCCGATATGGCGGGTGCTGACCGCCAGAGCCGAGAGCAGGGTCAACGGTTCCAGCCGATTGAGATAGTGCGAAGGCGAGCCGGGGGTGATGAACTGGCTGTCGACGATGAACATCAGGTCGAACAACGCGGCTTCCGCCTGCCGGGCGATGGCGATGTGCCAGTCGATGTTCACGCTGGCGTCGGCGGGCAGTTCGGGGTCGAGCCACAGGTTGTGCCGGCCCGGGCCGCCACTGCCCATGGTCAGGGCGCCAAGTTTGATCTGTCGTTTGCTCATGGGGAGTTCCTGTTGGAAGGTCCATATCTGAATGCCGCCTCGGTCCTTGCGCAGCGGCCTAGTTATTGCCGAATGCTGCGTTGAACGAGGTATCGAACAGGCTTTGCGCCGGGTATGCCTTGATCAGCCCGAGCCCGGAGAAGAAGTCCACGGTTTTCTGCGCATCGGCGATCACCTGCGGGTCCAGCGGCGCAAGGTCGGTACGTGCGCGGGCGAACCAGGCACGGGCGATGTCGCGATCAGCACGGGTGAGCTTGGCCCAAGCGTCGGCGTAGGCCTCGGTATTGGCAGGGGCGCTCAAGGTCCAGTCACGGGCCTTTTTCAGGCGCTGGAGGAAATCGGCGATCTGCGCACGCTTGAGTTCCACCGCCTTGCTGTTGGCGACCACGAAGCTCTGCGCCGGGATAACCCCATCGGCGGTGGCCAGCACCCGGGCGCCTTGCCGCTCCTGCTGAGTGACGTAAGGCTCCCAAGTGGCGATCACATCCACCGAACCACCGTCCAACGCGTGGGATGCATCCAGCGCACTGAGGTAACGCAGTTCCACGGCATCACGCGGCACCCCGGCCTTGTCCAGCGCACTGAACAGCAACTGCTGGCTCCACGAGCCTTTCCAGATGGCCGCGCGTTTGCCGCGCAGGTCCTGCAGGCTGTGGATCGGCGAATCCTTGCGCGCCAGGATGGCCACGCCTTGGAGGTTCTGCCGGCTGACCGCAATCACCTTGATCGGCGCCCCCAAGGCACCGAGGAACAGGGGCGGCGCGTCGCCCAGCAGGCCAATATCGAGACTGCCGACGTTGAGCGCTTCGGCCACCGGGGAGCCTGCGGTGAACTGCTTCCACTCCAGGGTGTAAGGCAGTTGTTCTAACACGCCGGCGGCTTCCATCACTGCACGAGCGTTGTAACTCTGGTCACCGACCACCAGGGTCTGGGCGGCGGCGGCAAGGCTGAAAGTGGTGGCCAACACGGTGGCGGCCAGCTGTTTGAAGTAACGCACGTTCGTCTCCAGATACCCGCTTGGGGCATGTGAGGCGATCCGCGCGTGCGGTCTCGTCTGTGATTGTTTATAGCTCCGAGGTATTAACGGAGTATTCTTTATAATCTAATTAGTGTTACCCATTCTGTGAAATGCACGTTGGGCATATCCTCATGCCTTTCACTGCGGCAATTTCAAAACAAACGGTGAATTCTGTAAATGCATATTTTGCATATTAGCTTATGTTTATTTTGCATTTTGAGAATAGAAAAAAGGTTTGCTAGGGTTTACTGAAACCTGAGAGCAGAGCCTGAGCCATGACCGAACCCCTGCGCCCGCAGCGCTTGCGCCACTTCATCGACCACCTCGCCACGCTGCTTGACCAACAGCCTGACGAAGCCACCCTGCTCGACGCAGGCCAAGGCCTGCTGGCCGAGCTGGTTGCCCATGACGACTGGCTGCCGGCCGAACTCGCCCAGCCCGACCCGCAGCGCTATCAGCAATACCTGCTGCACTGCGACTCGCGCCAACGTTTCTCGGTGGTGAGCTTCGTCTGGGGCCCGGGGCAGCAAACACCGATCCACGACCACCGGGTCTGGGGGCTGATCGGCATGCTGCGCGGTGCCGAGCACGCTCAGGGCTTCGTGCGTGACGCCAGGGGCGCTTTGTTGCCAGAGGGGGCCCCCATCCGTCTGGTGCCCGGCCAGGTGGAAGCGGTGTCGCCGCGCATCGGCGACATTCATCAGGTGAGCAATGCGTTCGCCGACCAAGTATCGATCAGCATTCACGTCTATGGCGGCAACATCGGCGCCGTCAAGCGCGCGGTGTACGCCTTGGATGGCAGCGAAAAACCGTTTGTCTCCGGCTATTCCAATACCCGCCTGCCAAACATCTGGGACCTGTCCAAAGAGAACCCTGCCCCATGAGCACCGTCACCACCCGCCGCTACCACGACATCCGCCGTGCTTTACTGGCCAAGGAGGAACTGGCCCTGATCGACGTACGCGAAGAAGACCCTTTCGCCCAGGCCCATCCGCTGTTCGCGGCCAACATACCCCTGTCGAAACTGGAGCTGGAAATCTTCGCCCGCGTACCCCGGCGGGACACCGCCCTCACCGTTTACGATGACGGTGAGGGGCTCGCCGCTGTCGCCGCGCAGCGCTTACTGGCCTTGGGCTACGTCAATGTTGCCGTGCTTGAGGGCGGCCTTGCCGGCTGGCGCGCTGCGGGCGGCGAGTTGTTTCGTGATGTCAACGTACCAAGCAAAGCTTTCGGCGAACTGGTGGAGAGCGTGCGCCACACGCCTTCACTGGCTGCCGAACAGGTCAAGGCGCTGCTTGATGGACAGGCCAATGTTGTGGTCCTCGATGCCCGCCGTTTCGACGAATACCAGACCATGAGCATCCCCGGCGGCATCAGCGTGCCTGGCGCCGAACTGGTGCTGCGCGTGGCCGAACTGGCGCCTGACCCGGCGACCCAGGTGATCGTCAACTGTGCCGGGCGCACCCGTAGCATCATCGGCACCCAGTCGCTGATCAATGCCGGCATTCCCAATCCGGTGGCCGCCCTGCGCAATGGCACCATCGGCTGGACCCTGGCGGGGCAGCAACTGGCTCATGGTCAGGACCGCCGCTTTGCCGAGGTCACCGCGGTTACCTGCGCCAACGCCGCCGGCCAGGCCCGGGCGGTAGCAGACCGCGCCGGCGTGCTGCGCCTGGATCGCGCCGGGCTGGGCCAGTGGCAGGCCGACACGCACCGCACCCTCTACCTGTTCGATGTGCGTACGACCGAGGAATACAGCGCCGGTCATCTGCCGGGCAGCCGCCCGGTGCCCGGCGGGCAACTGGTTCAAGAGACCGACCACGTCGCCAGTGTGCGCGGGGCGCGCATCGCGCTGGTGGACGACGATGGCGTGCGCGCCAACATGAGCGCCTCGTGGCTGGCACAGATGGGCTGGCAGGTCGCTGTGGTCGACGGGCTGACTGCAGCGGACTTCAGCGACCGGGGCGAATGGCAACCGCCGCTGCCCGAATTGCCGGATGCCAGCGAAATAACCGTCGAGCAACTGGCCAGCTGGCTACAGGAAGACGGCACCGTAGTGCTGGACTTCACCGCCAGTGCCAATTACGTCAAGCGCCATATCCCGGGTGCGTATTGGGCGATCCGTGCCCAGCTGGCCGACGCCCTGGAACGGCCGCCCGAGGCCCACCGTTACGTGTTGACCTGTGGCAGCAGCCTGCTGGCGCGCTTCGCCGCGTGCGACCTGCAGACGCTGACCCGCACGCCGGTTTACGTGCTCGCAGGAGGCACCGCACGCTGGATCGCCGCCGGTCTTCCATTGGAAGGCGGTGAGGCCCGCCTTGCCGTACCGCGCAGCGATCGCTACCGGCGTCCCTATGAAGGCACAGACAACCCACACGAGGCGATGCAGGGATACCTGGACTGGGAATTTGGCCTGATTGCGCAGCTTGAGCGCGATGGCACTCATGGTTTCAGGGTGCTTTGAACCGTATCCACGGTGGTATTTGAAACGACGCGCTGGATCGAAAGCGAGCCTGTACGGCCGAAAGCTTTCGAACCAGACGCGTTACACGGTTAAAAACTGTTGCTGGTCGGCCCTCGTCGATAAACAACGCTTGATGAGTGAAGATCAACGGAGCCTGGATCAGGTATTCAGTGGTGGGTCTGAAACATCACATTAGAAATGCCCCTTGATCAATGCACTCAACGCGTTCTGATCGGTCGGAAAGCCGTGGCTGTCTTCGATGCCATATTTGTCGGACCAATAGTCCCACTCGATCCCCGCATAGAAACGCGCCGGCGCTTGCCCCATCGCCTTACCGACGTCGTACTTGATCTGGGGGTTGAAGTGGAAACTCTTGGCTACATAGTTCGAGGTACCCTTCGTCCCCACATCATTGACGTACCACTCCAGATAACCGTCGAACAAAATGTCTGAGCGGCCGAGCGGTATCGTCATGGCCCAGGTCGGGTTGATCTGCCACTGTCCAGACGCTTTACCGGTGATCCCATCGGGCTTGCGGTAGTAAGTGTTGAGTGAAAAACGATCAAATCCAGGCAGGTTCAGGTCAACAGCGGGCCCAAGCAGGTACTTTCGATTGCGCCCTTCTCCGCGCTCATAGGTGGCAGCGATCAACACATCTTTGACGATGCCATAGCTGAGACGGTGACCACTGATCTTGCCGAGCGACAATCGCGGTGAAAACTCGCCGTAATAGGTGTAGCCATCGTTTCCGGACAAGCCGTTGGACCACTTGTTATCGACGAACAAGAACATGTCGCCCCACGTCCAGCCACTGGCGTGCTCGAAGGTGATGGTTTGCTGGATATCGTTGCCGGTGCCATCGACTTTATAACCGTGACCGTAGAGGTAGCTGAGGCTGTTGTTGCTCCACATCAGCGGATTCGCCTGGGCACTGCCGGTGGCCAACGCGCAGAGTGGGACGACGCTGTGAAGCAGCCAGGAAAGAGCGTTCGGTTTCATTTGCATCCCTTGGGTCGTGATTGTTGGTTTTCGCCAGCAAGGGTATGCAGCAGCGGACGACCTCTCCTCTGGCCCCGGCTCATGCCGAGGCGCCACCCTTGCCGGGGGAGCGGCGCAAGGCCGCCAGAGCAATGTCCCATGCCATCTTTGGGCACTGACCGCTTCTACTCGATTTAGCGCAAAGCAGGGCGCGTGCCAACTAATCGGATACACGTAATTTGTTTATTGTGAGCAATCCCAGGCATCGATGAGCACCATCCACTCAGAACATTGCGCACTTTATTAGTGCTCAATCGGTACGTTCTGCACCTTCTCAACTCACGCGTCAGTACATGCCTCCTCGGGTGCGGGTCGCTACACCGCAAAGTCATAGGCTTCATGAAATTGGCATGCTTCTGGCTTCTTGTATCAGCGAGTAGAAGCGGTCAGTGCCAGGCATGGCATGGGGCATTGCTCTTGCGTCCTTCAGGGCGTACATCCGAGCGGATGTTTGAACGAGGCTATGGCAGCCACGGGCAAGAGAGCAGTGTCAGTCGCCAGTTCACACCCTTTTGCTTCGCGACTCCATTCTCTTCCCACGTTCTCTCCGCCCGGCTCCTTCGCTGTCGCGCTATCAGGCGCACGGCGGTTTTTTGAATCGGGGTGAAGAACACATGATGAAAACGCGTTTTGCCTTGGCTCGCCCGTTACATTCGCTGTTTGCAGCAGCGTTGCTCCCCACCACGCTGACCATCGCTCCGCTGGCGATCGCTGGCGACAAAGTCGTGTTACTGACCTCTTGGTACGCTCAGGCCGAACAGGGCGGCTTCTACCAGGCACTGGCCGATGGGTTGTACGAAAAGGAAGGCCTGGATGTGTCCATCCGCATGGGTGGACCACAGGTCAATGGCATGCAACTGCTTGTCAGCAAGCAAGCTGACTTCATCGTCAACTATGACCTGCAGATTCTAAAAAGTGTGGAGCAAGGCCTGCCAGTGGTCGCAGTGGCTGCGCCCTTCCAGGGAGACCCGCAAGGGTTGATGACCCACGCGGACGTCAGCGGACTTGATGCTCTCGGCGGCAAGCCTGTGCTGGTGTCCACGTCAGGCCAGCAAACCTGGTGGCCTTGGCTGAAGGGTAAATATCAATTGGCAGACAACCAGGCGCGGCCTTACACCTTCAACCTGCAACCCTTTCTAGCCGACCCGCAAACCACACAGCAGGCGTATGCCAGCTCGGAACTGTTCCAGGCGATAAAGGCAGGCGTGACGCCTAACTTTTTCCTCTTCGCAGATGCCGGTTATCCACCCTACGGATCCACCGTGGTCACCCGTCAAGACATCATCGCTCAGCACCCGGCGCGGGTAGCAGGTTTCGTGCGCGCGTCCATGGAGGGTTGGAAGCGCTATCTGGATGACCCCAGCGCCGGCAATGCACTTATCAAGCGCGACAACCCCAACATGACCGATGAACTGCTGGCCTGGGGCGTCTCGACCCTCAAGCAGTACCGCCTGGTCACCGGTGGAGAAGCCGCAACCCAGGGGATCGGCACCATGAATGACAGCCGCTGGCGATCGACCCGCGACTTCATGGTCGAGGCGGGTCTGCTCGGTCCCGACGCACCTTGGCGCAACGCTTACACCACGCGCTTTGTGCAAGACCTGAAGGTACTCCCTGAGGCCGAGCAGGTCGGCAGCCGCTGAACACCCTAACAAGCTCAACGCTGTGAGGAATCCTGATTATGTTGGTTACCAAACAACCTGTATTGCGCCGTTTCTGGTATGCCCTGCTCCCTATGACAGCCCTCGAAGACGGCCCCAAGCCATTCACCCTTCTGGGTGAAGCGCTGGTGTTGTGGAAGCGTCCCGATGGCACCCCGGTGGCAATGCGGGACCGCTGCTGCCACCGCACCGCCAAACTGTCCAAAGGCTTCGTCAGTGCTGAGGGCAATATCGCCTGCGGGTATCACGGCTGGGAATACGACTGCACCGGCACGTGCGTGAAGATCCCGCAGAATCCCACCGGCGCTATACCTCCGGGTGCCGCGGTGAAGGCTTATCACTGCCAGGAAAAGTACGGCTATGCCTGGGTCAGCCTGGACGACCCGCTACAACCGATCCCTGAGTTCCCGGAAGACGGCGCCCCCGGTTACCGACGCATCTTTCAGTTTTACGAAGAGTGGAAGACCAGCCCGCTGCGGGTCATGGAGAATTCCTTCGACAACTCGCACTTTTCCTTCGTGCACAAGGCCAATTTCGGCTTGTTCGACCAGCCGCAACCGGCCAGTTACGAGTTTCGCGAAACCGATTATGGCTTCGAAGCCGAGACCCGCGTGCCGATCCGCAACCCCGAGGCAAGCTTCCGTATCACCGGTACCACCGAGCCCATCACCCAGCGGCACCTACTCAACCGCTATTACCTGCCCTTCTCCCGGCGCTTTGGCTGCATGTATCCGGACAGCGGCATCCATCACATCATCTACAACTGCGCCACGCCCATCGACGACAACCGACTGATGCTTGTGCAGTGGTTGTATCGCAACGACAGCGAAGAGCGATGCTCGACCCAGGAACTGATCGACTGGGACGCGGCGATCACAGCCGAAGACCGCGACATCCTGGAGGCTACCGATCCTGACGCCTGTGTCGACACCCGCCGCAGGGTGGAACTGCACATGCCATCGGACAAGCCTGGGTTGGTTATTCGCCGGCAACTACTGGGTCTGCTTGAAGCCCATGGCGAGAGCGAAGTGTTCCTCAACCACTGACACTTGCCCAACGCCCCGGTGCGCCGGGGCATTCACCACCGCTCATGACCCACGGGGAGAGCGCTATGTTGATGCAGACCCTATCCAAGGCCGACGTCCAGCCGCAGGCCCTGCCGAATACCATCGGTGTGGACACCCCTTTGTTCGCCAATCAGGTGGAAAAAACCTACAGCAATGGCACCCATGCCTTGAGCCGCGTGAAACTGGCGATCGAACGCGGCGAGTTCGTCTCGCTCTTGGGCCCGTCGGGGTGTGGCAAAAGCACCCTGCTGAAAATGTTCGCCGGGCTCGAACAGCCCTCCGCCGGCCATGTGCGCTGGTGGGGCAAGGATGCCCCGGGTACGGACCACCACGCGGGCACACCGGGGCGCAGCTTGGCCATGGTGTTCCAGGAAGCCACCCTGATGCCATGGGCCAAAGTGCACGAAAACGTACGCTTGCCCCTGGACTTGGCTGGCGCCCCCAAGGCCCAGAGCCAGCCCAAGGTGCAAGCCGCCCTGGAACTGGTGGGGCTGGGCAAGTTCGGCGACGTTTATCCGCGGGAGCTCTCCGGCGGTATGCAGATGCGCGCCTCCATTGCCCGGGCATTAGCCACCGAACCCAATCTGCTGCTGATGGACGAACCCTTCGGCGCCCTGGACGAGTTCACCCGCAACAAGCTCGATAGCGACCTGCGCCAGCTCTGGCTCCAGCGCGACCTGACAGTGGTATTCGTGACCCACAGCATCTTCGAGGCGGTGTACCTGTCTTCGCGGGTGATCGTGATGGGCGCGCGTCCCGGTCGAGTGATCGCCGATGTAATCATCGACGGCCCACTGGAACGCGACGAGGCCTATCGCACTTCACCGGCGTTCATCGAGCAATGCGCGCACCTGTCCCGCCTCCTGGCCCAGGCCAATGGCGACCCTTCCTGAGAGCATCATCATGAGCCGACCCTCTACTCCCTGGCTACGCCACCCTTCTGTACTACGTATCGCTTCACCGCTACTGGTGGGCGCCTTGCTGCTCGGCGTCTGGCAGCTGGCATGCATCGCCTGGAAAGTCCCGGTGTACCTGGTACCGTCACCGGCCGATATCGGCCGCACCCTGGTCGCCGATGGCCCGATGCTGCTGGTGGCACTGTGGATGACGCTGAAGATCACCTTCCTGTCATTCGCCCTCGCCGTGGTCATCGGCACGCTGGCGGCGTTCGTGTTCGTGCAGAGCCGCGTCGTGGAGGCCAGTCTGTTTCCCTACGCGATTCTGCTGCAGGTCACGCCGGTGGTGGCCATCGCGCCGCTGATCATCATCTGGTGCAGCGACACGACCTTGGCGTTGGTGATCTGCGCCACGCTGGTGGCGATCTTCCCGATCATCGCCAACACCGTCCTGGGCCTGCGCAGCGTCAACCCTGGCCTGCTCAACCTGTTCCACCTGAACCGCGCCAGCCGCTGGCAAGTGCTGTTGCGCCTGCGCATTCCCAGCGCCTTACCGTGCTTTTTCGCTGGCCTGCGCATCGCCAGCGGCTTGGCATTGATCGGCGCGGTGGTGGCCGAGTTCGTCGCCGGTACGGGTGGCACGGGCGCGGGCCTGGCGTATCAGATCCTGCAAGCGGGATTCCAGCTCAACATCCCCCGCCTATTCGCCGCCCTGGTGTTGATCGCCCTGACCGGCGTGGCGCTGTTCAGCCTGATGGCTTTGCTGGCTCGGTTGAGCCTGCGCCACTGGCACGAAAGCGAAATGGACTGAGTTCCTTGCGAAAGGCCATCCTGGCTATGGAGACGAACATGAATCACACCAACAGCTGGCTGATCCGTAACGCCAGCGCCATCCTCACTGGCCTGCGCGGCGGCGCCGCGCGCCATGTGGGGCCGGACATCCGTATCACCCAGGGGCGTATCGCCGCCCTGGGCTCGCTGCAACCGTTACCAGGTGAGCAAGTGCTCGATGCCACCGATTGCGTGGTGTATCCAGGCTGGGTGAACACCCATCATCATCTGTTCCAGTCCTTGCTCAAGGGCATTCCCGCTGGCATCGACCAGAGCCTCGGTGCCTGGTTGGGGGCCGTGCCCTATCGCTATCGCGGGCTGTTCGATGAGCACAGTTTCCGCTTGGCCGCCCGGGTCGGGCTGGTGGAACTGGCCCGTTCCGGCTGCAGCACGGTGGCCGACCATCATTACCTGTACTTGCCAGGCATGGCCTTCGACAGCGCACAGATCCTCTTCGAAGAGGCCGAGCGTCTGGGGCTGCGCTTCGTCCTTTGCCGGGGCGGCGCAACCCAGGTACGTCAGGCGCAAGGCTCCGCGACAGCCGGACCTGAGACCCTCACGCAGTACCTGGACGATGTTCAGCGCTTGGTCCAGGTCTACCATGATCCTGCCGACGATGCCTGGCGCCGTGTGGTAATGGCGCCGACCAGCCCGCCCTACTCCATGCCGCCCGAGCACCTGCGCGAGACCGCCCGCACCGCGCGCCGCCTGGGCATCCGCCTGCACAGCCATTTGAGCGAAACCGTGGAGTACCAGAACGAAGTCCATGATCGCCACGGCCTCTCGCCCGTGGTGTTCTGCGCGGAGCAGGAATGGCTCGGGCCTGACGTGTGGTTCGCGCACCTGGTCAAGCTGAGCGCCGAAGAAATCCAGCTGCTGGGCGCCACCGGCACCGGCATCGCCCACTGCCCCCAAAGCAATGGCCGGCTTGGCAGTGGTATCGCAGATATCGTTGCCATGGAGGCTGCAGGCATGTCGGTTTCGATCGGCGTGGATGGCGCTGCCTCCAACGAAGCCTGCGACATGATCAGCGAAACCCACGCCACCTGGCTGATGCAAAGGGCCAAGGCCGGCGAACGCGCCATGGCCCGCCATGCTGGCGGCGATCTGGAGGGCGGTGCCCATGTCGCCACCGTGGAGGACGTTGTGCGCTGGGGCACAGCAGGTGGCGCCCAGGTGCTAGGCCTGGACGCCATCGGCACGCTGCAGGTCGGCATGGCGGCGGACCTGGCCATCTACCGCCTCGATCAACCCCGCTACTTCGGTCTGCACGATCTGGGTATCGCGCCAGTGGTAGGCGGTGGCCGTCCGACGCTGCGGGCATTGCTGGTAGGCGGCCGCCTGAGCGTGGAAAACGATGCGCTTCCTGGCTTGGACCTCGCCGAACTGGGCAGCCAGGCACGCCAAGCTGTACTTCGTCTGCAACAGGCCGCGGGGGTACGCGCATGAGCTGGACGCCTCTGCAGGTGCGGGCCCTGCGCCTCGAAGCCGACGACGTGCTGGGTGTGGAACTGGCCCCGCCGGGTCCAGCTCCCCTACCCTTCGACTGGGCACCCGGTGCTCATGTGGACCTGCGCCTGGGCAATGGCGCGGTACGCCAATACTCAGTGGTCAGCCTGCCCGAGGACGGTCATGTATACCTGGGCATCAAGCGCGATAAAGCCTCCCGCGGCGGCTCGCAATGGCTGCACGAGCAACTGCGGCTGGGGGCCCGGGTGGAGGTGGGGCTGCCGCGCAACCTCTTTAGCCTGCAACCTGGCACAGGACAAGTCTTCTTGGTGGCCGCAGGCATAGGAATCACGCCACTGCTCGCCATGTACCGGCAATGCCAAGCGCAAGGTCGGTCGGTGCGCTTGCTGTTTTTCACCCGCGATGCCAAACAGGTGCCATTTGTCCAGTACCTCGATGCGAATACCGAGGTTCATGCAGGCTTGCGCGCCCCGATGATCGCCGGGTACCTGGAAGAACACTTGCCGGCCTGGGACGGCAGCGCAAGCCTCTATTGCTGTGGCCCTGCCGGTTTCATGGCGTGTGTCGAACAGGTCGCGCTGGCAAGCGGCTGGCCAACCACGGCGCTTCACCGCGAGCATTTCCAGGCTGCAGCGCCCACCTTGCACGTCGAGCGTCACTGCACGCTGGTGCTACAGCGCAGTCGTCTTCAGATCGAGGTGCAACCGGGCGAAAGTTTGGTACAGGCGGCATCGCGGGCGGGCGTGGAGCTACCCGTGTCATGTGGAATGGGTATCTGCGGCGCCTGTGTCAGCCGGGTCATCGAGGGGCAGCCTGATCACCGCGACGAGTACCTCAGCGATGCCCAGCGCAACAGCGGAGAATGGATAACGCCTTGCGTATCGGGCTGCCACAGCGCCCGGTTGGTACTGGACTTTTGACCAACGCCAGCAGCTGCCCGACGGTCAACGGCCAACGGCTGACGGCAGCTGCGCACGCCCCCTCCTCGCGGCCCATGGCTTTGTCCCTAATCGAAGATCGCGGCCCGGCTGACGCTGCGTTCCTCGAACAGTTCATCCAAGGCGACTAGCAAGTTGAGATCAAGACGTCGATAGCGCATGTAGGGCTTATACGCGAAGAGCATTCGCGTTTCACACTGGCTGGTATCGCCGCTCACGATGCATGCGGCTGTCATTCCCAGCGTGCGCTTGACTGACGACTCGCCCATCCCCTGGAAAAAACGTTAGACGCAGTCAATGGCTAGGCGAGCGGCTCGCAGCCAGGACGTGATCCCGACGCTGTGAAGATCCGTCTTGTGCCCAGTATTCTCCGGGGCCACCATAGGCATTCTTCAACAGACCATTGGCTACTGCATGACACTGGAAAATTACCAGGCAATCGCTGAAAGCATTGCCCTGCTGCTGTATCCCCACGCGGAAGTCGTCATTCATGAGATACGCGGCCAGACAATCGTTCATATCGCCAATAATTTCTCACATCGCAAGCTCGGCGATGATTCGGCACTCGGTTCAGAACTGGGGGACCTTTTGAAGGGTACCAACCTTGGACCCTACGAGAAGCTCAACTGGAACGGTCAGAAGGTCCGCTCGATCAGTGCTTTGCTGCACAATCCGCAAGGCGAAGCCGAGTATCTGATGTGCATCAATCTGAACGTGTCGGTGCTGGAGCAGGCGCGTGTAGCATTGGATGCGTTCTTCCAGATGAGTCGGCTGGAGCCGCAACCGGATGCATTGTTCCGCAACGATTGGCAGGAGCGTATCAACACCTTCCTGCAAGCCTGGCTGCAAGCGCATAACCTGTCGCTGCAGACCTTGAAGATGAAAGACAAACGCAACCTCGTCCTGGCCTTACACGCCGAGGGTGCATTCGAGGGGCGCAGCGGCGCCGATTACGTTGCCAACGTCCTCAGCATGGGGCGGGCCACCGTGTACAAATACCTGAAGGAAGTCAGGGCCTAGGCGGTATTGCCTGGCTGTAGGCACACGCCCTTGCTATTCGTGGAATATAATTCTATTGTGGACAAATTATCCATACGTCTGCAAGGACCCGTCATGCCAGCCACCCCGCCCGTTGATGCCCAGTTCCTTGATACATTGCACCAAAACATTCAGGACGCCCATGCGGCGCTCCGCCCGGCCGTCAGCATTACCCCGCTCTTGCACAGCCCTCGTTTATCGGCACTGACCGGCTGTGAAGTGCTGCTCAAATGCGAACACCTGCAGCACACCGGTTCATTCAAGTTTCGCGGGGCCAGCAACAAGATGCGCCTGCTGCCGGCCGAGGCGCGCAAGCAGGGGGTGATAGCCGCCTCTTCCGGCAACCATGGGCAGGCACTGGCCCTGGCCGGCAAGATGGCTGGCGTGCCGGTGAAGGTCTACACCACCACGGGCGCATCGGCATACAAAACCGAGGCAATGCGCGCACTGGGCGCCGAAGTGGTGTGCCTGCCCACCGACCCGCTGAGTGCAGAACTGGAAGCAGCCAGGCAAGCCAAGGCCCACGGCGTGCCCTTCGTGTCACCTTACAACGACCTGCAAGTCATTGCCGGCCAGGGCACCATAGGCATGGAGTTGTTCGAGCAGGCGCCAGACCTGGACGCGGTGTTCGTCGCCGTGGGTGGTGGCGGGATGATATCCGGCATCGGTGCCGCCCTGCGCGTACTCAAGCCAGGCACCGAAATTATTGGCTGCTGGCCGGCGAATGACCCAACGCTGCAGCAATCTCTCAAGGCCGGTGAAATTATCGAACTGGAGGCCTGCGAAACGCTGTCCGATGGCACGGCTGGCGGCGTCGAGCCAGGCTCGATCACCTTCCCGCTTTGCCAGGCGCTGCTCACCGATACCGTGCTGGTCAGCGAGGACGAAATCCGCTGCGCCATGCGCGATATCGCCAGCAGTGAGCGCTGGATCATCGAAGGCGCTGCAGCGGTTGCGGTCGCCGGCATGCAGAAGCTCGCCGAACGCTACCAGGGCAAGCGTGTCGCGGTGATCCTGTGTGGCCGTAACATCCTGCTGGAAAAGTTCCTCGAGGCCGTTCAATGAGGGTCTTCAGCAAGGCGCAAATCATCGCCCGCTTCAACCCCGAGCTGGCGGTCAGCCAACTGGAGGAAGGCTTCATCGCCTATTCCGAAGGCAAGGTGCAGGTGCCGCCCGTGCAGGGCTTCGTATTCAAGGGCGCGAACGGTGACTGTTGCGTGAAGTCGGCCTACATCGAAGGCAGCCCGAGCTTCACGGTCAAGCTTTCGACAGGCTTCTACGACAACCCGTCCAAGGGCCTGCCAAGCAACGACGGCCTGATGCTTGTGTTGTCTGCACACACCGGTCAGCCGCTGGCAATGCTGCAGGACCAAGGCTGGCTGACCGCCATGCGCACCGCTTTGGCCGGGCGTATCGCCGCCCGGCTGCTGGCGCCGGCCCAAGTCAAGGCCATTGGCATCCTCGGCACCGGCATGCAGGCGCAGATGCAGCTTGAGCAACTTCGCACGGTGACCGATTGCCGCCAGGTAATTGTCTGGGGCAGGCATGAACGCGGGCTTGCGGCCTATACGGCATTTGCCCGCGAACTGGGCTTTGAGGTTCACAGCACGCAGGATGCTGCCGAAGTTGCGGGTGCTGCAAACCTGATCGTCTGCACCACACCTTCCCGCCAGGCGCTGGTACACAGCGCGTGGGTCCAGCCGGGTACGCATATCACCGCCGTCGGTGCCGATGCGCCCGGCAAGCAGGAACTGGACCCGGCACTGGTGGCAAGGGCAGACCGTATCATCGTCGACTCCATCGCACAGTGCAGCCAGTACGGCGAAGTGGCCCATGCCCTCGGCAGTGGCCGGATCGACGCTAGCCAGCTGGTCGAGCTGGGTACGCTGCTGGCTGGCCGTGCCAAGGGGCGTGAGCACGACCACCAGATTACCTTGGCAGACCTGACCGGTGTGGCAGTGCAGGATGCACAAGTCGCAAGCTATGCCCTGGCAGCCCTGAGCACCTGAGGCGACGACAGCGTCAGCGCAAACGTTGCACCTGCGCAGGCGTGCGCTGCATCAGCACCTTGCCATTGCGTACCGACACCAGCGCGTGCCCCTGGCTGCGCACCATCTCGTAATCATCCGGCGCCGACAGCAGCAACAGGTTCGCCGGCCGCCCCACCTCAATGCCATAGCGCTCGCCCAGGTTCAGGGTGCGGGCGCTATTGTCGGTAATCAGGTCCAGGCAGCGCTGCAGGTCTTCATAGCCGAGCATGTGGCAGATGTGCAGGCCGGCTTCGAGAATACGCAGGATATTGCCATTGCCCAGTGGGTACCACGGGTCGACGATGGAGTCCTGGCCGAAGCACACGTTCATGCCGGCGCGGTCGATCTCGGCCACTCGGGTAACGCCACGACGTTTCGGGTAGTTGTCGAAGCGCCCTTGCAGGTGAATGCTTTCGGTCGGGCACGACACGAAGTTGATGCCCGACAGCTTGAGCAGGCGGAACAGCTTGTAGCAGTAGGCATTGTCATACGAGCCCATGGCCACGGTGTGGCTGGCCGTGACCCGGGGCCCCATGCCGCGCACCCGCGCTTCTTCGGCCAACACTTCGAGGAAGCGCGATTGCGGGTCGTCGGTTTCGTCGCAGTGCACGTCCACCAGGCAGCCGGTACGCTCGGCCAGGTCCATCAGGAACTTCACCGACGATACCCCTTGGTCGCGGGTATTTTCGAAATGCGGAATACCGCCGACGACGTCGGCGCCAATCGCCACGGCTTCAGTCATCAGCGCCCGGCCGTTGGCGTACGACTCGATGCCCTCCTGCGGGAACGCGACAATCTGCAGGTCGATCAGCTCACGCACTTCGTCACGCACCTCGACCATGGCCTTGAGCGCGGTGAGTTTCGGGTCGGTCACATCGACATGGGTGCGCACATGCTGGATACCGTGGTCCACCAGCATGCCGATGGTTTTTTTCGCACGGGTCTTGATGTCCTCGTGGGTGGTGATTTCCTTGCGCTCCGACCAGCGCTCAATGCCCTCGAACAACGTGCCGCTCATGTTCCACTTCGGCTCACCGGCGGTCAGCGTGGCATCAAGATGAATGTGCGGCTCGACAAATGGCGCGACCACCAGGTTTTGCCCGGCGTCCAGGTCATTGACCGTAGTGGTCGCCACGACGTCGGTCTGGGGCACGATGGCGGCAATGTGCTCGCCGTTCAGTTCGACGCGGAACAGGCCAGGCTTGCCGCGCAGGCGTGCGTTGATAATGTTCATGCTGTTACTCCTTGCCGTGGGCTTCGCTCATGCGCCATACCAGCATGGCGACTGAAGCATTCATGCGAAAAAGCGGGTCGTCCAGCGATTGCCCGCTCAGTTGTTCGATGCGCTGGATACGCTGATTGATCGTGTTGCGGTGCAGCCCCAGACGCTGTGCGGCCTTGAGCCCGTTGCCATTTTCCATGAGCAAGGCGTCGAGGGTATGCACCAAAGCATTGGCGTGCTTGCGCCCAGGGGCGATCAGCGGGCCGAGGGTGCGGCTGACGAAATCGTCGATCAGCGAGCGATCGACAATACCTTGCAGCAGGCGCAATACGCCGAGCTCGCTGAAGTTGCAATAACCGTTGACGGGGCGCAGATGCTGCGCCACATCCAGCGCCTGGCGCGCCTCGTTGAGGGCCTGGCGGTAGTGCGCGCAATCGTCAGCGAGGCTCGACAAGCCCATGTAAAGGCCCAGTTCATCTGTCACGGCTTGCAACTGCCGGTACAGTGCGGCCAACGTCTCGGGTAAGTCGTATGTATCGGCCAGCAGCACCACGAACAGGTCGCCCGGCAACTGCGCCGTCACACTGCCGTGGCGCTGGCGGCACCAGGCTTCGAGCTGGTCTTCCAGGGCCTGCCGGGTGGCTTGCCAGGTACGCTCTCCGTGCGCCACCCCGTGGCGCTCGAACAAGGCGTCCACGTCCGTCAGGCGCAAAGCCAGCAGGCGCCGCGGTTTATCCAGGGCCAGTTGCAGGTGTGCTGCCCGCTGCTGGGCAATCGCCAGGCTCGGATAGTCGCCTGTAAGCAGTTGGCCAAGGATGTCGTTACGCGAGCGGCGTACCTGGCTCATCTGCACCAGTGCAGTGCCGATCAGGTGGGTGACCACCACCATCTTCAGCGCGTAGGGCTGTTCGATCAGCGGCAAGCCCAGTTGCTCGGCGCGCGCGATCACGGTCGCCGGGATGCTCTGGATGAAACTGCCGCCGGTGAGAATCACCAGGCCAGCGATGCCCACGGCGTCGCCATCCTCCACCAGGCTCAGCAGGTTGGTTTCGCCGCGCGGGTGGTTGATGCCGGTGACGAATACCAGTTCACCACCCATCACCCATTCGGCGATACCCTCGTTCTCCGCCACGTAAGGCCAGCGTACCCGCCGTTGCAGGTTGCGCGCTCCGGCCCGCACCTTCATTTCGTGCAGCCCGGGCAAATGCAGGATCTCGTCCAGCGCCAGGCTCACGGCTCGACGCCCGCCTGGCCGGGCGCGCGGCGGCGTGCCCCCAGCTCTAGAATGGCGATGTAGCACACTGCCGAGGCGGCGATGCCCACCAGTGGCGCGACCCACGGTGAGGCATAGGCCAGTACAGCGCCCACGGCATAGGCAAACAGCCCGGTGAGGTTGTAGCGTGGCAGGTTTGCCGTACCCAGTGCCGGGTATTTGCCGCGGTGGCGGTACCAGAAATCAGCCATGATCACCCCACCCACCGGCGGAATGATCGACCCCAGCAGCACCAGGAACGGGATCAGCATTTCGTACATGCCACCCATCGCCAGCACGATGCCAACCCCGGCCGCCAGCAGCGTTGCCGTGCGCCGGCGCTCGCTGCGCAACAAGTGGCAGGCGGCAGCTGACACGTTGTAGATGGTCGGCCCCTGAATGGTCCACAGGTTCAGGCACAGCATCACCACGGCCGCGAACGAGAGGCCCTGCAGCATCATCACATCGACGATATCCGCCTGCTGGTAAACCATCGCGCACCACGCCCCGGCCACCACCATCAGGCCGTTGCCAAGCAGGAATGCCACCACGCTGGCGATCACCGCTACCCGGCCACTGCGTGCCAGCCGCGTCCAGTTGGTGGCCTGGGTGGCGCCACTGGCGAAGGTGCCGAAGACCATGGTCACTGCCGCCGAAAAGGTCATGGTTTCATGCGGTACTACTGCAGCCAGGCCGGCAAAGCCACCGGCATCGCGGGTGGCGATGTACATGGACACCAACAGCAGCACGAACATCAAAGGCACCGACACTCGCGACAACAGGTCCAGCCCCTTGAAACCGATAATGGCTGTAATGCTGAAACCCAGGCCGAACAGCACCATCAAAGGTATGCCGAAGCCATCCGCCAGCCCCAGCAACTTGACCAGCACGATGGCCACCGTGGCCGTGCCCCAGGCGTACCAGCCCAGTTCGGCAAAACCCAGCAGAAAATCCGAGAGCCGGCTCCCCGCTTCACCGAAACAGAAGCGCCCCATCAACACGGTGTTCAGCCCGCTGCGTGAGGCGATCAAGGCCAGCACGGCGGCATACAAGGCAAGCAAACTGTTGCCGAGGGTAGCCACCCACAGCATGTCGACAAAACTGAATGCCATGCCCAGCTTGCCGCCGGCGAACATCGTGCCGGTAAAGAAGGTGAAGCTGAACAAGACCATCGCGATCGGCAGCAGGCCCTTGC
This sequence comes from Pseudomonas sp. JR33AA, assembly GCF_021378985.1. Taxonomy (NCBI): domain Bacteria; kingdom Pseudomonadati; phylum Pseudomonadota; class Gammaproteobacteria; order Pseudomonadales; family Pseudomonadaceae; genus Pseudomonas; species Pseudomonas sp. JR33AA. The sequence continues at coordinate 136,635 of NZ_JAJSAW010000006.1, forward strand.
GGGCGGACTGCGGGGCTTCGCTGAGGGGAAATTCGCTGGGTGAGCTCATTGCACGGGGCTCCGGGTGTGTAGTTGGGAGCAGAAAGAGCAATATGCGGGCCGCTTTTTCCTGCGCCGCCACCCGGAAGAAATCGGGCGGGTCGCCCAGAAATCCATATGCACTGTGCACATTAAAGCTGCAATCTGACGATATGGAGTGTGCTTGATGACTTTTTTTGAGGCATGCATGCACCAAAGCGGGCCGGGGCTGGGTAGTAATCACCCAGCCCACGGCGGGTTCACACGGCCCCGTTCAACCCCATCTGCCAGAAATCAGCCTCCAGGCTGGATGCCTGGCCAAAAATCCCCGCCAGTTCGGCGAACCGCTGCTCGGACATGCTGCGCGCCGCCAGTTCATCCAGGTGCTTGCGCGCTGCTGCTGCCACCCCTTGGTAGCCCTCCCCGGCATACTCGCCAATCCACTCGCGGTAAGGGTGATTGCTCAAGTCGCCAATGCGCTCGGCCAGGGTCCGGCCGATTTCGGCATAGCCGATCACGCAAGGTGCCAGTGCCACATGCAGCTCCAGCAGGTCGCCAGCTGCGCCACAGTCCAGCACATAACGGGTGTATGCCACCGTGGCCGGGTGTTCTGGCGCGGCTTCGATATCTGCCTGGGTCAAACCCCAGCGCGCGCATAGGCGCAGGTGCAGCTCGGTTTCATCCAGAATCGCCGCCAGCCCGGCCTGCGCCGCGCGAATGTCGGCCGGGCGGCGGCTCTTGTAGGCGGCCAACGCCCAGGCGCGGGCGAACTGGATCAGGAACAGGTAATCCTGCACAAGGTAGGTCCGGAACGCTTCCTCGCTCAGCGTGCCTGCGCCCATCTGACGTACGAAGTCATGGTCTACGTAGCGGTTCCATTGTGGCGTGGCAGCGGTCTTGAGGCGCTCGAAGATATCCATGCTCATTTGCCCTCCGGGTACACAGCATCGAAGAAAGCCAGCTCCAGCGCCACGGTGCGCTGGTAGAAGTCACTTGCCAAGGCGGCCTCCTGCGGGCCGACGCGGTCCAGTTCGGCCTGCAGGAAAGCGACGAATGCCTGGAATGCCGGGTTGTCATGCAGGGTAATCCACTCGGCATGGACGAAGTTGTCCGGCATCGGTTTCGGCGCCTTGAGCGCCCAATCCAGGTACAGGCCTTCGGCGACGTTCAGCACCGCCAGCGCCGCTGCGTAGGAACGGGTGGCTGCCGCTTCGCGCAGGATCGCCTTGAAACCTGCGGTAGGCGCGGTATCGGCCGGTTCACTGCGTTGCGCCGGGCTGACACCCAAGGCCTCGAAGGCACGCAGGAAGTAGGTGTTCTCGTCACTGGAGATCATCCCGGCAAAGCGGCCGAAGCGCAGGCGGGCTTCAAACGTGTCAGCGGTGGCGATGGCCGCGCCCAGCAGGGTCAGGAAGCTGTCGAGGAAACGGTGGTCCTGAACCAGGTAGTCGACCATGATCGGGTCAGGCAGGCTGCCGTCGCACAATCGGGTCACGAAACGGTGGCCAACGGCCGCCGACCAGGTCGGCTCGCTCTGGCGGCGCAGGGACTGGCTGAAACGTTCGGTCATGTAGCTGTCCTTGATGAGGGTGACAGCGAGACCTTGAAAGTTGACATGGACTGGCCTCGCAGTGAGGCCGGCAAAAAGGCAGGTAGCAAGCCCCATCCCTTCGCCGGCATGATCCGGATCAGGTTCGAAGGGTCACCGCGCTTTACGTTCAGCGGTTTCTCAGCCCATTGCCGGGCTCCCCTTGGTAGCGCTCAGGTATACCCGAGGGCGCCACGCCTGTCACTCCCCAAACTGTGGGCAATGGTGACCCGCTAGTGGGTATCTGTCCCCATTCTTGACGCGCCATCTCTGAGTGCACGCCAGACGCTGCAAGGTTTTGTATGTCAAAGCATTACTGAAATATCTGTTGGCATAGCTGTTGCTGATGGCCATTTAACGGGCAAAACGCCATTGATGGCCTAAGGCCCTCAGGCCGCAAAAGAGGCTTAAGCCAATGAAAACACCTGCTGTGAGCCACGCGTCCAGACGCGCGTTCCAACTGACTTCTGTCACTGCGCTGATGATCAGCCTCGGGTTGATCACAGCCATGGCCTCCCCCCTCGACGACAACAGCATGCCCCCGCCAACCGACCCGTCGGCCTACACCGACCAGCCGGATGACCCGACCCCTGCCTTGCTTGAGCTGAACACCTTGCCAGAGGCCAACGAAGGCTCGCTGGAGTTGACCGATGGCATGTATGGCGACCGCAACACGGTACGCACCGACAACGTGCTGCCGCCTGCCCTGCAAACGTCGGACAAGTACCCTACCAACGGCAAACCCAGCCCGTTGTTCGGTGCACAACCTTTCACCCAGCAACTGTTGCTGTTCGAAGAATTCGGGCCAGAGAAGCTCGACCCGACCACGCCTGCGCCCGACCTGACCTTCCCGGTACCTACCCTCGGTGCGGCCCCCGCGCAAGACCCCAACGTGGTGGCACGCAGCGGGCCAAGTGGCAGCGCACTGGAAGCGTTCCTCAAGCAACCCGGCCTGTACCCGTTCCCGACCCAGTACGCCAACGTGCTGGACCGTAACCCATGGAAAGCGCAGATCGAGATGTTCCTCAACCGCCAGCCGGTCGGCTCGCCCGCTGAAGGCCGGCCACCAGGAAAAGGCTGGTCGCACCAACGCTGGAACGAGTTTTACCCACAAGCAGCATTCAAGACCGCCCAGGCCGGCGCGCGCATCAACCTCGGCCTGCGCGACCGTAAGCAACTGCACAACTATGCCATCGGTGAATTTGCGCCGGGAGGCCTGTACTACCAGACGTCCGACATTCCGACCACGCTGGGCACCACCAAGGGCATCGACACACGCTTCCACCCGAACATGCCGCTGCAAAACCACAAATCGCTGTGGACCTTCGACGGCACTTTCCCGCCCAAGCTGTTGATGGTGCGCTACGGCCAGCCAATCCTGATGCGCCATTACAACGCCCTGCCGATTGACCCGTCGGCCAACGGTGGCTTTGGTCTGCATACCATTTCGACCCACGAGCACAATGGCCACTCCCCGGCCGAAAGCGATGGCTTTGCCAACGCGTACTTCTTCCCCGGCCAGTACTACGACTACCGCTGGCCGGTGCAGCTGGCCGGCTACGACACCATCAACACCCGTGCCCAGGACCCGCGTGCAGCCTTCCCCTGTTCGCCGGGTGAAACCTTGTTCGTCAACGATGGTTCACCAGGCCTGAAAACCTGCGAGAACGGCAGTATCAAGATTCGTGGCGACTGGCGCGAAACCATGAGTACCCACTGGTTCCACGACCATATGATGGATTTCACGGCGCAGAACGTCTACAAGGGCAACGCCGTTATGATGAACTACTACAGCGCCCTGGACCGCGGCAACGAGGCCCTGCAGGACGGTGTCAACCTGCGCTTCCCAAGCGGTTCGGCCATGCCTTGGGGTAACCGTGACTATGACGTCAACCTGGTGATTGCCGACAAAGCCTGGGATGCCAATGGCCAGCTGTGGTTCAACCCGTTCAACACGGACGGCTTCCTCGGTGACCAGATTCTGGTCAACTGGCAGTACCAGCCCAGGCTCAAGGTGCGTGCGCGCAGTTACCGCTTCCGTATCCTCAACGGCTCGGTGTCGCGCTACTTCAAGTTCGCCGTGGTGCGGGAGATTGCCGGTACCAGTGGTGAGTTCAAAGGCCCCTCCGGCTCCAATGTGTCGTATGCACGGGTGCCGTTCCACATGATCGCCAACGACGGCAACATCATGGAACACGCGGTGCCCTTCGACGGCACGATGGACCTCAATGCTGACGGCAACCTGCAAGACAACAACGGCATCCTGCCACTGCAGGGCATTGCCGAGCGTTACGACATCATCATCAACTTCGCCAAGAACGGTATCAAGGCAGGCGACAAGCTGTACTTCGTCAACCTGATGGAGCACGACTCCGGCAAAGGTCCGAAGCAAGCTGTGCCGTTGGCCGACGTGCTATCGGAAAAATACAAGGCAGTGATCAAGCAGACCAGCAAAGGCCCGCAGTGGGACAACGGCGACCCGGCAATCGGCAAGTTTCTGCAACTGTGGGTGCAGCCGTACACCGGCCAGGACTTGAGCATGGACCCGGTAGCCTATGAGCCGGCCAAGCCCGGCAAGGCTGCAGGCCTGAAAATGCTGCCCCTGCCAATTGACCGCAACGCCGCAGCCGACCAGGCCAAACTCAAGGATGCCCGCCACCGCGAGTTCATCTTTGGCCGCTCGGACGGCACGGACACCACCCCGTGGACCATCAAGACCGACGGTGGCTTTGGCTACAGCATGGACCCACGCCGCATCAGTGCCGCACCGCAATTGGCCAACCAGTCCACCGACGGCGGCTTCAGCGGCGACGGCACGCTGGAGGTGTGGAAGATCGTCAACGGCGGCAATGGCTGGAGCCACCCGGTACACGTGCACTTCGAGGAAGGCGTGATCCTTACCCGCGACGGCAAGGCCCCGCCAGAATGGGAAAAATGGGCGCGCAAGGATGTGTACCGTATCGGGCCGGATACCGATTCGTCGGAAGAGGTGGAAATGGCGATCCGCTTCCGTGAGTTCGCCGGCACCTACATGGAGCACTGCCACAACACCCAGCACGAGGACTCTTCGATGCTGCTGCGCTGGGACATTGAACACCCGGGGCAGTTCCAGGTGATGCCCACCCCGCTGCCAGGATGGGATGGCGTGCGTTACATGGCCTCGGTAGGCCTGCCAACGTTCCGCACCAGAACCCTTGACGACAATGACGACCCGGCCAACAAACCACCTGTCGTGGCCAACGACAGTGCCGCAACGACTGCAGGCAAGTCGATCACCCTGAACGTGCTGGCCAACGACAGCGACCCGGACGGCAACGTACCGCTCACGGTAACCGGCCTCAGCCAGCCGGACTCCGGCCAGGGAACGGTCAGCACGGACGGCAGCACAGTGACGTACACCCCACCCGCTACGGTCGCCACGCCGTTCACGGCCAGCTTCAATTACACGGCGCGGGATACCAAGGGGGCCGAGTCGGTGACCCCCGCCACGGTCAGCATCGCCGTAACCCCAGCAGCGGCGGCCGACGAGCTCAAGGTCACCAGTGCCACGGTGCAACTGCGTAGCGGCAACCGTTTCACCTGGGATGTGCAGGGGACTACCACGGTGGCCACGGGCAACAGCATCAGCGTGACTGCAGCGACCACCGGTGGTCCGGTAAGCCTGGGGAACGCGACGCTGACGGCCACGACTACGGGTGCCCGTTGGCGGGTAGCGGTGACCACCACCGGCTTTGGCCCGGCCACGCCAGCAACGGTCACGGTGAAATCGACGCTGGGCCAGACGGTGACAGCGCCAGTCACCTTCAAGTGAGTGCAAATCGGGGCCGCTAGGCGGCCCCTATCAGCCAACCCACGAGGACCGCATCATGGCCGGCTCATGGCGTTTCCTGCTGGTACTCGCATTGTTCGCCGCCAGCATTCCGTTCTGGCCACTGCAACCCCAACCAACGGTGGCCGAAGCAGCGGCCTCTCCCTGGGGGGCCAGCTATTTCCCCAACATCCCCCTGCTCACCCAGGATGGCGAAAATGTGCATTTCTTCGACGACCTGATCAAGGACAAGGTGGTCGCCATCAACTTCATCTTTACCGGCTGCTCCGATTCCTGCCCAGTGGAAACCGCTCGCCTGCGCCAGGTACAGAAAATCCTCGGTGACCGGGTCGGCAAGGACATCTTCCTCTACTCCATCAGCATCGACCCCTACAACGACACCCCCGCCACCCTCAAGCGTTATGCAGAAAAGTTCGGCATTGGCCCAGGCTGGACCTTGCTGACCGGCGACGCCGACGACATCGAGCAACTACGCCGCAGTCTGGGGCTATGGATCGATGGTCTGGAAAACGGCCGCTCCAAAGACCACAACCTGAGCCTCATCATCGGCAACCAGGCCACCGGCCGCTGGATGAAAGCCTCGCCTTTCGAAAGCCCGTACATCCTCGCCGACCGCCTGGGCAACAGCCTGCACAACTGGAAGCAGGCCAACGCCATGAGCAATGACTACGCCCAGGCTCCGCAAATCCGCTCACCCAGCAGCGGCGAGCAGATATTCCGTACCCGTTGCTCGTCCTGCCATACCGTGGGCAACACCGAGCCAGGCCAGCCAGGCATCGGCCCCGACCTGCTGGGCGTGACCCGTCAGCGTGACGCCAACTGGTTGGCACGCTGGCTGAAGGCGCCCGACCAGATGCTGGCCGAAAAAGATCCCCTGGCCATGCTGCTGTTCGAACAATACAACCGCCTGGCCATGCCCAACATGCGCCTGGGCGATGCCGAAGTCAGCGCATTGATGAGTTACCTCGAAGAGGAAACGGCTCGCCTGCAAGCCCCCCTGGCTAATAGGGAAATCCCCTAACGGCTATTGGCCACCAGTCATCAGGCTGTCATCTTATTGTCGTATTTTCCGAGCATCACCCAGGGTCGGGAACTATCAGCAGTGATTCGCCGTTCGCTTTCCTCCTCCAGCCTTCTGCGACTGCTGATCCTGATGCTCTGTGCCGCGACCCTGGCCTTTCTCTGGGGGCTCCACGTCACGCAGAAAGCCACCGCCCGACAGGGTGCCCTGGCGGCCAAGGCCATCGAGCACTTGAGCCTGGCCAGCATCGTGGGCGAAAACCTGCGACAGCTTGTCGAACGCGCCCAGGCGGTGGGTCGTGTTACCCAGGGCGACATGAAAGCGCTGCGCCAAGGCAACTTCAGCCTGGTACCCAGCCTGGCCGCAGACCCAGTGTTCAAGCGCTTGAGCCTGTACGACCGACAAGGCCGGCTGCTGTCGTCCAGCCATACCGATGAGGCCGCCGAGTTGCCGGCAGACTGGCTGCGACAACTGCAGCGGCACATAGACCGCTACGGTTTCAAACCTTTCCTGCCGAGCCTTCAGCCTGTCAGCCAAACCGCTGACCTGCCCACTGGGCGCCTGCCCTTCCTGCTGCCGTTGACCAATTCCACCGGCCGGGAAATCGACAACCTGTTGATGGTGCAAGTGGACGTCGGCTACCTGTCGGTGCTGTTTCAGCCTATCGACCTGGGTATCAGTGGCCTGGTGCGTCTGCTGCAGGATGACGGCCTGGAACGGCTGCGCATCGATAACAGCGGCGTGGTGACTGCCGGCGACCTATTGCAGCCCCCGCTGCAGGCGTTGCACACCGAAGCGGGCATGCTGACCCAGTACGTAGGGGGCGATGCCTACCAAAGCGTGTACCACCATGTACCCGAGCAAGGCTTCAGCGTGGTGATCAGCCAGCGCCAGGCAGAAATCCTCGCACCCTCGACGCTGGCCTATTCCCGGCAGTTCTGGTTGAACATGAGCATGACCCTGATGATCCTGGCCAGCCTGCTATGGACCTTGCGCCTGCTGCGCAAACGTCAGGAGGCCTTCGACGCGCTGGAACATGCCCAGCAGGTCAATCAGCAACTGATCGTGCGCCTGGAGGACGAACACCGACGCAGCAGCCACGCCGCCGCCACCGACCACCTCAGCGGCCTGCACAACCGCCGACAATTCGTCGAGGTGGCCAGCCAGGCGCTGACTCGGCAACGTGGCAAGCGCCGACTGATGGCGATCCTGTTCATTGACATGGACCGCTTCAAGTCGATCAACGACTCGCTTGGACACAAGATTGGTGACCTGCTGCTACAGGCTGTGGCCGGGCGTATCCAACGCCTGCTGGAGCCCGGCGACGAGGCTTCGCGCTTTGGCGGCGACGAATTCGTGGTGCTGCTGGCCGGCGAGCGCAGCGAGGAGCAGATCGACGCCTGGGTACACGACCTGGTGCAGAAACTGTCGACCGCGTACGCCCTGGATGGCCAAGAGGTCAACACCAGCCCCAGCGTAGGGGTAAGTATCTGCCCGCGTGATGGCCAGGACATCGACAGCCTGATACGCAGTGCCGACGCTGCAATGTACTCGGCCAAGCAGGCAGGCCGCGCGCAGTATCGCTTTTTCGACCCCTCGCTGAACCTGGCCGATATAGAGGCTTTCACCCTTGAACAAGCGTTCGGCAGTGCCTTGGCCGAGCGCCAGTTCGTGCTGCACTACCAGCCACAGATGCGCCTGGATACCCATCAGGTACTGGGCTACGAGGCGCTGGTGCGCTGGGACCACCCCGAGTTCGGCCTGCTGTACCCTGACCGCTTCATTGGCCTGGCCGAGCGCAGTGGCTTCATTGTCGAACTGGGTTGGGAGGTACTGCGGCTGGCCTGTGAAGCCTTGTCGAGCTGGAATGCCCAGGGCCGCAAGACACGGCTGGCAGTCAATGTCTCCGCCCTGCAGCTGCGTCAAGCCGACTTCGCTGATCGGCTAGTGAGCCAATTGCAGCAACATGGCATCGCGCCACAGCAACTGGAGCTGGAAATTACCGAAACCACCATCCTCGACCCCGAGGGCACGGCGGTGACACACTTGCATACGTTGCGCGGCGCAGGTTTGGGTATCACTCTGGACGATTTTGGCCGTGGCTACGCCGGTTTTGCCCACCTGCATTCACTGCCCCTGAGCAAGCTGAAGATCGATCGTTCGCTGATCGCGGTGCTGTCCAACAGCCATGACGACAGCCCTATCGTGTCCTCTACCATCATCCTGGCCAAGCGCCTGGGCCTGGAAGTGGTGGCCGAGGGGGTGGAAACCCGTGAACAGGTGGTGTACCTGAAGCTCGCCGGCTGCGACATCGCCCAGGGCTACCACTTCAGCCGGCCACTGTCGTTGCCGCAGCTGTGGGCCTACCCGCCCTTCAACGGTATCGAGGACAAGGAATGCGTGTACTGAGCGCAACGGCAGGCTGGGCACTGAGGTCGCAACCGCCTATTCCTTGAAACTGTGCTTGGCGACGCCGCCAGTTTCCGGGCGGATGGCATACAGGTCGCCAGCGTCCGGATAATGGTGCAGGTCTTCTGGCGTCATGTCGTAACGCGCGGTGCTGATGTACAAGGTGTTCATCCCGGGCCCGCCAAAGCAGCAGCTGGTGGGGCACGGTACCGGCATCAACACCTGGTCGGTCAGGTGCCCGTGGCGGTCGTAGCGCAGCAGGCAGCTGCCATGGTACTGGCACACCCACAGCCCGCCTTCGCGGTCCAGCGCCAGGCCATCCGGCCGGCCCAGTTCCGCGGGGGTTTCGGCAAACAGCGTAACGGCGCCCAAACGACCTTCGATAAGGTACTCGGCGCGGTAGATCGCACGCGCCGCGGAATCGACGAAGTACACCGTGTGGCCGTCCTGAGACCAGGCAAGGCCGGTGGGCAAAGCCATGTCATCATGGATTACCTGGTCGCTCAATTGCCGGTCAAAGCGAAAAAGCGCACCGGTATTGCCACTGAGGGCCTCGTCCATCAGGCCAGTGACGAAGCGTCCCTGCGGGTCGCAGGCGCCGTCGTTGAAGCGGTAAGTCGAGCGCGGATGGACCGATGCCGAATGCTGGCTCACCTTGCGTGTTGGCACATTGAAGATGGCCACGCTGGCATCCTCGGTGAAAATCAGGTTACCCCGGTCGGTCAGCGCCAGGGCGCCAATGCGCGCCGCAGATTCGTAAAGGCACTCGACGTCGCCATCGGGTGCCAGGCTGTTGATGCGCCCGCCAGAGATATCGACAAAGTACAGGATGCCGCTGCGCTCATCCCAGACCAGGCTTTCACCAAGGTCCGCGCGCGTGTTGGCCACTTTGACCGGCACGTAATTGCATGCCTGGATGCGGTTCCAGCGCTCGGCCACCTGCACACGGCCGAGGTCGGGAGGGTAGCTGACACTGCTGTATTCGTTGCAGCGCGTGGCGATGTGCTGGCCATTGCTGGTGCGCAAGGTGTAATCAGTGGGTTGGCACAGCGCACCGGCCAGGTGAGTAACGGGCATTTCTGGCTACCTTCAATTCTCCTTTATTACGATATCAACAAAAAAAACAATGGCTTAATATTAAAAGCATGCAACTTTGATATCTCTTGGATATCACCGCCGAGTCGCCGCGCTGCAGGGATGCTGGATGATCGAAACACGTTTGCTCAGGCAGTTCATCGCCGTAGCCGAAGAGCTGCACTTTCACAAGGCCGCCCAGCGCCTGCACATGGCACAACCACCGCTGAGCCAGGCGATCAACCGGCTTGAGGAAAAGCTGGGCTTCGGCCTGCTTCGGCGCAACAAGCGCTTGGTGCAGCTGACCGCAGCGGGTGCCGCGTTTCTCGACACCGCCTACCGCACGCTTGCTGAACTGGAGCAAGGGATCGAGTACGCGCGCAGCGTTTCAGCGGGGGTCAGCGGCAAATTGACCATCACGGCTATTTCCATCGCCTATTACGACTCGCTGCTCAACCGCTTGCGCCGCTTTCGGGAGACTTATCCGAACGTGCAGTTGACCATCCGCGAGATGCCATCTGCCTCCCAGGCCAAGGCCCTGCTGGCCGGTGAGGCGGATATCGGCTTCATGCGCAGGCTACCGCTGCCGGCCGGTACCCTGGAGGCGCGCTTGTTGCTTGACGAGCAGATCGTCATGGCGCTGCCCGCCAGCCATCCCAAGGCGCGGCACGAGGCTGTCGACTTGCGCGAGTTTGCCGATGAGGACTTCGTGTTCACCCCGCAGGCGCTGGGCGGGGGCTACCACGCACAGTTGGTTGCGCTGTGCGAATCGGCCGGGTTCTACCCCAAGGTCGTGCAGGAGGCGGCGCAGATCCACACCCTGCTTGGACTGGTGGCCTGCGGCTTTGGCGTGGCCCTGGTGCCGGAGTCGTTCGTCGGCTCAACACCGCGCGAACGCGTTCGGTTTTGCCCCATCCGCCCTGTCGATGACCAGCCCGCCCCAGGGCTTGGGCTGTACATGAAATGGAGCGCCCAGAATGCTTCGCCAGCGCTGGCCAACTTCATTGCCATGTTCGAGACGCAGCCATAAGGCCCTTTCTACCGGGTGTTCAGCCTCGCTTCGCACAGCGCCACAGCCGACCTATATCACAGGCCCTGGCCTGCAACAGCTCGGCAGCATTTACACACGCCTGCTCCAGGCTCATCGGTCCACTGGCCAGTGCAAATGCAGCGTCGACCCCATGGGCATACAACTGCTGATACCCCTCCCCCAAGGTCCCGGCCAGCACCACCACCGGCACGCCATGGCGTTTGGCAACCCGCGCCACCCCCATCGGCGTCTTGCCGCGCAGTGTCTGGGCATCGAAACGCCCCTCGCCCGTCACCACCAGATCTGCCCCCTGTGCCAGGGCGTCAAGGCCAGCCAGCTCAGCCACGACTTCCACCCCAGGGCGGAACTGTGCGGCCATGAATGCCCGGGCAGCGAAGCCCATGCCACCGGCGGCGCCAGAACCAGGGTAGTCGCGCACATCCTCGCCCAACAGTAGCGCACAATGGTCGGCAAAATGATTCAGCGCGTGGTCCAGCGCCTCCACTTGCTGCGGGTTGGCACCTTTCTGCGGGCCGAAGATCGCCGATGCGCCGTTGGCGCCACACAGTGGGTTGTCGACATCGGCTGCGACTTCAAACTGCACCCCGGCCAGGCGCGGGTCGAGGCGGCTGGCGTCGATACGAGCCAGCTTGGCCAAGGCCAGGCCGCCCTCCTCCAGCGCTTGCCCGTCAGCATCCAGCAGGCGCAGGCCAAGCGCTCGCAACATGCCACTGCCGGCATCGTTGGTGGCGCTGCCACCGATGGCCAGCACCACACGTTGGGCTCCGGCGTCGAGGGCGGCGACAATCAGCTCGCCGGTACCCCCGGTGCTGCTGCGGCAGGCATCGCGCTGGCTGGTTGGCACCCGTTGCAAACCACTGGCCTGGGCCATTTCGATGATGGCGGTGCGACTTTGCGGCAACCAGCCCCAGCCAGCCTCGACGATTTGCCCCAATGGCCCGCGCACAGCCTGGTGGCGCAATTCACCCTGGCTGGCGGCCAGGATCGCCTCCATGGTGCCTTCGCCACCGTCGGCCATCGGGCACTCGACCAGTTCAGCCTCCGGCCACGCTTCGCTCAGGCCCGCCGCGATGGCGCGGGCGACACCGGCCGCGTCGAGGCTGTCCTTGAACGAGTCCGGGGCAATGACGATCTTCATGGGGTTTCTCCTGTCTGATGAGCGGCATGCTGACAGGTGGCTGCCCTGGTGGCCTCGGTCAAATGCACAAAGCGCCGGCCGGGTTGTTTGGGCAGATGCCTTTTTGCCTGGTCCGGCCCAATCACCGGCCAGTGAATTCTTCACTCAGCTGGCAACAGTTGTAATCCCAGATATAAGCTAAGCATGCCTTCCAGGCGCAGCGGGTCGACCTCACCCAGCTCGGCTATCCGCTCCAGTCGATAGCGCAGGCTGTTGCGGTGGATACCCAGGGCATCGGCACAGGACTGGCTCTGGCCGTCATGTGCACACCAGGCACGCAGGGTGGTGAGTAACTGGCCACTGCTGTCCTTGGCGCGAATGCGCTGCAACGGCTCCAGCAGCTCGTCCAGCGCGTCGTCATTACGGTGGCGCCACAGCAGCGCCGGCAGCCGGTAGCGCTGCAGGCTCAGCAATCGTTCGCTGGGCAGTACCTCGCGGCCATAGGCCAGCAAGTCACGCACCCGGCGGTAACCACGGCGTAACTGCTCCAGGCTCTGCGCTGCACTCCCCAGGGCCAGTCGCTCAATGTCCCAACCGTGGCGTTGCAGGCGTTCCAGCAGGCGCAGTTCATCCAGGGCCACGCCAGCCGGGCGGCACCACAGCAACGACTGGCGGGCCGGGCTGACGCACCAGCTGTCCGGATAACGGCTCATCAACCATGCGGCCAGCGCCTCGGCAGGTGGCCCCGCGGTAATCTCGAACAGGCACGGTATCCGCGGTAGCTGAGGTTTCAAGCCCAACTGACGGGCTTCGTCCAGCAAGCGCGGGGAGTTGCCGCTGCCGCCGAGCAATAGCGCCAGCAGGTCGTCGCAGCGCTGCCTTCGCCATTGCTGGTCAGCCTGTAGATTGCGTTGGGCCAGCAGCATTTCGGCCGTCATGCGCACCAGTTCGCCATACGTGCGCACCTGCTGCGGGTCGCCGGTCAGGCCCAGCACACCCATCAGCCGCCCATCGAGCATCAATGGCAGGTTCACCCCGGGCTGCACGCCCTTCAGGCACTTGGCCGCGTCGCTATCCAGCTCGACGATCCGGCCATTGGCCAAGACCAGCTGCGCGCCCTCGTGACGAGTGTTGATGCGCTCCGGCTCACCACTGCCCAGGATCAATCCCTGGCTGTCCATGACGTTGACGTTGCAAGGCAAGATGGCCATTGCCCGGTCAACGATATCCTGCGCCAGGTCATGGTCGAGTTCGAACATTGCGTGGTCCTTTAGGCGTTTGGCGTTTGGGCTCGGGCACAGCAGCCTGGGCCAAACGCTGTGCAAAAGCACAAAGACAGGCTAGCCGCAGTCCCCGAGACTCGTCAGGGCGAGCGCCGGAACAGGCGACGCGGCGAAAACCATAACAACAGAGAACCCGATCATGGCACACAGCCCCGCCCCTGACCAAGGCACGGACACCACCCGCAACGCGCTGTACCGGCGTATCACCTTGCGGCTGATTCCGTTCATTTTTATCTGCTACCTGTTCAACTACCTGGACCGCGTCAACGTCGGCTTTGCCAAGCTGCAGATGCTCGACGCCCTGAAATTCAGCGAAACGGTGTACGGCCTTGGCGCCGGCATCTTCTTCATCGGTTACGTACTGTGCGGCCTGCCAAGCAACCTGGCCCTCAATCGCTTCGGCCCACGGCGTTGGATCGCGCTGATGATGATCGCGTGGGGTAGCCTGTCCACCTGCCTGCTGTTCGTCACCACCCCCACCGAGTTCTACACCCTGCGCCTGCTCACCGGCGCTGCCGAAGCCGGTTTCTTCCCGGGTGTGGTGCTGTACCTCTCGCGCTGGTTCCCGGCGGCCCGGCGCGGCCGTATCATGGCCCTTTTCATGTCGGCGATCCCGGTATCGGGCCTGCTTGGCGGGCCGTTTTCCGGCTGGATCCTCGAACATTTTGCCGCCGGCCTGGCCGGCTGGCAGTGGATGTTCCTGATCCAGGGCCTGCCAACCGTGGCCTTGGGCGTACTGGCGGTATTCCTGCTCAGTGACGGCTACCAGAAAGCCGCCTGGCTGAGCCCGGCTGAACGTCAACTGATCGCTGCCGACCTGCAGGCCGATGCCGCAAGCAAACCAAGCACCACCAGCGACAGCGTGCTGGCCGTGTTGACCAACCCGCTGATCTGGACCTTCGGCTTCGTCTACTTCTGCATCCAGAGCGGCGTTTACGCGATCAACTTCTGGTTACCCTCGATCATCAAGAGCATGGGCTTCGACAACCCGCTACTGATCGGCTGGCTCAGCGCCATCCCGTACCTGCTGGCAGGCGTTTTCATGATACTTTGCGGGCGCTCGGCCGACCTGCGCAACGAGCGCCGCTGGCACCTCGTGGTGCCAATGCTGATGGGCGCCGTCGGCCTGCTGATAGCGGTGAACTTCGCCGGCAACCCGAGCATTGCCATTGTTGGCTTGTCGATCGCCACCATGGGCGCGCTGACCGGCCTACCGATGTTCTGGCCAATGCCCACCGCGCTGCTCAGTGCCGGAGCCGCCGTGGCAGGTCTGGCGATCATCAACTCGGTAGGCCAGATGGCAGGGTTCCTCAGCCCGTACCTGGTCGGGTTCATCAAGGACCAGACCGGTTCAACCGATGCCGCATTGTATTCGCTCGCGGCGTTGATCGTATTGGGTAGCCTGGTGGCCTTGCGTGTAACGCGAGCGGGTTCGCTGAGTACTGCACGGACGAGTTGAGTCGTTCGCAGGCTGCCCCCTCCCACACGTTTTCAAGCCTGTGGGAGGGGGCAAACCTGCAAGGAGACCCACCCAAGCCACACGAAATCCACACCCTTCCACCGATCGTCAGCTCAACGCATCCCCTCCCCGCCCCAGGCGTCAAATGGTTCCAATGGCCCTTTTGGAGAAGCCCCCATGACCCAGCACGCCGTGGCACGCTTGCCCCAGCTCGACGAACACCGCCCCCTGCGCGTGCAGGCCGGTAGCGAAGAACTCATTCTCGTCCGCCAAGGAAAGCAGGTACACGCTTTTCAGGGCAACTGCCCCCATGCCGGGGCGCCACTCGACGAGGGCGTCGTCTGCGGGGGCCTGCTGGTCTGCCCATGGCACAAAGCGGCGTTCGCCGTTGACGACGGCGTGGTCTGTGAGCCGCCTGCACTCGCCGACCTACGCCGCTACAAGGCGTGGATCAAGGGCGATGAAATCTGGGTCGATGACCAGCCCCTGCCGGCAACCGAACCGCCCAGGCACAGCGATGCCCGCTGTTTCGTGGTGGTCGGCGCTGGTGCCGCCGGCAGCGCCGCCATTGCCACCCTGCTGGCTCATGGCTTCGCGGGCCGGCTGGTATGGATCGATCAGGAGCGCCAGCCGGCCTACGATCGCACAGCACTGAGCAAATTCGTGATTGCCGGGCAGATGCCGCCCGATGAGGTCCCCGCACTGCTCGAAGCCGGCGCCCTGCGCAAGGGTCAGCTGGAGCGCAAGTACGGCAAGGTGCGCACCCTGAACAGCCAGAAGCGCCAGGTCACCCTCGCCGATGGTCAGCAGATCGATTACGACGCCTGCCTGCTGGCAACCGGCGGTAAAGCACTGTGCCCAGACATTCCCGGCGCCGACCTGCCCGGGGTGTTCACCCTCCGCTCACTGGAAGATGCTGCACAGTTGATCGATGCAGCCGAGCCTGGCCAACCTGTGGTTATCGTCGGTGACGGCTTCATCGGCCTGGAGGCAGCCTCGGCATTGCACAAGTATGGCTTGCAGGTACACGTGGTCACGCGCCACGAAGTCCCTCTGGCCCGACAGTTGGGCGAGCGGATCGGGCGCTGCATTCGCGAGCTGCATGAACGAAAAGGGATCACCTTCCACGGCCCCACCGAGGTCGAGCGGATCGAAGGCCAGGACAAGGTCGAAGCGGTGCAACTGGCCAATGGTGAACGGCTGCAGACCCCCTTGGTGCTGCTCGGCACCGGGGTAAAGCCCGCCACCGCTTTCCTTCAAGGCGTGCCGCTTGGCGAAGACAAATCGGTAAGGGTCGACGCAGAAATGCGCGCAGCAGACGGTTTGTGGGCCGCAGGTGATATCGCCACATTCCCGCTCACGGGGCGCCCGGTGCGCATCGAGCACTGGCGCCTGGCCCAGCAGCACGGGGTTATCGCCGCCGCCAACATGCTTGGCGAACAGCGCCGATATGCCGATGTCCCGTTCTTCTGGACCTACCAGCATGGCCGCACCTATGAAGTGCTAGGCCATGCCAGGGACTGGAACCGGATCGAATTCGTCGGCGCGCCGGAAAAAGGCGATTTCGTTGCCCTGCAGTGTGTGGATGAACGCGTCGAGGCCGTTATCGCCAAGGGTTACTCCGATGCCATGGCAACGCTGTCACAACGCCTGAAGCGCCCATTGAGCCTGCAGGAGGCGTTGGCGCTCATTGGCTGATGGGCGCCTTTCAATGCATCCCGGTTGTGTGTAAAACAGGGAGGACAGCCGACTGCATAAGGACCCACGCGCATGATCTACCGCCCTCTCGGCCACAGTGGCCTGCAGGTTTCCGCCCTTACCCTGGGCAGCATGATGTTCGGCGAGCAGACCAGTACCGAGGATGCCCTGCGCATCATCGACAAGGCCTGGGACCAAGGCGTCAACTTCATCGACACCGCCGACGTGTACAATGCCGGGCGCTCGGAAGAAATCGTCGGTGAAGCCGTGGCACGCCACCGCCATGACTGGGTCGTCGCCAGCAAGGTCGGCTTCGGCCC
Organism: Pseudomonas sp. JR33AA; assembly: GCF_021378985.1. Taxonomy (NCBI): domain Bacteria; kingdom Pseudomonadati; phylum Pseudomonadota; class Gammaproteobacteria; order Pseudomonadales; family Pseudomonadaceae; genus Pseudomonas; species Pseudomonas sp. JR33AA. The sequence goes on from NZ_JAJSAW010000006.1 coordinate 153,502, forward strand.
GGCCGACGGCCTGCCTAACCGCAGCGGGTTGTCGCGCAAGCACATCTTCAATGCCGTGGAGGCCACGCTGACCCGCATGGGCATGGACTACCTTGACATCTACTACCTGCACCGCGAAGACCACAAGGTACCGCTGGAGGAGACCGTGCAGGCCATTGGCGACGTGTTGCGCCAGGGCAAGATCCGCTACTGGGGGGTTTCCAATTTCCGTGGCTGGCGCATTGCCGAGGTCTGTAATGTCGCCGAGCGCCTTGGCGTGCCCAGGCCGGTAGTCAGCCAACCGCTGTACAACATCGTCAACCGCCAGGCCGAGCCCGAACAGCTCACCGCCGCCGCCGCCCATGGTCTGGGCATAGTACCCTTCAGCCCGCTGGCCCGAGGCGTGCTCAGTGGCAAGTATGCGCCGGGCGCGGTGCCGGACGCCGGTAGCCGCGCAGGGCGGCAGGACAAACGCATCATGGAAGTGGAATGGCGCCAGGAGTCGCTGACCATTGCCCGGCAGATTCAGGCGTATGCAGAGGCCAAGGGGGTGGGTATTGTCGAGTTCGCCATTGCCTGGGTGTTGAATAACCAATGGGTCAGTTCGGCGATTGTCGGGCCGCGGACCGAGGAGCAGTGGGATACCTATGGCGGTGCATTGGCCGTGAAGATCACGGCCGAGGACGAAACCTTCATCGACTCATTGGTGACGCCGGGGCATGCGTCCACGCCGGGCTTCAATGACGTGGCGCATTATGTAAGTGGCCGGCTGGCACGTAGCTGACGCATTGGGGAGCCCTGAGCCGGGCTCCCGGTCCCCCCTTTCCCCAATCACCTCGGTATCGTGCGCACCATTGGTTTTCCACCTCTGGAGCTGCAATGAAACTCTTGCAACCGCTGCAAATCGGCCCAATCACCCTGGCCAACCGCGTATTCATGGCTCCCCTCACCCGCCTGCGCAGCCTGGAGCCGGGTGACGTACCCACCGCGCTGATGGCCGAGTACTACCGTCAGCGCGCCAGTGCTGGCCTGATCATCACTGAAGCCACGCAAATCTCCTTCCAGGCCAAGGGCTATTCTGGCTCGCCCGGCATTCACAGCGCCGAACAGATCGCTGCCTGGAAGCACATCAACGAAGGCATCCATGCCGATGGCGGCCACAGCGCCGTGCAGGTGTGGCACACCGGGCGGGTGTCGCATACCTCGCTGCAACCTGGTGGCGAGGCGCCCGTGGCCCCTTCGGCACTGCCAGCGGATGCACGCACCACCCTGCGTGACGCGCAAGGCAACCTGACGCGCGTGGAAACCTCCGCACCCCGGGCGCTCAGCGAAGCGGAGATTGCCGACATCGTCGCCGACTTTGGCCGGGCCGCGATCAACGCCTGTGAAGCCGGCTTCGACTTCATCGAGTTGCACGCCGCCCACGGTTACCTGCTGCACCAGTTCCTCACCCCAAGTGCCAACCAGCGTGAAGACCGCTACGGCGGCAGCGTGGAAAACCGTGCGCGCATCGTGCTGGAGGCGGTGGACGCGGCCATTGCCAACTGGAGCGCCGACCGAATCGGTATTCGCGTGTTCCCGTTGGGTGGTTTCAATGGTGTGGACAATGGCGAAGACCAGGAAGCCGCCGGCCTGTACCTGATCGGCGAACTGGCCAAGCGCAACCTCGCCTACCTGCACCTGTCCGAGCCGGACTGGGCCGGTGGCAAGCCACTGCGTGACGAGTTCCGCCAGGCAATTCGCGCCGCCTACCCCGGGGTGATCATCGCGGCGGGTGCCTACACCGCCGAGAAAGGCGAAGACCTCATCGGTCGGGGTTTGATCGATGCCGTGGCGTTCGGGCGCGCCTACATTGCAAACCCCGACCTGGTGGAGCGTCTGCGGCTGCAGGCGCCGTTGAATGAGCACCGGGCGAAGTTCGATTACGCCAATGGGCCTGAAGGGTATACGGATTATCCGTTCCTGAAGCAGGCTTGATGTAAAAACGGGCGCTCATGGGGGCGCCCGTTTTTTTCGTGTTAGCCCAGTTCAGCCAGCGCCTGCGCGGCATAGGCATGTGACCGCTGCCGCGCCAGCGGGTCATGGATGCGACAGTCGATCATCAGCTCGTCCGCCCCAGTCTGCTCGATCAGTGAGCGCAGCCCTTCCTGCACCCGTTCAGGTCCTCCGGCTACGGTGCAGGCCATCACCTGCTCAAGCACTGCGCGTTCGTGGTCCGGCAAGCGTTCGATGTAACCCTCTTGCGGCCTGGGCAGCAAGCCAAAGCGCCCGACATGCAGGTCCAGCATCCACTTGCGGTGAGAACTGGCCAGGTAGTCCGCCTCAGCATCGCTGGCAGCGGCGAACAGGTTCACGCCCACCATCACATACGGTTTGGCCAGTTGCGCGGAAGGCTGGAAGTTGGCGCGGTAATGGGCAATGGCCTGCAGCAGGTAACGCGGGGCAAAGTGCGAGGCGAAGGCATAAGGCAGGCCCAGCTTCGCCGCCAGGTCAGCACCGAACAAACTGGAGCCGAGGATCCACACCGGTACATCGTGTGCGCCCGGTACGCCGCGCACCCTGCGTTTGCCGTTGTCTGCCAGGTAATCACGCAGCTCGGCGATGTCCTGGCTGAAATCACGCTCTGGCGCGGCTCCGCGCAATGCCCGCACGGTCGGCCCGGATGTGCCTGGCGCACGGCCCAGGCCCAGGTCTATACGGCCCGGGTGCAACGTATCGAGGGTGCCAAACTGTTCGGCCACCACCAACGGCGCATGGTTGGGCAACATGATGCCGCCGGCACCTACCCGAATGTGTTGGGTGGCATTGGCGATTTCGTTGATCACCAACGAAGTGGCAGCCGAACCAATGCCCGGCATGTCATGGTGCTCGGCGATCCAGTAGCGGCTGTAGTGCTGCTGCTCGACATGCCGGGCCAGCTGGCGGGATTCTTCGATCGCGTCGGCGAAGGTCTTGCCTTCGCCGATCATGACCAGATCCAGTACGGACAGTGCAGTCATGGGGTCTCCAGAGGGATTATCAGTGGCTGCCAGTTTCCATGCTGCTCCGCCAGCGATAAACCCAGTTTCAGGCCCGGCATCGGGGCCTGGCATTCCCCAATCAGTATTCCCAGGGCACGCCCGGCTCCCAGCTGGCCACCAACAAGTCGATGAAGCCGCGTACCCGAGGGGACAGGTGGCGCTTGCTTGGGTAAACGATGCGAATGGGGTCTGCCGGGGGCCGGTAGGCGTGCAGTACTTCCACCAGATTGCCAGCGCGCAGATCGTCACCGGTGATATAGGTAGGCAGGTGAATCAGACCGAAACCGGCCCGGGCGCCGTCGAGCATGGCCTCGGAACTGTCGATGTTCAGCCGCCCGGGGTCTTCGCACAGGTGCAGCCCCGCTTCAGTGTGAAAGCGCCAGGGCATGGCCTTCTCGCCCGCCAGGAAGGCGATCTTGTCATGGCCATAGAGGTCGCCGGGTACCTGCGGTACACCGCGCTTTTCCAGATACGCAGGCGATGCACAGGTCACGAACTGCTGCCAGGCGACGGTACGCGTCAGCAATTGCGAATCTTCCTTAGGTGCACCGATGCGCACGGCGACGTCCACGCCCTCTTCGACCAGATCAACGAAGCGGTCGGTGAAGCGGATATCCGCCCGCAGTTCGGGCCATTGCTTGAGGTACTGGTCGAGGATAGGCAATACATGGCGCTGCCCGAGCGACAGCGGCGCGGTCAGGCGTAGGGTGCCAGTAGGCTTGCCCCGGCGCTGGGCCATGGTGCTTTCGACCTCGTCCAGGTCATCCAGAATCTGCCGCCAACGCTCGAACGCCACAAGGCCCTCATCGGTCAGGCTCAGCTTGCGTGTAGTGCGGTTGAGCAGGCGCACCGCCATGCGGGCTTCCAGGCGGACGATGCTCTTGCCCACCGCTGAACGCGTCAGGCCCAGGCTGGCAGCCGCAGCGGTGAAGCTACCGGCCTTGGCGGCACTGACGAAAGCGGCGATGTCGCCGAAGCGGTTGGGTTCCATGGTGTTTTCCTGACGCTGATCGAACCGCCATAGATGGGTGCACTTTCAGGCAATGCAAGGTTCCTGGTCTATTGGGGCTGCCTTGCAGCTTCAGTCTGCCCGAGGTAGCGATCTGTCCAGCTGGCCAGCGGCAGTGGCGGCTGCTGGTCGACAATGCGTCGCCTGATAAGCACCAGCTCTTGAGCGTTGAACAGTGAGCCAGGCCCGCTGCCTCGCCACGGCGACGGTACACCGACAATCCACTGCCCTTGATGATCGCGGTGAGCCATGTTGAAACGGAAGGTGTAATTGCCCGGGATCCCCATGCGCAGGTCTGTGACCACCAGTGCGTCGCCAATCTGGTCATAACGCAGCCAGTCATCGGTGAACCAGCGCAAGCGCTGGTGCAAAGGGTCATTTTTCAGTGCTTGCGCCAGTTCCAGGTGGCGCGACAAGCGTTGCATTTCGGGTGGTTGCTGGTCGAGCACGCTGCTGATGCCTTCGTAGTAATCGCCATCCGGGGTCTTGGCCAGCACCCGCCAGACCAGGCTGTTGAATGCCATCGGCACAGCCCGCACCTCGCTCACGACGATACCTTGCTGGTCCAGTGCCGACTGCAAGCGCTGCTCGGCAGCCATGCGCCCCGCCAGGCCGAAACCCAGGTAGCAGGTACTGAACACCAAGGCCATGGTCAGCAGGCGGGTAGCCCTGCGGGTCACGCCCTTCATGAGGGTGTAGATCACCGCAGCCAGCAGCGGCACGGTGTAGACCGGGTCGATAATGAACACCGCCGCCCAGCTTTGCGGGGTGGTGTGCAGGGGCCAGAACAACTGCGTGCCGTAAACCGTGAAGGCGTCGAGCACCGGATGGGTTACCAATACCAGCCAGAACGCCACAAAAAGCCGGGGCAAGGTATACCCCTTGCCAGGCCAGCGCCTGTTGACCAGCCAGGCCAACAGCAAGGCCAGGCTGGTGAGCACGAACAACGAGTGGGAGAAGCCGCGATGATAAGTCATCTGCGACACCGGGTCGGCATAGCGAATGATCACATCCAGGTCCGGCAACGTGCCCAGTGCTGCACCATACAGCAGCGAGCGCCGTCCCTGGATGCGCCCCAGCACGGTCCCTTGCAGGGCCGCGCCGAGTAAGGCTTGGGTGATGGAGTCCAAGGTGGTGTTCCTGAAAGCGTCGTTTGCGCAAGCTACCCTTATCCACCCCTGATGCGCAATTCTCCTGGATGACTCAGAACAGCTGCCATGTGTACACCAGCGTCAGGCGGTTCTCGTCGATATCACTGCGGTAGTTGGAGCGCGCCATGGCGTTGCGCACCCGTATCCCCAACCCTTTCAGCGCCCCGCTCTGCACCGCATAGCCGATATCAAGATCACGCTCGCGATCACGCCCCTCGTACCCCAGCCCGGTATCGACATTGTTGCCGGTGATGTAGCGCACGGTCGCTGTCAGGCCCGGCACGCCCATGGCGGCGAAGTTGTAGTCGTAGCGCACCTGGTAAGAGCGTTCATCGGTGTAGGCAAACTCATAGGTCGGCACCTCGTTGCCCAGCGGCGAGATGTTGGCGAACACCCGTGGAAACGGGCTGTCGCCATAAATGCCCTGGTAGCCTGCGTGGAAGCTGTGCCCGCCATGCCGCGCAGTGAACATCGAGAAGAACGCCTGGTTGTCGATGTTGCCCAGCAGCGCGTCGCCTTCCTCACGTGCGGTGAAATAACCCAGGTTGGCGCTGAGCACCCAGTCGCCGACGGGTTTGCTGTGCTTCAGGCCAACAAAGCCTTGTTGGTAGTTGTCCTCCAGTTCACCGTACCAAAGGCTGACGCTGCTCTGGTTGGCATTGAACGCATAATCCCCACCCACATAGTTGAACGCGTCGCTTTCGGCCTGTCGCATCGGCACATGGCCGAGCATCGCGTTCATTTTGCCGTCGCCACCTTCGTTGCGCAGGTGGGTGCTTTTCAAGTGCCCGGCCTGCATGGTCAGCCCGTCGATTTCCGAAGAACTCAAACTCACGCCCTGATAGGTAGGTGGCAACAGGCGAATGTCACTGAACGTCAGCACCGGCAGGTTGGGTTGCAGTTCACCTGCACGCAGTTCGGTTTTTGATATCCGGGCCTTGAAGGTCGGCGCCAGGCGGCTGTACTCATCGGCAGCACGGCCGTCGCCATGCACCGGCAACAGGCCGGTGTTGGTACGGTTTGGACTGCTGTCCAGCTTGATCCCCAGCAAGCCCAGGGCGTCCACGCCAAAGCCGACCGGGCCCGGGGTGTAGCCACTTTTGAAGTCGAGGATGAAACCTTGGGCCCACTCCTCGGCCTTGGACTGTTTGTTGGCTCCGACTATGTCGGAAAAATCGCGGCTGAAGTAGTAGTTACGGGCACTCAGGGTGGCCTTCGAGTCGTCGAAGAAGCCGCCTTCGTCAGCCAGCAGTGGCTGGCTGAGCAATGTCAGGCCCAGGGCAACGCAAGGGGTGTGGTTCATTCCGAAGCTCTCTTGATCTTGTTTTTATGGGTAAAGCGTTGGAAACACGGCAGTTCATGGGGTACGGCGCAGCACCTCCCGGGCACGGGGTTGGCGCAGCCTCAGCAGCGCGTGCGCCAGCAGGCCGAACAGCAGCCCCCAGAACGCCGCCGACAGGCCCAGGAAAGCCACCCCCGACGCGGTGACCAGGAAGGTGAACAGGCCGGCGTCGCGCTCGGCCGGTTCTGCCAGGCTGCGGACCAAGGCTTCGCTGATGGCGCCATACAGGGCCAAACCGGCCAGGGCAGCGATCAGTACGGCGGGAAAGGCGGCGAACAGCGACATCAAGGTGGCCCCGGCAATGCCCAGTAGCAGGTACAACACACTGCCAGCCACCGCCGCTACATAGCGTCGTTGGGGGTTTTCATGGGCTTCATGGCCGGTGCACAGGCTGGCGGTAACCGCCGCGAGGTTCAGCCCGTGGCAACCGAACGGCGCCAGTAGCGCCCCAGCCAGGGCACTGGCGCTGATCAGTGGGCTGGCCGACGTGGCGTAGCCAGCATTGCGCAGTACCGCCATACCCGGCATGAACTGCCCGGTCAGCGCCACCAGCACCATCGGCAGCGCCAGGCTGAATACCGCCGACAGGCTGAACTGGGGGGTGATCCACTGGGGTGAAGCCAGTTCCAGCACCAGTGCCTCGCTGCGCAACGCACCGCAGGCCACAGTCACCAGCATGCCCACCCCCAGCACCGCAGCCACTGCATAGCGCGGCTGCACCCGACGCATCAGCACGTAGGTGACGAACATCGCCAGTACCAGCAGCGGTTGCACCGGCAAGGCGCGAAACACCTCGATGCCAAAGCTGAACAGGATCCCGGCCTGCATACCGGCAGCGATAGAACCCGGCAGGCGCGCGATGATGCGGTCGAAGGCCCCGCTGATGCCAATCAGCAACAGGACCAGGTTGGCCACCAGATAGGCACCCACGGCCTGCTGCAGGCCCAGTTGCGGCAAGGCGGTAACCAACAGGGCCGACCCCGGGATCGACCAGGCGATCACCACCGGCACGCGGTAGCGCAGGCTGAGCAGCGCACCGAGCACGGCACTGCCCATGGACACGGCCCAGACCCAGGACGACAACTGCTGGTGCGACAGGCCGGCCGCTTCGGCGGCGTGGAAAATGATCACCAACGGGCCGGCGTAGGAGATCGTCGTGGCAATGCCGCCGGCGACGATGGCCGATACAGAGCAGTCCTTGATCAGCGTTTTCATGAAGCTTCTCGCAAGGCAGCGGCCGGCCTTTGTGGCGGGCTCTTGTTTTTGGTGTGGGCTGTTTCGCGGGCTTGCCCGCGAAACAACCCACTCGGTGGGTCAGGCCTCCTGCAAAGCCCGCGGCCGCCCGCTGCGTTGCTCATCCGCACCGCCCTGGGCCTGCTGCAACTGGAAGTCGAACTTCAACTCGGCATGCCGACCATCCGGCCCTTCGATGAACACCACCTCCCCGACCAACCCGTCCCGTGTGGCATAGGCAAAGTCATCCCACAGGTACTTGTCCCCCGACAGGTTTATCTGCGTGGTCAGGTGTCGATACCCTGGCGCCGAGATAAAAAAGTGCACATGCGCCGGGCGCTGGCCATGACGGCCCAGCAGGTCCAGGCATTCCTGGGTTGGCCCCTGCGGGTCGCAGCCATAGCCCGACGGCACGATGGAGCGCGCGCGGTAGCGCCCCTGGGCATCGGTAACGATGCGCCGACGCAGGTTGTACGCCGACTGGCTTTGGTCGAAGAACGAATAGGTACCACGGGTATTGGCATGCCACAGGTCGACCGTGGCACCCGGCAGCGGGCGTCCGTGCGGGTCCAGCACCTGGCCTTCCAGGAACATCACCGTGGCGACGCCCTCCTCGCTGCCGTCGTCCATGCGCACTTCACCTTGGGCAATTGGTGCGCCAGCCACGTACAACGGGCCTTCGATGGTGCGTGGAGTACCGCCAACCCGCCCTGCCTCCTGGTCCTTGGCATCCTGCAGCAGGTCGAGGAAGTGTTCGATGCCCAGCCCCGCCACCAGCAGCCCGGCTTCGCCGCGCCCCCCCAGGCGGTTGAGGTAGTCGACGGCGTGCCAGAACTCGTCTTCGCTGATGTCCAGGTCTTCGATCAGCCGCGCGGTATCCTGCAGCAGCCGCTGCACGATGCGTTTGAGGCGTGGGTTGCCGGCAGTATTACCAAAGCCTGCGGCCTCCTCGAAGAACTGCTGTACCTCGGCGGTGTGGGAAATTTTCACGGTCATGTGGGTTACCTCGTCTTGTTCTGTTCGGTTCAGGCCTGCGCCGCCAGGGTCTGGGCGTGGCGCCGACCACTGGCCAGGTGCACGGCCATGGCCAGCGCGGCGATGGCGCCAGGGATGGCGAAGGCGATGAAGTTGAGTTGAAGTGGCAGGTTGATGCCCATCAGCGCACCGCCCAGCAGCGGGCCGACGATGGCGCCGTTGCGGCCGATGCCCGAGGCCCAGCCCAGGCCGGTAGAGCGCACCGACAGGCCGTACATCTGCGCAGCGCCGGCATACAGCAGAATCTGCGTACCAATGGTGGTGGCGCCGGCTATGAAGATCAGCAGGTACAGCACCGGCATCGGGCTGTTCACCCCCAGCAGGCTGATCGACAGTGCGGCGGCAATAAAGAACGCCACCTTGACCTTGACCAGGTTGTAGCGGTCGCCCAGCCAGCCGCCGAGGATCGCCCCGGCCATGCCGCCAAAGTTCAGTGCCAGCAGGAATGACAGGCTTGAGCCCAGGCTGTAGCCGGCGTTGGCCATCAGCTTTGGCAGCCAGGAACTCAGTGCGTAGACCATCAGCAGGCAGCAGAAGAACGCAACCCACAGCGCCAGGGTGCGAATCGCCAGGCCATTGCGGAACAGTTCCAGCACCGAAGCGCCGCTGCCCTTGCGGTCGGTCGCCTGAAGCACGTCATCGGCCTGGACGTCGCAGTCCGGGTCCAGCCGTTTGAGCAGCGTGCGTGCTTCCTCGATACGGCCTTGGCGCACCAGAAAACCGATGGATTCAGGCAGGTAGTAAAGAATCACCGGTAACAGCAGCAGCGGGACCGCTGCGGCGAAGAACATCGACTCCCAGCCAAAACGCGGCAACATGAAAATGCCGACACCTGCCGAAAGCATGCCGCCCAGCGAATAACCACTGAACATGATCGCCACCAGCGTGCTGCGCAGGCGTTTGGGCGCGTATTCGTTCATCAGTGCCACGGCGTTGGGCATCAGGCCACCACAGCCCAGGCCGGCGATGAAGCGGTAGATGCCAAACTCGCTCGGGCTGCTGGCAAAGCCATTGAGGATGGTCGCCCCCGAGAACAAGGCGAAACAGATGGCAATGCCCTTCTTGCGCCCGATGCGGTCGGCCAGGCTGCCGAAGGCCAGGGCGCCGAACATCATGCCGAACAGCGCATAGCTGCCCAGTGCTCCGGCCTGCAACGGGGTCAGGCCCCACTCTTTCATGATGACCGGCAGTACCACACCGTAGATGAACAGGTCATAGCCATCGAAGATCAGCAGCAGGCCGCACCAGGCCATGACCATCCAGTGAAACGGGGTAAAGCGCGCTTTGTCGATAATCGGGTGTACGTCAAGGGTTCGCATGGCATCTGTCGCTCTTTTTTTTGTTTTGGAAGAAAGCTTTTGCCTTGAGGTTGCGTTTCAGCCGAGGTCGCCGCCCCCTACCGGAAGGGTCACACCGGTGATGTACGAGGCTTCGTCGGAGGCGAGGAACAGAATGGCCCCCACCTGCTCGTCGATGCTGCCGTAGCGGTGCATCAGGCTGCTGTCCAGGGTCTGGTCGACGATCTGCTGGTACCAGCGCTTTTCCTGCTCGGTTTGCTCTGCACTGTTGCGCGGTACACGCCGGGGCGGCGCTTCGGTGCCACCCGGCGCGGTGGCGTTGACACGGATCCCGCGGCCAGCCGTTTCGAAGGCCAGGCAGGCGGTCAGCGCATTGACGCCGCCTTTGGCCGCGCCATAGGGCACACGGTTGACGCCGCGGGTGGCGATGGAAGAGACGTTGACGATGACGCCGCTGCTGCGTTCAAGCATGTACGGCAGCGCCGCATGGCAGCACCACAGTGTCGGGAACAGCGAACGGCGTACTTCGGCCTCGATCTGCTCGACATCGTAGTGCTCGAAGGGCTTGGCCCAAATGGTGCCGCCGACGTTGTTGACCAGAATGTCGAGGCGGCCAAAGGTTTCCACCGCGCGGGCCATGACCTGGGCGCAGTCGGCGTGTTGTTCCAGGTCGGCGGTGAGGGTAAGCATGCCTTCGCCAGCCAGCTCGTGGACCAGTTCGGAACGGTCTACGGCCACCACTTGCGCACCTTCGGCCTTGAGCCGCCAGCACACGCCCCGGCCGATGCCCTGGGCGGCACCGGTGACCAGGGCGACCTTGCCTTGGAATCTGTTGTTCATATGCAAATCTCCGCCTTCCCGTGCTCCCTGTGGGAGCGGGTTTACCCGCGAATGCGTCCGACAAGACAACGCTGCTGTACCGGCCGGCCTCTTCGCGGGTGAACCCGCTCCTACAGGGGCGGTGTCATGTTTGAAATGAAAGGAATCAGGCCGCCGCTGCGAACTTCTCGTAGTAGAAGTTGGCCGGGGTAATGCCCTGTTCGCGCACGTACTGGCTGACCGCTTCCACCATGGGGGGTGGCCCGCACAGGTACACATCCACGTCGCCGTCATTAAGGTGGTGTGGCTCGATGTGCTGGGTGACATAGCCCTTTTGCGGGTACTGGCTGTCCGGGTTGGCCACGCAGGCGCTGTAGGTGAAGTTGGGGATGCGTGCTGCCAACGCTTGCAGGCGGTCGAGCTCGACCAGGTCGAAGTCGTTGGTCACGCCGTAGATCAGGTGCAGCGGGTGTTCACTGCCCTGCTCGGCGATCTTCTCCAGCATCGCGGTGAACGGTGCCAGGCCGGTACCACCGGCCAGCAGCAACAGCGGGCGCTGGATCGGCCGCAGGTAGAAGCTGCCCAACGGCCCGGCCAGGCTCAGGCTGTCGCCGGCTTTGGCAAGGTTGGTCAGGAAGCTGCTCATCAGCCCACCCGGTACGTTGCGGATGAGGAAGCTGACTTCACCGTCCTTCTGCAGCGAGCTGAACGAGTAGGCCCGGCTCTGCTCACTGCCCGGCACCTTGAGGTTGACATACTGCCCCGGCAGGAAGGCCAGACGGCTAAGGGCCTCACCCTTGATCGACAGGGCGATGGTGCTGACCGACAGCTGACGCACATCGCTGATGGCGGCCTCGAAACTGGCCTGCTCGGTCTTGCACAGCTGCGACGAAGCCGGGATGCGGATGACGCAGTCGCTTTCGGCGCGCATCTGGCACGTCAGCACGTAGCCTTCGGCGATTTCATCTTCGCTCAAGGCGTCTTCGATGAAGTTGTCGCCAAGGTCATAACGACCGGACTCAGCCTTGCACTTGCAGGTACCGCAAGCGCCGTCACGGCAGTCCAGCGGAATGTTTATGCCCTGGCGGTAAGCGGCGTCGGCCACGGTTTCCTGACCGGTGGCTTCAATGAAGCGGGTAACCCCGTCTTCGAAATTCAGTGCGATCTGGTAGCTCATGTTGCACCTCGCGGGCGAGCCGGGCCACGGCGCGTCACCAGACGCACCGGGCAATGCTCGCAAAACCCTGTATCAGATGTGGTAGATGTCGATGACCTGGCGCACGTAGTCGTTCTTCAGCACCACCTTCTTGGCCTTGATCAGCGGCTGCTCGCCGCGCAGGTCAAGGGTGTAGAAGCTGGTGCCGAAGTAACTGTCGGTGGTCTTGTAGCGGAAGCTCAGGGTGTGCCAGTTGAAGCGCACCTGGCAGCTGCCCTCGCCCTGCTCGACGATCTCGATGTTGCTGATGTTGTGCGAAGTGCGGGTGTCGGGCACGGTCGCACTGGAGCGCTCGGTCTTGATGCGGAACACGCGGTCTTCCAGGCCGCCACGGTTGCCGTACCAGATCAGCGAGATTTCGCTTTGTGGGTCTTCGGTGAGGGTGTCGTCATCGTCCCAGCTCGGCATCCAGAAGCTGGCATCGCTGGCATACAATTCCAGCCACTGGTCCCACTGGGCGTCGTCCAGGTAGCGCGCTTCGCGGTACAGGAAGTCGCGCACGGTTTCATACAGGCTCATTGCACGGCCTCCACGGGGATCAGCTGCTGTTCGTCCTTGAGGGCCTGGATCATGGTGTCCTGCCAGTACTTGTGCTGCAGCACGAACAGTCCTTCGTCCTCGGTGCGTACGCCAGACAGCAGGGGTTGGAGTTCAATCTCCTTGGCCGCCTCATCGGCGCCTTCAACCCAGTGTTTCGCGCCGCGGGACATGTCGTTCCAGCCGGTGCCTCCACCATAGCCGGTCTGGCACGAGCGGAATTCTTCCAGGTCGTCCGGGGTGGCCATGCCGCTGACGTTGAAGAAGTCTTCGTACTGGCGGATACGCTTGGCGCGGGCATCGGCGCTCTCGCCTTTCGGCGCGATGCAGTAGATGGTGATTTCGGTCTTGTTCACCGAAATCGGCCGGGCGACGCGGATCTGCGAGCTGAACTGGTCCATCAGGTACACGTTGGGGTACAGGCACAGGTTGCGCGAATTTTCGATCATCCAGTCGGCACGGGCCTGGCCGAAGTCGGCCGCCAGTTGGTCGCGGCGCTCGTAGGCCGGGCGGTCTTCCGGGTTGGCCCACCGGGTCCACAGCAGCAGGTGGCCGTGGTCGAAGGAGTAAAAGCCGCCGCCCTGCTTGGCCCATGCGCCAGCACTCATGGTCTTGATCTCGTCACCCGCCTCGCGCTGCTTGCGCTGGTTCTGGGTGGCGGCGTAGTTCCAGTGCACGGAGCTCACGTGGTAGCCGTCAGCGCCGTTTTCGGCGGTGAGCTTCCAGTTGCCTTCGTAGATGTACGAGCTGGCACCGCGCAGCACTTCCAAACCTTCAGGTGACTGGTCGACGATCATGTCGATGATCTTCGCCGACTCGCCCAGGTGCTCGAGCAGCGGCTTCACGTCGGCGTTCAGGCTGCCGAACAAAAAGCCCCGGTACGACTCGAAGCGTGCCACCTTGGTCAGGTCGTGAGAGCCGTCGCAGTTGAAACTGTCGGGGTAGCCGGCGTTGCTGGGGTCTTTCACCTTCAGCAGCTTGCCGCTGTTGTTGAACGTCCAGCCGTGGAACGGGCAGGTGTAGCTGGAGCGGTTGCCGCGCTTGTGCCGGCACAGCATGGCACCACGGTGGCTGCAGGCGTTGAGGAAGGCATTGAGCTCACCGTCCTTGTTGCGCGCGATAAAAATCGGCTGGCGCCCCATGGTCAGGGTGAGGAAGTCATTCTTCTCGGGGATCTGGCTTTCGTGGGCCAGGTAGATCCAGTTGCCCTCGAAGATGTGTTTCATCTCCAGGTCGAACAGCCGTGGGTCGGTGAACATCTCCCGCTTGCAGCGGTAGATACCCTTTTCACGGTCGTCCTCGAGCATGGCATTGAGGTAGTCGAATCCCAGGGACATGGCCAGGGTCTCCCTTGTTATTGTTTAGACCTGGTCAGGTTAGGGAGACGGCTGGCGGGGGACTATCCGGATTGTGCAGAGTGCTATCCAGTTGTTACACGGACGTGCTTTCCGTCTTCATTCAGTTTCCAGTGCACTTTCGTCTCTTTTTCTGCCTTTGCGGGCAAGTTAACGGAAATTTTCTTCATGAGTGAAGTGGTGATTTTCAAAACCCCCCTATCAGTTGAATCTAATTTGTCGAAATTTCTATGCAGGTTCAAGTTGTAGACTTCAACTAGATTGTGCTCCTGCTGGGACCAGTTGTCAGCCTGAGATATCCGTTCGATTTCGCGCCCCATACCGTTCGCCGTAAAGCGACCTGAGTGCTCAAAATTATTCACGCGACGTTCCTGAACGAGCTTCCCATGCTCTTGCAGCCTGGAAGACATGAGCTGATTGAAATCACGTTGCGCATCAGATACAGGGACGTTGAAAGGTTTTGGTGCCTGTGCGCGGCGCGCTGGCCGATTGAGTATTGATTTAAGCATGTGCCCAGTCGGGTCCACATTGTTAATGGGATCCCCAGCACAGTAGGCATAGCAATTTAATCCTCCAGCACCCATTGGGCTCAAACTGTCAGGGCTGTGGAATCTCATCAAAACGGGATTGAACGCACGGTATCCGTTCCCCAGCAGGTAGTGCCCTGTGGCGTATTCTTTTCTCTGTCCGTTGAAGCGCAACACTGATGCGTATTGATCGCATCCGTCATGCCCATAAATGGTGTACTGCAATGAAGTCGACATGATTGCCACCTTCTACCCGAGATGAAGCTAAGGGTGGCTTGTGCATAAAATGTAAACAACTGGCAGAAATATCAGGTGACCACGGCAACGCGCGTCATGCACGCCGCTTGAGCGTCTGCGAAGGCAGCTCACCAAACTGCTGCCGATACACCTCGGAAAAACGCCCTAGATGCAGGAAGCCATAATCCAGGGCCAGCTCCGTCACACTGCGCACACCGCAAGTCGGGTCATTCAGGCACGCATGCACGCGCTCAAGCTTGCGCTGGCGCACGTAATGTTTGGGCGTGGTGCCAAGGTGCTGTTCAAACAGCGCATACAGCGAACGCAAACTCATGCAAGCCTGCTCTGCCAGCACTTCAGCCGACAATTCCAGTTTCAGGTTGCGTTCGATGTAATCAAGAATGCGCTCTAGCCCGGCCTGCGGGGCACTGAGGCTCTCGCGGCGGATATTGGTGCTCATCAGGGTCAGCAGCTTGCTGGCGACAATCTGGCTGTAATGGCCCTGCACTCTTGGCAGCGAATCGCTCACTTCCGCCTCATGACAAACCATGGCCAGCAGGTTGACGAAGCCATCCAGTTCATCCAGCCGGTAATGATTGCGCAAGAACCGCACGCCCCCATCAGGCCGCTGCCAGCGCTGTTCATCGCAGATCGAGTCCAGCAGCCGGGTCGGCACCTTGAGGATGAACTTCTCGCAGTCTTCCGAGTAAGTCAGGTCAACCGGGTCGTCCGGGTTGATCAGCAGCAGTTCGCCCGGCACCAGGTGCTGCTCGCGCTTGTGTCCGCGCCACAGGCAGTTGCCATTGAGCAACACCTGCAGGTGGTAGATGGTTTCCAGCGCGGGCGACGTCACGCGAACACTGCCGCCATAGCTGATACGGCACAGGTCGAGCTCGGCGAACTTGCGATGGCTGAGGCTGGCCTGGGGGTGGGTGGTACGGGACAGACCGATGCAATGCTGGCCTACATGCTGGTTCACATAATCGGACACAGCGTAAGGGTCGGCGTGGTGAAACACGCTACTGCGCTCGCTCAGCAGGCGGCTTTCCATAGGCAAGGCACTCGGTATCGTTATTGTTCTGGTCGCCGCGCCCTACCGCCTTGTGGGCTGTGGTTGCGGTCATCACGGTCATTCTATCGGGCTGGCTGCGCTTCACGGAGGTAGGCGACAGCCGGCGGATGGGGACACTACAGCAAAAAGGCCGGGGTTGGGCAATGCAACGATGGGATTGGCTGGGCGGATAGCGGACAGCTGCGGCGTCGTGAGTGTTCGATTATCGAACGTTATTTCGCTACTTGTGGCTTGCACAGGGCGGCGCCCCAAGCGCCGCCTGCAACGACCGTCATTCACTGCACCGGCAGGAAGTTCATCAGCAACAGGCTTTGCGCGTAATTCAAGCCTATGCGCCGATAACGCTCATCCAGCAACTCGGCCAGCAAGTCCAGCCGCGCGACGATCTTGCCGAACTCAACGGCAAAACTCAGGTTGCTGCCCTCCTCCGAAATCTCGTTCGAGAACAGCAGCAACACCCCATTGGCATCTTGCCGCTGGCTGAGCATCCATGTTGCCTTCTCGATATTGCGCGCGGCGTTGTTGACGAACAGAGGGTCGATGGTATCGGTCATGTAGAACTCGGTACGCCCGCCATGCGCGGTGATCAGCATGCTGCCAATGGCATAGATGAAGGCGCCGACCCGGTCCCCGCGAAACTCGGGGCTCAGGGCGTAGCTCAATGCCGCCAGGTCACGGCGGTTGCCCAGTTGCGGCAGCGGCAGGCGCTGTTCGATGGCGATGCGGATCTGTCGCTCGGCGGTGGCGGCGTCAAGGTAGCCAGACATCTTCCACTGGTTGGGGTTGCGCAGGTACAGCTTGTTCATCAGCAGGTACAGGCTTTGCAGGTTGTCGCGCATCGACAGCGTGGCCAGGCGGTCGACGCTGGTCTGGAACAGCTCGCTGGGTTTGCCGTTGCCGAGCTGGTTGACCATGTCACGGCCCTGCTGCTGCGTGCAGGCGCACAGGCATGCCAGGGCACCTGTCAGTAGCAGGCGGGGGAAGAAATTCGGGTAGCTTGCAACCATCGGCACCGGGTCGATATTCGGCGGCTGCGCTGGGAGTCAGCGCGGCCTGGCCAAGCATAGAGCCCGAAAATGGGAAAAAGTGCGGTGGCTTGGCGAGAATGGAAACCGGTGGCGGCCTCTTCGCGGGTGAACCCGCTTCCACCGCCCGCGAAGAGCCTAGGACCGACGAACCTGAATCACATGGCCTGGCGTAGCACCTCCAGCACCTGCGCATGCAGCGCAGGGTCACCACAGGCCACCACGCACCCGCCATCCTGCGCGGAACTGCCATCCCAGGCCGTGATCACGCCGCCCGCCCCTTCGATGATCGGCATCAGCGCCTGTACGTCATACGGCTGAAGGCTCGCTTCGACAATCACGTCGACAAAGCCCGAAGCCAGCATGCAATAGGCGTAGCAATCACCGCCATAACGCATCAACCGCGCCTTGCCGGCGACCGCTTCGAATGCCGCCTTGCGCTCGGCGGTGTCGAACATGTCCGGCGTGGTGCACATCAGCGTGGCGGCAGACAGGTCGGCGCAGGCACGCGTCTTCAAGGGCGTGCCACTGCGCCAGGCGCCTGCCGGGGTGCCCACGAACCGTTCGCCGGTGAAGGGCTGGTTCATCACCCCCAGCACCGGGCGGGTGCCGTCATTGAGGGCAATCAAGGTGCCCCACAGTGGCAAGCCGGTAATGAACGCACGGGTGCCGTCGATCGGGTCGAGCACCCAGGTCAGCGGGCTGCTGCCCACTGCAACACCGGCCTCTTCACCGAGGATGCCATGTTCGGGATAACGCGCCTGGATCAACTCACGCATGGCGTCTTCGGCAGCCTTGTCGGCCACGGTCACCGGGTCGTACAGACGCCCGCCCTTGTCCTCGACATCCAGGCTGGCGCGGAAGTATGGCGTGATCGCTTCAGCGGCAGCGTCGGCCAATTGCTCGGCAAAGGCGCGGTACTCAACGATCTGTTCAGCACTCAGGGACATGGGGCGGGCCTCGTGACAGTGATGGGGCACGCATCATACCCGACACATCGCCCCGGTGTACGCTGCGGCAGACTAGACTGAACATGACCAGATCACCCGGGGGGCTGCCACACGTGGAGGTGTGCGATGAGCCAGTTCAAACGTCTGTTCGTCATGCTCGGCCCGCAAATGCGTCATACGCCGGCGCTGCAACGCGCTGCGGCGTTGGCAGAATCCAGCGGTGCCCTGCTGGATATCAATGTATTCGTCGACGACGTCGACACCTTTGGCTTGATGAGCGATGGGCGTGAGCGTGAGCGGCTGCTCGGCGACAACCGCCAATGGCTGGCGGATGAGGCTGAACAGTTGAGCGATGCCGGCCTGGACGTGTCCACCGAACTGTTGCTGACCCGCGACCCGCGGGGCAGCGTACTGGAACGGATAGAACGGCTGGGCTGCGACCTGCTGGTCAAGGACGTACAGCACGAGCCCGTACTCAAACGCCTGCTGGTCACGCCGCTGGACTGGCAATTGCTCAAGGACAGCCCGGTCGCCGTACACCTGGTCAGCGACATTCGCCTGCCCCTGCCACGACAGATCGCTGCCGCGGTGGACCTGAACAGCCACGGGGCTGGCGAACACCTGGACGAGCAGGTCATCCACTGCGCCCATGACCTGGCCCTGCAGTGCAACGCCGAACTGCACCTGCTGCATGTGTGCGACGCGGCCAAGACCCACATCGCCGACTTCGGCGCCGGTACGGTCACCATCCCCGGCTTCGACGGCAGCGTGCGTACCGCGCAGCGGGCGGCGTTCAACCGCCTGGGCGACCATCACCAGATCCCGCTGGAGCGCCGGCACTTCCTCGAAGGGGCGGCGACCAGGGCTATTGCCCAGTTCGTCGGCCACAACCGGGTGGACGTGATCGTCATGGGCAGCCACCGGCATGACGCCATGCAGACATTCCTGGGCGGGACAACGGCGCATGTGCTGGAACACCCACTGTGCAATGTGTTGGCGATCAGGGCTGCTCGCTGAATTTCAGCAGGCTGCCCAGGGGCCAGGCAGGGACAACCTTGCACTGCGAAAAGGCAATTCCAACCGCAGAGCAGCGTCTAACCTGTCGGCCCCTTCGCGATGTCGGCAGGCACGGTTGTCACTGACGCTTAATCTTCCTTGGTTTCTGGCACACCCGTGCCACTCAAAAATAATGCATCTGATAATGATTCGTAGTATTTTCGCGGCATTTCCCGACCCAGCCCCTTAGCGCCCTATTCAAGGACCGTACTGTCGATGCGCCGCACGTTCGTTTCGCTTTGTGTGCTTCATGCTGTCTCCCCACTGGCCTTTGCCGAGCCTGAACCGCTCAGCGACCCTCATCAGATCGAACTCCAGGCCATGAGCATCACCAGTACTGCCGACAGCGAACGTGCCGACGGCCCGGTCGAAGGCTACAAGGCCACCCGCTCGGCCAGTGCCACCCGCACCGACACGGCGCTGCACGAAACGCCGCAATCGGTCAGCGTGGTGCCCAAGGATGTGCTGGTAGACACGGGCGCCACGCGCCTGCAGGACGGCCTGGACTACGCCGGTGGTGTCGGCCGCGCCAACAACTTCGGCGGCCAGGGCCTGACAACCTTCACCGTGCGTGGCTTCACTACCGGTGAGTTCTACCGCAACGGCTTTCCGATCAACCGCGGTTACCCCAATGCCCCGGATGCCAACACCGTCGAGCGCCTGGAGGTCATCCGCGGCCCGGCCAGCAGCCTGTACGGCCGTGGCGACCCCGGTGGTACGTTCAACGTGGTCAGCAAGCAGCCGTTGCCCGAGCCCCAGGTCACCCTTGGCAGCCAGTTCGATGACCAGGGCATGCACCGTGCCACCCTCGATGCCACCGGGCCGCTGAGCGAGGACGGCTCGCTGGCCTACCGCCTGAATGTACTGGGTGAAGGCGGCGACAGCTTCCGTGACGATGTTGAGAGCGAACGCTATGATGTCGCTCCTGTCATCAGCTGGCAGGTCAATGACGCCACGAAGATTACCTTCGAGGGCGATTTCATGCGCAACAACCACCCCCTCGATCGCGGCCTGACCCGCTATCCCACCCAGACCGGCAGCGCCTCGCGCGATACCTACATTTGGGAAAAAGGCAGTGACAACCTGCTGCACAATGACAACAACATGGCGCAGGTGCGTTTCGAGCACCTGCTCAACGACAACTGGACGCTGGGCGGTGGATTCCAGTACCTCGATGGCTCGCTCAAGGGCAATGCAGTCGAGGGGAGCAATTTACTGTCAGACGGCCGCACCCTGCAGCGGAACTTCAACTACCGCAAGCTGGAATGGACCGACCGTGACTGGCAATTGAACCTGACCGGGCATTTCGATACCGGTACGCTCAGCCACACTTTGCTGACCGGTGTCGAGTACGAGAACTACGACTACAACTCGATCATCCGCCGCTCCTCAACCTCCTACCTGATAGATATCTACAACCCGGTGCTGGGCCAGCCGCGCCCAGTTCTGGACCGCACCACCACCTGGGACAAGGAAAACCTGCAGACGTGGGCGTTCTTCATTCAGGACCAAGTAGCGCTGACCGAGCGATTGAAGGCGCTGGCGGGTGTGCGCTTCGAGCGCTTCGAACACGATTACGACGATAAGCTGGCGGCCAACCGAGATTTCACCAAAGGCGAAAACGGCGTCACCCCGCGCTTTGGGCTGATCTATGACCTGACCGATACCTTGGCGGTGTACGCCAATACCGCACGTTCGTTCAAACCCAATACTGGCGCGCCTGCTGGTGGCGGTAGCGGAGGTTTCGACCCCGAGAAAGGAAAGTCCTACGAGCTGGGTGTGAAATGGGAGTCACTCGACCGCCAGTTGAGTGTCGACGCGGCGATTTACCACATCGTCAAGGAAAACGTCTTGGCCAACGACCCGAGCGACCTTACGGGTACTTACAAGATCGCGGCCGGCGAGGTGCGCAGCCGTGGCCTGGACATCAATGTCGCCGGCAACCTCACCCCCGAATGGCGCATGATTGGTGGCTATGCCTACGTGGACGCCGAAGTCACCAAGGACACGACCCTGCCCAAGGGAACGCGCCTGGCCAATATCCCGCGCAATACCTTCAGCCTGCTGAACACCTACGAGTTCCAGGATGGCCTGGCCAAAGGCCTTGGCCTGGGCGTAGGGGTGAAGTATGTAGACGACCGTGCCGGGCAGACCTCGGCAGCCACCTACACGATGGAACGCTACAGCGTGGTCGACCTGTTGAGCTTCTACAAGGTCAACGAACACGTGCGATTGAATCTGGACGTGAAGAACGTGTTCAACAAGGGGTATGACGAGGGGGCGTTCAACAGCTACGTATACCCCGGCGCACCGCGCACGGTGCAAGCCGGCGTTTCCTATACCTTCTGAATTGCGGGGGCCGCATAGCGGCCCCGTAATTTCAGAAAGCTGTGCTGTAGAACAGCGAGTACGACTCGATGCCGTCGTTTGGCTGCTTTATCCCGGCGTTGGAGTAGTGCATGGCACGGATGCCTATCTTCTGTTCTCCCGGCAACTTCAGGCCAAAGCCGATACGGTCTTCAAAGTTGACCGCCGATCCCAGTCGCTGGTCGCCCACGTCGGTCTTTGAAAACGCTGCCAGGCCAATACCTGCCTCGATGTAAGGGGTGTAGGTAAAGCCGCTGAGCTCATACGTGAACACCGGGCTGAACGACAGCGAATGCGCACCGCTGGCATCGCCACCTTCCCAATAGGTGTAGGCCGCATCCCAGTAACCGCTCACATGGCCGGTGCTGCTTTCCATCCATTTCTTGTCCCAATCGAACGACAGGCCGATACGGTACGTCATGTCACCTTGGCCAGTGGCGCCCACAGCGCCTGATATCTGCGCAGCCTGGACCAGATCGGCCCCAGCAAAGGCCAGCACGGCAACGGCCAGCGAAGCTGCTAGACGGGTCTTCATCAACAACTCTCCTGATGGTCTACACGGCAAGCGGGGGCTTAGGCCCCTCGATCTTTTTGGGGGGACCGGCGCATACAGACCGGTCATACGAAGTAATACTTCTGATTATTGTCCAGATAATCAGAAAGTTGGAAGTGTATTGCCACTATTGGCTAAAACACTCGGTAAAGATGTGCCTGACGGGCACAGGAATTCGCGACGCGTGACTTTATCCCAGGCAGGAGTACATCCGTACTCCTGCCCGCATCCTCATCAACGCCAATTGAGGTTAACGGTCGTGGGGGCCTTGCCTGTCACGGCCACCCACTGCTGCACCGCCTGGCCTTGGGCATTGCCAATGACCTTGTATTTGCCGGGAGGCAGCTGCACATACAGCAGTGGCCCGGCATCGCTGACGCTGAGCACGGGCTGGCCCTGGGCATTCTGGATATCGACCGTGGCCCCGCTCTGGAACTTGCCTTCCGGGCCGGTCGAAAGCTCTACGTGCAGGTCATAACCCGTGGTCTTGCGCAGGGCATTGGCCTCGTCCTGGCCGATACCGCCCTGCAGGTAGCGCACGCCATTCTGCTCCTGCGGTTGCAACTGCACAGCCTGCATGTCGATGGGCGCATTGAGGTCGGCGGCGGCGGCCAGGGTCCATGGCAGGGCCAGGGAGATCAGCAAGGCAGCGCCGAGCGCATAGTGATGGTTACGCATGGTACGACCCTCCTTTCGAGGATGGCTTACCTAATATCTGATCCTCCCCGCGAACGGGTGTTCGTGCTGATGCCAGGTCATGCAGATGAAATTCAATTCAGATAAGCAGGTTACCGAGCAAAAACATCAGCTTGCGCGGTTTTCTTCAAGCAATTTCACGAACATGCTCAAACTGCGCGAGACCGTACCCCGTCGCCATACCAGCCAGGTTTTCAGATAGCGGAAGTCCTCCGACATTGGCCAGGCGCTGACAGTGCTGCACCCGGGCATATTGTCGAGCATGCTGCGCGGCAGCATGGCCAGGCCGGCACCCGCGCTGACGCAGGCCAACATGCCGTGGTACGACTCCATTTCGTGGATCTTGCCTGGTACCGCCTGGTCCTGCACAAACCAGTTTTCGAAGTGATGCCGGTACGAACAGTTGGCACGGAAGGCATAGATGCTTTCACCGTTCACGTCTTGGGCGCGGGTCACCGGTGCATGGTTGAGCGGCGCGATGACCATCATTTCTTCTTCGAACACCGGCATGCCTTCCAGTGTCGGGTGCAGCACCGGGCCGTCGACGAACGCGGCCACCAGGCGGCCAGACAGCACCCCTTCGAGCATGGTCCCGGAGGGCCCGGTGGACAGGTCAAGGTCAACCTTGGGGTAGCGCTGGTTGTAGGCCGCCAGCAACGCCGGGATGCGCACCGCCGCCGTGCTTTCCAGCGATCCGAGGGCAAAGGTGCCCTGCGGGTCTTCACCCGCCACGGTCAGCCGCGCCTCGTGTACCAGGTCGAGGATGCGCCGGGTGTATTCGAGGAAGTTCCAACCCGCAGGCGACAGACGCAGGCGGCTCTTCTCACGAATGAACAGCTCTACACCCAAATCCTCCTCCAGTTGCTTGATGCGCGTGGTCAGGTTCGATGGCACCCGATGGATGTGCTGCGCGGCGGCGCTGATGCTGCCCTGCTCTGCCACGGCCTTGAAGATCTCCAGTTGCACCAGGTCCACAGCCTTTCTCCAAACGTGAATGTTTCGCTCATTATTATTCAGTTTTCATTAAAGCCATAGCCCACTAGTCTGGCGTCACTGATTAACAACAACGAGAGTGTCCCGCCATGAGCACGATCAGCAGCCTGACCCACGCCATCTCCCTCGACCCCTACAGTGGCGAGCAGATCGGCGCCTACCCGTTCGACACCGACGCCGCACTGGAAGCGGCGCTGCAACGTGCCAAGATTGGCTATCGCCAGTGGCGCCAGGTGTCGCTGGGTCAGCGCAGCGAGTACCTGCTGGCCCTGGCCGACACCCTCGAAGCCAAGGCCGAAGCCTTCGCGCACATGATCAGCCGTGAAATTGGCAAGCCGATCACCCAGGCGCGCGGTGAAGTCGCCAAATGCGTTGGCCTGTGCCGCTGGTACGCCGAGCACGGCCCGGCCATGCTCGCCGCCGAGCCGACCCAGGTCGAAAAGGCCCGTATCGAATACCGCCCGCTAGGCCCGATCCTGGCCGTGATGCCTTGGAACTTCCCGGTCTGGCAGGTGCTGCGTGGCGCCGTACCGGCGATTCTGGCGGGTAACACCTACGTGCTCAAGCACGCACCGAACGTGATGGGCAGCGCCTACCTGATGGGTGAGCTGTTCAAGGATGCCGGCCTGCCGGAAGGCGTGTTCGAAGTGCTGAACGTGACCCCGGATGGCGTCACCCGCGCCATCAACGATCCGCGCATCGCCGCCGTGACCCTGACCGGCAGCGTGCGTGCCGGCATGGCGATTGGTGCACAGGCCGGTGCCGCGCTGAAGAAGTGCGTGTTGGAGCTGGGCGGCTCCGATCCCTTCATCGTGCTGGCCGATGCCGACCTGGATGCCGCCGTCCAGGCCGCGGTGATAGGCCGCTACCAGAACACCGGCCAGGTGTGCGCCGCCGCCAAGCGCCTGATCGTGGAAGCGAGCATTGTGGACGCGTTCACCCGCAAGTTCGTTGAAGCCACTCGCCAGCTGAAAATCGGCAACCCGCTGGAGGACGACACCTATATCGGCCCGATGGCCCGTTATGACCTGCGCGACGAATTGGATGGGCAGGTTCAGGCAACTTTGGCCGAAGGCGCCACGTTGCTGCTGGGCGGCAACAAGGTCGAAGGCGTGGCCAACTTCTATGCGCCGACCGTGTTCGCCAATGTCACCCCGGACATGACCGCGTTCAAGCAGGAGCTGTTCGGCCCGGTAGCCGCGATCATCACTGCCCGCGATGCCGACCATGCCGTGGAACTGGCTAACGACAGCGAGTTTGGCCTGGCTTCGACCATCTACACAGCCGACTATGCGCTGGCCGAACGCATGACCGCCGCATTGGATACCGGGGGCGTGTTCATCAACGGCTACTGCGCTTCCGACCCCCGCGTGGCGTTTGGTGGCGTGAAGAAGAGTGGTTTCGGCCGTGAGCTGTCGCACTTTGGTGTGCGCGAGTTCACCAATGCCCAGACGGTGTGGCTGGACCGAAACTGATTCATGACCCTGGGGCTGCTTTGCAGCCCCATCCCGGTCAATCCCGAACCTGGTCCTTGACCCAGTCCAGCATCCCCCCCGGCACGATCAGTTCATGCCGCGCCCGCGAACAGGCGGTATACAACCCCGCCAGCATACGCGCCCGTTCATTGCGGTTACCCGCTACCTGTGGCGCCACCATCAGCTCCGGCGACACCATCACCCGGGCAAACTCCATGTTCTTCACATCCCGTACTCGCCCCAGGAACAGCTTCGGCGCCTTGTCCCAGCGGTAACGGCTCTTGGCCTTGGCAAAGTGCTCCGGTGTGTAGCCCTTGCGCAGCATATTGGCCACGGCGACGAACGCTTTGTCATCGCCCTTGTCCTGTTCCAGCGCTTGCCAGCTGGCATAGCGGAACAGCATCGGGTGGCGCGGCCGGGTGCCGTAGCGGTACAGCTCGATGCAGTCCTCGACGAACAGTTCAAAGTCCTTGCGAGCGCTTTTCAGCAACAAGAACGGCACGCCCTGATGCGTCAGGCGCTGGAACCAGCCAAACAGGCCCCATTCATCATCGACGATAAGCGCCGTGGGCTGTTCCGGTACCATCACCGTATCGAAGAAACTGACCCGGGTGTAGTGCTCGGCGTTGCCACTGAAGGCGGCCTGGATTGTGGCCGGGTGCGCCTGGATCAGCGGGTTGAGCACATTGTCCATTGCCGGCCCGGCGCGCAGTGAATGGTCGATACAGCGTTGCCGGATGAAGCTGCCATGGTGCGGGCTGAGGCCGTTGAGGTTTTGCAGTTCGTCACCCAGGGTAATGATCGACTGCGGACTGCGATCGAGTACCGCCAGCATCGGTGCCGACAGCTCGTGGGCCTCGTCGACGATGACATGGGTGTAACGGCTGTCGATCACATGCTCGGTCAGCGACAGCAGCTTGACCCGGTGGTAGTCACGCACCGGTAGCTGAATGTCCCGCGCCGACGGGCGAATCAGCTCTTGCCAGTACAGACGCGCCTTTTCCAGCAGCACCTCCTGATCCAGCGGCGAAGTGCCAGGCCCGGCCCAGGGCAAGTGGTGCAACTGAATCTGGGTATCGGCACTGTGGCAGAACGTGCGCACGGCGCGGATGCACAAGGCAACCACGTCACGCGCTGCAAGCGGGCCGATATCAGGGATGGCCAGCCAGCGCACCACTTGTGCTTCCTGGGGGCGCCAGGACAGCCGGGTGCGGTAAGGGTCGCGCAATCGCCAGCCGTTGCTGGTGAGGTCGCGGTTGAGCAACTCGTCAGCCAGTTGGCCGAAGGTCAGCGCGGTATAGGCGGCCGCGTCCTTGACCCGTGCCTGCAGCGCGCGCAACTGCCCTTCGGTCAGGGCCAGCAACAATGTGCGCTGTGGCTCCAGCAGCCGGGCGAACTGGTGAATCAGGAAGGTCTTGCCGGTGCCGGCGAAACCTTGCACAGCCACAGACTCGTCAATGCCACTGAGGAATTCACGCAGCAGGCGGTTCTGCTGGTCGCTGAGCATCAAGTCACTGGCCAGCGACGGCAGGTACACCGGGTGCAGCGGCGTGGCCCGTTGGCGGTAGCGGTCGGCGAACTGGAAGTTCCACTGGCCTTCGTCATCCAGCCATTCGTCCGCCTGGTACTCCACTTCCGCCGACAGCAGTGCAATACCATTTTCGCCCAGCATGCCCAGGCCCATGGCGAACGCTTCGCGATCGAACTGCTGTGCTACCTGGGCCTGGAAGCGCCCGGGGGCGACACCTTCGACTTCGTTGGCGATGCGCACGATTTCGGCGAAACGACGCTCCTGCGCGTCGGCCGAGGCGGTGGCAGGCTGGCGTGGCAGGTTTTGCACGAACAGCACGGCAGCGGCATCAAGCACACTGGCGGTGGTGAAGAACTCGGTAACGGCCGCGCTGGCGAGGCGGTCGGCCTGGTCGCTGGGCAAAGGCAGGTAGAACATCGGCACCTCGGGTGAAATCAGGGCGGCACGATAGCAACTTTCGGCAGCAGATGCTGGGTTCAATGTTGGCTAGCCCGCGAAGCGGCCAGTAGCTTAACTGCCCCCTCAACCCCTGCTCCGCCTCAGTGTTTCACTGGGAAACTCCTTGAACAACTGTCGGTAACTCTCTGAAAACCTTCCTAAATGCCAGAACGACCAGCGCATCGCCACCTCGGCCACGGTCACGCCGCCACCGCGCAACAGATCACGCCGCGCACCGTTAAGCCGGCGCAGGCGCAGCCAGTGCGCCGGCGGCATGCCGGTAAACGCCTTGAACGCCTGCTGCAATTGGCGCAGCGAAACCCCGGCCACGTCTGCCAGCTCAAGCAGGTTCAGCGTCTCTTCCGGGCAGTCGGCCGCCCATTCGCTGACCCGGTGCATGATCGCCCGTTCCTCGTCCCGCCGCCCCAGGGCCACGCCCTGTAAACGCTGGCTGGCGTTGTCGAGAATGAACAGGCAGTCTTCCAGCAGCTGCTCAGCCAGGGCCTGCCCTTGCAACGGGCAACCTTCCTCGCCCAGCCGGGTCAAGGTGGCGCTGAGCCAGCTGCCGAACAGCGCATTCTGGCCGCTGCCCAATGGCACCATGAACAACCCTTCCAGGCGCTGCGGGTCTAGCCCATGGCGGGCCAGGAACGCCTGGTCGAACACGACCGCCACCTCGTGGTAGTTCTCCGGCGTGATCCAGATATTGCGGCTTTGTTCGTTCAGCAGGTACAGGCTGTTCTCGCTGCGGTCGAAGCAAAACGCCAACGAGCCGCTTGGCGCACGAAAAAACTGCTCCACCCGGGTGTTCAGGCGCTCTTCGTACACTTCCACACCCTCCAGCCCAAGACAACGCAGTTCACCGCTGAAGTACCCGGGCGACATCTGCCGGTACTGCTGCTGCCAGCCAGGGGTGGTGCGCACTTGCTCGGTAACGTCAGTGGTGTGGAAAGCCTGGACCTTCAACGCATTGGCGGTTGTCACGCATTGTCCTGTACGCACTCTTTTGGTGCATTCGATACTGAAGAAAGTGGATAGATTGCCCCGGGGGGCTGCGACCAAGATAGTCGCCAGCGCGTCACCTGGGAAGCGTAACGCCTTCGCAACTGTTCAACGGCTTTCGCAAGCGCCCACGCTCCCCCACTAAAACCCAACCAAGAGGTCTGTATGAACGCCCCCTTCGATCAGCTGTCCACCTGGCTGAAAGAACACCGGATTACCGAAGTCGAATGCGTGATCAGCGACTTGACCGGCATCGCCCGCGGCAAGATTGCGCCCACCGCCAAGTTCCTCCATGAGCGAGGCATGCGCCTGCCAGAAAGCGTGCTGCTGCAGACGGTCACCGGCGACTACGTCGACGATGACATCTATTACAACCTGCTCGACGCCGCCGACATCGACATGGTCTGCCGCCCCGACCCCACCGCCGTTTACCAGATCCCATGGGCAATCGAGCCAACCGCGATCGTGATTCATGACACCTTCGACAAGCAAGGCAACCCTATCGAGCTTTCGCCACGCAACGTCCTGAAGAAGGTGCTAAAGCTGTACGCCGACAAGGGCTGGCAGCCGATCGTCGCGCCCGAGATGGAGTTCTACCTGACCAAGCGCTGCGAAGACCCGGATTTGCCACTGCAGGTGCCACTGGGGCGTTCCGGCCGTGCTGAAAGTGGCCGTCAGTCGTTCTCGATCGATGCCGCCAACGAATTCGACCCACTGTTCGAAGACGTCTACGACTGGTGCGAGATCCAAGGCCTGGACCTGGACACGCTGATCCACGAAGACGGCCCGGCGCAGATGGAGATCAACTTCCGCCACGGCGACGCGCTGGACCTGGCCGACCAGATCACCGTGTTCAAGCGCACCATGCGCGAGGCCGCGCTCAAGCACAACGTGGCCGCCACGTTCATGGCCAAGCCGATCACCGATGAACCAGGCAGTGCCATGCACCTGCACCAGAGCGTGGTCGACATCGCCACTGGCAAACCGATCTTCGCCAACGAAGACGGCAGCATGAGCCAGCTGTTCCTGCATCACATCGGCGGCTTGCAGAAGTACATCCCCAAGCTGCTGCCGATGTTCGCGCCCAACGTCAACTCGTTCCGCCGCTTCCTGCCGGATACCTCGGCACCGGTCA
Source organism: Pseudomonas sp. JR33AA (assembly GCF_021378985.1). Classification (NCBI taxonomy): domain Bacteria; kingdom Pseudomonadati; phylum Pseudomonadota; class Gammaproteobacteria; order Pseudomonadales; family Pseudomonadaceae; genus Pseudomonas; species Pseudomonas sp. JR33AA. The sequence goes on from NZ_JAJSAW010000006.1 coordinate 182,553, forward strand.
ACGTAGAGTGGGGTGAAGAAAACCGCACCGCCGGCCTGCGCGTGCCCACCTCCAGCCCTGAGGCGATGCGGGTGGAAAACCGCCTGCCGGGCGCCGATGCCAACCCGTACCTGGCCATCGCTGCCAGCCTGCTGTGCGGCTACCTGGGCATGGTCGAGCAGATCGACCCTAGCGCACCGGTGCAGGGCCGCGCCTATGAGCGACGCAACCTGCGCCTGCCGATCACTATCGAGGATGCCCTGCAGCACATGGAAGACTGCGAAACCGTGCAGCAGTACCTGGGCAAGCAGTTCGTCCAGGGCTACGTGGCGGTCAAGCGCGCCGAGCACGAGAACTACAAGCGCGTCATCAGCTCGTGGGAGCGTGAATTCCTGATGCTGAGTGTCTGACCCACCGCGGGGTGCCTTGCACCCCTTGCACAGGCAAGCGTGCTCCGAACTCGAAAAACAAGACCAACGAGGTGTTCCCATGCATCATCTGCAAGCCCTGATCCCCGCTGCATTCACCCTGCTGTTCGCCACCGCCACCCAGGCCGCACCCACGGTCAGTGTGTACAACTGGACCGACTACATCGGTGACACCACCCTGGCCGACTTCCAGGCCAGCAGCGGAATCAAGGTGGTCTATGACGTGTTCGATTCCAACGAAACCCTTGAAGGCAAGCTGTTGGCCGGGCGCACGGGGTACGATGTGGTGGTACCGTCCAACCACTTCCTCGCCCGCCAGGCCCAGGCCGGTGCCTTCCTGCCGCTGGACCGCAGCAAGCTGCCGAACTGGCAGCACCTGGACCCCAAACTGCTCAAGCAACTTGAACAGAACGACCCCGGCAACCAGTACGCCGTGCCTTATCTGTGGGGCACCAATGGCATCGGCTACAACGTCGACAAGGTAAAGGCGGCACTGGGTGTTGACCATATCGATTCATGGGCAGTGCTGTTCGAGCCCGAGAACCTGAAAAAGCTCAAGCAGTGCGGCGTGGCATTCATGGACTCGCCTGACGAGCTGTTCCCGGCCGTGCTCAACTACCTGGGCATGGACCCGCGCAGCGAAAAACCGGGCGACTACGCCAAGGCCGAGGCCCGCCTGCTCGAACTGCGCCCCTACATTACCTACTTCCACTCCTCCAAGTACGTCTCTGACCTTGCGAACGGTGATGTCTGCGTAGCGTTCGGCTACTCAGGCGACGTGTTCCAGGCCGCCAACCGCGCGGTAGAGGCGAAAAACGGCGTGAAGGTCGCCTACAGCATTCCCAAGGAAGGCAGCAACCTGTGGTTCGACCTGCTGGCCATCCCCAAGGACGCCAATAACCCCGAGCAGGCCCTGGCGTTCATCAACTACCTGCTCGACCCCAAGGTGATCGCCAAGGTCAGCGCCACGGTCGGCTATGCCAACGCCAACCCGGACGCCAAGGCCTACATGGATGCATCACTGGTGAACAACCCCGAGATCTACCCACCCCAGGAGGTGCTGGACAAGCTGTACATCTCCAGCACCCCGAGCCCGAAAATCATGCGTGTCATGACCCGCTCCTGGAGCAAGATCAAGTCCAACCGCTGAGTCGAGAACGCTCATGTCTTTCAATACCCAACACACTGCCTCGTACTACGCCGCCACAGCGCGCGACGCGGCACCCTACCCCAGCCTGGACAGTGAACTGACGGCCGACGTATGCGTGATCGGCGGCGGCCTGACCGGGGTCAATACCGCCCTGGAGCTGGCCGAGCGCGGCCTCTCGGTGGTACTGCTGGAAGCCCGACGGATCGGCTGGGGCGCCAGTGGGCGCAATGGTGGCCAGCTGATTCGCGGTATCGGCCATGATGTCAGCGGCTTTGCCCGGCATGTCGGCCAGGAGGGTGTGCGCTACCTGAAACAGGCCGGCATCGATTCAGTGGAACTGGTGGCCGAGCGCATCGCCCGCTACGGCATTGCCTGCGACCTGCGCTGGGGCTTCTGCGAACTGGCCAACACGGCGGCGCAGTTCGCCGCCTTCAAGGATGAACAGGACGACCTGGTCGCCTTGGGCTATCGCCATGAAACACGCCTGGTCGGCGCCGGGCAACTGAACGAGATCGTCGCCAGCGACCAATACGCGGGCGGCCTGGTAGACATGGGGTCGGGCCACCTGCATCCCCTTGATCTCGTCCAGGGCGAAGCCCGCGCGGCCCACGGCCTGGGCGTGCGCATTTTCGAGCAAAGCCCGGTGCTGCGCATTGAGCACGGGCCCAGGTTGACCCTGCACACGGCGCGCGGCAAGGTGCGCGCAAGCAGCCTGGTGCTGGGCTGCAACGCTCACCTCGATGAACTGGAACCGCGCCTGAGCGGCAAGGTACTGCCGGCCGGCAGCTATGTGGTGGCCACCGAACCCTTGCCCGAAGCGCTGGCCAGCCGCCTGATCCCGCAGAACATGGCGCTGTGCGACCAGAAGGTCGGCCTGGACTACTATCGCCTCACCGCAGACCGCCGCCTGCTGTTCGGTGGCGCCTGTCATTATTCCGGGCGCGACCCTAAAGACATCGGCGCGTACATGCGGCCGAAGGTATTGAAGGTGTTCCCGCAACTGGCCAACGTGCGCATCGACTACCAATGGGGTGGCATGATCGGCATCACCGCCAACCGTTTCCCCCAGGTCGGGCGCCTGAACCAGCACCCCAACGTGTATTACGCCCAGGGCTATTCCGGGCACGGGTTGAACGTGACGCACTGGACGGCAAAACTGCTGGCCGAAAGCATCGCCCTCGGCCACAGCCATGGCCTGGATGTGTTCAGCGCCGTGCCACACCTGACTTTCCCCGGCGGCAAGGCCCTGCGCTCGCCACTGCTGGCGCTGGGCATGTTGTGGTACCGTTTGCGTGAGGCTCTGGGTTGAGTGGGCAGCAACGTTTGCGGCGCCCCCCGAGGCGAGTACCTCCCGGCCACCCTCTGCGTTCTTTTCAAAGAGGATTGCCTCTCCCACTGGCCAACTGCCTCGCACCTGCTAGCGTTGTTGAGGCCGACCTCTCATGGATGCCTTTTCATCATGAAATCATTGCCCCGCATTACCCTGTTGTGCGCCGCGCTGCTTGCCGTGGCCGCCTGCTCCAGCAACCGCGTGGACCCCAAGGGTTACTCCGGCTTCCTCAAAGACTACAGCCGGCTGCAAGAGGCCAAGAGCCCGTCGGGTGACCCGGTGATGCGCTGGATCGACCCCAAGGTCAATGTCAATCAATACAGCCAGGTGTTCGTCGAGCCAAGCCAGTTCTACCCCAAGCCGCAGCCCACAGCCGTTATCTCGCAGCAGACGCTGCAGGAGATCACCCGCTACTTCAACGAGGCCCTGCGCCGCGAAATAGGCAGCGTGATGCCGTTGGCCAAGGGGCCTGGCCCGGGCGTGATCGTGGTACGCCCAGCCATCACGGCAGTGTCCACCAGCAACGAGGGCCTCAAGCCATACGAAGTGATCCCTATCGCGCTTGTAGCGGCAGGTGTGAATACCGCCATGGGTGGACGTGACCAGGACGTGGATGTCGGTGTGGAGGCGGCGCTCCTGGACGGTGCCAGTCAGAAGGTACTGGCCCAGGTGGTACGCAAGGGCGCAGGCCAGGAACTGGAGAACGATACCCAGAAGCTGACCTTGAATGACGTCAAGCCGGTGCTCGATGGCTGGGCCAAGGACATGCGTGCGAGCTTCGTTGCAGCCAAGCAGAAAGGCCGTTGAGTCAGTGCTGACCCAACAGGTCAGCGCAACCTGGTTCAGGAGCGGCCCATCGTGACAGAAGGCCGCTCCAGTTGACCGCACTACAAATCAGCACTCGACAAAAGCGACCGCCAAACCGCCGCGCGAGGTTTCCTTGTAGTTGGCATGCATGTCCGCCCCGGTATCACGCATGGTGCGGATCACCCGATCGAGCGAGATGAAATGCTCGCCATCTCCCCGCAGCGCCATCTGCACAGCGTTGATCGCCTTGACCGCAGCAATCGCATTACGCTCGATGCACGGCACCTGCACCAGGCCACCCACCGGGTCGCAGGTAAGCCCAAGATTGTGCTCCAGAGCAATCTCGGCGGCGTTTTCAAGCTGGGGCGGCGTAGCACCCAGTACCTGCGCCAAGCCGGCAGCAGCCATCGAACAGGCTGAGCCCACCTCCCCCTGGCAACCCACCTCGGCACCGGAAATCGAGGCGTTCTTTTTGCACAGGATGCCAACTGCCGCTGCGCCAAGCAGGAAGTCCACCACATCAGCATCGCAGGCACCGGGGTTGAACTTCATGTAATAGTGCAACACCGCCGGGATAATGCCGGCTGCCCCGTTGGTGGGCGCGGTGACCATACGCCCACCGGCAGCATTCTCTTCATTGACCGCCAAGGCGAACAGGTTCACCCACTCCATGGCGCCAAGGGTCGAGCCGATCACGTTGGGCTTGCCCAGCTCCTGCAGGCTGCGGTGCAACCGCGCGGCGCGGCGCTTGACGTGCAAGCCGCCCGGCAGGACGCCCTCATTGCGCAGGCCGTTCGCCACGCACTCACGCATGGCCGCCCAGATACGCAGCAAGCCTTCGCGCACCTCGGCCTCCGGGCGCCAGGCGCATTCGTTGGCCATCATCAGTTGCGCCACGCTCAGGTTGTGGGCCTTGCACAACGCCAGCAACTGGGCACCACTGTCGAATTCATAAGGCAGCATCACGGCATTCGTTTCGCTGGCCGGCGCATCGATTTCGGCTTGCTCGACGATGAAGCCGCCGCCCACCGAAAAATAGGTCTGGCTCAACAGGCTGTGCTGCCCGCCCATGGCTTCCAGGCTCATGGCATTGGGGTGATAAGGCAGGCTCTCGTCAAGCAGCAGCATGTCACGGCCATAGTCGAAGGCCAGCGGATGGCTACCGTCGAGCATCAGGCAGTGCTCTTGCAGGACATGGCCGATGCGCGACTCGATCGTGGACGGGTCGATACGGTCCGGCCACTGGCCCATCAAGCCTAGCAGGCACGCGCGGTCGGTGGCATGGCCAACCCCGGTAGCCGACAGCGAGCCATACAGCCGCACTTGCACGCGCGTTACCCGCGCCAGCAGCCCCTGCACACGCAGGGCCTGGGCAAAGGTAGCGGCCGCCCGCATGGGGCCCACGGTATGGGAACTGGACGGCCCGATGCCAATTTTGAAAAGGTCGAAAACACTGATAGCCATGCTAATGCCTGAACCGACCCTGATATGCATCCAGCGTACGGTTGTCTGAAGAAATTGAGCGTTATTGCGATTTTGCGCGATACTGCCGCGCTGGCTCACGGATGACCAACGAAACTTCCTAAGCAAGCCTTTAGCGGTACTAAACGATGCGACGACAACTCAATGGTCAGATGTTCGTCTGGCTGCATGTATTTGCCTGCGCAGCCCGGCACTTGTCCTTCACCCGCTGTGCCGAAGAGCTGCACATCACCCCGGGCGCAGTCAGCCAGCAGATGCGCCAGCTGGAAGAGCGCCTTGGCTACCGGCTGTTCCTGCGACGGGCGCGCGGCGTGGAACTGAGCGCCGAAGGGCAACGGCTGGCCCAGACGGTGGCTGAGGCCTACGGCAGTATCGAAGCCGAGCTGCTGCGCCTGGACGCGGGGGAAATCCGCGGCACATTGCGTGTGCGTTCAATCCCCTCGTTCCTGGCCAAATGGCTCACGCCGCGCTTACCGCGTTTTCAACAGCGCTACCCGGATATCGAACTACGCCTGGTCGCCGAAGACAGCGCCCAGGCGCTGACCCCGGGTGACTTCGACCTGGCCATCGACCTGAACGACGGTAGCTACCCTGGCATGCTCTCGACGCCGCTGCTGGACGAGCAGATCTTCCCGGTGTGCTCACCTGGCCTGCTGCGCGGGCGCCCGCCGCTGCATGGCCCCGCAGACCTGGTGCACTATCCGCTGCTGCATGACATCACCGCCTGGCGTGGCAGTTCGGAATATGCCGAGTGGGAGTTCTACCTGGAAGGCATCGGCGCCGCCGGCCTGGATGTGCGGCGCGGGCATACCTTCAACCGCAACCACCTGACCATCGAGGCGGCGATTGCCGGTATCGGCGTGGCGATTGCACGGCGCACGCTGCTCAATGACGAACTGGAGCGCGGCGCACTGATCGTGCCCTTTGGTGTACCGGTCGCCAACCACAAGCGTTATGTGGTGCATTACCCGCCAGGCGGTTTGAACCAGCCGGGCGCGCGAGCGGTGCATGACTGGCTGGTGGAAGAAGCGCGGGGGTTCAGGGCGCTGCATCCGTTGAACAAGGACGTGGTCGATGCAGGGGCGCTTTGCTAATACGCCTGCTTACCTGTGAAGGCATTAAGCGTGCGCACCAGGATCACGAAGTCCAGCCACAACGACCAGTTGTTGATGTACTCGATGTCCGAATCTACCCGCTGGATCATTTGCTCGATATCCTTGGTCTCCCCCCTGAAGCCGCGCACCTGCGCCAAACCTGTCATGCCTGGCTTGATATTGTGGCGGGCAAAGTAGTCAACGATATCCTGCGAATACAAGGTGTCATGTTGCAAGGCATGCGGCCGCGGCCCTACCAGGGACATTTCCCCGGTCAGCACATTGAACAATTGTGGCAGTTCATCAAGGCTTGTCCGCCGGATAAAGGCGCCGACCCGTGTCAACCGTGGGTCATTCTTCTGCGCCTGCTTGACCACACCTGCTTCCGGTTGGTGAACATGCATGCTGCGAAACTTCCAGATGCGGAACGATTCGCCTGTCCAGCCGGTACGTTCCTGGCGGAAGAACACCGGCCCGCGGCTATCGATCTTGATGGCCAGCGCAATAGCCAGCAACACAGGTGATGCAAACAGCAAAATCAACGCGGCCAGCACCCGGTCCTCAAGGTTTTTCAAGAACAGGCTCATGCCTGTCAAAGGTGTCTCCGACAAGGTCAGCACCGGAATGCCGGCAATTTCCCGCACGCTGTGGTTGATCAGGCGCAACGAGAAGATATCCGGCACCCAGTTCACCGCAATGCACTTGTCGAGCAACTTGAAATACACGTCGTTGATGACCTCGGAGCCACCCAGTGGCGTCACCAGGTACACCGTACGAATGCCGTGTCGGGCGACCAGTTCGTCGAGGTCGCCAATATGCCCCAGCACCGGCAGGCGCTGCTTGCCCTCGGCACTCTCCAGGCCCTGCCCATCGCCTTTGTCGAGCAGCACGCACCCCAGCACCCGCTCGCCAAACCACGGGTTGTTGCTGATTTTTTGATACAGGAAGTTGGCCAGGTCACCGTTGCCGATGATAAGGGCATTGTCCAGACGCGCGTGGGCGGTAAAGCGTTTTTGCAGTTCACGCACGGCAAAGTGCAAGAACAACTGCGCGAAATAACCAATGACGAACAATTGCCCCATCAGCAACCGGGAGTAGGTTTCGCTCTGTTTGGTCAGGAAGGCCATGACCACCAGGAAACAAAAGGTTGCCGACCAGGCCTTGAACAGGCGGAACGCCTTGATCGACAGCCCGACGTTGGTGCGGTAGATCGCGTAATGGTCATAAATCACCGCCAGTGCACCAATCAGCAACAGCAGCATGATCACGTAATCGGACGTGATATAGCCGAACTGGTCGTAGATCAGGTACCAGGCAATACCGGTGACGGCAATACCATCGAGGCCTGCCTGAATGGCGTTACTGACACTGCTTCTTCTCTGGAGTAAGGAACGACTGCTTCTGGGTTCGAAAACCATTTCAGACCTCATCAAAATGAGCCTAGCAAGTGCCTTCCATCAAACAGCAAATCTTGAAAACAGGGTACGTAAAGCCCGTGCAGCAGGCGCCTGGCGCCCTCAAGCGATTGATATCACTGTAGCAGTCACCCGCTGCTGGCGTACCCGGAATCACCGCTTGTGCGAATTTTGACCGATTCATAGGGCCCGCCTGGCCGAAACCGCCGCCCGCTGGTACAACAGGGTGCGCAACAGGAATAGCGGATTGCCCACCACATAACGCATGAACAGGCGCTTGGGCTCGCGCAGCAGGCGGTACAGCCACTCGCCACCCAAACGCCGCAGCCATTCGGGGGCACGGCTGACCTTGCCGCCAAGAAAGTCCAGGATCGCCCCACCGCACACAATCAGGCATGGCCCGCCAGTGGCTGCCAACTGCGCCGCCACCGCTTCCTGTTTGGGCATGCCCATGCCCAGCACGATCAGCTCGGGTCGCTGCTCGCGGGCCAACTGTAAATAGGTTTCAAGGCTGGCGAAGCCATCGTGAACCGACACCGGCACGATGCCGAACTCGGCTTTACAGCGCTGCACAGCCTGATCAAGGTAGGGTTGCCGGGTGCCCCAGAAGGCAACCTTGCGCCCTCGGTAGGCCGCCATGAGCCTGGGAATGAAGTCAGTGCCGTTCATGTTGAGCCCGGGCTCCAGGCCCAGGCGGCGATACAGGATCGCCATGCCGGCGCCATCGCGCAGCAGTACATCTGCGGCCGACAGTGCCTGGCTGTAGCCACCATCGCGCACAACCAGGTTCATCGCATGGGCGTTGACGAAGCCCAGCACGGTGCCGGTATCCGGCGTAGCCAGGCGGTCGAGAAGGTGCTGCACGGCGGCGTCATCAGCGATCACTTCCAGCTGCTCGATCACACGCTTCCAGCGATTCTGCCACTGAGCCATCAGTCGTCATCCCGTTTTGAACGCACCCATTCAACCTGGCGCTTGATCAGGAAACTCAGGTACAAGGGAATCTTCCTGGCCGCGTAAAACGGCGCGTACAACAACACCGAGAACGGTATCACTTCACGGCAGAAGCGCGCCCAGGCCAACACCACAGCAAAGGCCAGCGAGGCCAACCCGGCAAAGGCGAGCCACGCGGGCGCCGCCAGGCCGAACAGCAGGTACGCCAGCCAGGTCACCAGGTTAAGCCCAAGCAAGGTCAGTACCAGCAACGCCAGGGGCGGTACCAGCAGGTCCAGGGTCAAGGCCGCCAGGCTAGCGTTGCGCTGGGTGATCGCAGCCATCGCCCGTTTGGGTGCGTCGGCAAGCATCAAACCCAGATGGCCATGCTCCCAGCGGGTGCGTTGGCTGTTGAGGCCTTGCTGGCTGAGCGGGAACTGGCTAGTGACCAGTGCCTCGGGGCAGAAAGCAGGAGGCTTGCCCTGCTGGCAAAGGTCCAGGCCCAGCTTTACATCCTCGACCAGATGACCATTGGCCAGGTTGATCAGGCTCAGATCGTGCCAGCCGAACGCCATGCCCGCGCCCATCAGCTGGCATGGCAGGCCCAGGCGTGCCCAGCCGCGCGGCCGCACCAGGTTCTTGACCCGCCAGGCAAACTCGGCAACCTGCACTCTCAACCCGGCGCCTGCCGGTGCACGCATGAGGTACAGCGACTGTACCGGGCGTGCAAGTTCGTGGCAGCGGCGGGCCAGGCAGTCGATCGCCCCCTCGCCCACCTGGCAGTCGGCATCCACCACAATGACCACCTCGGGCGGCCGCTGAGCCAGGTGACGCACGCCGAAATCCAATGCGTAACCTTTGCCGCGCAACCGCGTATCGTGGCGCTCTACCACTTCGGCACCGGCCTCACGTGCCAACCGGGCCGTGTCATCCGAACAGTTGTCCGCCACTACCAGCAAGCGGTCGCCGTCCAGCAATTGCGGCGTAACGCTCGCCAGCATCGCACGAATGATCAAGGCCTCATCGTGGGCGGGCACCAACACCGCCACTCGCGGGCGCTCGCCAATGCCCTTGGGCCTCGACCGCGCCGGCAGGCAAGCCAGCAACACTTGCAACACCAGCACCAACACCGGTACCAGGACGATGATCGCCAGCAGGCCCAGTAACCAACCCAATACACTTATCATGCGTATGCCTTGAAATAGCCGGCCAGCCTGGCCGCCTCGGTGTCGATATCATGCCGCTGCACTACACGCTGGTAGGCCACCTCGCCCATGCGCTGCAGTGCCTCGGCCGGTTGTGCCAGGCAGTCGGCCATGGCTGTTGCCAGCTCGTCCACGGCGCCGGCAGGAAACAGCCAGCCATTCTCGCCAGGCCGCACCAGCTCGGGAATACCCGCTACATAGGTGGTCAGCACGGGCCGGCGCAGGGCCATGGCCTCCATGATGACCACGGGCAAGCCCTCGGCGAAACTGGGTAGCACCAGCGCCCGGGCGGCCAGGATTTCCTCACGTACCTGCGCACTGCTGATCCAGCCAGTGATACGCACGTGCTGCTGCAAGCCGTGCCGGGCAATCACGGCCTCGATCTGCTTGCGCATTTCACCGTCACCCGCCAGCACCAGCTCGAAGGTGATCGACCGGGCAGCCAGACAGCGCGCCGCTTCGATCAACAGCAGCTGGCCCTTCTGTTCGCACAGGCGCCCAACACACACCAGCCGTGGCGCCGATGGCACATCGACCGGCGCCACCTCATGAAAACCACGCTCCAGGCCGCAATGCACCACCTTCACCTTGCCCCAGTGCTCGTGCGCCACCCAGCGGTACAGCTGGCTACGTCCGTACGAGCTCACCGCCGCGACAAAGGCGGCGCGCTGCACCTTCTCACCCATGTGCAAGAACTGTGGTTTGTCGAATTCTTCCGGCCCGTGCACGGTGAAGCTGTATGCCGGCCCGCCCAGGACGTTGGCCAGCATGATCACTTCAGTAGAGTTGGTGCCGAAATGCGCGTGCACATGTGTCGCCTCCCCGGCCTGCAACCATTGCAGCACCAGGCAGGCCTCAGCCAGGTAGACCAGGTGGTAGGGCCAGGCACGATCGGCCCGCAGGCCAAGGCGCATGGCCAGCCACAGCGCCTGGAAAAACCGCCGCGGCTGCGTACGCAGTACCTGCCACGTCGGCGCCAACAACCCCTTGAGCCCACCTTGCAACACGTAGCGGGTCTTGCCCCGTTCGGTTGCGTCCTCGGCATCCTGCACCTCGGCGTCCCACCCACGCAGGGCTATACGTTGCACCTCAACCCCCTGGCGCTCCAGCGCCAGAATCTCGCGACGGATGAAACTGTGGCTGACTTTCGGGTACTGATTGATGAAGTAAGCAATATGCATACGAATCCAGATCCAAACCCGCTTGATGACCAACCTTCCCTGGCAACCTTCACTTCAGGCTGTCGACTACGGGCGGTCTGTCTACTGCCGATGCACTCACAGCAAATGCATCCCCCTGTTTTCCTTGTAGTCCAAGGTTGTGGTTGCTGCTTGGCAATGCTGCCTGCAAGCGGGTGAAAACATCGTCAAGCAATGCCTGGCGGCGGCGGTACATCGCCCGTTTCTTGGCCGGGATGTCAGCTTCTGCCCGTTGCGCCGGCGCTAACGGCAGGGTAAAAAAGTCCTCACGATCAGACGCTGTGGCGCCGTGTTCCTGCCAGATCATGTCGTAGTTGGCCGCCAGGTCCTGGCCCTTGTCGCTGCCAAAGTAGGGATGGCGATGGTGCCGGCAAGCGTCGCTGACGGCATACAGCTGCGTTACGCCCAGGGTCCTGCCCAGGCATTTCAACGCTTCGAGCAACAGGCTGCGCGGCCGCAACCCTTCGAAGTCCTTGGTCAGGTCACGGTAGATAGCCAGTGAGGTTTCGCTGTCGATACCTTTGTGAATACCCTGCACCGCACCGATGAACAGGCTGGTCTCGCCTTGGCTGCAGCCCAGGGTGAAGGCCAGGGATGCCACACGCAGGTCGGCCTGGAACAGGTTCAGCACCAGCTCGCCTTCGCGCTTGAACCAGATAGGCCGGTCCAGTACCAGCCAGCAGTCCGGCGAATGGCTGGACAGGTCACACAGCCTCAGGGTTTCGTCGCGCCCCAGCAGCAGCAACGCCGGGAACTGCCCAGCCACCCGTTCAAAGTGCGATGCCACCACATCCAGACGCTGTGGGGCCTCCCAGCATCGGCTGATGTAAGGCCATTGCACGACACCGATACAATCCACACCCAGACGCTGCAAACCCTGCGGGCCCAGCGCTGCCGTCATGCGCTGCATGAACCCGTTCAGCTCAGGCCACTGCCTGGCGATCTGCCGTGCCAACTTGTACTTGTTGTGCATCGCCCGCAACGAGTAACCCGGTTGCAAGGTAAACACGCTTTTCACGAGGGTGCCGAGCATCATGGGTTTCTCTCACTTGTACTCGATCAAAGCCGATTTGCCAGCCGCCAGGCGGTGGCGCAGGAACTTCAGCTGGCCGAGCATTTCCGGGAACTTGCCCAACACCAGGAACACCGCCTGCAGCCAGTTCTCGCGCGTCGACCTGCCGCCGCGGCGGGCCAGGCGCACGGCCTGCAGTGGGTAGATCAACAGCAAGAGCAGGCCCCAGCCGCCCAGCAGCAGGCAGGCCAGCGCGATCACCAAGGGTATGCCCAGGCCCCACAACCAGGCCCGACGTGACTCACGCAGCCAATGCCGCTCGGGTGGCTGGCCATGCAGGTAGGCGCCCTCGGCATAGGCGTGCCCTGCACGCAGGCTACGCCGCCACCACTGGCTGAAACGGGTCATGCCGGCATCGTGCAGGGTCATCTCGGCATCCAGTCGCCAGACTTTCCAGCCGTTGGCCCGCAACCGCACGCACAGCTCAGGCTCTTCGCCGGCGATCAGGTCAGGACGGAAGCCACCCACAGCAGCAAAGGCGTCTGCCCGCATCAGCGCATCGCCGCCACAGGCCTTGGCCTCACCGACCGGGGTATCCCACTCCAGGTCGCACAGCAAGTTGTACACCGAACGCTGCGGGAAGCGCTCACGCCGGCGACCACACACCACTGCCACGGCGGGGTGCTGCTCAAGAAAAGCCTGTGCCGTGGCCAGCCAATTGGCATTCACCTCGCAGTCGCCATCCACGAACTGTACCAGTTGCATCGAGGGCAACAGGCGCTGCAAGGCGGCAAAACCTTCATTGCGGGCGCGTGCGGCGGTGAACGGGATACCCATGTCCAGCGCCAGCACTTCAACGCCAAGGTTGGCGGCCAACTGCAGCGAACCGTCGGTGGAACCCGAGTCGACGTACATCACCTTGTCTGCGCCCTGCGCGAGCGAAACAAGGCAGCGCTCGAGACGCTGGCCTTCATTGCGGCCAATCACCACTACGCCGATCACCGTTGCCATGGGCCTCACTCGACCGACGCCGTGGCGGTCGGTTGCCGGGCCTTGATGATGGCCGGCACCCCCACTGCCAGTGAATTGTCAGGCACATCAACCAGCACGACGGCATTGGCGCCGATGATCACGTTATTGCCAATGCGAATGCTGCCCAACACCTTGGCCCCGGTGCCGATGTCGACGTTGTTGCCGAACACCGGGGCAATAGGCTCGTCGACATTCTTCAGGCCCACCACCACACCGTTGCGGATACGGCAGTCATCGCCAAAGCGGGCATAGCCGCTGACAACGATGCCGCCAAAATGATCGATGACGAAGTTGCGCCCGATCACCACCTCGCAAGGCAGTTCGATACCGGTGATGATCTGGACGAATTTGAACAGCACCTTGTAGATGAGCGAGCACAGTTTGCGTAGCAGGGCCGGGCGCAGCGTATAACGCCAGCGGCCAAAGCGGTACACCAGCAATACCCAGAAGCCCTGAGCGCCCCAGTCCCCGCCATGGGCTCGCAGGTCGGCGCGAATATTATCGAACATGGCTCCCCCCTACCTTGTCGGTTGGCTGGCGTACCGGGTCTTGAACAGCAAAGACCAGGTTGCCCGGCAATGACGCCAGCAGGCCTGAATCGCGCCCCAACCGCGTCGTTTCAACAGTGCCTTGAGTGCCAGCACCAAGTCGCCCAGCGTGACCAGCAGCATGTGCAGGGCAAGCCCCGCCACCCCGTGATGCTTGCGAAAGTACAGCAACTCGCTTTCGATCTGATAGGACGAGATCTGCCGGCTGGCAGCCTCCAGCTCCGCCACCGACTTGGAGCTTTCGCCACCGATATGCACCACCGTGGTATGCGGGTAGAACACCACTTTCCAGCCCGCTTCCTTCACCCGCTTGCAGTGGTCCACCTCCTCGTAATAAAGGAAGTAGCGCGGGTCGAACAAACCCACCTTGTCGAGCACTTCGCGGCGCACCAGGTAGAAGCAGCCGGGCAACCAGTCACACTCGCGCACCGAGGCGTGATCCCAGTTCATTTCGTCGACCATCTTCAACCCTGGGAAGAACCGCCCCAACCCGGTGCGCCCAACAAACACATTGAGCGGCGTGGGGAAGTAGCGACAGCTTGGTTGCAGGTCCCCATCGCGGCCCTCCAGGCGCACCCCCAGCACCCCGCATTCCGGGTGGGCGTCCATGTAGTCGAGCGTTTTTTGCAGAGAATCAGGGGCAACGAAGGCATCGGTATTGAGTAGCAAGGCGTACTTGCCCTTGAGGTGCGCCAACAACTGGTTGTTGGCCCGGCCGAAGCCCACGTTCTGCTTGTTGCTCAGCAGCAGCGCCTCGGGGCACACCTGGGCCATGCGCTGCACCGAGTCATCGCGCGAGGCATTGTCGACCACCAGGTAACTGGCCAGCCGCTCGCTGTCGGCCCGGCGCAGTGCATCGAACATCGGCTGCAGCAGTCCAGCGGTATTGAAGTTCACCACCATGACATCCACAGGTTTGTCAGCCATTTTTGCCGTCCCCGAAGAAATACTGGCGTCTTTGCGCCATCAACAGCGGTTCAACTTCCGGGTCGTAGGCACCCTTGCGCTGCTTCACCAGGTCTATCCATGGGTAGGCTTCGCAACGTGCCTCGACCCGTTGAATCAACTGCTCGGTGGTACAGATGAACACGGCCGGGTTGCCTCCATAGACGGTGCCTGGCGGCACGTCCTTGGTCACTACCGCCCCTGCCGCCACGATGGATTCGGGCCCGATGGTCACGCGAGGCATCACGATCGCACCATGGCCGATGAAGCAATTGTCCTTGATGTCGATGAAACCGACCGAATCCAGATGCTTGCCAAAACGATGCTCGATCAGCAATACCACCCCGTCATGACCGATCAGCGTGCAATCGGACAAGCCCACGCTGTTGCCGATACGGACCAGCGACGGGTCGAGAAACTTGCAGCCTGTATTGACGAAGAAATTGCTGCCGACCGAATGAAAGTTGCCCCATCGGGCCAGATAGGCTCCCCATTCGAGACCAGAAGGGTTGCAGAACCTCCTGTAGAATTTGCCCCCGCGCCCGGTTGCATGGGCGTAGTGCGCCACTGCCTTGCGTATCCATTCCTTCATACTGCCTGGCCTCGCGATCTGAACAAACTGGAGTGTCCTGAGGCGTTCCGGTCTCGTTCTTCTAGGTGCTGACCGCATCGCACTCACCCGTGTACAACCTGCATCACGCAGCGGCGCTGCCGGCCGCTTTCATCTTGTTATCGAGGTGGTCGGCCAGCCGCACGGCAAATTGCAACAGCGGCATGGTCGGGTTGGAGGCGCCGCCCTTGGCAAAAATGCTGCTGCCGGCGACATACAGGTTTTCGGTACCGAACACCTTGCAATTGGCATCGACTACACCGAACTGCGGCGAGGCGGCCATACGCGTGGTGCCCATGTGATGGGCATGGGGTGCCATTTTCAGCGGAATCGAGGTGTCGTAGACGAAATCGTTGAGTTTGACGAACCCCAGGTCCATGTCGGCGAACTGCTTGGCCAGTTCGCTGCCAATGCACTTGATGGTGTGCCGGTCTTCGGCGCTAAGCACCCAGTTGACATTGACCTTAGCCACGCCCAGCGCATCCTTTTGGTCCAGCAGCGAAATACGGCTGTGCAGGTTGGGGAACTGCTCGATCATGGTGCTGATCACGCCGTCACCAGGGCAACTGAACTTGGCGACGAAGGCGACCTTGTTGGCAAACCCCATGTCGCAGGCCAGGCTCTCGAGAAAATACTTCACCTCGGCAGTGCGGCCATAGGTTTGCACATCGGCCAGCAAGGCGGCGGTGACATTGCCTTTACCGGCCTTGTACGCGTCGACGAAAGCATCCGTGGTGTAGTACTGGCGCGGCTCAGGGTCCAGGCCGGACTTGAGGATGAAAGTGCCCATTTCGATGTTCAGGTGTTCCATGAAACACCCGCCGACCAGCCCTTCCTTGCCCACCACGCCTGCGGCCACCAGGGTCTCGCTGTTGAGCAACTGCCGGGCATTCTCGATGGCACCTGTGGCCAGAATGAAATTGCCAGCCTCCAGGCGTTGACGATTGCGCTCATAGTCGGACAAAACCACCGCAGCCAGGTGGCCGGACGCCTTGTCGAACTGCAGGTCAACGCAATTACAGTTGATGAATACGTCCAGGCCTGGGGTCTGTTCCAGTGCTGAAGCGTACTTTTGCGCAAAGCGTGTCGGCGTGCTGAGCAGAAAACGGTCCGCCTCGAAGTCGCCGCCATCGAGCCCGGCATTCATCGCGCGAAAATCCGAGCCAGGCGCCAGATCGACGATCTCCATCGCTGCCGGCAGAAAGCCTTCGATCTCCGAGTAGGGAATTGGCCAGCCCGGCAAATCGCCTGGCGGGGCGACGGCAAAGTCCGACGGGGTGAATGGACGGCAACGGCCAGCCCAGTGATTGGAGGTGCCACCCAGGTAACGCAGGCGGGTTTCCTCGGCATACAGTTCCAGGCCGGTGGATGAGCACGCGTACAAGGCTTGCGAGTGCGGCGCATATTCGCGCCCCCCGCCTTCGGCGATCATGACGCTCCAGCCGGCGGCGGCCAGGCGCAAGCCCAAGGTTATACCCGCCGGGCCAGCCCCGATGATGCAGAAATCATAGTGGTCGCGCAGCGCCTTCTGCTGCTGAAAGTCCTTGATCATGCTGACGCGTTCCGGAAGTAACGGGACGGCAATACCCAACCGTTGATTACCACGAACCCGGGCGTTTCAACCGACTTGCCGGCAACGGCCGGCGAGGCGCCGAACACCGCCCCCCCCACACCGAGCAAGACACAACTCTGGAGAAAACCTCTACGACCCAACTGCGCAGTACAAAAAGTGAGCTTCCCCATGATCCCGTGACCTGTAGCCATAAAAGTTACCCCCCGGCAAACTGCGCTACAGCCAGTTGAAAAAGGCCGTCAACAGTGCCCCGCACAGCGCCCCGACCAGCAGCATCGGCAGTACCACCAGCTCACGTTTGAGGCTGAAGATATCCAGTTTGCAGTTCACATACACAACTAGCACCAACGTTGGCACAGCATGCAGGGCAACCCCCCAGATCGCCCACTCCACGCCGCCAATCGCCAGTAACAGCGGCAACAGCCCCCATAACGAGACCAGGCGGATGATGTTGTCCATGGCCTGGTACTTGGTCAGGCCCAAGGCAATCCACACCTGATGAGCCAAGGTATAGCGCAATACGATGAACGATAGCGAGAGAATCGCCAGCATCGGCCCTGCTTCGCGGTAGCGATCGTCATACATCCAGCCGATCAGCAGCGGGCTGGCGGTCAGGAACCCGCCGCAAATGAACAGTACCAGCAGGTCGACCAGCAGCCGAAAGCGGAAATACAGCGCTTTCAGGCGCGGCTTGTCGTCGGCCCTGGCCGCCTCGCTGAAAGCAGGCAGCGCCACCGCGCCGACAATTTTCATCAGCGCAGTCTGCACCGCCCCCAGGATCAGCACGGCGATCGAATACACACCCAGTTGCGCCGCTGACATGCTGGCGCCAAACCATATGCGGTCACCGTACATCGCCAGCACGCCGACCATCGACGACAACAGGATCCAGCGGCCAAACACGATCAGCTCGGCCAGCGCCGAACGGTCCCAGCGCAGGTGGTTGTTGGGCCCCTCCAGGGCGGTATGGCCCAGCACGGTCCAGGCGACCGCCGAAACCAGGCCTGATAACACCAGCGCCCAGATCGAATGGGTCAGCAAGCCCAGCACCAGCATCACCACCAGGCCAGCCACCTGCGAGGCAAGGTCGACCAGTACCACGCGCTTTTGTTGGAAAGTTCGTACCGCCACATCTATCTTGGTGGACTGGAAACCCCAGATAACCGCTGACAGGCCGGTGACCGCCAGTACCATCGGCAGTACGGGCGCGGCATAGGTAGAGTCTACCGGCCACAGCTCAGCCAATTGCGCCAACCAAGCGCCCAGGGCCAGTAGCAGGGTAAGGGCAAACAGCAGGAAACCGCGGATGATCTGCACGGTCCAGGCGGTATTGAGAAAGTCCGGGTCGTCTCCACGGTGGCTCTGGATGATGTTCTGGCGCAGGCCGACATCGGAAAGCAAATGGAGCAGTATCGAAACAGTGGTGGCAATGACCATCACCCCGAACATTTCCGGCAGCAGCAAGCGGGCCATGATCAGATTGCCGCCCAGGCGCATCACCTGTGAAGCCACCTGCGAGACCAGGTTCCACGACCCGGCCCTCAGGGCCCGCTTGCGCAGGCTCGCGGCGGCTGACACATCAATCGACGGCATGACTTCAATCTCTGACTGATTGGCTAAAAGTCACTATAGTTTCAATTAGCCACGATGCTAGCCGTTGCCCACCAAGGGAAAGGTGTACATAGCCGATGCCTGAACATTTTCGTGCGTTGATCGTCATCCTGTTTTTGGCGAGCGTGGTCTTCCTGATGGCGCGGCGGCCTGCGACCGACCTTATTCCGCCCAGCGACTACAAGCGCCGGCGCAATCTGTGGTTCCTGCTGACCCTGCTGGCTTTTTTCTCGCACAGCTTCTGGCTGTACCTGGGCGTGGGTGCGGTGGTGCTGTTGCTGGCCGGGCGCCGCGAGCACAACCCCATGGCGCTGTTCTACATGCTGCTGTTCCTGATCCCGCCAGCGTCGGTGCAGGTGCCCGGGTTTGGCGTGGTCAATTATCTGGTCGATCTGAACCATATTCGCCTGCTGAGCGTGTGTGTGCTGCTGCCGGCCGCGCTGCACCTGCGCCGCCAAGGTGACACCCTGCGCTTTGGCCGCACCTGGGCCGATAAGTTGCTGGCGGCCGGCCTGCTGCTGCTGAGCGTGCTCTATTTGCGCGAAACCACCCCGACCGACACGCTGCGCCAGGCGCTGTACCTGTATGTCGACGTACTCCTGCCGTATTACGTGGCCAGCCGTGGCCTGCGACAAATCAGCGACTTCAAGGACACCCTGCTGGCCTTCGTACTCGTCTCTTTCGTCATGGCGCTGATCGCGGTGGCCGAGTATGTGCGCCACTGGTTACTGTACAGCGCCCTGGTCGACGCCATGGGCGTGCCATGGAGCATGTCCGGCTACCTGAGCCGCGGCGGTGCGCTGCGGGCGAGCGTCACCACCGGCCAGGCGATTGTACTGGGGTACGTGATGAGCGTGGCCATCGGCCTGTTCCTGTTCGTGCAAGGCTATGTGCAACGCCCGTTGCACAGGGCCATGGGCGCGCTGCTGCTGGCCGCCGGGCTGTTCGCACCATTGTCACGCGGCCCGTGGATCGGCGCCGTGGTCATCGTGGTGGTGTTCATTGCCCTGGGCAAAGGCGCCGTCAAGCGCCTGGCGCTGCTGGGTGCGGCCGGCATACTGGCATTGCCTTTGCTGACCGTCGTGCCTGGCGGCGAAAAGGTGCTGGACCTGCTGCCGTTCATCGGTAACCTCGAAAAAGAGAACATCACCTACCGCGAGCGGCTGATGGATAACTCGTGGATCGTCATCCAGCGCAACCCGTTGTTCGGCTCCTTCGATTTTCGCAACACACCCGAAATGCAGGCGATGATCCAGGGCGAAGGCATCATCGATATCGTCAACACCTACATCAACCTGGCGCTGCGGGCCGGCCTGGTCGGGCTTGGCCTGTTCGTGGCGTTCTTTGCCGTGCTGCTGCGGGGTATCCGCAAGGCCATGCTCAGTTTTGCCGACAAGGATGACGAGCGACGACAGCTCGGCCGGGCGTTGCTGGCAACGCTGATCGGCATTCTGGTCATCATCTTCACCGTCAGCAGCATCACCTTCATCCCGGTGGTGTACTGGTCTATCGCAGGGCTGGGCGTGGCTTACATCCAGATGGTTCGCCGCCTGCACAACAGCCCGGCCGTGGAGCTGGCAGAACCCGACTACAACCCAGGTAATGTTCATGAATAGGCTGTCCCTGCGTCATTACGTGCGCCTTTCGGCCATTGCCGGCCTGGCCTTGCTGCCGCTGGCCAGCTGGGCTTCAGACTGGCAGGTCAGTGTCGATGAGCAAAATGGCTTGCCTACCGTGACACACGGCGGTGGCCCGGTCATGAAGGCCAAGTTCGATTTCTGGGCCGCCAACTGGAGCTGGACCGGTTTCTATACCGACTTCAAGGTCAATGGCCCCTACCATTACACGCTGCAGGGCAAGAACAAGGAACTGGACTTCGACCTGCAGGCTGACATTCGCAAGGAACAGGCGCAAACCCTGAGCTGGGCCTTCGACCTCGACGCCCACAGCCGCCAGAGCGGCGTCATGGGTGGCGGCATGGTGTTTCAGTTCGACCCCGCTCAAATCGCCGGCGACATGGGCCCCCCGCAGTTGCTGCCCGACAACCGCGGCTGGACATGGGGCAAGGCCGACCAGGGGCGACGCATCGAAATGCGCTTCGACCCGCCACTGGCCAAGGTCTATTTTGAGCGCGGCAACCCGTCCGAGCTGCGCGCATTCCTCTACAAGGACCCGATCAGCGCCGGCCGCCAGCAGCTCAAGGCTGTGCTCAACGTGACCGGCGACATCGAACTCGGCCCGACGCCCAGCGAGCGCTTCGGCCTGGCAGACCCCGCCAACTGGCCTGATGACCAGCTGGACTGGCGCACCTCGCCGGTGGACCTGTCGTTCCTCAACGCAGCGGAAAAGCCCGCCGGCAAGCGTGGCTTCGTCAAGGCGGTCGGCGACCAGTTGATGTTCGCCGACAACACCCCGGTACGCTTCTGGGGCACCAACCTGTCGGCCTATTCGCTGTTCAAAAGCCCCGACGACGAAATACGCCAACAGGCCAAACGCCTTTCGGCACTTGGTTTCAACCTGGTGCGCCTGCATCACCACGACTCGCCCTGGGTCAGCCCCAACGTCTTTGGCGACGGCGCCCTGGTGCGTGATACCCAGCAGCTCAGCGCCGAATCGCTGCGCAAGCTTGACCTGTGGATCAAGTCACTCAAGGACGAAGGCATCTACATCTGGCTGGACATGCATGTGCAGCGTGCGTTTACCGCCAACGACAACATCGAAGACTTCAAGGAGCTGCCCGAGAAGGACGGTCGCGTCGACCTGAAGGGTTACGCCTACGTGAACGACAGTATTCGGCAAGCGATGAAACGCTTCGCCGAGCAGTACCTGACCCATGTGAACGAATACACAGGCCTGGCCTACAAGGACGACCCGGCCATCGCCGCCGTGCTGATCACCAACGAGAATGACCTGACCCAGCATTACGGCAACGCCCTGATGCCGAACAAGGACGTACCGCGCCACAGCGAGCGCTACATGACCGCAGCCAAGGCCTTTGCCAAACAGTTTGACCTGCCCGCCGACCTGACCTGGCGTGCCTGGGAGCATGGGCCGTCGAAGCTGTTGCTCAACGAACTGGAGCAGCGCTTCAATGCCGACATGATCGCCCACCTGCGCGGCGTGGGTGTGAAAGTGCCCATTGCTACCACCAGTACCTGGGGCGGTAATGGGCTTAGCGCGCTGCCAGCATTGAGCGTTGGCGATGTCATCGACGCCCACAGCTACGGCGACGCAGGCCAGCTGGAGAAGAACCCGCTGACCAGCGACGGCATGATCGACTGGATTGCTGCCGCCCAGGTCGTCGGCAAACCGCTGACTGTCACCGAGTGGAACGCCGAGCCCTTCCCGCTGGCGGACCGCCACTCGCTGCCGATTTACATCGCCGGCACCGCCAGCCACCAAGGCTGGGATGCCATGATGCAATACGCCTACAGCCAACAAGCGTTCAACCCGGGATGGCGCACGGCGGACAACTGGCACGCGTACAACGACCCGGCGATGATTGCCACCCTGCCCGCCGCTGCCCTGCTCTATCGCCGTGGGGACGTAAAAGCAGCCACCACGCGCTACGTGTTCGCACCGACACCTGCCACCCTGTACAACCAGGAAATCACCCCGCGTAACTCACCGCTGCTGCGCACGGCCATGGAAAAGGGCCAGTTGCAGATCGCCCTCCCACACACACCGGAACTGCCGTGGCTAAAACCCGCTTCCATCCCGGCAGACGCGCAGGTGCTTCACGACCCGGGGCAATCGCTGCTGGCCGCCGATGCCACCGAGTCGGTGACCGACACAGGCGAGCTCAGGCGCAACTGGCAACAAGGCCTCTACACCATCGACACACCATTGACCCAGGCCGCCAGCGGCTGGCTGGGCGACCGCTCGATCAAGCTGGGTGCCATTCAGATACAAGCCAAAACGCCTTACGCCAGCGTGGTGGTCCAGAGCCTGGACGGCAAGCCACTGGGCCAGTCACGCGAGCTTCTGCTGTCGCTGGGCACCCGTGCCATGCCCAAGGCCGATGACAAGACGCCGTTCAATGTAGAGCCCCTTGAAGGCAGCCTGGACATCAAGGCGCCCGCCGGCCTGAAACTGTTCGCCCGCGATGCACGGATGCAGCTCAAACCGCTGCCGGTGGCCTACAAGGATGGGCAATACACCATTACCTTCGACGGTACCTACATGTCCAACTGGCTATTCTTGAAATAGAGCATATGGCCATCTACGCTCAGGTCACCTGTAGCTGATCATCCCACCTGCACGTTTCAGGGAGTGTTCACTGCGTCTGTAAACAGCAGATTCCAGGAGGTGGGGATGAAGTATCTGGTTGTGGGTGGTGCGGGCTACATTGGCTCGCACATGGTCAAGCACCTGCTCGCCGCTGGCCATGAAGTACTGGTTGCGGACCTGGTTTCACCCGGCCCCGGTATCCAGTGGGCCAAGCTCGACATCGCCGACGAAGCCGCACTGGACGTGCTGTTTGGCGTGTGTCGCTTCGATGCGGTGTTTCATTTCGCCTCGTTCATTCAAGTGGGCGAGTCGGTCAGTGCGCCCGGCAAGTACTACCAGAACAACGTCGCAGCCACCCTTTCGCTGCTGCAGGCCATGGTCAATGCCGGCATCAGGCATCTGGTGTTTTCTTCGAGTGCCGCCGTATACGGCAACCCGCAATACGTGCCGATCGATGAAGCGCACATCAAGGGGCCGATCAACCCGTACGGGTTGAGCAAATGGATGGTCGAGCAGATTCTTGAGGACTTCGACCGGGCCTATGGCTTGAAGTCGGTAAGCCTGCGCTATTTCAATGCAGCAGGCGCTGACCCGCAAGGCCAGCTAGGCGAGCGTCACGACCCGGAAACCCATCTGATCCCGTTGATCCTGCAGGCGGCCTCTGGCCGGCGTGAGGCGGTGACAGTGTTTGGTCGCGACTACGACACACCGGATGGCACCTGCATACGCGACTACGTGCATGTGGCAGACCTGGCGGCGGCCCATGCACTGGCAGTGGATTATCTACTGGGCGGTGGCGAGCGTGCCGCGTTCAACCTGGGCAATGGCCTTGGCTTTTCGGTGCAGCAGGTGATCGATACGGCCCGGGCAGTGACCGGGCGGCAGATCAATGTCCTTGACGCCCCGCGCCGCGCCGGCGACCCGCCAAGGCTGGTGGCGGATGCGAGCAAAGCCATGCAGGTGCTGGGCTGGCGCCCGGCATTCGCCTCGCTGGAGCAGATTGTGCGGCATGCGTGGCAGTGGGAGTTGCAGTATCCCTGGGAGCGCTGAGTTGCCCTTGCGCCCTGTAGCCGCAGCAAAAGGCTGCGCCTACAGGGCAATGGCCAGAAGGCTCAGTAATAGGTGCGCGGCTGTTCGTCAGCCTTGTTCAACACTGTCCCGATCAGGTTCACCGTGGCCAGGTGATGCAGGCAATCCTCGATTTCCTTCTTGTTGTTCATGCCGTTGGCCACCACCAGCAACACGCAGTCGAACTTGGGTATCACGGTGATCGCATCGTCCGAGCTGAGCAGCGGCGGCAAATCGAAAATGCAAATGCGCGATTCGTAGCGGTTGCGCAACTCGCCAATCAGGTTGTTCACCTTGGGCGAAGACAGCATCTCGGTCGACATGGGCACGGGTACCCGCGTTGGCAGCACCACGAAGCGCGGCAAGGTGGGGTTGACCAGGCAGTCCTGCAACTCGGCCTTGTCCGTCAGAAACTCGTTCAGTGCCTGCTCCATGGGCAGGCCCAGGTAACTGCCGACCTTGGGCCGACGCAGGTCGAAGTCCACCAGTAACGCAGTCTTGGTGGTGTGGTGGGCAATACTCATGGCCAGGTTGATCGCCAGCATTGTCTTGCCCGCTTCCGGCGTTGGCGAGGTGATGGCCAAGGTACGCCAACCGTTCTCGTCCATGGCCCTGAGCACCTGCGTGCGCAACAGGTCGATCGGCCCGTTCATGTTGGAGTTTTTGTTGTACGCCACGATGCGGTTACGCTCCAGGTGGTCTGCACGCAGCGGTACCACCTTGGTGTTCACGTAATCGAACTGACCCGGCACTTCGGCCAGCGCCGTACCGGGGGCCGGAGACAGTGCCTGGGGAGTACCCGGGGTAACCTGATGAATATTGTTGCCAACAGACGGCTTGATCCTGTCCATCACTGCTTTCCCTATACAAACCGAGACATGACTTTGTACAACAGCACATCCAGTGGCATGTAGAACACGTGCACCAGCCCTATCATGATAGCTGCCAACGCCAGTGCCGCCAGGATCAGGCGATTGCGCCAGCGTTTGCGTCGGGCCACGTCGGCCCGGGTATCGATGTACGGCAGTGCCACCAGCACCCGTTTGCCCAGCAGGTTTTCCAGGGCACCAGCGCCGCGCACGCGCTGATTGAGCATTTCCAGCAGCATCACCAGCGCACCGCCACCGGCCGGTGCCAGCACCAGGCCCAGCGCAGCGATTTTCTTGCGGTTAGGCTTGATTGGCTTCTCAGGCAACAGGGGAGGCTCCAGCAGCACAAAGCGTTCAGCCTTGTTTTCCTGCTCGAGGCTTTCGGTAATCTTTGCGCCCATTTCCTTGGCACGAATCTCTTCGTATTTCTTGCGCGCGTTGTCATGGTCACGCATCAAGGTCACCAGGCCACGCTCGACCTGCGGCGCTTCGAGGATCTCGGCTTCGTAGCCTTCCATTTTCCGGGTCAGCTCACGCTTTTGCTCTGCCAGCGAGGCAATGCGCACTTGCGCGGCGCTCATCTTGGCGCGGACACGGGCCGCGTCGAGGCTGACCGTGGACGCTGCCGCAGTGCGCCCCCCGCTGGCTTCAAGCGCCTGGATCTTGCGCTTGACTGCCACTACATCCGGGTGGGCGTCCTTGTAGCGGGTCAGCAACTGCGCATATTCGGCTTTCAGGCTTGGCAGGTCTTCGGGCTGGTCGGCACGTGTTGCCCGGGTGCCCTCGGCAACCTGGGTGGCAAGGCCGGCATTGGCCGCAGACAGCTCCAGTTCCAGGTAGCGCAGCTCTTCCTGGGCAGCCTTGTAGTCACGGTCGACCTCGCGGAACTCCAGCTCCGCCCGCGACAGCATGTTCATGCGCAAGGTCTGGTGCTCGGGCAAGGCATTGGCGTGAGCCTGCTTGAAATCGGCCAGCTGGTTTTCCAGGCTGGCCAACTCGGCGCCCAGCTTGTTGGCTTCCTGGGTGAGGAATTCGGTGGTTTCGTTGGCGCGCTCGGTGCGCTGCTTGAGGTTTTCGTTGAGGAACAGCGTCACCAGTTCGTCGGCGACTTCCTTGGCCACTTGCGCCTGCTTGTGCTCGAACGACACATTGAACGCCACGGTCGCTTCACCACGGCCACGCACGTAGGTGGTAAGGGTTTCGACCACGATCGCGTTGCGCATCTGGTCGATCTTGTCGCTTTCGCTGAAGCGCTTGTCGGCGAACAGGTCGTACTTGCCAATGATGCGCAACAGGTTATCGCGGGTCATCACCCGTTGGCGGATCACCTCGATGCGCTCATCGGCAAAACTGGTGTTGTTGGTCGACACCAGCTCCGGTGAAATCTGCTGCGACTCCACCAGAATGGTGCCCGTCGACTGGTAGATCGGCGGCACCATCAACGCAACAGCCACGGTCGCGGCGAGAATGACTGCGGCACTCACCCCTAACACCAGGGCCCTGTCCTTGATAATGGCGATGTAATCTCTGAGGGAGAGCTCGTAGTCAGACTTCATAGGGCCACCTGCCTGAAGTTCAGATGTCGGGGTACCTGTACGTCAACGTCAAACCAACGATCGTAGCGGTCGCATCCGGTACATGGTCCTGCTGCCGTTCCTTGTACATCAGCGACAGGCGCAGGTCCCAGTAAGGCGAGAACTGGCGGCTGGCCCATACGCTGTAAGTCTGCAACGTGTTGGGCGACTGTCCTTTGCTGTCTTGCCACGCGGCATCGGCGCCAACCCGGGACAACTCGGTCAGCGCATAGCTCCATACACCACGCACCTGGTCCAGTTCGGCGAAGCCGCCTTCAGCGCTTGCCACCGTGCTACGCTCGGCAGTCAGGCTGGCATCGGCACGCGGGCCGGTGTACAGCAACGCAACCCCACCCTCCCCGCGCCGGCCGCCGTCGTCACCCGACACCTGATTGACGCCAACATGGGCATCGGCGCTCAAGCCTTCGGCAAGCTGGTACTTGATACCGACTGCCGGGCTGTAGCTGTTGGAAGCCGTCGCGGTAAGGTCCTCTTCGGGCTCATAGCGCCGGGCACCAAAACGGGTATACAGGTCAGCCCGCTCGCTCCAGGCGTAAGTCCAGGTAAAGACGTTCGCCAGTTCGTCGTAGCCCGTCAGCGTGCTGATGTCGTAACGGGCACGGCTGTAAGTGGTTTCGTTGCTCAAGGTGCTGCGCTCGGTCACCGCCTGGCTCCAGTTGCCAGTCAAGGTGTAAAGCTTCTGCGTACCGTCGGTGGTAATCACCCCGGTATCGAGTACTGTCCCCGACAACGTCGAGCTTTCGTTGTAACGCCCCACCAACCCGAACCGCCCCCGCTCGGTGGTGCGCTGCCAACCCAGGCTGATATCAGGGTCTTCACGGTCATCGACGATATCCGTATCGGACGAGCGCAGCACATGCATGCCAAGCCCCAACCTCAATTCGTCGCGGTCGAAAGTGCCGATCAGGGTGTAATCCGGCGCGATGATCGTGCGCGTTATCCCCTTTTCCCCCGAGGTAAGCAGCAATGGGTTGCTGTCGTATTCGACGGAAGTCGGTACCACCACCGTAGACTGCCAATTTGCCGCCAGTACCGCGTCCGTGAACGGCAAGACCAAGATTGCCGTTGCAATGCGAGTTGTTCTAAGAAGAGGCATTAAATGTTCTTATTAAAGGCAAGATCAAGGAACGACCAGCGTATCGCCAGCCTGAAGTTGGATGTTGGTGGACATGTCCCGCCCAGACACCAGGTCCTTATATCGCACGGGCAGGATCTTTTGGGAAGCACCGGTGCCGCGGACCACCTTGATTTCGCCTACATCAGCAAACTTGTCCAGGCCACCCGACATGCTCAGCGCCTGCAATACCGCAGTGGGGCCCGCCATTTGCACAGGCCCGGGCTTGATCACTTTGCCTTGGACATAGACCATGTTGCCGGCAATGCTTTTGACGACAACGCTGACGTTAGGGTCGGGGAGGAATTTTTCGAGTTTGGCAGCGACCTGCTTTTCGACTGCCGTCACATCCAGCCCGGCAACATTGATGCGCCCGGCCAGGGGGAAGGTGATACTGCCATCGGGAAGTACGGTGGCTTCTTGACGCAGGCTGTCTTCCTGCCACACCGAAACCATCACCACATCGCCAGGGCTGAGCAGGTAGGCGGCACTGTTCTGGTCGGCGTTACCGGCGCCAGACCACACCGTCAGCATGCAGAAAGCGGCAAACATTGAACGCACCATGAGGGTCCCTCCGGCCAAATGGCCCGACAAAGAGCACTGAATGAGAACAACACACCAACTCTCGCTCCGCTTCACGGCGCACAGCTGCCGCGATGGCCTCGACCTTCCTGTAGGCCCTTGCCTTGACGCTGTAGACGTGGCTGCAACGCTTTGTAAACGTTCGCCCTACGGGCTACTGGGAATATAGCAACGGTTGGAGAATTCACAAGCCATGCTTGTGGCCTCGCAGCGATGGGCAGTCATTTTACGTACACGGTATCCGGTTCAGATCTTTCTGCGGTTGGCAACGGCAACAAAACCGACCACAGCAAAGGCAAAGAACCAGCCTGCAGTTGAAACAGGAATGATACTGTTCTGATTTATATACGAATCCGCTGCGCGGGCAGCACCACTTAGCATCACCAGCAAGAACATCGATTTGATTATCAGAGTCGTGCGCATACTCCCCTCCTAAAAACAGGAAAATCAATTAGTTATTGGTGCGGTGCTGCGGGAGTTGTTTCGGTGTTGATTTGAGCTTATGGGCACAATGACACTACGTCAATGATCCGACACCATAATAAAATTCAATGGGCGATAGGCGCATTCGTCAAAAAAACGGCATGCAGATTATGCAAGGGAGGGCTGTTGCGATGAATCGGACGTTTCACAACTGAGAACGCGTGAGGGACATATCTGCCCCCCCTGCGGAGTCATTCGTCTGCGTGATGAACCACAACCAGTAACTGCGCCGGTGTCACACCTACCGAGCGCAGCCGGTGCGGCGTCTGGGCGTTGAAATGCAGGGCGTCGCCCTGCTCCAGCAACACCCGTTCACTCATGAAATCCACTTCCACCTGGCCTGCGTGTACAAACAGGAACTCTTCGCCCTGGTGTTCCTTGAACGTGGGGTCGCTGAACTCGGCCGGCGGCTGAATCAGAAACGGCAGCAGGCTGCGCTGGCCAACCTGACTGGTGAGGGCCGCGTACCCCGGCCCTTGCCCATCGCCTACCAGGGCCTGGCGCTCGGTACGGCGCACCAGGCTGTAGCGGCTCTGCCCGGTCTGTTCTTCGGCGAACAGCTCTTCGACATTGACGTTCAGCGCCCTCGCCAGCTTCAGCGCCGCAGCGATCGAGGGCGTGTTGAGGCCGCGCTCGACCTTGGACAGGTAGCTTTTGGTCATGCCAGTCTTTTCGGCCAGCATTTCCAGGGTCATCCCCAGTTTCTTACGCAGCAGTTTCAATCGGATAGACATGTGACGCGGGTTTCCCAGGCTGAGGCAGCCATGATACGCGTCTGAAAGCTGACGCCAAGCCTCCAGGGGCGTTGAATCAAGGCATCACGGGCGGCACGTACTGCAGCGTTGAACCCAGCGCCCACAGCAACACCAGCACCAACGGCACATGCACCAGCAATTGCACGAACGAGAAACCGATCAGGTCGCGCGCCTTGAGCCCCAGCACGCCCAGCAGCGGCAGCATGTAGAACGGGTTGATCAGGTTCGGCAAGGCTTCGGCCGCGTTGTAGATCTGCACGGCCCACCCCAGGTGGTACTGCAGGTCGTTGGCCACCAGCATCACGTAAGGGGCCTCGATGATCCACTTGCCGCCGCCTGAAGGGATGAAGAAGCCCAGCACCGCCGAATACACCCCCATCAGCACGGCATACGTGTCATGGGTCGCAATCTGGGTGAAAAACAGTGAAATATGGTGGGCCAGCGTCTGTTCATCGACGCCCTTCACCTGGGTGAGAATAGCGGCGATCGAACCATACAGCGGGAACTGGATCAGCACACCCGTGGTGGTCGGCACCGCACGCGCCACCGCGTCAAGAAAGCTGCGCGGGCGCCAGTGCAGCAAAGCCCCGAGCATGATGAACAACAGGTTGTAGGTGTTGAGCCCCGAGATGGCGGTAATTGCAGGTTTTGTCGCAAACTCCTGGTACAGCCAGCCAGCAGCCAAGGCCACCAACAGCAGGATCAGGATCGGGCTGTGTTCCAGCCACTCCCCCGGGCGCGTGCGTTGCGGCGCGGGCGGCGCTGTGAAGCTGGGGTCGACACCGCAGTCTTCGGCGCTACGTGCGCTGTTCGGCCCTGGAGCGGTGGCATAGGCGATCACCAGCGAGACCACCACCAGTGCCGCCAACATCACGCCGGACTGCCAGAGAAAGATGGTTTCGGTAAACGGGATCACCCCGGTTATCGACAGGATTGAAGGTGGCAGGCTGGCCGGGTTGGCCTGTAGCTGCGCCGCCGAGGAGGACAGGCCCAGCGCCCACACCGCACCCAGGCCCAGGTAAGCGGCGGCACCTGCGGCGCGGTAGTCCATCTTCAGGTCGGTGCGCCTCGCCAGGGCGCGTACCAACAAGCCTCCAAACACCAGCGACAGCCCCCAGTTGAGCAAGGATGCCAGCATCGAGATCAGTGCTACCCAGCACACTGCCGAACGCCCATTGCCAGGGATGCGCGCCAGGCGATCGATCAGCCTGGCGGCGGGCGGCGAGCTGGCCACCACATAACCGCCGATGACCACAAAGGCCATCTGCATGGTGAACGGTATCAGGCTCCAGAAACCGTCGCCAAAAGCCTTGGCGGTGTCGGTCGGTTTGGCGCCCATGGCCAGTGCGCCGATACACACCAGCAGCACCGCCAGCGCGGCGAACACCCAGGAGTCGGGGAACCAGCGTTCAGCCCAGTTGGAGCAGCGCAAGGCAAAGCGCGCGGAGCGGCTGTCTTGGATTTCAGCGGCCACAGTGGCATTCCTTTTATTGGTTTTATGAGGTGAAGCGGTATTGCCAGGCAACGCGAAAAACCTGTGGGAACGGGTTTAGCCGCGAATGCGGCGGTCAATGTACCGACGCATTCGCGGCTAAACCCGCTCCTACAGGTGAGATCACGTCATGCCTTAGAAGGTCATTTCCTTGACGTCATCCGGCACGATCAGTTTGCCGGCGGTTTTCTCGATGATTTCCTCGACACTGACTCCTGGCGCGGTCTCGCGCAGGATGAAGGCGCCGTCTTCGATTTCCAGGTAGGCCAGGTCGGTCAGCACCTTGCGGATGCAGCCCGCACCGGTCAGCGGCAGGCTGCACTGTGGCAGCAACTTGGACTCGCCGTCCTTGGAGGCGTGGGTCATGGTGACGATGATGTTGTCGGCGCCGGCCACCAGGTCCATGGCCCCGCCCATGCCCTTGACCAGTTTGCCCGGAATCATCCACGAGGCGATATTGCCCTGCACGTCCACCTCGAAAGCCCCCAGTACGGTCAGGTCGACGTGGCCACCACGGATCATGGCGAACGATTGTGCCGAATCGAAAATCGAGGCACCGCGGCGGGCGGTGACCGTTTGCTTGCCGGCATTGATCATGTCGGCATCGAGGGTGCTTTCGGTCGGGAATTCGCCCATGCCGAGCAGGCCGTTTTCCGATTGCAGCATCACATCCATGTCGGCGGGTACATAGTTGGCCACCAAGGTGGGGATGCCGATGCCCAGGTTGACGTAGTAACCGTCCTTCAGTTCACGGGCAACGCGTTGCGCCATCTGTTCGCGGGTCAGTGCCATGGTCAGGATCTCTTTATTGTTCGGGTGGATGGCGCTCAGGCCTTGACGGTGCGCTTTTCGATACGCTTTTCGAAGGTGCCGACGATGACACGGTCCACGTAGATGCCCGGGGTGTGGATTTCGCTGGGCAGCAGCACGCCGGGTTCGACGATTTCTTCCACTTCGACCACGGTGATCTTGCCGGCGGTAGCCGCCAGCGGGTTGAAGTTTTGCGCAGTGTTGCGGTACACCACGTTGCCGTAGTGGTCGGCCTTCCAGCCCTTTACGATGGCGAAGTCACCGGTGATGGATTCTTCCAGGATGTACTTGCGGCCCTTGAACTCGCGGACTTCCTTGCCGTCGGCAACCGGGGTGCCATAGCCGGTGGCGGTATAGAACGCCGGAATGCCGGCACCACCTGCGCGCATTTTTTCGGCGAGGGTGCCCTGCGGGGTCAGCTCCACTTCCAGCTCGCCACTGAGCAACTGGCGTTCGAACTCGGCGTTTTCGCCCACGTAGGAGGCAATCATCTTGCGAATCTGCCGGTCTTCCAGCAACACGCCCAGACCAAAACCGTCAACGCCGCAGTTGTTGGAAACCACGGTCAGGCCCTTGACGCCACGCCGCTTGATCTCGCTGATAAGGTTTTCCGGGATGCCGCACAAGCCGAAACCACCGGCCAGTACCGTCATGTTGTCGGTCAGGCCTTCGAGGGCCTGTTCATAGGTTGCAACGCGCTTGTCCAGTCCGGCCATGCTGATCCGCCTTTTGTAGTTGTTTAACCGACGAGGCTGTCGGTGAGCGTGTGCAGACATCTTCACCGCAAGCGACTGATTTGTTAATTTTGTTTTCGTCATCGATTGATAATTTTTATAAAACAAACGACAGGCCCGACATGAACGTCAAACAACTGCGCGCCTTTGTCGCCGTGGCCAAGTACCAGAGCTTCGCCCAGGCCGGTGAACACCTGCACGTTTCGCAACCAGCACTGAGCCTGACCATCAAGGCACTGGAAGAAAACCTCGGCGGCGCCCTGCTCAGCCGCACCACGCGCAGCGTCAGCCTCACTGCCGAAGGCGAAGTGCTGCTGCCACTGGCACGCCGCCTGCTGGCCGACTGGGACGACACCGAAGAGATGCTGCGCCAGCGCTTCACCCTGCAATTGGGCCGTGTATCGGTGGCGGCCATGCCGGCTTTTGCCGGCAACCTGTTGCCCCATTCGCTCAAGGTGTTTCGCCAGCGCTACCCCAAAGTCAACGTCACGGTGCACGACGTGATCAACGAACAGGTACAGGAACTGGTACGCCATCGCCGCGTCGAACTGGGCATCGGCTTCGAGCCGGATAACATCGATGGGCTGGCCTTCCACCCGTTGTACATGGACCGCTTCGTTGCGGTGGTGGCCGCCGACTCGCCCTTGGCACTGCTGCCCCAGGTCAGCTGGGCGCAGCTGATGGCCGAAGATTTCGTGGCCCTGCAACGCCCTTCGGCGGTGCGCCTGCTGATGGAGCAGCATGTGGCGGCCCGCCACGGCAAGCTGGCAGTCGCGTTCGAAAGCCACCAGCTGACGACCATCGGCCGCATGGTTGCCAGCGGCCTGGGGGTGAGTGCCGTGCCGGCGCTGTGCATCAACCAGATGCAGGAGCTGGGTGCCCGCTGCGTAACCTTGGTCGAGCCCACTGTCGAGCGGCGCATCGGCGTGATTGCCCTCAGCGAGCACAAGCTTTCCACCGCAGCGCAAGCACTGCTTGAGGTTCTTCTTTCCAATACCCGGATCCCGGAGGTGACATGCGTTACGTAAATCTGGCAGGCACGAGCGTTCCAGCGATCGGCCAAGGCACCTGGTACATGGGCGAAGACCCAGGCCGCAGGGCTGCCGAAGTCGCGGCGTTGCAACAGGGCATCGAGCTGGGCCTGAACCTGATCGACACCGCCGAGATGTATGCCGAAGGGGGGGCAGAAGCGGTCGTTGGCCAAGCCATTGCCGGGCGCCGCGACCAGGTATTTCTGGTCAGCAAGGTGTACCCGCACAACGCCGGTCTGCGCGGCATGGCGGCTGCCTGCGAACGCAGCCTCACCCGCCTGGCTACTGACTGCATCGACTTGTACCTGCTGCACTGGCGTGGTCAGCACCCGCTGGAGGAAACCGTCGAAGGTTTCGAGCGCTTGCGCGAACAAGGCAAGATCAAGCGCTGGGGCGTGTCCAACTTCGACGTCGACGACCTGCGCGAACTGCATAACCCTGATTGTGCCACCAACCAGGTGTTGTACAACCCGGCCCAGCGTGGCATCGAATTCGACTTGCTACCGTGGTGCGAAAAACGTGGCTTGCCAACCATGGCCTACTGCCCGCTGGCCCAGGCCGGGCGCTTGTTGCAGCACCCGGTACTGGCGGAAATCGCCGAGCGCCATGGCGCCACACCGGCCCAGGTCAGCCTGGCCTGGGTGACCCGCGATGACGGCGTGATCGCCATCCCCAAGGCGGTGGCGCCCGAGCACGTGCGGCTCAATGCGGCGGCGGGAGCGCTGACCTTGACCGGTGAAGACCTGCGGGCGATCGACCGGGCGTTCCCTGCACCGACGCGCAAGCAGCGGTTGGCGATGGTGTAGGCGAGCACAAGCTGGCCCAGTAGACGACCTCCGTGGGCGCGGGCATGCCCGCGAACACCGGCAAGGCCGGTGCCCTGCAACGCGGTGGCTGCTTCGCGGGCTCGCCCGCACCCACAGGGAATCGCGCAAGTACCGAGCGTTGGGGGTCAGTGGAAATCACGACTGCGCACATCCAGCCCTTGCAACAGCGGACTCACATCCTCCAACCGCCGCGCAATCAGGTGCCGCACCCCATTCTCCTGCTCCAGCCGCCCACTGACCTTGAGCAACTGCGACCCCACCAGCGCCCGCCGCTGCCGTTCGGCCAGCGCACGCCACACCACCACGTTGACCATGCCATGTTCGTCCTCCAGGGTAACGAAGGTCACACCGCTGGCGGTTTGAGGCCGTTGCCGGCCCACCACCAGCCCGGCCACGGCAATGTTGTCGCCATGCACAACCCCTTGCAGCTCACTGGAGCTGCGACACCCCAGTGCCCTCAGGCGAGAACGCAACAGGGCCAGTGGATGTGGGCCAAGCGTAGTGCCGAGGGTTTGATAATCGGCCATCAGGTCCTCGCCCACGGTTGGCACCGGCAATACCACCGTTTCTTCAGGCAAGGCTTGCACCTCGGCGAACAATGGCAGCTGCGGCTGCACCGCAGCCACCTGCCAGCGCGCCTGGTGCCGATCGCTGGCCAAGGCACGCAGCGCCCCGCCATCAGCCAGGCGGGCACGGGCCCGTGCGTCCAGGCCGGCGCGCAGGCACAGGTCTTCGACGTTGCGCCACGGCCGCTGTGCCCTGGCCTGCTGCAGGCGCCGGGCATCGGCTTCGGCCAGGCCACGTACCAGTCGCAAGCCCATGCGAATGGCCAGGGTGCCTTCAGCATCAGGC
Source organism: Pseudomonas sp. JR33AA (assembly GCF_021378985.1). NCBI lineage: Bacteria > Pseudomonadati > Pseudomonadota > Gammaproteobacteria > Pseudomonadales > Pseudomonadaceae > Pseudomonas > Pseudomonas sp. JR33AA. Next base: position 217,348 of record NZ_JAJSAW010000006.1, read on the forward strand.
TCCAGGGTGCAGTCCCAGTCGCTGTGGCAGACATCAACCGGCCGCACTTCGATACCTTGGCGGCGAGCCTCTTGCAGCAACTGGTCAGGGCTGTAGAAGCCCATCGGCCAACTGTTGACCAACGCACAGGTGAAGATCGCCGGCTCATGGCACTTCAGCCAACTGCTGGCATAGCACAGCAAGGCGAAGCTGGCCGCATGCGACTCAGGGAAGCCATAGCTGCCAAACCCCTTGATCTGCTCGAAGATGCGCTCGGCAAATGCCAGCGCGTAGCCATTGCGCAACATACCCTGCACCAGCCGTTCGCGGTGCGGTTCCAGGCCGCCGTGACGCTTCCAGGCTGCCATGCTGCGGCGCAACTGGTCGGCCTCGCCCGGCGTATAGTCGGCCGCGACCATCGCCAGCTCCATCACCTGCTCCTGGAACAGCGGCACGCCCAAGGTACGCTCGAACACCTCCTTCAGTTGCGGCGACGGATACGTCACCGGTTCCTGCTTCAGGCGCCGGCGCAGGTACGGGTGCACCATGTCGCCCTGGATAGGCCCGGGGCGGACGATGGCCACTTCTATGACCAGGTCATAGAACGTGGTGGGCCGCAGCCTGGGCAACATGGCCATTTGCGCGCGCGACTCGATCTGGAACACACCCATGGTCTCGGCACGGCTGATCATGGCGTAGGTGGCCGGGTCTTCGCTGGGGATGGTCGCCAGGGTCAGGTGCCGGCCACGGTGGTGTTGCAGCAGGTCGAAGCAGCGGCGCAAGGCGCTGAGCATGCCCAGTGCCAGTACATCGACCTTGAGCAGGCCGACCATGTCCAGGTCGTCCTTGTCCCACTGGATCACCGTGCGCTCCGGCATCGCGGCATTCTCCACCGGCACCAGCTGGTCGAGCGGTTGCTGGGAGATGACAAAACCGCCCGGGTGTTGAGACAGGTGCCGGGGGAAGCCGATCAGTTCACCGGCCAGCACCAGCACCCGCCGCAGCGAAGGGCTGCTTGCTTCAAAACCGGCTTCGGCCAGGCGCTGGTCATCGGGTATGCGATCGCTCCAGCGGCCACAGCATTTGGCCAGGGCATCCACCTGGTCGGCGGGTAGCCCCAGCACCCGTGCCACATCACGCACCGCACCGGCGGCATGGTAGGTGTTGACGACCGCTGTGAGCGCCGCCCGGTGCCGGCCATAACGCCGGAACACATACTGGATCACCTCCTCGCGCCGCTCGTGTTCGAAGTCCACGTCGATGTCCGGCGGCTCGTTGCGCTCGCGCGACAGGAAGCGCTCGAACAGCAGGTGGTGTTCCATGGGGTCAAGCTCGGTGATGCCCAGCACGAAGCACACCACCGAGTTGGCTGCCGACCCTCGGCCCTGGCATAGAATGCGCTGGCTGCGGGCGAAGGCGACAATGTCGTGCACCGTCAGGAAGTAGCTTTCGTAGCCCAGCTCTTCGATCAGCCCCAGTTCCTTGGCAAGCACATCCCGTACCTTGCCACTTGGCCCGTCTGGCCAGCGCAGCGGCATGCCTTGCTCGCACAGTTCGCGCAGCCAGCTTGCCGGGGTATGTCCCTCGGGCACCAGTTCGCGTGGGTACTGGTAGTTCAGTTCGCTCAAGTCAAACTGGCAGCGCTGGGCAATGACCAGGGTCTCGGCCAGCAGGTCGAGCGGATACAACTCGGCCAGTTGCGCCTGGCTGCGCAGGTGCCGTTCGCCATTGGCAAACAGAAAGCGCCCGGCCTCGCTCACCTGGCAATGCTGGCCGATGGCAGTCATGCAGTCCTGCAAGGCACGACGGCCACGCACGTGCATATGCACGTCGCCACAGGCCACGCTGCGAATGCCTACATCAGCCGCCAGTGCCCGCAGCCGTTGCAGGCGCACGGCATCGTCACTGCCCCGGTGAAGGTGCACGGCCAGCCACAGGCGCTCAGCGAACAGGCTGCGCAGCCACGCGCCGGTAACGGTATCGCCACTGTCAGCGGCCACCCACAACGCCAGCAGGCCTTGATGGTGCAGCAGCAGGTCATCACGAAACAGCTGGTACTTACCCTTCTCTGCTCGCCGCCGGGCACGGGTGATCAGTGCGCACAGGTTCTGGTAACCCGTCAGGTTTTCGACCAACAGCACCAGCTTGGGCCCGTCTGACAATTGCACCTCGCTGCCGACGATCAGCCGCAACTGGTGCACCTTGGCAGCCTGCCATGCGCGCACGATACCGGCCAAGGTGCATTCGTCAGTGATTGCCAACGCCTGGTAGCCCTGTTCGCGCGCTCGCCGGAACAGCTCGTCGGCGCTCGACGCACCGCGCTGGAAGCTGAAGTTGGAAAGGCAATGCAGCTCGGCATAACCCGGGGTGTTCATGCGAACCAACCCTGCAGCCAAAGCGGGCCGGCCTGGCTCAGGTCGCGGTAGGCCCAACCGCGCAAGCCGTCACGGGTTTCGATGCGATAGTAGTCGCGACGCACATCGCCGCCATCCCACCAACCTGATTCGATGCGCTCGGCGTAGCCCTGCACCTGGTAGGTGGCGTCATCCAGCGCTATCGGAGCCGACAACAGCCACCCCGGGCGACTGCCCGGGGTAATCGGCATGTTGCCTTGGGCACCCTGCTCTGCCAACTGCCAGGCGCATTCGGGGCGGTGATCGGCGGCTGCGGCAAGCCCCTTGACGGCCTCATCCCCCAGACGGGCGCGCAGCCGCTCACGCAATTGCGCCCAGGGTTGCGCCTGTTGCGCCCGCGGGTCGAACAGCGCCTGATGCTGTGGCACGAAGGGTGGCAAGTCTTCGGCAACCAGCCGCAGGTTGCGCACCGGTGCGGGTATGCGCAGCGGCTCAAGGCGCCCACGGGCCAGCTCGAACAGCATCGCAGCATCGCGTTCGGCCGCCAGCAAACCCACCTTGAGCAGGGTATCCGGCCCCTCGGCGTGCTCCAGATGCAGGCAGAAGCGCTGCACGCCACAGTCTCGCCCGGCCAGAAATGCAGCAAGGTCGTTGAGCATGCGCCGCAGCGGGAACAACAGCGCCTGGTGCGACTCGACGTCGAAATTGAGTTCCAGCCGGGTTTCGAAACGGTCCGGTGGCTGGTAGAAGTCCAGCCCCAGGTTGCGCAGGCCGAGCAACTGGTCGAGGTGCAGCTGCACCTGGGCCGCAAAGCGCCTGGCCAAGGTATCGCGCGGCAAGGCCAATACCTGGCCCAGCTGACGCAAGCCCATGCGGACAAACGCTTCGGCCGCCTCTGCCGGCAGGCCGACGCGCGTGATGGGCATGCCAAGCAGCGCCGCTCGGGTGGCGTCGGCATCGCCCACGGCCAGGCCATCGTGAGCATTGGCGAGCATGCGAGCAGCCACCGGGTTGCTGGCCAGGACAATGCGTTGGCGCAGGCCCAATTCTGCCAGTTCCTGACGCAGACGCGCCTCGAACAAGGGCCAGGGCCCGAACAGTTGCAGGCTGGAGCCCACTTCCAGCAGCAGCGCCCGTGGGTAATGCAGGCTGACCTGGGCACTGAAGCGGTAGGCCCAGGCCGCCAGCAGCTGTTGCACCTGATCGATGCGTTTGGGGTCGGCTTCGACGCAGGTGAAGCCATCGGCCAGGGCACGCGCTGCGGTCAGGGTTTGCCCGGCCTTCAGGCCCAGTGCAGCGGCCGCCGGGTTGACTGCCTGCAACACGCGACGCTGGGTCGGCCCGCCAATCAGCACCAAGGGTGTGTCAGGGTCATCACGCTCACGCAGGACGGTGTCCAGCGCAAGCTGCGGGAGCAGGATGCAGGCCCAGAGCATGGTGCATCAGCCCCGCCCCGGGCAGGGTATAGGCAGCGCTGGTGGCATGCCACCACGGCTTTTCAGCACGCGCCATTGCGCCGGGCGCGTGTCGACTGCAATGCGCAGCGCTGCAGGTGAAGGGTTGTGCGACGCCTGCTGCGGCCTGCAGGCGAACGCCAGTGCCTGCCCGGTTTCGGCCGCTACCTGCAAGCGCCGCAGGGCGCGGTCATCGGCACGTTCCGGCCAGCACAGCACCGCCGCGCAACTGCCCGAGCGCAGGCACTGTTCGGCAGCCCACAGGGCATCGGCAGGCGCGGCATCCACCTGTACCAGCCAGCGCAGGTCCACCCCCGCGGCCTGCCAGGCCGGTGCATAAGGGATGAAGGGTGGAGCCACCAGCACCACTCTGCTGGCGTCTTCACTCAGCCGGGCCAGGGTTGGCCACAGCAACTGCAATTCGCCACAGCCGGGGTTGGCCAGCAACAGCTCGCTCAGTGCTGCCGCCGGCCAGCCACCTTCCGGCAAACGTTCGTCGAGGGCCGCATGGCCGGTGGGCTGCAGCCCGAGTGGCCGCGCCTGGGCCTGCCGTCCGCGCCATACCCGGCGCTGCTCCAGCAGCCGGTCGAGGTCGACCACGGCGCCCATCAGTCGCGCCTCAGCAAGCCGCAGAACACGCCTTCGATGAAAAAGTCCTGTTCGGGCTGCACATCGATCGGCGCATAGGCCGGGTTGCGTGGCAACAGCCGGTAAGTACCGCCTTGGCGTTGCAGGCGCTTGATGGTCACTTCGCCGTCCAGGCGCGCAACCACGATTTGCCCGTCGCGGGCGTCGGCCTGTTGCAGGATGCCGACCAGGTCACCGTCAAAGATGCCGTCGTCGATCATCGAGTCGCCCCGCACCTTCAGCAGGTAGTCGGGGGTACGGCGGAACAGGCTGGGGTCGAGCAGCAACTGCTCGTGGATGTCCAGGTCAGGCCCGATGGGGGCACCTGCCGCCACCTGCCCCAGGACGGGTATTTCGAGGATTTCCGGCCGGCGCAGCGGTTCGGCCAGGCGTATGCCCCGGGCCTGGTTTGGCGTGACATCGATGTAACCGGCCTGGCACAGGGCGGTGATGTGCTTGCGCGCAACGCTGCGCGAGGCAAAACCGAAGCGTGTGGCGATATCGGCCAGGCTCGGCGGCTGACCATGCTCGGCAATGCGCTCACGGATGAATTCGAAAATGGCGCGGCGTTTGGGGGTAAGAGTGTCCATGGAGCACATTTGTACTCTTTTCGGAGTACGCTGAACAGCCCCCTTCGTCGTCAGCTTTGGTTATGATCCCCTGGCTTGTGTTTTTTCATCTGGATATCCCATGCTGACCGCCCTGCTGTTCGACCTTGACGGTACCCTCACCGACACTGACACCCTGCACCTGCAGGCCTTTCGCCAACTGCTGCGCGAACACGACGGCCGCGAGCTGAGCCAGGCGCAGTTCGACGCCCAGGTCAGCGGCCGCGCCAACGGCGAGCTGTTCGCCGAGCTGTTCAACGGCGCCAGCGTCGAACAGTGCCAGGCGTTGGCCGACCGCAAGGAAGCGCTGTTTCGCGCGATGTCGCCGTCGCTTGAGCCAATGCCAGGCCTGTTGCGCCTGCTGGAGCATGCCCAGGCCCATGACATCGGCATGTGCGTGGTGACCAACGCACCGCGGCTGAACGCCGAGCACATGCTGAACGCCATGGGCCTTGGCCAGCACTTTGAACATGTGCTGGTGGCCGAAGAACTGGCACGGCCCAAACCGGACCCGCTGCCCTACCTCACCGGGCTGCAGCGGCTGGGTGCCGAGGCCGGGCAAGCGCTGGCCTTCGAGGACTCATTGCCGGGGACGGCCGCGGCCAGTGGCGCGGGGATCTTCACCGTGGGCGTAGCCACGACGCAGACCCCGGAGCGGTTGCTGGCGGCGGGCGCCAGGCTGGTTATCGACGATTTCAATGATGCGGCGTTGTGGGCGTTGATCGAGCGTATGGCTTCAGATCGGGGGTGAGTTCCCGAAGGCTAGGGAGTGGGAGCCGACCCTGCAGGCGCTGCAGCCCGGGTGCCGGATGTGCTGCCTGGAACGCTAAGCCGTAACGCCGCATTTCGCCCCTGCAACCATACCGCCAAAGCCGCCAACCCTGCGGGTAACAACAACGAAGCGAACACCTGGGCAAAGCTCCAGCCCAGCGCCAGCATCTGCGCCCCGGCAAAGGCACTGAGAATCGCACCCAGGCGCCCGATGCCGCTCATCCAGCTGGCCCCGGTCGCCCGTGCCTCAGTCGGGTAAAAAGCCGCCGCCAGTGCATTCATGCCAACACTTGCCCCGTTAAGGCCAAAGCCCACAGCGCTCGCAACCGCGCATAACCAGGCGAAGTCCGCAGCAACCTGACCTATTGCAAAAATCACCGCACCACTGAACAGGAAGGTCAGGACCAGCACGCGCTGCGCCGGGTAACGATCCATGGCCCACCCCACCGAAATCGCCCCCAACGGGCCGCCAATCTGGAAACAGGCCGTGACGATGGCCGCTTCAGCCACCGAAAACCCGCCCCCTTCCTTTACCAGCGTCGGCAACCAGCCGCTGAACAGATAGACCAGGAACAGCGCCAGCACGTACCCGCCCCAGAGCATGCAGGTACCAAAGCGATACCGCGCAGAGAGGATGGTGCCGATTGCACCGCCTGCAGCCTGGGCTTTACCGGGCAAGACAAAGGTCGTGTCGGCGTTGACCTGCACAGGTGCCAGGCGACGGACAATGGCCAGAATGCGCTTGCGGTCCGCTCCCTTGCTGACCAGAAACGTCACCGATTCCGGCAGGCGCCAGTACAGCAACGGCAGGACCATTAGCGGCAACACCCCACCCAATGCCAAGACACTGCGCCAGCCCAGGTTCGGAATCATCCAGGCGCTGACGAAACCACCTGCCGCCGCGCCCAGGGAGAACCCGCAGAACGCCAGGGTAATGAGCAGCGAGCGGCTGCGTGCCGGGGCATACTCGCTGACCAGGGTGCTGGCATTGGGCATGGCTGCGCCCAGGCCCAGGCCAGTCAGAAAGCGCAACGCGACCAGGGCTTCCAGGTTGGGTGAAAAGGCCGAGGCCAGTGTCCAGAGGCCGAACAGCAGGACGCTGCACAGCAACACCGCCTTGCGTCCGTAACGATCAGCCAAGGGGCCGGCAATCAGGGCGCCGAGTGCCAGGCCGATCAACGCGGCGCTCAATACCGGGCCCAGGCTTTGCGCATCCAGGCCCCAGTCGCTTTTCAGTTGCGGGGCAATGAAGCCGATGATGGCGACGTCCAGGCCGTCCAGGGCGATGATGAGAAAGCCGAGGAACACCACCCATTTCTGGTAACGGCCGATGGGTTGCTGGTCGATCAGTTGGCGCACGTCGAGTGTGTTGTTCATAGGTATCACCTGTTGTTGTTTTTATGACGGTGTTTGTCGCAGCCCTAGTGAAAAAGGCTGGGTAAGCGCACAGGCCTTATGATGCGTGTTTCCTGGGCCACCACCAGGTCGCGGGTGGCATGCAGGTACGCGGCAAAGTCCGGGTCGGCATCCCGCGCTGCGCTGCGCTTCTCGAAATCATCGAGGCTGTCATAGCCCCACAAGTGCACCACCTGGTTCAACGGCCCGATGCTGCTGGTGTAAAACGCCAGGGGTGCACCGAGGTGGCGCAGCAGGATCGGCATCGCCAGCCGGTCGAACGCCTCGAGAAAGGCCGCCATGCCGCGCGGGCGAATGGTGTAGATGCGGTGGTCGACCACAGGCTTGTCCATCACGCCACCTCCCGTGCGTTGCCCGCCGCCAGCCCCTGCTCGACACCCGCCAGATGGCGCCCGGTGATGTAGGCAAAGGTCATGATCGGCCCCAGGGTGATACCCGCCCCGGGGTAGTTGCCGCCCATGATGCTGACGCGGTCGTTACCCACCGCATACAGGCCGTCGATGACTTGCCCGTCGGCCGCCAACACTTCACCGGTCACACGGGTGCGCAGCCCGTCAAAGGTGCCCAGATCGCCCATGATCACTTTCACGGCAAAGTACGGTCCCTCGCCAACCGGCGCTACGCAGGGGTTGGGTTGTTGCTGCGGGTCGGCCAGGTAGCGATTGAAGCAAGTGCTGCCGCGGCCGAACTGACGGTCTTCGCCATGGACAGCGCCAAGGTTGTACTCGCGCACAGTCTGCTCCAACCCTTGCGCATCGATACCGGCCTTGCCGGCCAATTCCGCCAGGGTCTGGCCCTTGAGCAGGTAACCGTTGCGCAGCAATGGCCCCAGCGGCATCGGCGCAGGCTTGGCAAAGCCCAGCCCGTATTTTGCCAGGGTGCGGCGGTCGCACACCAACCACATGGCGGTTTCTGCCTGGTCGGCACACGCCTCGATCAGCGCTGCGCCTACGTCGTGGTAGGCATTCGACTCGTTGGTGAATCGCTGCCCCGAACGCAGCACGCCGATCACACCCGGCTTGTAGCGGTCGAGCAAATGCGGAAAGGCAATATGCCGCCCACCACCCACCGGCACCTTCGACACCGGCATCCAGGCTGCAGGTGCCTGCAGGCAGATATCGACTTTTGCTCCCAGCGCCTCGGCCATGCGCGCACCATCGCCGGTGTTGCCTGTTGGCACCGGTGAAAAATGCTCGCCGCCACGCCGTACATGCGGATAGGCCTGGCGCAGCCGTTGCAGGTCATGGGAGAAACCGCCACAGGCCAGTACCACCCCGCGCCGGGCCTCGATGCGCTGCTCGCTGCCGGCCTGCCCGGTCACCGCCCCCACTACCCGCCCACCTTCGCGCAACAACTGCCGCGCCGGGGTACCTGTGAGAATCGGAATGCCCAGGTCCAGTGCCGAGCGTACCAGCCGTGCCGCCAGCGCATTGCCACTGGTGACCTGGGTGCCGCGTCGGTACAAGGCCAGCTCCTTCAGATGGGTCAGCAGGCGTTTGGCCACGTAGGCGAACGAGGTCAATGAACGGGTGACATTGAAGAAGTGCTTGAGGTCGGCATTCGACGAGTTGAACATCATGCCGATGAAGGTGATGGTCTTCAGCGGCGGGCGCAACCGCGCCATGTCGGGCCCCAACCCCCGGATGTCGTAAGGTGCGGCCAGTATCGAGCGGCCCACATCGACGCCGCCTTCCACCTGAGGGTGATAGTCGGGGTACAGCGTGGGCACGAATTTGACTGCCGTCTCGCGCTCGAAAAATTCAACCATCTGCGGCGCGTAGCGCAAGAATGCCTCCACCCCGGCCGCATCGAAGCAGGCACCGGTTTCGTTGCGCAGGTAGGTCATGGCCGCTGCTTGGCTGTCATTGCCCCCGTGATGGGTACCCGGCACCCACAATACGCCGCCGGAAAACGCCGTGGTGCCGCCAAAGCACGCCTCCTTTTCGATGACGATCACATCCAGGCCAAGCTTTTTCGCCGTGATGGCTGTCGCCAGGCCGCCAGCACCCGCACCAATGACCAGTACATCGCAGCTACGTGTACTCATTGGCCTGCCCCCTCGAAGCCAGGGCGCGGGATCAATGCCATGGGCATGCTTTCCAGTCCGCCATCCACGGTCAGCTCGGCGCCGTTGATGTAGTCGGCGCGGCGGCTGGCCAGAAACAGTACGGCGTCGGCAATGTCTTGCGGCTCACCGATGCGCTGGTTGGCGGTCATGGCGCTACGCCGGCGCTCCACCTGTGGGTCGGCATAGAACGCCGCCGACAATGGCGTGCGGATCAAGCCCGGGCATACGGCGTTGCTGCGCACACCGCGTGGCCCCCATTCCACGGCAATCTGCCGCGACAGCATGCTGACGCCTGCCTTCGCCGCGCTGTATGCACCACTGTTGGGTTGCGGGTAATGCGCTGCAATCGAGGCCACATGCACGATACGGCCCTGGCCGCAGTCCAGCATGGAACGGCCAAAGGCCTGGGCACACAAGAGGTAGCCACTGAGGTTGACCGCCAGCACCTGGTTCCATTGATCCAGGCTTAGCGTGTCCAGCGCACCGGGGCGCAGTACGCTGGCATTGTTGACCAGTACATCGCAGCGCCCATGCAGCGCCTGTACCTGGGCCGCAGCCTGCTCCACGCTGGCCGGGTCGGCAATGTCGCAGGCCAGGGCACTCACTTCGCCTGCACTGTGTTCCCCCAGGGTGGCCGCCAGTTCGCGGCATTTGTCCAGGTCGCGGTCAAGCAGCACCACGTGGGCCTGCTGCTCCACCAAGGCTGCGGCCAGCGCTGCGCCAATGCCGCCGGCCGCGCCGGTGACCACGCAGACGGCCGACTCCAGGCCTAGCCACTGAGAAAGGATCTTGTTGTTGTGCATGCTGCTCTCCAGAGCGTTGCTTGTTCTGGGCAACAGGCTATGGCCGGCAGGCCCATCGGCAGAATGGACAAAACCTGCAACCAGCTCCACATTCCCGTCAATTTGCCCACTGCGCCCTGAAGCCTGCGTGCAGCTATGGCACAGTAGCGGGCAGTGAACAGAACAATTACAACATCATGAACAAGATCCCCAATTACGCCCTGTACGGTGAAACCGCGCAGCCGGTGTGGCACGAAGCCTTGCATGTGGAGCAGATATCCCAGCGCTCTGGCGCGCACAACTGGGAGATTGCCGCACACCGTCACGAAGGCTTGCTGCAGCTGTTGTACCTGCAAAGCGGTGGCGGCGAGGTGCTGTTCGACAGTGACCGGTTTCAGGTTCATGCGCCCTGCGTGGTGTACGTCCCGGCGCAGGTGGTGCATGGATTTCACTGGTCCAGCCAGGTAGAAGGCCAGGTAATCACGGCTGCGCAGCACCCGCTGGATAGCATCGCCCAGGTGCTGGCACCCAGCGTGCTGGTGCAACTGCGCAAACCACAGGTGATTGCCCTGCCCCACTGGGCCGCCGATGAAGACCCGTTGTTGCCCCTGTGTCGGGCCCTGCGCGAGGAATACCACAACCGCGCCCGCGAGCATGTGGCCAGCAGCATGGCGCTACTGCTGGCACTGATGATCCATGTGCTGCGCCATGAGCCGTACATACCCGCAGGTGAGCAACGCCCGGTATCAAGACGCAGCCAGCAACTGACTGCTTTTCGCGAGCTGGTAGACATGCACTACCGCGCGCACTGGCCACTGGCGGAATACGCCGCCGAGTTGGGCATGACCCTGGTGACGTTGGGGCGGTTGTGCCAGGAACACCTGGGCATGACGCCGATGAATGTGATCAATGCCCGACTGGTGCTGGAGGCCAAGCGCATGCTCGGGCATTCGAGCCTGAGCGTAAAAGAGATCGCCCATGAGCTGGGGTTTGCCGACGTGGGGTATTTCAGCCGGTTCTTTCGCAAGCAGGCGGGGGTGAGCCCTAGCGCATTTCGGGAGTGCCAGTAACGCATCTGTGGCTTACCCGCGAAAAAACGGCGCAGGAAATCAATCAGCCAAGGCCCGCTGCACTTCAGCCACAGTGTTCGCCAAACTGCTCAGGTGCATGTTCGACACCCGCTCCACCGGCGCCTGATCCAGCGGCCATTGCAAGGCAATGCTGCCGACCAGGCGCCCTTCGGCATATACCGGCAAGGCAATGGCGCGGATCAGGAACGGCAGGCGCACCGGGTATTCCCAGTAGCCTTCGGTGCGCTGACCAAAGCCCTTGTGCGCTTGCTCTTCGATATCGCGCAACACCCCGTCGCCACCCAGCCGCTCATGGGCCGCCAGGCGCAGCACTTCGTCCACCGCCAGCTCCCCCAGGCACGCTCGCCCCATCGCCGAATGAAACAGGCTGGCATGCTGCCCGACGATCTGACAGGTGTGCGGATAGCGCTTGCGCAGCACCTGGGGAATGGCGCTTTCCATCACCTCCAGCCGCTGGCCATCGAAACACGACAGGTCAGCGACCAGCCCGGTGCGCTCACTCAGATCCAGCAGCATGGGCGCTGCGCTTTCCACCAGGCGCCGCTTGAAACGCAACTGGCGGTCACCGAACAGGCGTCGCGCGCACAGTCGGTAGCGCCGGTCGCCAAGGCCGCGGTACACCCAGCCTTGAGCCTGCAAGGTGGCGAGCATGCGCGACACCGTGGCCTTGGGCAGCGCCGTCAGGTAGTGCAGTTCCTCCAGGCCCAATGCCTGGTGTTCGCCGAGCAGGTCGACGATGGCCAGCGCCCGCTCCACCGAGCGCACGCCGGCGCTGTCTGCCGTGATGCCCATGGGTATGACCTCCTTGTAGCGGGATGGTCAGGATAGCCAGCAAGATCCGCGCCTGCCCATGTTTTCATGGTGCAAGCAGGCGCGGTGGCGGGCAGCGCACCACCCAGCGGGTGAGCTGTTCATGGGCATACGCCAGCTGCAGCACGGCATGGTCGGCCTGCGCCGGGCCTATGATTTGCAGGCCCATGGGCAACCCGGCGGCATTGACTCCCACCGGCACGCTGATACTCGGCAAGCCGGCCAGGGTCGGCCCGATCACCACTTCCATCCAGCGGTGGTAAGTGTCCATTGCCCGCCCCCCGACCACCGCCGGCCATGGCTGGCGTGCATCGAAAGGGAACACCTGGGCCGAGGGCAACAGCAGGAAGTCGTAACGCTCGAACAGCTTGCCCATGGCGCGGTACCAGTCGCTGCGGTCCAACGAGGCCTGGTACAGCGCCGCCGCACTTAGCTGCAAGCCACCTTCCACCTCCCACTGTGCTTCGGGCTTGAGCAATGCGCGCTTGCCGGGGTCGGCAAAGGCTGCACCGAGGTTGCCATGCACCAGGAAGTGGCGGTGGGTCAGCCAGCATTGCCACAAGCGCGCCAGGTCGAATGCCGGCTGGCAGGCCTCGACCCGGCAGCCCAGCTCGGCAAAGTCGGCCAGCGCCGACTCGCACAGGCTCATTACCCCGTCATCCATCGGCAGATAGCCGTTGTAGTCGCCCAGCCAGCCCACCCGTACGCCGCGAAAATCGCGCGGCAAGTCAACGGCAAAATCGCGCCGGCCTTCGCTCAGCGACAGGGGTGCCCGGGCATCAACACCCGCCTGTATCGACAGTAGCCGCGCCACGTCGACCACACTACGGCCCATCGGCCCTTCGGTGGCCAACTGCTGCACGAACAGTTCGGGCGCCGGCCCATGCGGCACGCGGCCCTGCGATGGGCGCAGGCCGAACAGGTTATTGAACGCCGCCGGGTTGCGCAGCGAGCCCATCATGTCGCTGCCGTCGGCCACCGGCAGCAAGCGCATGGCCAGCGCCGCTGCAGCCCCACCGCTGCTGCCACCCGCCACCCGCGACGGGTCGTAGGCGTTGGTGGTGGTGCCAAACAAGGTGTTGTAGCTTTGCGAGCCCAGGCCAAACTCGGGCACATTGCTCTTGCCCAGGATCAATGCCCCGCTCGCCCGTACCCGCGCCACGCTGATCGCATCCTGCTCGGGTACCTGCTCGGCAAACAGCGGCGAGCCGAGCGTCGTACGCAGCCCGGCCGTGGCCGCGAGGTCCTTGATTGCCTGCGGCATGCCATGCATCCAGCCGCGCGAGTGGCCACGGGCCAGTTCGCGGTCACGCGTCTCGGCCTCGGCCAGCAGCGCTTCGGCCGGGCGCAGCGAAACCAGTGCATTGACCTGCCGATTGAAGCGCTCGATCTGCCCCAGGTAGGCCTGCATCACCTCGCGGCATGACAACTGACGGGCATGGATGGCCTGGGACAGTGCCTCGGCATCGAGGGCAACAATGGGGTCGATGGCGAGCGACTTCACGGTTTTACTCCAAGGTTGAAGGCGGCAGGCTTGACTGCCCGCGGTGCTTCTTTCAGGCAATAGGTGCCCAGCAATGTCAGCAGGCAGGCAAACAGCACGTAGAACGCCGGCGCCACCGGGGTGCCGAGCACCTGGGTGAGCCAGGTCACGATCAACGGGGCAAAGCCACCGAACACCATCACCGCCACGTTGTAGGCCACCGACACGCCGGTGGAACGCACCTGGACCGGGAACTGTTCGGCCAGGGCAGTAGGTGCCGGGCCGAAGAAGCCACCGATGGCCGTGCACAACAGCAGTTGCATGACCAACAGGCGCTCCAGGGAAGGCGCAGCGGCCACCCACACATACAGTGGGTAGACCATCACGAAGAACGCCAGGGTGAAGGCCATCAGCACCGGGCGCCGCCCCAGCCGGTCAGACAGCGCCCCGGACAACGGAATCACGAGGGTCATCAGCCCCACGGCGAGCATCTGCACCAGCAGCACCTGGTCCAGCGGCAAGCCTAGGCTGTTGTGGGCGAAGGTCGGCATGTTCACCAGCACCACGTAGAACGATACCGTCGCGCCGCAGGCCAACCCCATCGACACCAGCAGGCTGCGCCGGTGTTCACGCAGCACCTGCCACAGGCTGGGCGACGGGCCCTTGGCCTGGCGACGCGCCTCGACAAACGCCTCAGGTTCCTCCATATGCTTGCGAATCCACAGCCCGACCGGCCCGATCAGCAGGCCCAGCACGAACGGGATGCGCCAGCCCCAGCTGTCCAGCGCCTCGGGCGAGCACAGGTGGGTAACCAACGCCACCATTGCCGCCCCGGAAAACACCGCCAGGCACTGCCCTACCAATTGCCACGAACCATACAGTCCCTTGCGGTGGTCAGGCGCGCTTTCCACCAGAAATGCCGTGGCGCTGGCGTATTCACCACCGGTGGCAAAGCCCTGCAGCATGCGCGCCACCACGATCAGCAGCGGCGCCGCCATGCCGATGGCCAGGTAGTCAGGCGCGAAGGCGATCATGGCGATGGACACGGTCATCAGGCGGATGATCATCTGCATGGCCGCCTTACGGCCCTTGCGGTCGGAATACATGCCCAGCAGCACGCCACCCACCGGGCGCATGAAGAAACCGACGCCGAAGGTGGCAAGGGCCATCAGCAGCGAGGCGTACGCGTCGTCGGACGGGAAGAACTGCCGGGCGATGATGCTGGCCAGAAAGCCATACACGATAAAGTCATACCATTCCAGGGCGTTGCCGATAACGGCGGCCACCACTTGCCGGATACGCGACACGCCGGTGCTCGAAGTCTGCATAGGGAACACTCCACACAATGATTGGGTGATCACCCAGGCGCAGTCGCGCCCGGGTTCCAGCGGCAGTGGTCAAAAAGAGGCAATCAGGCAGGTGCCAGCCAGCGCTCTGCCAGCGCGCCCCAGTAGGCGGCGCCGGTCAGCAGGATGTCGTCGTTGAAGTCGTAGGCCGGGTTGTGCACCATCGGCCGCGATACACCATTGCCGATGAACAGGTAAGCACCCGGGCAGCGCTGCAGCATCCAGGCGAAGTCTTCGCTGCCCATCAGCTTGCGGGTGTTGCCATCCACCGCCTGGGCGCCCAGCAACTCCACCCCTACCTGGGTGGCGAAGGCGTTTTCAGCGGCATGGTTGACCAGCACCGGGTAGGCCGGGCGGTGCTCGATGCTGGCGCGGCAGCCAAAGCTTTCGGCCTGGCTGAGGATGATTGCCCGCACCCGCTCAAGGGCCTGCGCCCGCACCTCGGCGTTCAGCGCGCGCAGGCTAAGGCGCAACAGCGCCTGTTGCGGGATCACGTTGGCCGCTTCGCCGGCCTGCAACGCACCGACGGTGACCACCGCCGCCTCCTGCGCATCGATATTGCGTGCCACCACGGTTTGCAGCGCCATCACCACACTGGCCGCCGCCACCAGCGGGTCGACAGTCAGGTGCGGCATCGAGCCATGGCCGCCCACTCCGTCGAGGGTCACCGTGAGCAGGTCTTGCGAAGCCATCATCGGCCCCTCGCGAAAACCAAGATGCCCGGCCGGCAGCCCGGGCATGTTGTGCATGCCGAACAGCGCATCGCAGGGGAAGCGTTCCAGCAGGCCGTCCGCCAGCATCGCCTCGGCACCGCCCTGGCCCTCCTCGGCCGGCTGGAAGATCAGTGTCAGCGTGCCGTCGAACTGCCGGGTTGCCGCCAGGTAGCGCGCGGCGCCAAGCAGCATGGTGGTGTGCCCGTCATGACCACAGGCGTGCATGCAGCCTGGGTGCTGGCTGCTGTATGCCGCGCCTGTTGCCTCGTGGATGGGCAGCGCGTCCATGTCGGCGCGCAGGCCCAGCCGGCGGGTGCTGCTGCCATTGCGCAGCACGCCGACCACGCCGGTCTTGCCGATACCGGTGTGCACTTCATAGCCCCATTCCTCAAGCAGTCGGGCGACCAATGCTGAGGTGCGGCGTTCTTCAAAGCCCAGTTCCGGGTGAGCGTGAATAGCGTGACGGATCGCGTGCAGGTCGCTGGCCACGTCGTCGAGCCAGGCCAGGATGTGCTGATGTCGGGACATGTGGAGTCTCCTTGCGCGGGTGGGTTCCCGTTCTTGTTGTTCGCCTTCAGGTCACGACAGGTGAGGCAGGTCGTGCTTGGCTCACAGATAAGCGCGAGTGACGCGGGATCACAAACGAATGTGGTTCCGCCCAGCGGAACCAGTCGGAGAGAGAAAGCGGTGTCAGCAAGGACGCGCTCAACATTCGGAATGTTTGCGCGCCTTTTGGAGGGCCGCTGCAGTTGCTGTTACCTTGGGCTCACTGCTCAGCTTCAGACAAGGACTGCATCATGCCTCCAAGCCCGACCACCCCAAGCGGTTTCATCCGCGTCCGTGGCGCCCGCGAGCACAACCTGAAGAACATCGATGTCGATATCCCCCGCGACGCCTTGGTGGTGTTCACCGGCGTGTCCGGCTCGGGCAAGTCTTCGCTGGCGTTCTCCACGCTGTATGCCGAAGCCCAGCGGCGTTATTTCGAATCGGTGGCGCCCTATGCCCGGCGGCTGATCGACCAGGTGGGCGTGCCGGATGTCGATGCCATCGATGGCCTGCCGCCGGCGGTGGCCCTGCAGCAGCAACGCGGCACGCCGAGCGCACGCTCCTCGGTGGGCAGCGTGACCACCCTGTCCAGTTCGATTCGCATGCTCTATTCCCGCGCGGGCCACTACCCGGCCGGGCAAGCGATGCTGTACGCCGAAGACTTTTCTCCGAACACGCCCCAGGGCGCTTGCCCGCAGTGCCATGGCCTGGGGCGTGTCTACGAGGTGACCGAAGCGACCATGGTCCCCGACCCGTCGCTGACCATCCGTGAGCGTGCGGTGGCGGCGTGGCCGATGGCGTGGCAAGGGCAGAACCTGCGCGACATCCTGGTCACGCTGGGCTATGACGTCGATATCCCTTGGCGCGACCTGCCTCAGGCGCAGCGCGACTGGATCCTGTTCACTGAAGAGACGCCCACCGCCCCCGTGTATGCCGGCCTGACCCCGGCGCAGACCCGCGAAGCGCTCAAGCGCAAGCTGGAGCCCAGCTATCAAGGCACGTTCATGGGTGCCCGCCGTTACGTGCTGCATACCTTCATGCACTCGCAGAGTGCGCAGATGCGCAAGCGTGTGGCCCAGTACATGCGCCCCAGCCCCTGCCCGCTGTGCCAGGGCAAACGCCTGAAGCGCGAAGCGCTGAGCGTGACCTTCGCCGGGCTGGACATCGCCGAACTGTCGCACCTGTCGTTGCAGGCGCTGGCCGAGGTGTTGCGCAAGGTGGCGGCAGCCGACTACCTGACCCGGCAGCAGGAGGAGCTAACACTGGAAAAACGCCTGGCGGCCCAACGCATCGCCAACGAGCTGCTCGAACGCATTGATACGCTGCTTGACCTCGGCCTCGGTTACCTGGCCCTGGAGCGCAGCACCCCAACCTTGTCTTCTGGTGAACTGCAACGCCTGCGCCTGGCCACCCAGCTGAATTCGCAGCTGTTTGGAGTGGTCTACGTACTCGACGAGCCGTCGGCCGGCTTGCACCCGGCCGACAGTGAAGCGCTGTTCGAAGCCCTGCAGCGCCTGAAACAGGCTGGCAACTCGGTGTATGTGGTCGAGCACGACCTGGACACCATGCGCCGCGCCGACTGGCTGGTGGATGTAGGGCCAGCTGCCGGCGAGCATGGCGGCACCATCCTCTATAGCGGGCCGCCTGCCGGCCTGGCCGAGGTGCAACAGTCTTGTACCCGTACCTACCTGTTCAGCGCCCCGGTACAGGCAACACGCGCCCCGCGCAAGGCCCGCGACTGGCTGAAGCTTGAAGGCATCACCCGTAATAACCTCCAGAACCTGAGCGCCGCATTTCCGCTGGGTTGCTTTACCGCCGTTACCGGTATGTCCGGCTCGGGCAAGTCCAGCCTGGTCAGCCAGGCCCTGCTGGAACTGGTGGGGGCACACCTGGGCCATGCCGAGCAACGTGGCGAGCCAGAAGCGCAAAGCCTGGAAGATGAACCTGAACAGACCAGCAGTGGCCACGTGAGCGCCGGGCTTGGCAGCATCAAGCGGCTGGTACAAGTTGACCAGAAGCCGATCGGACGCACGCCGCGCTCCAACCTGGCCACCTACACTGGCCTGTTCGATCACGTGCGCAAACGCTTCGCGGCTACCGAGCAGGCCAAGGCACAGGGCTTCGACGCCGGGCGCTTTTCGTTCAACGTTGCCAAGGGCCGGTGCGCCAACTGCGAGGGAGAGGGTTTTGTCAGCGTCGAGTTGCTGTTCATGCCCAGCGTGTACGCGCCCTGCCCGACCTGCCAGGGTGCCCGCTACAACCCTGAAACCCTGGCGGTGAGCTGGCAAGGCATGAATATCGCGCAAGTGCTGCAGTTGACCGTCGACCAGGCTCTTCAGGTTTTTGCCGAGCAACCGCCTGCCCGCCGTTGCCTGCAAGTACTGCAGGATATCGGCCTGGGCTACTTGCGTCTGGGCCAACCGGCCACCGAACTGTCCGGTGGTGAAGCGCAGCGGATCAAGCTGGCGACCGAATTGCAGCGCATGGCCCGCGGGGCGACCCTGTATGTGCTGGATGAGCCCACCAACGGCTTGCACCCGCAGGACATCGACCGGCTGCTGGTACAGTTGAACCGCCTGGTAGAAAGCGGGCATAGCGTGGTGGTGGTCGAACACGACATGCGCGTGGTGGCGCAGAGCGACTGGGTGATCGATATCGGGCCGGGAGCTGGCGATGCCGGGGGCAAGGTAGTGGTCAGTGGCACACCGCAGGTGGTGGCGGCATGTACCGACAGCCGCACGGCGGCGTTTTTGGCCAAGGCCTTGTGAACCTTGCGCATTGACTCAACGGAAATTGCTGTCGTTGCCTATAGCTTACATCCACCAAGCCAGCACCACCGGCAACCAGGCAAACGACAGCATCGTAGAACACATCACCAGGTTCGCCACCTGCTCTGGCTCACGGTTGGCCCGCACCGCCATCAGGTAGTTGAACACGGCTACCGGCATCGCCGACTGCACCATCAGCACTGCACGCTCCAGGCTGTCCATACCCAGTACCGCGCCCACTGCCCAGCCCACCGCAGCCCCCAGGCCAATGCGCAAACCGCCCAGCAACATGCCGCTGCCCACGTGACGCAGGCGAATGCTGGCCAGTGATACCCCCAGGGTCAGCAGCATGAGCGGAATGGTCATGCCGCCCAGCAGGTCTACGGTGTTGGCCAGCCAACGCGGCAGTTCGAAATCGAGAAAAATGATGGGCATTCCGCCGGCCAGGCTGATGACGATAGGGTTGCGCAGCAACGCCTTGAGCGAAGCCGCCGTGCCGGCGATGGCCATGCCGATCGTGAACTGCACGATGGACAGGGTCAGGAAAAACGCCACGGCCAGGGCCAGGCCATGCTCACCGAAGGCATACAGGCTGATCGGCAGGCCCATGTTGCCCGTGTTAGGGAACATGAACGCCGGCAGCAGTACCCGCCAGTGCATGCCCGATGCGCGACACACCAGCCAAGCGGCCAGGGCCATACCCAGGGTGCACAGCAAGCAGGCCACGGCCATGCTGGTAAAGGCATTCGGGTCCAGCTCGGTACGGCTGAGGGTGGACAGCACCAACGAAGGTGTGCCGACGGTCATCACCACCCGGGCGATGAAATCAGTGGGATAATCCAGGCCCTTGCGGGCCCAGGCAAAACCAATTCCGGCGACGATGAAAACCGGGGCCAGGACGGCGAACAGCGATGCGAACATGGGGGCCTTCCTTGGTGGGGTTCGGCATTATGCAACACTCAGTGAGGTTACCGGGCCGATCTCACCGCCCGCAGGAGCCGCCCTCAAAAATGTCTGTGGAAGACATGTTGATGTCGCGCTGAGACTGCGGCGTCTCGTCGCACACCCAGGCCCCTTGGGCAAAAGCGTCCAACCCCGTAGAATCCCGCTTCCTTTTCGCCCGTCGCCTTGAACGGTGGCAACCAGCAGCAATGACAGAGTCAGCGCCTGAACACATGCACGCACATGTGAAGTAGGCTCAACCCTCCCCGCCCGGCCCATCTCCCATAGCGCCCAGCGGTTGAGTCTTGCCCAGGTCGCATCCGTGTCGCCACTCGCCCCTTGCCGGGTCGAGCCGGTGTGCGCGCCGAGAAGGTGCTCATTCCGCTCATCCAACTAGAGGTACGTATGTCTCCGCGTTTGCTGGCCATGGCGCTGGCGCCCCTGCTCGGGCTGTTCATCATCGCCCTGGGCAACGGCTTCATGTCTTCCCTGACCACCCTGCGCCTGGGCGCTGCTGGTGAGTCCGCCACCACCATTGGTATCGTGTCGTCGACCTACTTCATCGGCCTGACCCTCGGCGCCATCTTCAACGACCGGCTGATCCTGCGCATCGGCCACATCCGCGCCTATACCAGCTTTGCCTCGCTGATCGCCGTGACCATCCTGCTGCAAGGGTTGTTCTACGAGGTCACCTGGTGGTCGGTGCTGCGCCTGATCAACGGCTGGGCCGCAGTGGGCGTGTTCCTGGTGATCGAAAGCTGGCTGCTGCTGGCCGGCGACGCAAAGATCCGTGGCCGCCTGCTGGCGCTGTACATGATCGCCTTCTACGGCGCCGGCGTTATCGCCCAGGCCGGCCTTGGCGAGATCACCCAGCTAGGCGATACCGCCCCGTTCATGCTGGCCGGCGTGCTGGCCGCCCTGTCGGTATTGCCGATCGTGATCCTGCCGCGGGTGTCGCCGCTGCTGGATCAGGTCGAGCCCCTCAAACCCCGCCAGTTGCTGGGCGTGGCACCGTCGGGCCTGGTCGGCTGCTTCGGTTCGGGCGTGGCCATTGCCGGCATCTATGCCCTGCTGCCGCTGTACCTGCAACGTATCGGCCTGGAGGTGGGTGAGGTCGGCAACATGATGGCCTGGGTGATCCTTGGCGCGATGCTGTTGCAATACCCGGTCGGGCGCTGGTCCGACCGCAAGGACCGCCTCGATGTACTGCTCGCGCTGGCCGCGTTGTGCGTTGTCCTGTCGCTTGTAACGGTGTTCCTGCCAGCGGATTCGTTCCTGCTGCCGGCCACGCTGTTCCTGCTGGGGGGCGGTGTGTTCACCCTGTACCCGGTGGCGGTCAGCCATGCGGCCGACCGCGCGCCGTCCGACGCCCTGGTGCCGATGATCCAGGGCCTGCTGCTGATCAACTCCCTGGGCTCGGCCATGGCACCGGTGGCCATGTCGCCGATGATGACCGAGTTTGGCGAGGCTGGGCTGTTCTGGGCGTTTGCCGTGGTCAACCTGGCCATGGTGTGCTTCTTCATGTGGCGCCGCGGCAAACGCCCGGCGGCAGAGCACCCGGCGCCGTTCACCGCTTCGACCACCTTCTCGCCAACCGGTGCCGAGTTGCGGGTGACCGAAGACCTGATGCATGCGGCGCAGGAGCATCCGCCGCTGGAGCCGGTCGAAACCCCGGCACCCGCACAGCGCTCGGAATCTTGCTGATTACCACTCGTCGCCCAGAAGGCACCCCGCCAGCCGCCGCCAGCCCAACGAATGACAGATCTTGCGCAAAGGAGAAGTCCCATGATCCGCATTCGCCCGCTGTGCCTGGCGCTGGCCCTAACCAGCCTCACCGGCATCGCCTTCGCCGCCACCGATACTCATACCGACACTCATACCGACAGCCATCCGCAAACCGACCAGTCCGGCGGCAAGACCGCCGGTGAAGGCAGCAGCGTCAACAGCCCCGGTAGCAGCAAAGGTAACGACAGCAGTGACACAGGCAGCAACGCCGATGCCGCCGACGGTGCCACTGGCGGCTCCAACAGTACCGGCGAAGCCACAGGCTCTGGTGCCGGAACCAGCGGAGGCACTGCCGAGGACCAGGACAGCCACTGAAGCTAACCTGGACTAAACTGCGCCGAAACGCCCTGCCAAGGAATGATCATGCACCTCAGACATTGGCTGTTCGCCGCGTTGCTGCCCTGCACAGCGGTAGCCGCCGCAGGCAACCAAGGCGCGATGTCGATCAGTTCCTCGTCTTTCACCGATGGCGGCGTCATCGCCCTGCAACAGGTCGGTCAGGACCCAGCATGCGGTGCCGGCGAGGAGCAGACTCCGCAATTGAGCTGGGACAACCTGCCCGCAGGTACGCGGTCGCTGGCCCTGATCATGTTCGACCCGGACGGTGGCAAGGGCGTTGGTGTGGTGCACTGGGTGGCCTACAACATCGATCCCGAACAGGAGGGGCTCAAGGAAGGCATGGCGGGGTTGAGCGGGCCCTACGTGACAGTGGGCCGCAACTCCCGTGGCACCCAGAGCTACCGCGGGCCCTGTCCACCCGCCGGCGACAACCCCCATCATTACGCACTGACCCTGATTGCCACCGACCTGCCCTTGGCTACCTTGCCTGAGGGGCTGGATCGCAGCGGCCTGCTGCAGCTGCTGCAAGGCCACGCCCTGGGGGCCCAGAGCCTGGTCGGGCGCTACGGCCATTGAACCATTCAGTACAAAAACAAATGATCGTCCCCATAGCATTTATCCATTGAATGGCCCGCCCGAACTGCAGTAAGCTCGGGCTCATTCAATGGAGAGCAACATGCCCAAACACACCCGCAACCACGCCAACCACACCGGTCGCAGCCTGCGCCCTGTGCTGGCCGTTGCCGGCTGCGTGGCACCTGCCAGCTATTACTTCGGGTATTGGTTTAGCCACTAGGCGCCGATACCCACCCGGCGCCCACCTTCGAGGGGCCGCCGAACATGAGAATACTCAAACCCCCGGTCGGCTTCCCGACCGGGGGTTTTGCTTTTCAGGCCTTTGACCAACACCGATTCACCTTGAGGACAGATTCATGAACTACGCCACTTACTACTACGCAAACACCTCCGCCTGGCGATTTAGCCAATCCCGTTCGGGCCAGCCTGCCGCCTCCGATCGGTCTTCTACTGGTGGCAATGCAGCAGCCAATACGAATTCAACGATCTGTCGAACACCTCGATAGGGCCGACCACGCGGGCTTGAACCCGCCGTCCGCCCAGGGAAAAACGCCATGCACGCTTCCACCCTCGCCCTGCCCCTGACCCAGCCGCAAGCGGCCAATACCACTGTCAGCAAGCGCCTGCCCAGCCCGCACCTGCTCAAGCAACAGATGCCACTGTCCAGCGAACTGGCCCAGCAAGTCCAGGCCCATCGCCTGGCCATCCGCAACATCCTCGAAGGCCGCGACCCGCGCCTGCTGGTCATCGTCGGTCCCTGCTCGATTCATGACCCACGCTCGGCCCTGGAATACGCCGACCGCCTGGCCGCCCTTGGCCGCGAAGTCAACGACAAGCTGCTGCTGGTGATGCGCGCCTACGTCGAAAAACCGCGTACTACAGTGGGCTGGAAAGGCCTGGCCTACGACCCGCACCTCGATGGCAGTGACGACATGCACTCGGGTATCGCCTTGTCCCGCGGGCTCATGCTGAACATGATCGAACGCGGCCTGCCGATCGCTACCGAGTTGCTGCAACCGATGGCCGCCGGCTACTTCGACGACCTGTTGGCCTGGGCCGCGATCGGCGCACGCACCACCGAATCGCAAATCCACCGCGAAATGGTCAGTGGCCTGGAGTTGCCGGTCGGCTTCAAGAACGGTACGGACGGCGGCATCGCCATCACCAGCGACGCCATGCGCAGCGCTGCCCACCCGCACCGCCACTTCGGTATGGATGCTCAGGGCCACCCGGCGATCATCGAGACCTTGGGCAACCCGGATACACACCTGGTACTGCGCGGCGGCCACAAAGGCCCGAACCACGATGCCAATAGCATCGCCATGGCCCGCCAGGCGTTGGCCAAGGCCGGTCTGCAGGCACGGATCATGGTCGATTGCAGCCACGCCAACAGCGGCAAGGACCCGGCGCGCCAGCCTGCGGTCTTCAATGATGTGCTGGAACAGCGCCTGGCCGGCGACCGT
Organism: Pseudomonas sp. JR33AA; assembly: GCF_021378985.1. Classification (NCBI taxonomy): domain Bacteria; kingdom Pseudomonadati; phylum Pseudomonadota; class Gammaproteobacteria; order Pseudomonadales; family Pseudomonadaceae; genus Pseudomonas; species Pseudomonas sp. JR33AA. The sequence continues at coordinate 241,269 of NZ_JAJSAW010000006.1, forward strand.
TCGCTGGTCGGTGTGATGATCGAAGGGCACTTGTTCGATGGCTGCCAGGCGCTGGGCAAGGGCCCGCTGAAATACGGTGTGTCGATTACCGACGGCTGCCTGGGCTGGGCTTCGACCGAAACCCTGTTGCGTGAGGCGGCACAAAAACTGTAGGCCGAAGGTTGTAAGCCTGGCGAGACATACCCCGGACAAGTGCGCTAGGCTTGCCTTTTTACCCCAAGGAGCAGTAACCATGGCCCGTGCAACCGCCCGCCACATTCTGGTCAGCAGCGAAGACAAGTGCAACGAACTCAAAGCCCAGATCGAAGCAGGCGCAGACTTCGCTGAAATCGCCAAAGCCAACTCCACCTGCCCGTCCAGCCGTCAGGGTGGTGACCTGGGCTCGTTCGGCCCAGGCCAGATGGTCAAGGAATTCGACACCGTGGTCTTCAGCGCCCCGGTCAACACCGTGCAAGGCCCGGTGAAGACCCAGTTTGGCTACCACCTGCTGGAAGTGACCAGCCGCCAGGACTGATTCCCTCCTCCCGGTGATCAGCCCCCCTGTGGCAGCGGGTTTACCCGCGAAGAGGCCAGACCAGACAACCTCGTTGCCTGCTCCGACGCATTCGCGGGTAAACCCACTCCCACAAGTATTGTGGGGGCTTGTATTTTCGTGCATGGGCTTTACGGTCCAGGCCGCTCCCAGCCACGCCCTCACCGTCTACGGCGAAGCCCCCCGCTACCCCGCCAGCTTCCGGCATTTCGACTATGTAAACCCCGACGCCCCCAAGGGCGGCATTTTGCGCCGTTCGGCCATCGAGATCGGCCAGTTCGACCATATCCTTCCCTACATCGACAAAGGCATAGGTGTCAGCGAAGTCGATGGTCTGCTGTACGCGCCACTGGCGGTACGCGCTTACGATGAACCCTATACCGTTTACGGCCTGATCGCCCGGCGCATGGAGCGCGGCCCCAATGATGAGTGGCTGCGTTTCCACATCGACCCACGCGCCACCTTCGCCGATGGCAAGCCGGTGCGCGCCGACGACGTTCGTTTCACCTTCGAACTGCTGATGAGCAAGGGCAGCCTCAAGTACCGTACCCAGTTTGCCGACGTGGCCGGTGTGACCGTGGAAAGCCTGCACAGCGTGCGATTCGACTTGAAGCCCGAGCACGGCCGCACCCTGGCGCTGGACCTCGCAAGCCTGCCGGTAATGCCCGAGCACGACTGGCAGCAGCGCGATTTTGCCAACGGCGCCGGCTTCGACAGGCCGGTCGGCAGTGGGCCATACCGCATCGGGCGCATCGACAACGGCCGCAGCATCACCTTCGAACGCGACCCGACATGGTGGGCGCGGGACCTGCCGGCCAGCCGTGGCCGCTACAATTTCGACAAGCTGCGCATCGAGTACTTCGGCGACACCGAAGTGGCGCGCCAGGTACTGAAAGGCGGTGGCTACGACTACAACCGTGAGTTCTCCGCCACGGCCTACACCTTGGGCTACAGCGGTGCGCAACTGGACGACGGCCGCCTGCAGCGCGCCCACTTGGGCCCCGCCAAACCGCAGGTGGCCCAGGGTTTCGTGTTCAACCTCGACCAGCCGCAGTTCAAGGACCGACGTGTGCGGCAGGCGCTGGGTATGTTATGGGACTTCGAGTGGAGCAACCGGCAGATGATGCGCAACCTGTACATCCGCCAGCAGAGCGTGTTCTCCAATACGCCGTTGGCCGCTCGCCAGTTGCCGGATGCGGGTGAGCTGAAGCTGCTCGCCCCCTTGCGCGGCCAAGTGCCAGATGAAGTGTTCACCACGGTGTTCACCGCCCCGGTCACCGACGGCTCGGGGATCATCCGTCAACAGCAGTTGCAGGCCCTGGCGCTGCTAGAACAAGCCGGCTGGCACCCCGAAGGCGACCGCCTGGTCAATACTCAGGGCACGCCGCTGGCGTTCACCTTCCTCAACGGCCAGGCGGGCCTTGAACGCCTGCTGCTGCCGTGGAAGCGCAACCTGGCGCAGATCGGCGTGACCCTGAACATCCGCAATGTCGACTCGGCCCAGTACGTCAACCGGCTGATGGCACGCGATTACGACATGATCGTCACCGGCTACCCGGTCACCCTGTCGCCGGGCGCCGAGTTGTACAACTACTTTGGCTCGGCGGCCGCTCACGACCCAGGCTCGAATAACCTGATGGTCCTGCAGGACCCGGCCGTAGACCACCTCATCGACGGCCTGATCCGCGCCGACACCCAGGCCGACATGCTGCGCCACGCCCATGCCCTGGACCGCGTGCTGCAATGGAATTACTACTGGATCCCCAACTACTACCCGCCAGGCAGCTCCACCGCCTGGTGGAACCGCTTCGGCCTGCCCAAGGTCCAGGCCACCTATGACGAGGGCCTGGACACCTGGTGGGAGGTAAGCGCTACCCCGCTGACCAACGCGCAAATGGCCGAACGCCGGAAGGCCTCGCCATGACCGCGTATATCCTGCGCCGTCTGCTGCTGATCATCCCGACGCTGCTGGCGATCCTGCTGGTCAACTTCGCCATCGTCCAGGCTGCGCCGGGTGGCCCGGTGGAACAAGCCGTGGCGCGCCTGCAGGGCATCGGTGGCGGCGCACCCGGCGCCCGAGCTGAAGTGGTCCATGGCGAATCCCGCGCCACACGTGGCCTGGACCCGAAACTGATCGAAGAGATCAAGCGCCTGTACGGTTTTGACAAATCCGCCCCCGAACGGCTTTGGTTGATGCTCGGCCAATATGCCCGGCTGGACTTTGGCAACAGCTTCTTCCGCGGCGCCAAAGTCACCGACCTGATTCTCGACAAGTTGCCGGTCACCCTGTCGCTGGGCTTCTGGGCCACGCTGATCACCTACCTGGTGTCGATCCCGCTGGGCATCCGCAAGGCGATGCGCCACGGCAGCCGCTTCGATGCCTGGAGCAGCGCGTTGATCGTGATCGGTTACGCCCTGCCTTCGTTCCTGTTCGCACTGCTGCTGATCGTACTGTTTGCCGGCGGCACTTCGCTCAACTGGTTCCCGGTGCGCGGCCTGGTCTCGGACAATTTTGATGAGCTCAGCCTGCTGGGCAAGGTCGCCGACTACTTCTGGCACCTGGTGCTGCCCGTCGCCGCCCTGGTGATCGGTGGGTTCGCCACCCTCACACTGCTGACCAAGAATGCCTTCCTCGACGAGGTTTCCCGCCAATACGTGGTCACTGCCCGGGCCAAGGGCCTCAGCGAACGTCGCGTGCTGTATGGCCATGTGTTGCGCAATGCCATGCTGTTGGTGGTAGCCGGGCTGCCACAGGCGCTGATCACCGTGTTTTTCGCAGGCTCGTTGCTGATCGAGGTGATCTTCTCGCTCGATGGCCTGGGCCGCATGAGCTATGAGGCCGCCGTTTCGCGGGACTACCCGGTGGTATTCGGCACGCTGTTCATCTTCACCCTGGCGGGCCTGCTGATTCGCCTGCTCGGTGACCTGTCCTACACCCTGCTGGACCCGCGCATCGACTTCGATACGAGGGCGCGCTGATGCTCTCGCCCCTGTCGCGCCGTCGCCTGCAACGTTTTCGCCGCCACCGCCTGGGCTGGGTGTCGCTGTGGTTGTTTGCCGGCCTTCTGCTGCTGAGCCTTGGCGCCGAACTGGTGGCCAACGACAAGCCACTGCTGCTGGGCTACAAGGGCAATGTGTACGTTCCGGCGCTCAAGCGCTATACCGAGCAGCAGTTCGGCGGGCAACTGCCGTTTCAGCCCGACTACCGCAGCGCCTATGTGCGCCAACTGATCGCAGACCAGGGCGGCTGGATGCTGTTTGCGCCTATCCCGTTCAGCGCCGACACCCCTAATTACGACCTGCAGGTGCCCACCCCCAGCCCGCCCAGCGCCAGCAACTGGCTAGGCACCGACGACCAAGGCCGTGACGTGCTGGCGCGGGTGCTTTATGGCACGCGGGTATCGCTGCTGTTCGCCTTTGCCCTGACCGTGGTCAGTGTGCTCATTGGCGTGGTGGCAGGCGCCCTGCAAGGCTACCACGGGGGCTGGGTCGACCTGCTCGGCCAGCGCTTGCTGGAGGTATGGTCGGGGTTACCCGTGTTGTATCTATTGATCATCCTCAGCGGTTTTGTCGAACCGGATTTCTGGTGGCTGCTGGGGATCATGGCGCTGTTCTCCTGGCTGACCCTGGTCGACGTCGTGCGCGCCGAGTTCCTGCGTGGGCGCAACCTGGAGTATGTACAGGCTGCGCGGGCGTTGGGGTTACCGGACAGCCAGGTAATGTTGCGACATATCTTGCCCAATGCCATGAATGCCACGCTGACCTATGTACCGTTCATGCTGACCGGGGCGATCACCACACTGACCGCGCTGGATTTTCTGGGCTTTGGCATGCCAGCGGGCAGCGCCTCGCTGGGCGAGCTGGTGACCCAGGGCAAGCAGCACCTGGAGGCGCCGTGGTTGGGCTTTACCGCGTTCTTTGCGCTGGCGGTGATCCTGTCGCTGCTGGTATTTATCGGGGATGCCTTGCGTGAGGCGTTTGACCCCCGACGATGAGTTTCCAGGCCAGGCCTTTTCGCGGGCTTGTGCCACGACATGATTCAGGATGTTCACCCATGCACGACAGCGACAGCCTCAAGGACTACACCCAGGTACGGCAACTGGCGATCCGCTCGCTGTTCGAGATCATCGAACAGTCCAGCGAGGGCACGGTAATCGTCGACCGCCAGGCCCGTATCGTCTGGATGAACGAACGCTACGCCCGACGCTTTGGCCTGGCCGACGCCGCCAGCGCCATCGGCCAGCCGTGCGAAACAGTGATCCCCGGCAGCCTGATGCGCGACGTGGTGAGCAATGGCCGCCCCATCCTGCTGGACATGCTCGACACGCCGAACGAGCCATTGGTGGTCATGCGCCTGCCCATCCACGATGACCAGGGCGCGCTGATCGGCGCCATCGGTTTTGCCCTGTTTGACGAACTGCGCAGCCTGTCGCCGCTGCTCAAACGCTACGCCAGCATGCAGCAGGAACTGGCCTCGACCCGCTCGCAACTGCGCGCCCGCCAGGCCAAATACAGCTTCGCCCAGTTCGTAGGCAGCAGCGCGCCCAGCCTGGAAGCCAAGCGACGCGCACGACGGGGCGCCGGCAGTGATTCGCCCGTGCTGCTGCTGGGCGAAACCGGCACCGGCAAGGAGCTGCTGGCCCACGCCATTCACGCAGCGTCAGCACGGGCGCACAAGGCCTTTGTCAGCATCAACAGCGCAGCCATCCCGGAGACGCTGCTGGAAGCCGAATTCTTCGGCACTGCGCCGGGTGCTTTTACCGGCGCCGACCGCAAAGGCCGCAGCGGCAAGCTACAACTGGCCGAGGGCGGCACGCTGTTCCTCGACGAGATCGGCGACATGCCGCTGGCCCTACAGAGCAAGCTGCTGCGGGTGCTGCAGGAAAAGGAATACGAACCGGTCGGTTCGAACCAGATGCTGCGCAGCGATGTGCGCATCATCGCCGCCACCTCCATCGACCTGCAGGCTGCGATGGCCCGCGGGGCCTTCCGCGCCGACCTGTATTACCGGCTGAATGTGCTGCCGATCGATGTCCCGCCGTTGCGGCAACGGCTGGAGGACCTACCCGCGCTGTGCGAGGCCATATTGGGTGAACTGGGCAGCCAGTACGAGCTGGAAGCTGAAGCGCAGCAACTGCTGGCCAGGCATGCGTGGCCGGGGAACATACGCGAGCTGCGCAATGTGCTGGAGCGCGCGACCCTGTTGGCGGACCAGCCCCGGTTGGGGGTTGCGGACCTGCGTGCGGCATTGGGGCCATTGAGCCCGCTGGCAGAAGCGCCAGTGCAGCAGAGCTACCGTGACGCGTGCGAGGCGTTTGAACGCGGCCTGATTGCCGGGGCGCTGGCCGAACAGGGAGGAAAAGTGCCAGAGGCAGCAGCAGCGTTAGGGCTGGGCAGGTCGACGCTGTACAAGAAGATGGCGGCGCTCGGTCTCTAACTGGAGACTTTTGTTTCTGATTTGAGATTACCGTCAGGGCTATGCCCTTGATAACACGGCAAGCCAGCAATGGCCTGTACAGCAGCCCCTGGCGTCTCTAGATGTAGACATCGGCTTTAAACAGAACCATTTAACCCTTACAAATCAACTAGTTACATTATTGGCACGATTCCCGCTATCTCCTGTTCAACGATAAAAACAAGACTCACCAGGAGACCCACCCCGATGACCGTGCTCATCGCACTCGCCGCTCTGGCCTTGCTGATGCTGGCCGCCTACCGCGGTTACAGCGTAATCCTCTTCGCCCCCATCGCCGCCCTCGGCGCTGTCCTGCTCACCGACCCTTCTGCCGTCGCCCCTGCGTTCACTGGGGTGTTCATGGAGAAAATGGTCGGTTTTATCAAACTGTACTTCCCGGTATTCCTGCTGGGCGCAGTGTTCGGCAAGCTGATCGAGCTGTCCGGCTTCTCCCGCTCGATCGTCGCTGCGGCCATCCGCCTGCTCGGCACCCGCCAGGCAATGCTGGTCATCGTACTGGTCTGCGCCCTGCTCACCTACGGCGGTGTCTCACTGTTCGTGGTGGTGTTCGCGGTGTACCCGTTCGCCGCCGAAATGTTCCGTCAGAGCAACATCCCCAAACGGCTGATCCCGGCAACCATCGCCCTGGGCGCATTCTCGTTCACCATGGACGCCTTGCCCGGCACCCCACAGATCCAGAACATCATCCCCAGCACCTTCTTCAACACCACCGCCTGGGCGGCGCCGTGGCTGGGCCTGATCGGCACGCTGTTCGTGTTCTTTACCGGCATGGCCTACCTGCAGCGCCAGCGCAACAAGGCCCTGCGCGCCGGTGAAGGTTATGGCACGGACTTGCGCAACGAACCGGAAACCGCTGCCGACCTGAGCCTGCCCAACCCCTGGCTGGCCCTGTCGCCGCTGCTACTGGTGGGGGTGATGAACCTGGTGTTCACCCATTGGATACCGCAATGGTACGGCCCCAGTCACAGCCTGCACCTGCCAGGCATGAGCGCACCGGTACAAAGCGACGTGGCCAAGCTCACCGCCATCTGGGCTGTGCAGGCAGCGTTGCTGGTGGGCATCCTGATGGTCCTGGTGTGCGCCTTTGGCGCCATTCGTACACGCCTGGCCGAGGGCACCAAAAGCGCGGTGGGCGGCGCGTTGCTGGCAGCCATGAATACCGCCTCGGAATACGGCTTTGGCGCGGTAATCGCCTCGCTGCCGGGTTTTCTGGTGCTGGCCGATGCCCTGCGCGGCATCCCCAATCCATTGGTCAACGAAGCCATCACCGTGACCTTGCTGGCCGGCATCACCGGCTCCGCTTCGGGCGGCATGAGCATCGCCCTGGCGGCCATGGGCGACACATTCATCGCCGCCGCCCACGCGGCCGACATCCCGCTGGAAGTACTACACCGGGTAGCCGCCATGGCCAGCGGCGGCATGGACACCCTGCCGCACAACGGCGCGGTGATCACCTTGCTGGCGGTGACGGGCCTCACCCACCGAGAGGCTTACAAGGACATTTTTGGTATTACCCTGATCAAGACCCTGGCGGTGTTCGTGGTCATCGCCACGTTCTACGCCACTGGCATCGTCTAAGGAGCATTGCATGACCCTTGAAGGCAAAACTGCACTCGTCACCGGTTCCACCAGCGGCATTGGCCTGGGCATCGCCCAGGTATTGGCCCGGGCGGGCGCCAACATCGTGCTCAACGGCTTTGGCGACCCAGGCCCCGCCATGGCGGAAATTGCCCGGCACGGGGTGAAGGTTGTGCATCACCCGGCCGACCTGTCGGATGTGATGCAGATCGAGGCCTTGTTCAACCTGGCCGAACGTGAGTTCGGCGGCGTCGACATCCTGGTCAACAACGCCGGTATCCAGCATGTGGCACCGGTTGAGCAGTTCCCGCCAGAAAGCTGGGACAAGATCATCGCCCTGAACCTGTCGGCCGTATTCCATGGAACGCGCCTGGCGCTGCCAGGCATGCGCACGCGCAACTGGGGGCGCATCATCAATATCGCTTCGGTGCATGGCCTGGTCGGCTCGATTGGCAAGGCAGCCTACGTGGCAGCCAAGCATGGTGTGATCGGCCTGACCAAGGTGGTAGGCCTGGAAACCGCCACCAGTCATGTCACCTGCAATGCCATATGCCCGGGTTGGGTGCTGACACCGCTGGTGCAAAAGCAGATCGACGATCGTGCGGCCAAGGGGGGCGATCAGCTGCAAGCGCAGCACGATCTGCTGGCAGAAAAGCAACCGTCGCTGGCTTTCGTCACCCCCGAACACCTCGGTGAACTGGTACTCTTCCTGTGCAGCGAGGCCGGTAGCCAGGTTCGCGGCGCCGCCTGGAACGTCGATGGTGGCTGGTTGGCCCAGTGACGGGCGGCCTGGGCCTGGCGGCGGCACCGCATTCGTTTATCAGCAAGGAGGCCTTATGCGCCCTACCCCGATGACCGCGATTCTGGCCCTGAGCCTGGCCGCCGCCGCACCTGCGATGGCCGCCAGCCTGAAGGACATCGCGCCCTACCCCGAGGCGGAAAAAGGCTTCACCCGGCAGGTTATCCACCTGCCGGCCCAGGCCGACGAGTCGGCCTATAAACTGGAAATCCTGGCAGGCAAGACGCTGCAGGTCGACTGCAATCGTCAGCGCCTGGGCGGCAACCTGGAAGAACGCACCCTGGAAGGCTGGGGCTACAATTACTACCGCCTGGGCAACGTCAGCGGCCCGGCCAGCACACTGATGGCCTGCCCGGATGGCAAGAAGACCGAGGCCTTCGTGCCGGTGGTCGGCGACGGCTTCCTGCTGCGCTACAACAGCAAGCTGCCGGTGGTGGTGTATGCGCCCAAGGATGTCGAAGTACGCTACCGCGTGTGGTCGGCATCGCAGGATGTGCAGAAGGCTAAAGTAGAGTAAGCAGGACCGCTTTCTCTGCAGGATCAGCCTCCGCGACACACGGCTGATCCTGCACTGAGCCTGCTTTATCCGGTGAAGGAGATTCGGCATGAACGATGTGCTCTGGCGCCCGTCCACAACGCAGATCGAGGCCAGCCGGATGGATGCCTTCCGCCGCCGGGTCAACCTGCGCTACAACCTGCAACTCAACGACTACCAGGCCCTGCACGGCTGGAGTATCGAACAGCGGCCCGCCTTCTGGCACACCCTTGCCGAGTATTTCCACGTTCATTGGCATACCCCGCCCAGCCAGGTACTCAGCGAAGGGCCGCAAATGCCCGATGCACAGTGGTTCGCCAATGCCACCCTGAACTTTGCCGAACACCTGCTGCGCCGCCGCGACGACCGCCCGGCCGTGGTCGCCGTACGCGAAGACGGCCAGCGCGAAGTGTTCACCCATGCCGAACTGGCCGCACAGGTGGCCGGCCTGCAAACGGCATTCAAGGCTGCAGGTATCGTCCCGGGCGACCGGGTAGCCGCCATCATGCCCAATACCTGGCAAACACTGGTGGCCATGCTCGCCTGCACCAGCCTTGGCGCGGTCTGGTCTACCTCCTCGCCCGAGTTCGGCGTGCACGGCATCATCGACCGCTTCGGCCAGATCGAACCCAAGCTGCTGATCGTCTGCGCCGGTTACCAGTATGCCGGCAAGGCCATCGACCAGGTGACCAAGGTCAACCAGGTGTGCGCGCAGTTGCCTGGCCTGGAGCAGCTGATCGTGGTGCCCCATACCCGCAAAGGCACGCGTGCAGACGAATTCCAGGCAGCCAACGTCAGCCTGTGGGATGACTTCTTCCAGCCCGGCGGCGAGCCCCGTTTCACCCCGCTGCCGTTCGACCACCCGCTGTACATCCTCTATTCCAGTGGCACCACCGGCGTGCCCAAGTGCATTGTCCATCGCGCCGGAGGCGTGCTGTTGCAACACCTCAAGGAACACGGCCTGCACAATGACCTGAAGGCCGATGACGTGCTGTTCTACTACACCACCTGCGGCTGGATGATGTGGAACTGGCTGGCCAGCGGCCTGGCGGTGGGTGCCACGCTGGTGCTGTATGACGGCTCGCCGTTCCACCCAGGCCCCGGGCGCCTTCTGGACCTGATAGAGGCCGAGGGCATCCACGCCTTCGGTACCAGCGCCAAGTACCTGGCGGCACTGGAGCAGGCAGGCCTGGAACCTGCCACCAGCCACTGCCTGACCAGCCTGCGGCTGCTGCTGTCCACCGGTTCGCCGCTGTCACCGCACAGCTACGACTATGTGTACGACAAGATCAAGGCCGACCTGTGGCTGGTGTCGATGTCGGGCGGTACGGATATCGTCTCCTGCTTCGTGCTGGGCAACCCGACCCTGCCTGTGCGTCGTGGCGAAATCCAGTGTAAAGGCCTGGGTATGGCGGTGGAGGTGTGGAACGAGCAGGGGCAGCCCGTGGTGGATGAAAAAGGCGAACTGGTGTGCACGCGCAACTTCCCGTCGATGCCACTCGGTTTCTGGAACGACCCGGGCGGTCACCGTTACCACGATGCCTACTTCAGCCAGTTTCCGGGGGTGTGGGCCCAGGGCGACTACGCCGAGCAGCGTGCCAGCGGGGGCATGGTGATCCACGGTCGCTCCGACGCCGTGCTCAACCCGGGCGGCGTGCGCATTGGCACGGCGGAGATCTACCGCCAGGTGGAAAAAGTCGAACAGGTCGTAGAAAGCGTGGCCATCGGCCAGGACTGGAACGGGGATGTGCGGGTGGTGCTGTTCGTGCGCCTGCACGACGGCCTGCAGCTGGATGAAGCCCTGCGCCAGCACATTCGCCAGGTGATACGTCAGTACACCACACCCCGCCATGTGCCGGCGGTGATCGCCCAGGTCAGCGACATACCGCGCACCATCAGTGGCAAGCTGGTGGAACTGGCGATTCGCGATGTGGTGCATGGGCTGCCGGTGAAGAACACCGATGCCCTGGCCAACCCGGAGGCGCTTGATCAGTTTCGCGATCGCGCAGAGCTGAAGACCTGACATCCATTGCGGCCATCTGGGCGTGATCGCTTCAACGGGATTCAATCAGGCATAATGCCGCCTTTTTCCCCGATGCACAGGTAGCCCATGAAAGCCCAAGCCCGCCACATACTGGTCAAGACCGCTGACGAAGCCGAAAAGCTCAGGCAGCGCATCGCCAACGGCGAAGCTTTCGACGTGCTCGCCAAAAAGTTCTCGCTGTGCCCATCAGGCAAGCGTGGGGGTGACCTGGGCGAGATTCGCCCAGGGCAGATGGTCGGGGCCATCGACCAGGTGATCTTCAAGAAGCCTTTGCGTGTGGTACACGGGCCGATCAAGAGCAAATTCGGCTACCACCTGGTGCAAACGTTCTACCGCGACTAATGCGCTAGCCCTTTGCCACCTGACATTTTTGCCAGTTGTGGTCGTGACGCACTCCTCTATACAACCCCGGTAACCCTGCGCGCCCTGCTTGATGCGCAGGTCTCCCTGGAGAATGGAGGTTTTCCTGATGCGTCTACGCCTGATGCTGACCCTGGGCTCGCTCCCGCTGCTGGGCATGGTCATGCCCGCCCAAGCAAATTGCACCTTCGCACCCGGCCCGGGGAACGACACCTACACATGTGACAGCGGTACCGCACCCACGTTGGTGGACACCAGCGGCGATAGCCGCCTGGTATTCCCGGCATCCGGTAGCGGCGCCATTACCGGCGACGTAACCTTCGGCGCCGGCAAAGACAGCATCGACATGGCCTCCGGCAGCATCGGCGGCAACGTCAACCAGGGCGCCGGCATCGATGACTTCGTCATGAGCGGCGGCGTCATCGAAGGCAACCTCAACCAGGGTGATGGCCTGGACACCTTTCACATGACCGGCGGCTGGATCAAGGGCACGTTCGACAGCGGCGACTATGCCGAAATGGACGACGGGCGTATCGGCAACGTCAACATGCGGCTGGACGAGAACACCTTCATCATGCGTGGCGGCAGCGTCGACAGGAACGTCATCACGGCCTTCGACAAGGACTACATCGAAGTCTTCGATGGCAACATCGGCGGCAACATCAGCGTCAGCGGTGGCGATGACCAGGTGCTGGTGCACGGTGGCCAGGTTGGCGGCGATTTGTTGCTGAGCACTGGCAACGACCGCTTCACCTGGGACGGAGGCCGTATTGGCGGGCGCGTGGATGCGGGGCCAGGTGATGACACGGCACTGCTCAAAGGCCTCACGCCCGAGGTGCTGAGTATCACTCTGGACGGCGGCGACGGTAACGACAGCCTGACGTTCGATGCCAGCCAGCCGGCCGGCGGTGCCCACTATGTGAACTGGGAGCGCGTGGCGCTGAACAACGGCAGCCGGCTGACACTGGATGACACGCTGGTACTGGGCGACACCAACAGCAGCACGGGCAGCCTCGCCCTCGACGCCAGCAGCAGCATCACGTCACGCCAAGGAGTGATCACAGCGTTTGCCCCAGGCCAGCGCGCCTCGGTCAGCAACGCAGGTACCCTTGACCTCACAGCCGGCAATGATGCCATGGGCCGCCTGAACATCGAGGGCGATTACACCGGCGACAACGGCACCCTGCGCCTGAACAGCGTGCTGGCCGGCGATGGCGCGGCTTCCGATCGCCTGGTGGTCAGCCGCGGCGCCATCGCCGGCTCTACCCACATGCTCATCAACAACCTCAACGGCGCAGGTGCGGCGACTGCGCGCAATGGCATCCAGGTGGTCGAAGCCCGTGACGGCGCCACCAGCACGGCCACCGCCTTTGTGCAGACCCAGACGCTATCGGCCGGTGCCTACGACTATCGGCTGTTCAAAGGGGGCGTCACTGCCGGCAGTGAAAACAGCTGGTACCTGCGCTCGACGCTGGTTGCGCCACCCGCTCAGGCCCCTGTGCCGGCACCGGGCGAACCACCCGTGATCGCCCCGGCCGTCACTCCGCCCGTCGCTGCGCCAGCGCCCGGCCAGGTCGAGCTGCCTGCGCCGGTGCTGGGCCAAAGCCTGCCGCTGTACCGTCCCGAGGTGCCGGTTTATGCCGCAGCGCCACGGGGTGCCGCGATCATCGCCCGTCAGGCATTGGGCACCTTCCACCAGCGCCAGGGCGACCAGCTGTTACTGCAGGGTGAAAGCGCCCTGCCCGCCAGCTGGGGGCAAGCCTACGGCGGCACGCTGCGCCAGCAGTGGAGCGGCACGGTCAACCCGAGCCTGGATGGCGACCTGTACGGTTTCAAAGTGGGTCAGGACCTGTATGCCAAGGTTGGCGAGAGCGGTTACCGCCAGCATGTCGGTATCTACGCAAGCCACAGCCGCCTGAACGCCGACGTCAAAGGTTTTGCCCTGGCCGTACAGAACCGCAGCGTGGGCGACCTGAAGCTCGATGGTGATAGCGTGGGCACGTACTGGACCCTGGTCGGGCCACAGGGCGCCTACGTGGACGCGGTGTTGCAGTACACCCGCCTGGATGGCCGCGCCCGCTCCGACCGTGGCGACACGCTGAACCTCGACGGCCACGCCTGGACGGCTTCACTGGAATCGGGCTACCCCATCACCCTGTCCGAGCGTTGGACCGTGGAACCGCAAGCGCAGCTGATTGCGCAAAAGGTCGCGCTGGACAGCGCCAGCGACAGCGTCTCGCGCATCAGTCATGACGCCCAGGTCGAGCTGACCGGCCGCTTGGGCCTGCGCCTGGAGGGTGCGTTCACAGGAAGCAGCGGGCGCCTGTTGCAGCCCTTTGCGCAGGTCAACCTGTGGCACGGCGACGGTGGGCGCGACACCTTGACCTTCGATGACGCAGACACGATCAAGACCGACTACCGCTATACCTCAATGCAACTGGAAAGCGGAGTGGTTGCGCAGGTCAACCAAGCGCTGAGCCTGCATGGCGGCGTGCAGTACACCGCCAACCTGGACAGCCGCCAGCAGGAAGCCAGCGGCGTGAACCTGGGCGTGCGCTGGCAGTTCTAGCGGCGCGCCGCCAACAGACCGACGCCCGCGCAGCCCAGCAAGGAAGCGCTGACCCGATTGAACATCCGGCGTGGGCCGGGCTGGCTGAACCAACGCTGCATGTAGGCGCCCAGGCCTGAGTAGATGGCGATGGCCGCCCATTCCAGCAGCAGGAACAACACACCCAGCCAAAGGAACTGCTCACTCACCGGGGTACTGCTACCGACCGAGACGAACTGCGGCAGGAAGGCGGTGAAGATCAGGATGGCCTTGGGGTTGCCGGCCGCCACCCAGAACTCCTGGCGCGCCAGGCGCCAAGTGCCGCCTGGGTGATCGCTTGCCACCACGGTCTCGCTCACGGGGGCGCGCCACAGTTGCCAGGCGATGTAGAACAGGTAGGCCGCGCCCACCACCTTGATGGCCAGGAACAGGTATTCGCTGGTATGCAACACCACTGCCAGACCCATCGCGGCCAGGGCGATCATGCCGCAGAAGGCAAGGATACGGCCGCCGCCGGCCACGCAGGCGGTGCGCAGGCCGTAACGGCTGGCGTTGTGCAGTGACAACAGGTTGTTAGGTCCTGGCGCCATGTTCAAGGCGAAGCAGGCAGGGATGAAGAGCAGCAGGCTTGGAAGGTCCATTCTCGTTTTCCTCTGACAACAGCCCGCTATTTCGGCGCGTTCCGGGCCCTGCGGTCAAGTAACAGCCGGCGATAAAAACTGTACGGGTGCGCGACACCTGTTACCCTGCCGACAATACCGAGGAGCCTGTAATGCCCCGTTCCCACGCCACCCTGTGGCGCGACCCGGCCCTGGCACATGTCGAAAGCCGGCGCGCCTGCCACAGCCGGGCCTGCTACAAGGCCCACAGCCACCCGACGTTTTCCATCGGTGCGGTGGATGCTGGCCACAGCCATTTCACCGGGGCGGTCGACGGGCAGCAACACCTGGCACCTGGCACACTGGTACTGGTCCCGCCCCACCGCGTGCATGCCTGCAACCCGGCATCCGGCCTGGCGTGGAGCTATCAGATGCTGCATGTGGATGCCGACTGGCTGACGCAGTTACGCCTGGAGTCGGGTCTTGGCGGTATCGAAGCCGGCGAACCGGTGCGTATCTGCAGGGAGGCTGAGGTATATCGGCAGTTCTGCGATCTGAACGGGTTACTGTTTTCCAGTGCCTGCAACGGCGAGAAAGATGCCGCGCTGATAGCTTTTCTTGGGGACCTGGATTTCTCCGCGCACCCACCGCTGGCAGCGGCCCCCGCCCTGGAAGCAGCCACCTTGAGCGGATTGCTTGCACGCATCGAACACCAGGACCCTGCACAATTGAGCCTGGAGGTATTGGCGCGGGAGGCGGGGCTTGGGCGCTATCAACTGATCCGCGCGTTTCGAGCAGCGACCGGGTTTACCCCGCATGCCTACCTGCTCAATGCCCGAGTCAATCGCGGGCGGCAACTGTTGAGTGAAGGGCTGGCCCTGGCAGAAGTGGCCTACCAGCTTGGCTTTGCTGACCAGAGCCATTTCCAGCGGGTGTTCAAGGCCCATGTGGGGGTTACGCCAGGGCAGTACCGAGGAAACTGAAGGCTGCTGCACGTGCAATATTGTTCAATACGCCAGAACAGGCCCGGCAGCAGACTGCGGTTTTTTCCGTAGAGCAGCCTCCAATGCAACAATTCATGATCATCGCCCTGGCCCACTTCCTTGCCCTGCTCTCACCTGGCCCGGATTTTTTCCTGGTCGCACGCAACGCAATCAGCAGCGGCTGGCGCATCGCCAGCGGTGCCTGCCTGGGCATAGCGTTGGCCAATGGCGCGTTCATCGTCATCGCCTTCACCGGGCTTTCGGTACTGCAGCAGGGCAGCCTGCTGTTCACCGCCCTGCAATTGGCCGGCGCCAGCTACCTGCTGTACATCGGCGCGCTGTTCCTGCGCCATGCCGGGCAAACCAGCCTGGGCACAGTAGCAGGCAGCCAGCGGGTTCATGGCTGGTGGCGCAGTTTGGGCATGGGCTTCTTGTCCGGCATTCTCAACCCCAAGAACGCGCTGTTCTATGCCAGCCTGGCCAGCATGGTCGCCAGCGTCAGCCCCGGCTGGAAAACGGCCTACGCCCTATGGATGTTCAGCATCGTCCTGCTCTGGGACTTGCTGGTTGCCGTGGTCATCGGCAACCAGCGGGTACTGCGGCGATTCGCCCGCAGCCTGGCGTGGCTGGAGCGGGCCTCGGGGGTCATGCTGGTGATGTTGGCAGGGGCGTTGTTGCTGCATCTGGCTCGGGGCTGATCCGTTGCAAGGTGCGCATGTCGACCAAGGTGAAATGGCCGCTGGCCCAGCCCCCCGTGTCCAGGTGCCACACATTGCCCAGCAGCTTGGCCTCCAGCACCGGGGTGTGGCCGACCAGCAGGGCTCGCAGCCCCTGCACCGGTTGGGTGTCCCCCTCCTTCAGGCGCCGACGTGACCACTGGCACACTTGGCGCACCTCAGGGTCGTCATCCAGTTCCAGCCACGAGCGTAAGTCTGCCCAGTCGGCAAACGGGCTGTCGGCATGCAGCAGGCCTACCAGGCCGTCTGCACTCTCCACTTCCATGGCAATCGGCAACTGCTCGAAACGCTCCACGAAACGCAGTTGCTCGCGCCGCGGCAAGTCGAGAAACCAGCCCCCCCCGGCGGCGCGGTACATGCCCAGGTCCAGCCGCCCACCGCGCACGCGGGTGATTGCCAAGGCTTCATGATTACCCTGGACGGCATGGAACCAAGGCTGGGCCAGCCATTCCAGTGCGGCCTCGCTGTGCGGCCCACGGTCGACCAGGTCACCCACGCTGAACAGGCGGTCCACCGCCGGATCGAACCCTACCGCATCCAGGCATTGTTGCAGGCGCTGGAAGTGGCCATGGATATCGCCCACCGCCAGGTCCCGTCCCCGGATATTGGCGATCATCCGCCGAAACCGTGCCATTACAGTGTTCCTCCGCTGGTAGCACCCTGCCCACCTTCGCGCGTACCGTGCTCATGGCGCTGTCACTGGACAGCATGGCACAAGGTACCGTGGCTGCGCAGATCGATGTGCGTTCGCTGCGCACCCGGGGCTTCCTGAAAAACCCTTCACTGGAACGGGCGTTAGTGCCGATAGTATGCTCGGCGTTTGAACCTCTGCCAGGGAAGGGTCTTGATGAAACTGTGCGCCGTACAACTGGTGTCGCTCAAGGGCGATTTGCCAGGCAACCTCCAGCGCCATCTGGTTTGCATCGAGCAGGCTGCTGCCCTGGGTGCCGAACTGGTGGTGTTCCCCGAGCTGTCGCTGACCGGCTATGAGCCGGGTATGGCGCGCCAGGCCGCCCTGCCCATCACCTCCGCGCGCCTGGACCCGCTGCAGGCAGCCTGCGACCGCCTGGGCATTACCCTTGCCGTGGGCCTGCCATTGCCAACGCCCCACGGCATACGTATCGGCATGCCCGTCTTCTGCCCTGGGGCGCCGCGCCAGGCCTATGCCAAGCAGCGCTTGCATGATGATGAGTTGCCTTACTTCACCCCAGGTGATCAGGCATTGCTGCTGGAGGTGGGTGAACACCGGTTGGCGCCGGCGATCTGCTACGAATCGATGTTCATGGCGCATGCCGCCCTGGCCCGCGAGCGCGGTGCCGACCTGTACCTGGTCAGCGTTGCGAAAACCGCCAAGGGTATCCGCGAGGGATACGCGCACTACCCAGAGGTGGCACGCGAGCTGGGCATGCCGGTGCTGATGGCCAACTGTGTGGGGCCGGCCGACACCTTCATCGGTGCCGGCGGTTCGGCAGCATGGGATAGCCAGGGGCACTTGCTGGCCAGCCTGGATGACCACAGTGAAGGGCTGATCGTACTCGACACCCGCAGTGCCAGCGCGAT
This sequence comes from Pseudomonas sp. JR33AA, assembly GCF_021378985.1. Lineage (NCBI taxonomy): Bacteria > Pseudomonadati > Pseudomonadota > Gammaproteobacteria > Pseudomonadales > Pseudomonadaceae > Pseudomonas > Pseudomonas sp. JR33AA. The sequence goes on from NZ_JAJSAW010000006.1 coordinate 259,020, forward strand.
CACCTTGCCGTTGGACGCGTACCCTGCATGATCTATCTGTTTCTAGCGTTGCTCAGTTACGCCTGCACCTACTGCCTGGTCGGCTTGCTGATTCAGGGGCAACTTGCCGATGTGGCCGAGGGCTTGCGCCATCGGCCCGATGCGCCTACGCCCGGAGAGTACCTGCGTGAGGTCGAGCCCCGCGCACGTCAGGCACGGCGGCAATACACCCTGATCGCCGGTTCGGTGCTGGCCGTGCTGGCCTGCCTGATCGCCAGCTGGTTCGGCTGAAGCCCTAAAGGTCCAGCGCCAGGCTCTGCCGGCCCTCAAGCGCCAGCAAGTATTGCTTGGCCGCCAGGCCACCGGCAAAACCGGTCAGGCTGCCCGACGCGCCGATTACCCGGTGACACGGGGCGATGATCGAAATCGGGTTGCGGCCATTGGCGGCGCCTACTGCGCGCACCGCCCCGGGGTTGCCAAGCTGCCGGGCAATGTCGCTGTAGCTGCGGGTTTCGCCGAACGGTATCGCCAGCAACGCAGCCCACACCTGGCGCTGGAACTCAGTTCCGGCAAAGTCCAGCGCCAGTTCGAAACGCTGGCGCTTGCCGTCAAAGTACTCGCCCAACTGGCGAGCGGTTTCCCGCAGTACCGGGCACTGGTCGTCCCGATGCACTGCGCCCAGGCGAACGCGGTTTTCCCGCTCCTCTTCCCACAATACGGCTGCCAGACAATTGCCACGGGCCACCAGGGTCAGCATGCCGACGGGCGATGGCATGATCGTGAATGCGCTGGACATAGCCGGCTCCTGCAAGTTGCGATCGGCCCACTGTACGCATCCACAGTTTTTCATGCACCCGCTTTCTTGCTCAGGTATTTGCGCAGCGCGCAATGTGCCGCGCCTGGCTGAGATTGACCTTGGGGATCAGCTCAGCGGGAATCCGTGATATTGCCGACAGGTTGTAGACGTGAAAATGCTCGCTGACCACTTCCCTGGCCATCAACTTCAACGACGGCAGGATGCGGCTGTCCCAGTGCTGGTCGAGCCCGCACGGCGAACACTGGCCCTGGCCGTCCTCGTAAAAGCGCCCGACGCTCTGATCAAGGTCAACACCTACCAGCAGCACTTCTTCGAAACCCAGGTGATAGGCCAACTGCAAGGCCACATAAGCCACCGTGCGGGCATCGTAAAAGCCTTGGGCCAGGTTTTTGCTGAAGGCAATCGAGCGGCTGCGTTTGCTCCACAGTGCCCGGTTGCACACGCAACTGTCCCCATGGCCGCGCAAACCGTCCAGCAGGCTCGGCATGTCGGCTTTGTGCAAGGCATAACACTGGGTGTGGGCTGGCACATTGGCGCGCGCATACTGCTCTGGCCACAGGGCCAGGCGTTCGCTGTCGCGCAAGGCAATGGCGAACAAGGCCGGCTGCTGCTGGCAAAAGCTTTTGTCGGTGCACACGTAGAAGAAGGGTTTGATGCCGTGTTCGGCGGTCATGGCGACCGACCCATTCATGGCAATGATGGGCAAATGCGCAAACTCGCCCAGCGGGAAATGTTTGGCAGAAGCGCCGGAGGCAAGGATCACCACGGGGCCCTGCTGGGAATTGCGACACGCCTCGAAACCGGAGAACGCCCCGCGTTCAGCGCTTGGCTGCGTCGGAAGTGTGTTCATCAATGGCATCTTTAACCGGATAGTACAAACCACAATACTGATCCGTGTATATGCCGTGGCCGCTTTAACCTAACTTTACCTGGGTGAACTTAAGTCAACCGCCATTCCCTTGTTTGGCGGGGTTTTGGGGCTGCTGTGCAGCCCATCGCGACCCAAGGTCGCTCTGGCAAAGACCGCACCAGGCAACAAGATGGGGCGCAAAGCGCCCCCAAGCATCGCAAGCCACCTCTAGGTACTGGCTGAAAAGCCTAGATTGCTGTCTGGCGAATGCGTTTCTTGTCGATCTTGCCGACACTGGTCTTGGGGAGCTCGTCCACACACCGCACCTGCCGCGGTACCGCCCACTTGGTCAGGTGCCCGCTGTCGACAGACGGCTGCAGGTGCCTGGCCAATGCCGGTTGGTCCAACTGCACACTGTCATGACAGACCACCAGGGCCAAAGGTTGTTCCCCCCACTGGGGATCAGGAATACCAATGACCGCGACCGAGGCGACGGACGGGTGCTGGCTGATCAGGTTTTCCAGCGCCACCGAACTGATCCACTCGCCACCGGTCTTGATCACATCCTTGATGCGATCGCGAATGCGCACCACGCCCAGCGGGTCGATACAGGCCAGGTCACCAGTGTGCATCCAGCCACCCAGCCACAGCGCCGCGCCTTGCTCCGGCTCGTGCAGGTAACCCTGGGTAAGCCAAGGCGCGCGCACCACAATTTCGCCCAGGCTTGCGCCATCGTGCGGTACTTCCCTGCCCTCGCTATCGACGATACGCAGGTCCACCATGGCAATCGGCACACCGGCATCGATGCGCAGCGGCAGTTGCTGCGCCATGGGCTGTGCCAGCAAGTCGATGCTCAAGTGGGTGATGCTGAGCAGCGGGCAGCTTTCCGACATGCCGTAGCCGCAATGCACGCTGATGCCGCGCCCGCTGGCACGCTGGGCCAGGCTCAGCGTCAGGGCGCTGCCGCCCAGCAGCATCTTCCAGCCAGTCAGGTCGGTGCAGCGCCCTTGCTCGCTGTCGAGCATCATCTGCAGCACCGTCGGTACGCAATGGGAGAACGTCACCCCCTCGTCATGGAACAGGCGCACCAGGCGGTTGGGCTCGTAACGCCCGGGGTAGACCTGCTTGATGCCCAACGCCGTGGCCACATAGGGCACGCCCCAGGCATGCACGTGGAACATGGGCGTGATCGGCATGTACACATCGCCAGTGCGCAGCAGCGGTACCTCGCCACATGCGGCCAAGGTGCCCTGCTCGACCAGGGTATGCAGCACCAGTTGCCGGTGGCTGAAGTACACACCCTTGGGGTTGCCGGTGGTACCGCTGGTGTAGAACAGGGTGGCCAGCGAGTTTTCGTCGAAATCGGCAAATTCGAACTGTGGTGCTGCCGCCGCCAGCATGGCTTCGTATTCGCCCAGCAAAGGCACTGTCTGCGCGGCGGCAGCGCCGTCGCTGAGGCGGATGATGCCCTCGACGGTCGGCAGGTCTGCACGCAGCTGCTGTATCAATGGCAGGAAGTCGTCATGCACCAGTACCCACCGATCCTCGGCGTGGTTCATGGTGTAGCGCACCTGCTCGCTGGACAGCCGCACGTTTACCGTATGCAACACCGCCCCCAGCATCGGCACGGCAAAGAAACATTCCAGTGCCCGGTGGCTGTCCCAGTCGAGCAATGCCACCGTGTCGCCAGGCTTGACCCCGGCCGTGGTCAGCACGTTGGCCAGCCGTTGGATGCGTTCCAGCAACGTGGTGTAGGTGTAGCGCAGCTTGTCGGCGTAGACGATTTCCTGGTTGGGCTGGTAGCGCACACCCGACAGCAGCAGGCGTTTGATCAGCAGCGGATAGTCATAGGCTTGCTCGGCCCGGGGCATGACGCGTGTGGTGAGCATGTTGGCGGCCATCACAGTTGCACGGCCTCGAGCAGGTACAGGCTATCGCTGCCGGCCCTGACGCTGGCGCTAAGCGAATGGATGCGTGGTAGCAGGCGTGCAAAGTAGAAGCGCGCGGTACCGAGCTTGCTCAGGTGGAATGGCTCAGGTGCCGCGTGGCCCTGGCACACCACGGCCATGCGCGCCCACAGGTAGGCGTAGAAGGTGTAGCCAAACACGTGCAGGTATTCCACCGCCGATGCGCCAAGCTCGCGCGGGTTGCCTTGGCTGCGGTCGAGCAACCACGCACTCAGTTCGTCAAGGTTGTGCACGGCAGCCAGCAGTGGTGCACTGAACTCGGCATGCGCCACTGGCAGCGCCTGGGCAAAGCTGACGATTTCGTCAGCTACGCCGCGGTAGGCCTTGCCGCGATCACCAAACAGCTTGCGCCCTACCAGGTCGAGCGCCTGGATGCCATTGGTGCCTTCGTAGATCTGGGTAATGCGGCAGTCACGAATCAACTGCTCCTGGCCCCACTCGCGGATATAGCCGTGGCCACCCAGCACTTGCTGGCCGTGCAGGGTAGTCTCCAGCCCCATGTCGGTAAGGAACGCTTTGGCTACCGGCGTAAGCAACGCCACCTTGGCCTCGGCATTGGCACGTGTAGCCGGGTCGTCGCTGTATTTGGCCAGGTCCAACTGCAACGCCACGTAGGTGGAAAATGCCCGCCCACCTTCGTTCAACGCTTTCATGGTCAGCAGCATGCGGCGTACGTCCGGGTGGACGATGATCGGGTCGGCATGCTGCGACGGCGCTTCGACACCCGACGGCGCGCGGCCTTGAAGACGATCACGGGCATAAGCGATGGCCCCCTGATAAGACCGCTCGCCCAGCGCCAGCCCCTGTATACCCACGCCCAGGCGCTCGTAGTTCATCATGGTGAACATGGCATTGAGGCCCTTGTTCGGCTCGCCGACCAGGTAGCCAATGGCGCCGTCGAAATTCATCACACAGGTGGCCGAGGCCTTGATGCCCATCTTGTGCTCGATCGAGCCGCAGCTCACTGCATTGGCCTCGCCAAGCACGCCGTCGGCGTCGACCAGCACCTTGGGCACCAGGAACAGCGAGATGCCTTTGGGGCCGGCCGGGGCATCCGGTAGCCGCGCCAGCACCAGGTGGATGATGTTCTCGGTCAGGTCCTGCTCGCCGCCAGTGATGAAGACCTTGGTGCCGCTGATGCGGTAGCCGCCGTCGGCGATGGGTTGTGCCCGGGTGCGGATCAGGCCCAGGTCGGTGCCCGCGTGGGGCTCGGTCAGGCACATCGAACCGGCCCAACGCCCTTGGTACATGGGTGGCAGGTACAGCGCCTGCAAAGCCTCACTGGCATGGTTGCGCAGTGCCAGGCAGGCCCCGGCGGTCAGCATCGGGTACAGGCCAAACGACAGGTTGGCGGCATTGAGCATCTCTTCGAGTTGGGCGCCGATCACCTTCGGCATGCCCATGCCGCCGTAGGCCGGGTCACCGGCCACACCTACCCAGCCATCAGCGGCAAATGCCCGGTAGGCATCGGCGAAGCCGTCGGGCGTGCGTACCTGGCCAGCCTCCCAGCGGCAGCCCTGCTCGTCGCCACTGTGGTTGAGCGGCGCCACTCGCTCGGCAATCAGCTTGCCGGCCTGCTCGAGGATGGCCCGGGCAGTGTCAGCATCGACCACTTCGGCCAGCAGGGGCGTTTGCGCCCACCAGGTCGGGATGTCGAACACTTCGTTGAACAGAAAATCCATGTCGCGCAATGGCGCAAGGTAATCAGACATGAGGCGAGCACTCGGTTTCTTGGGTTTGCGAAAGCGCCGGCGCCTGGGCATCGGCAGCTGCCGGGGCGCCCTGGCCGCGCAGGAGGAAGTGCGACAACGCGGGTATCAGCACCAGCGCGCCGAGCATGTTCCACAGGAACATGAAGGTCAGCAGCAGGCCCATGTCGGCCTGGAACTTGATCGGCGACCAGGCCCAGCCGGCTACGCCAGCGGCCAAGGTGATACCGACCAGCCCCACCACCCGACCGGTGAAGGCCAGTGCTTTCTGGTAGGCGTGGGCCAGGCTCAGGCCGGCGCGCTGGTAGTGCAACTGCACGCTCAGCAGGTACAGCGCGTAGTCCACGCCAATGCCCACCCCCAAAGCGATCACCGGCAAGGTGGCAACCTTGACGCCAATGCCCATGGCCACCATCAACGCCTCGCACAGCACCGAAGTAAGCATCAGTGGCAGGATTGCCACCAGCGTCGCTCGCCAACTGCGGAAGGTGACCAGGCAGAACAGGGTCACCGCCAGGTACACCAGCAACAGCATGCGGTGGTTGGCCTCGCGCACCACCACATTGGTGGCGGCCTCGATACCGGCGCTGCCGGCGGCCAGCAGGAACTGGTGGTCAGCATTGCTGTTGGCCTGGGCGAAACGCTCAGCCGCTACAGCCACCTGGGCCAGCGTGTCGGCGCGGTGGTCCTTGAGGTAGGCGATCACCGGCATCAGCGAACAGTCGTTGTTGAACAGCTCCGGGGCGTTGACCGAGGCTTGCTGGGCGGCGTAATTGAGCACGTCCTGGTTGCGCTGCAGGCTGTTCAGGCGCGCGTTGCCTTCGTAGGTACCGGCAGTGATCTGGCGCACCGCGTTTGCCAGCGACACGGTGGTCTGCACACCCGGCAGTTGCTGCAGCTCCCAGGCCAGGCGGTCGGCGAGGATCAATGTCTGGTATTGCAGGCAGCCTTCGGGGGCAGTCTTGACCATGACCGCAAAGGTATCGCTGGACAGTGCGTAATGCTGGGTGATGTAAGCATTGTCGCGGTTGTAGCGCGAGTCCGCACGCAGCTCGGGGGCGCCACTGTCGAGGTCGCCGATTTTCAGCTGGAGGCTACCCCAGATGCCCAGGGTGGCCAGCGCCAGGGCAGCCAGCAGTGCAGCGCAGGCCCACTTGCGTTCGGTGAATCGGTCAAGCAGGTCCCACAGCCGGCCGAAGCCACGGTGCTGATCCGCGCGAGCATCGATACGTAGCGCTCGCTCGGCAGCCTTGCGGCCCACACCGACATAGGACAGTGCCACCGGCATCAACAGCAACGAGGTAAAAATCAGCACCGCCACACCAATGCTGGCGGTGATTGCCAGGTCCTGGATTACCGGAATATCGATCAGCATCAGCACCGCAAAGCCCACGGCATCGGCCAGCAGTGCGGTGACCCCGGCCACGAACAGGCGGCGGAAGGTATAGCGGGCGGCAATCTGCCGGTGCGTACCGCGGCCTATGTCCTGAAGGATGCCGTTCATCTTCTGCGCCGCGTGCGACACGCCGATGGCAAAGATCAGGAACGGCACCAGGATCGAATACGGGTCGATGGCATAGCCCAGCCAGGCGACGATACCCAGCTGCCATACCACCGCAGTCAGCGAACACACCACCACCAGCAAGGTGCTGCGCACACAGCGGGTATAGCAGTAGATGATCACCAGGCTGGTCAGCACAGCCAGCGCAAAGAACGCCATCACCTGGATCAGGCCGTCGATCAGGTCGCCCATCAGCTTGGCGAACCCGATCACATGAATGCGGTACTGGCCGCCGGCCTGGTACTGACTGCGCAGTTGTTCGAGCTTTTGTGAAAAGGCATGGTAGTCCAGGCCTTTGCCGGTGGCTGAGTCCTGGTCGAGCAGCGGCACCACCAGCATGCTCGACTTGAAGTCGCGCGCTACCAGGCTGCCGACGATGTTGGCACGCTCGATGTTCTGCCTGAGCTGTTCGATATCGCCGGCTGCGCCTTGATACCCGTCAGGCATGACCGGGCCGCCCTGGAACCCCTCCTCGGTTACCTCGGTCCATCGCACCGCCGGGCTCCACAATGACTTCACCCATGCCCGGTCCACGCCTTGGCTGAGGAACAGTTCGTCGTTGATATGGCGCAGGGTCTGCAAGTAACCCGGGTCGAAGATATCGCCGTGGGTGTTCTCTACCACCACCCGTACCGCATTGCCCAATCCGCGCAGCGAAGCGCGGTTTTCCAGGTAGTGCTGTATGTAGGGATGGCTCTGCGGCAGCATCTTGTCAAAGCTGGGGCGCAGCTCAAGGCGCGTCGCCGCCATGAAGCCCAGTACCAACGTTGCCAGCAGCATGCACAGCAGAAATGGCCAGCGATGGTTGAACACCAGGCGTTCCAGGCAATTGCCCGAGTGCGGGTCGAAATCGGCGAGGTTGCGGATTACCGGAAGCGTATCTTGGCGGGTAGCGGCCATCAGGGTCTTCTCTTGTCAGGGGTGCTGCGTGGGGTTACCGGCCTGGTTGCGCACGCCACGCTCGCCCACCAGCACCAGGCCGTTCCCGGCATCGCTGACGAGTGCGGTGACGGGGCTGCGGGGGCTGCGGGCTACCGGGCTGAAGCTGGCGCCGTCATCGCGGCTGAGCAGCAGGTCACCGGCCTGGCTGGCAATCCAGAACTGCCCGTCACGGTCGACACCGGCGGCGGTGAGGCTGGCGTTGATTCCGGTGTCGATCCGTTGCCACTGCTGGCCGCCATTGGAACTGCGGTAGGCGTGGCCGCGCAGGCCGTAAATCAGCAGCACACCGGGCTTGCCGACGGCGCCGAACAGGGTGCCGGCGTAGGGGGTGACGACGCGGACGAAGCGCTTGCCGTCCCACTTCAGCAACAGGCCCTGCTCGCCCGTGATGTACAGCTCGTCGCCCACCGCGGCCAGGCTGGTCAGGTGCAGGCCTTGCGGGTTGTCGCTGTGGTCGAGCCAGGGCTGCCAGTGCTTGCCGCCATCCGTGGTGCGAAGCAGCAGGTTGAACACCCCCACCGCGTAGCCCGTGCGGGCATCGTCGAACCACACGTCGAGCAAGGCGTTGTCGGTGGCCGCGCCTGGCAGCTGTTCGGCCAGTACCCGGCCGTCCAGCTGTTTTTGCCAGTGCATGCCACCGTCGCGGCTGTGCAGGACCACACCGTCGTGGCCCACCGCCCAGCCCAGCTCGGGCGTGGCGAAGCTCACCGCATTCAAGTCTGCGCTGACCGGCACCTGGGCTTGCTGCCAGTGCGCGCCGTGGTCATCGGAATACAGGATGTGCCCACGCGGTCCGACCGCGACCAGGCGCTGCCCGGCCAAGGTCACATCACGCAGGGCGCTACTGCTGGCAAGGGCGCTGGGCATGGCGGGCACATCCAGCACATCGGTGAATGGCGCTGCATGGGCCGCGCCATGCAGCGCAGCCAGAGCCAGCATTACCACGCTGCATCGTTTGAAGACAGACATTGGAACCTCTGCTCCGTGCGTTCAGCGAATGCCGTTGCCGGCCAGCGAATCGGGCGACCATTGGGTTTTCGACAACGGGTCGATGTAACGAATGCCGCCGTAGGCACCGACCACGCCGTTGAGGTTGTAGGTGCCGCCGATAAGGTCGTAGATCATGAACGGTGTGGCGTCCGGGGTCTGCTTGTCATAGCTCTGGGTAAGGAAGGCGAACGACCCCCGGTACAGCTGGCCACGGGCGTCGTACTGGTCCGAGGCCAGCGCGATCCAGCTGTCCTCATCGAGGTAGAAGCGGCGCTTGTGGTAGATGTGACGCGCGCCGTCCTTGAGCTTGCCTTCCACCACCCATACGCGGTGTTTTTCCCAGCGTACAAACTGTGGCGCCAGGTGGTTGGGGGTGATCAACTGCTTGACATCGGTGTTGTAGGTCAGCTGGTAGGTGTTGTAAGGCACGTACATCTCCTGCTTGCCGACCAGGGCCCAGTCGTAGCGGTCCAGCGCGCCGTTGAAGACGAACACGTCATCGTAGGTGCCAGAGCCGGAGGTGCCTGGGTTGGGCGTGTCGTAGGCCAGGTTAGGCGCCAGCTTGACCCGGCGCTGGCCCGGCAGGTACTGCCAGGCGCTGCGCGGCTGCACCAGCGGGTTGGCAGCGTCGCGCAGCATCATTGCTTCACCGGCACGGCGTGCGGGCCCGGTGTACACCAGTTTCATCTGGTAATAGGTGTCCTTTGCGCCGATCGGCTTGGCCATGTCCTCATAGATCGGGTAACTGATGTGAGCCTGGCCGGTGGTCGACAATGTCGGCTTGCCGGCAGCATCGACGTTCCAGGAGTCGTACTTGGCGGTCATGCTCACGCCCTGGTAGCGCAGCAGGAAGTTCCACATGGCCTCGGCGCCGTTCTGCGGAATGGGGAACGGTATGCCCGGCAGCACATTGTCCACTGCAGTGCCGCCCTCCTGGCTTTTGGCTCCGGTGGCGTTCTTGCGGGTGTTGTCCAGCACCGCCTGCGGCAGCGCGACGCTGCGGTGCGTCGGGTACACGTCAACGTGGTAGCTGGGGTAGCGCTTGAGCAGTTCGAGGGTGGTGGCGGTCAGTTGCCCCTTGTACTGATCGGCATTCTTGCCATCGATGACCAGCAACGGCTTCTCGCCGGCATACGGGTCGGGGCGCATGCTGGCGCCGCTCTGATAGCTGGCCGGCGGGGTAACCAGGCCGCCTTGGTAAGCCGGGATAGAGCCGTCGGCATTGCCGGCCTTTTCTGCGCCGAGGGTGGTCAGGTTGGTGCCCAGGTGTGCAGCCTGGTCAGGGGAAACGGCAGCCTGGGCGGCGTTGAGCGCGGCCAGCGACAGGCACGAAGCCAGCAAGGTACGTACGAAGATCATGATGGTTGTCTTCCTGTGTAAGCAGTAGGAAACAGGACTCAGAAGGTCGTCTTGACGGTCAGGTACAGCGCGCCACGGTCTTCGGTGGTGGCGCCACCGCCAGAGAAGGAGGCGTAGCCGCCGCCGTAGCAGGTGTAATCCTGTTCGCCGTCCAGGGCATTGGGGGTGCTGCCGTCGGTCTGGCCGTCCTTGCAGCGCTTGGTCTCACCGAAGCTGTCGACGTACTTGAGGTCGACGAAGTACTGGTTGTAGATCGCGGCGCTCAAGCCCACCGCGTAATTGCCGGTGTTTTCGGCCCCGCCACCTTGCACCGGCGATACACCGTCCAGGCCGACGTTGACCGACAACGGCAGGCTCAGGTCCATGCCCGGCAACACCTGGTACCAGGTGGGTGTGAAGTTGACGGCGATACCCCAGTTGTCGCGGGTCACCTTGTCGATGCCGCGGTAGCTGGCCTTGCCTTTGTACAACGCCTCGTTGTGGCTATCGAGCTTGAGCAGGTTGCTGTAGAACAGCTCTCCCAGCAGGGTTGCCGAGTCGAACAGCGGTGTGTCACCTATCGTCATCAGGCCGTTGACGGTGAAATGCAGGGTGTCGCCAGTGGCGCTCAGGCTGTCGCCATCCTTGGGCACGTCGTAGACCACCCCGCTGCCGGGCAGGCGCGCCGGCAGTAAACCGAAGCCACCACCCAGGCCACCTTGGCCGGGGGCACTGACGATTGCCGGGATACTCGCCAGCGGCATGTTGTGGCGGATGTTGAGGTCGCTGCCGACGCTGATGCCGGCCACATCCTTGGACAGGCTCAGGCCATAGATGTCGATGTTGTCGGCGTAGGCGAACTGGTAAGTGGTGCTTTGCAGCGAGTTGTACAGGTTACCGACCGCCCCTTGGCGGCTGCCTGGCGGGTTGCCGAAAGGGCCACTGGCCACGGTCATGCCGCGCGCATCGAGCCAGGCCTGGGGCAGAATCTCGGACGTCTTGCGGTAGTAGAAACCGAGGGTGCCGTCCAGCCATTGCGGCGACCACCTGGCCATGATGCCCCAGTCGCCGCGCTTGCCGGGCGTCAGGTCATGGCCGCGGCGGATGGTGGTCAGCGCTCCGCGCACCGGGATCAACCCCGGGGTGCCGGTGTGGCCGAGCAGGAAGCTCTGCGCGCCCTCGCCTACCACATCGGCGCCGCCATAATAGGTGCCCGCTTCGGGCAAGCGGGCAGCATCCCAATCGAAGAAGTACTGGGCCCCCAGGGTGAGTTCGGAGTTGACCAGAAACGAGGTCGACAGTTGGTTGCGAGGTACGAACAGCTCCTTGGCCTCGGTGCCTGGCGAGGCCGCCAGCTTGGCCAGGTCCAGGCCGGACTGGCCATAGCTCAGCGAATGCACGGGGTTGAGCAAGGTTTCCCCCCAGAACAGGTTGTGCTGGCCCAGCTTGGCGCTGACCTGCGACGCTTCGCCCACATCACGGCTCATGAAGACGAACGCATCCAGCACTTCGCCCGAGGGGCCGCTGTAGTAGCGCTGGGCGTAGTTGCTCAGGTGCGGGCTGCCCAAGGGTATGCCAGTACCCGGCAGGCCATTGAGGCTGGGGCTGATGCCCGACTGATCACCGTTGCCATTGACGAACGGGTTGCTGTTGGAACCGGTGTTGTCGTAGGCCTTGTCGTACCAGCTGGCAGTGCTGATGCGAAAGCCGGTGTTGCCCTGATACACCACATCCAGCTCGGTCAGCAGGTCGACCCGGTTGGTGATGTTGGTGCCGGCTTTGCGGAAGTTGTAGTCACCGTCGTTGCTGTTGGGCGTGCCCAGCATGCGCTTGTCGGCGCTTTCCGTGCGCACGCCATAATTGTATTTGACGGTGTTGTCGAAGCGCACGGCCCAGTCTTCATTGCCGGTCTCGACTTCGACGGCCTGGGCGGCGGGCAGCGTGAGCAGGGCGACGGCGCAGGCGAGCAGGCAGCGCTGTGGCTTCACGGCATGGTGAATGCGGTGTTCTGGCATTACGATGGCTCCACGTATTGTTATTGTTTTTTACGCCGCCCGTCTGTTGCGGGCGTGGCTGGGGCGTCCATGCGTTACTGCAGGGTATCGGCGTCCAGACGGCGGATCAGGGCCTCGGCCAACGGCCAAGGGCCGAAACCGGACGCCGGGTTGAGATGGCCGACGGCGCCCAGGTTGACCAGCTCACTGCCCCAACGGCGGGCAAGTTCGCTAACGGCGGCGTAGCTGGCCAGGTGGTCATTGCTGCTGGCCGCGACAATGCTCGGGAACGGCAGCGCGGTGGTTGGCAACGGCGACCAGCCCTGAGCGGCCAGGCTGGCCGGGCTTGGGTAGTGCGCCGGCCACTGGGCGTTGAGGTCTGGCGGTGCAGCCAGCAAAGCCCCCTTGATCGGCCACCCGTAACGCGCGGCCCAGTGGGCGACCATCAGTACGCCGGCACTGTGTGCCACCAACAGCACCTGGCCGTCGATCTGCTCCAGTTCACGCTGGATCGCCTCTACCCGGGCGTTGCAGCAAAGGCCGTCAACCTTCAGCGGCGGTACGCTGCGCACCTTCGCCAGGCGGCTGGCAAGCAGCGTCTGCCAATGGTCGGCGACGTGGTCGCGCAGGCCAGGGACGATCAACACGGTGGCAGTGGTTTGCAGTTTTTCCACGGTGAACCTCGTGTGCGGTGTAGCTGTTGAGGTTCACAGTAAACAGCCCTCCCCCCGGGTGCTTCACATTGGGCGTCAGGTACTTTTCATTTGATGACAATGGCACGAACAGGGCTTTGCTTTTCAATTGATGACACGCAGGCTATAAAACCCGTGCACCTGCAAGCCAAGTGCTTTTTGTAGCAACAGCCTTGTGCTGCTGTCTGAAAGCGCCAGGTTGCCTGAACAATAGGGATAACAATAAAAAATGCCTGCCCTCGTCCGCGCCGCCAGCTTGACCAACTACCTGGAAGTGTCTCGCCACCTGGGTCTCAACCCCCACAAACTGCTGGCACAGATGGGCCTCAGCACGGCGCTGCTCGATGACCCCAACCGGCGTATCCCGGTGGCCAGCGTGATCAACCTGCTGGAAGCTTCCGCCAGCGCCAGCCAATGCGAGAGCTTCGGCTTGCGCATGGCCGAACTGCGCCAGTTGTCGGACTTCGGCGAAATCAGCCTGCTGCTCAGCCACCAACGCAACCTGCGTGATGCGCTACAGGTGATCGTGCAGTACCGCCATCTGCTCAATGACGCGCTGGCCATTCATATCGAAGAAGCTGGCAAGACCGTGGTCATTCGCGAAGAGGTGATCAGCGAGCGCGCGCCCTGTAGCCGCCAGGCCACCGAGCTGGCTATCGGCGTGATGATGCGCTTGTGCGCGGCGCTGCTAGGCACACACTGGCACCCGATCAGCGCCAATTTCACCCATGCGGCCCCCGCCGACCCGGCCATTCACCGGCGTATTTTCGGCTGCACGCTGGTGTTTGGCAGCGAGTTCAACGGCATCGTCTGCCCTGCCGCCGACCTCGACAGTGCCAGCCCGCAAGCCAACGAAGCCATGGCCCGCCTGGCACGACGCTACCTGGACACGCTGCCCGCAGGCAGCGAGCCATCGCTGGAGCTGGAGCTGCGCAAGACCATCTACCTGCTGCTGCCCATGGGCCGGGCCACCCTCGAGCAAGTGGCGCAAACCCAGGGCATGAACGTACGTACCCTTCAGCGGCGGCTGGAAGAAAACGGGTTGACCTTCAAGGACCTGATCAACAGCGTGCGACGTGACCTGGTGATGCGCTACCTGGAGAACCCCAGCTATTCGCTGGGTCGCATAGCCGATATGCTCGGCTACTCGATGCCCAGTTCGTTCACCCGCTGGTTCATCGCCCAGTACGGCATGCCACCGGCCAGTTGGCGGGCACGCAGTGTCAGCCCTGCTCCCCAGCCCCGTCAGGCTCGAGGGTGATGAACACCGCATCACCCTCCTGATGCACCGGGTAGCAGGTAACTTTCAACGCGTTGGAATTGACCAGGTAGCCGCTGGCCAGGTCGAAGCGCAGGCCGTGGGCACAGCACTGGATCACCCGCCCTTCCAGGCGCCCACCACACAGCGACGCCCCTTGGTGCGGGCAGCTATCGTCGATGGCGTAGAGCGCACCGGCGACATTGAACAATGCGACGCTGCGGCCCTCGCAGGCCAGCAGCACCCGGCCATTGCGCTCCGGCACATGGCTGGGGTTCAGGGCGATACGCCGGCTCATGCCTGCACTCCCTCTGACAACGCGTCGGTCATCGCCGCAAACAGCGCCTCGGCTGGCCGCACCCCGGCAATCAGAGGGCCCAGGTTGAAGCGATAACGTGGCACCGCGCTGCCTGCACGCCCTGCACCGTCGAGGAACGGGCTGCCATCATCACGCAAACAATCGATTACCTGCGCGGCCTCAAGCCCGCAACCCTGAGCGATGCCGAGCAACGTGCGGCTATCGCCGAGGTCGCGGCCTTGGTGGAAATAGGCAATGAACAGCCGCTCCAACAACGCTTGCTGTTGCGACGCGCCAAGCAGGCTACCGGCCCGCTGCATCAACCGGTGGGCGTTGCCGGTGTTTGGCATGCGGCCGATGCGCGAGAAGTCGATGTCCTCGCCCACCACGCTGGCAGCCGCGCGCACCTGAGCCTGGCGCTCGCGCACTGCCTGCTCGCTGCCCAGGCGTTGAAGGTAGAATTGTTTGAAGGGTACCCCATTGGCCGGCAGCCCCGGCAGCAACTGCACGCCCTGCCTGCGAACCTGCACTTGCATATGTGGCTGCTCTCGCTGCAACAGCAACAACGCAGCTTGCAAGTGCCGCTGGCCAATCAGGCACCAGGGGCAGACGAAATCGAAGAGCATTTCGATGGACAACTGCTGTTTCACAGTTTCAATTCCTGAAGCGCAGACGGTCCATGTCGCGGTGGTAGTGACGTTTGGCAACCAAGAACACAGCCGCCGCTGCGATGCTTGTCAGTGGCACCAACTGCAACGCCGCCTGAAGCCCGATCAGGTCCGACACCCGACCGGTGATCAGCGGCCCGGTGGCCAGGCCCAGCAGGTTGTTGGCCAAGGTCAGGGTGGCGAATGCCGTGCCATGCACAGCGGCGTGGGTAAGGTTGGCAACCATGGCACTGGACGGGCCATTGGTGCCGGCGGCTATCATCATGCCCAGGCAGATCAGCACCAGTTGCACGGTACCGGCAGGCAACGCAAAGGCTATGCTCAGCAGCGCGCAACTGCCCAGGCAATAGCCGATGGCCAGGCTGATCTTGCGGTCCGGGCGCTGTCGCCCAAGGCGATCGCAAAGCATGGCGCAAAGAATCATGCCGATACCACTGCACAGCACGATGACGGCGGCGATTGCCCCCGCGCGGTCGGTGCCCATGGCGTAATAGCGGTTCAGGTAACTGGGCATCCACACGATCAGGGTGCCGCCGACAAACAACTGCAGGCCACTGCCGACATACGCGGCGATGACCGAACGGCTGCCGTACAGGGTGCGCAGCGGGTGGCTGGCCTTGTCCAGCGCCTGCTGCGCGCACTTGGGCGCAATGCGCCCCTCTTTGACGATGACGGGGTAGAGCATCGCCAGCACCAGGCCGAACAATGCCATGCCGGCGAATGCCCAGCGCCAGCCCAGGTGCTGGGCCAACACCCCGCCCAAGGCCATGCCCAGCACCGAGCCGAACATGCCGCCGGCCATGAATGCCCCGGCCAGCGTCGAGCGCATGTCGCGGGGGAATACCGCGACCACCACGGCAATGCCGACACTGCCGTAGGCTGCCTCGCCCACCCCGACCAGGAAGCGCGCGATGAACATCTGCGAGTAGTTCTCCGCCAGGGCACAGCCGAGCGTGGCCAGGCTCCACAGCACGGCCATCAGCACCAGGCTGCGTACCCTGCCGAAACGGTCGGCCAGCAGCGACAACGGGAAGGTCAGCAGGCCGACCATCAGCGCGACGATGCCGCTGAGCAAGCCCAACTGGCTGTCGCTCAATGCCCACTCGCCCTTGAGCAGCGGAAACACCGCATTGAGCACCTGGCGCGACATGTAGTCGGAGATCAACAGGCCGAAGGTCAAGGCGAAGACTACCCAGGCATAGCGCCGGGGGATGCTGTTGGCAGTGTCGGTGCCGGAGCCTTCGGCGCTGACGAGATAGGTGGCCATGTTGCCTCCTTGGGTGTGAAGCGTGGGTGTTGTTTTTGTTGTTATGGGTAACAGCCAGAACTCACGTTGCTTTTTGTGGCCTCTTCACGGGTACGCCCGCGAAGAGGCCGGGCCTGCCATAACCGCATCAAATGCGCTGTGGCACGCCCTTCTCACCCGCCTGGCGGTTCGGCGCCATGCCATTGGCTTTCAGCGTCTGCTCGATACTGTCGTACTGCTGCCCGATGCGGTAAATGGCGCGGGCCTCCTTGCCGCTGGCGATCTCGCGACCCAGCTCATGGGCCACGCGCACGGTCTGCTGGATCTGCTGCACCGAGGTGAAGCGTTTGCCGTGCTGGTCGATGATGGTGTCTTCGTTGCCGCAGCGCGGGTGCAGGCCCATGGCCAGCGCCATGGTATTGAACGGCAGCACGTTCTTGAGCAACGATTCGGCAGTCAGGGTGCAGCCGTCCGGCGCGCGGTGGATGAAGTTGAAGAAGTTGAACGGGTTGGGGCCGTCGAAACCGCCACCAATACCGATCCAGGTCAGGTTCAACGGCCCCATGTAGTCACCCCGGCGCACGATGCGTTCGAGGGTTTCCAGGGCATGCATGCCGGTCAGCTGGAAATGCGGCTGAATATGGCTGGCCTGCAGGCGACGCAAGTGCTCGCGGACCCAGGCCGGGCCGGCCGGCACGGTCATTTCGCTGTAGGCGGCATGGATTGCAGGGCTGGCCAGCGAGGTGCCTTCAAGGTACTCGGGGTACAGCAACTCCATGATGTTCATCTGCGTGGTGTTGATGGCCACGGTCACCTGGTCGGGGCGCGGCGCCAGCTCGGCAAGCATATGCCGGGTATCATCCGACAGCCATTTGGCCGCCTCGCCTTCGCCTTCCGGGGCGAAGGAAATCGAACCGCCGACTTGAATGATCATCTCCGGCACAGCTTCACGTACCCCGGCAATCAGCTCGTTGAACTTGGACAGGCGCTTGGAGCCCTTGCCGTCCAGCTCACGCACATGCAAGTGCAGCACAGTGGCGCCTGCCTCGTAGCAGTCGACGGCCTTCTGCACCTGCTCGTCCATGGTCAGCGGAATGTCTTCAGGGAAGTCTTCGGGCATCCACTCCGGGCCATAAGGGGCGACGGTGATGACCACCTTTTCCATGTTTTCCGGGTGCAACGAATCGTCGAAGAATTGCATGCTGTAGTCCTCGCTATTGTTATTGTTCGGTTACCACTCGTGACGGCTGGCTTAGAACGTGCGGCTGCCCTTGATCCCGGCACGCTCCATCTTGCGATGGCATGGCGGGTAGTCCATCACGGCGTAATGCTGGGTGCTGCGGTTGTCCCAAATCGCCACGCTGTTGGGCTTCCAGCGCCAACGCACCTGGTATTCGGGCAGGTAGGCCTGGCTGATCAGGTAACGCAGCAGGTCGCCGGCACCGGGGTTTGCATCCTGGCCGAAGCGCACCCGCTGCGGGGTGTGGTAGTTACTGAAATGGGTGGTGAAGGCGTTGACGAACAGCACCTGCTCCCCCGTTTCCGGGTGGGTGCGTACGACCGGGTGCTCGGCATCGGGGAACTGCGCCTTGAGTGCAAGCCGTTTGTCCAGCGGCATTGCAGCGCCGAAGCTGGCCTCGATGCTGTGGCGGGCGCGTAGGCCCTCGATTCTGGCCTTTACATCGTCAGGCAGGTTTTCATAGGCCAGCACCATGTTCGCCCACAGGGTATCGCCGCCTACCGGAGGGCATTCCACACAGCGCAGCACACACCCCATGGGCGGCGCCTCACGCCAGGTGGCATCGGTGTGCCAGGCATTTTCATAGCGGTCGTTGGGCTGGTCCGGGCGCTTGTAGATCTGCACCAGCCCCGGGTGCTCCGGGTCGCTACCGGCCACCGGGTGGTCCTCCAGCTCGCCGAAGCGGCGGGCGAAGGCCACGTGCTCGGCACGGCTGAAGTGCTGGTCGCGCAGGAACAGCACACGGTGCTGGAGCAACTGCTGACGCAACTGGGCGAACAGTTCGTCGTCGTGAATCGCATCGGCCAGGTTGACGCCACTCACCTCGGCACCGATCGCGCAGGTCAGTTGTTCAATGTGCATGCTGTTGCCCTCTTCAGATGACGAAGATCGACGAGCCCGTGGTTTTGCGGGCTTCCAGGTCACGGTGGGCCTGTACCGCGTCCTGCAGGGCGTAGTGCTGATTGATTTCGATACGTATGCGCCCGCTGCTGACGTGGTCGAACAACTCGCCGGCCAGATCAGCCTTTTCTGCAGGATCAGCGATGAAGTCGGCCAGTGCCGGGCGGGTAAGCTGCAGCGAACCCTTGATTGCCAGCAACTGCGGGTCGAACGGCGGGATGGTGCCCGACGCCGTGCCGACGCAAACCATCAGCCCGCGACGCTTGAGCGAATCGAGCGAGCCTGTGAAGGTGGTCTTGCCGACGCTGTCGAACACGACGTTCACCCCTACCCCGTCGGTCAGTTCGCGCACGCGGCTGGCGACGTCTTCGACGCTGTAGTTGATGATGTGGCTGCAGCCATGGGCGCGGGCCACCTCAGCCTTGGCCTCGGTGGATACTGTGCCGATCACGTTCAGCCCAAGCAGCCGCGCCCACTGCGCGACAATCAGGCCCACCCCGCCAGCAGCCGCATGCAAAAGCACGCTGTCGCCGGGTTTGAAGTCATAGAGCCGGCGTAAAAGGTAAGCCGAGGTCAGCCCGCGCATGGTCATGGCGGCAGCAGTCTCGAAGGCAATGGTTTCCGGCAGCTTGATCAGCGCCGCCGCGGGGATCAGGCGCTCGGTGCAATAGGCACCCAGGGTATTGAGGAAACCGGTGTAGGTGACCCGGTCACCGACCACCACCTGGGTCACGCCTTCGCCCACCGCCTCCACCACCCCGGCAGCTTCCACACCGATGCCATTGGGCAGCGCGATCGGGTAAGTGCCGTTACGAAAGTAGGTGTCGGCATAGTTCAGGCCCACCGCCACCTGGCGCAAACGTACCTGCCCAGGGCCGGGCTCGCCAACCTCGGCGTCCTCGTAGCGCAATACTTCGGGGCCACCGGTCTGATGGAAACGTACGACTTTGGACATGCTTGTCTCTCCAATCATCGATCTGGACGTCAGGCGTCAGTGCTGGTGATTGGACTGTATGCCCTTGGCTTGCGGGATGCTTCGCATCGGACGACAGTGGGTTTTCATTTGATGACAGTGCGATTGACGCACCGGTGATCGGACCGGGGCCTTTATTCATGAGCCAGCTTGATGCTTACCAACTGCAAGACTAATACTTAAGTCTCTGCCTGGGGAGGCACGAAAATGCAACCAAGATTCGTTATCGTTCCCGCTGTGCCGATCGAAAAGGAATCGTTCCGCGTTGGCAGCCGCTACTACGCCGCTACCGTGTGTGGAGGGTTCGACATTTATGACAATCAGGCAAAGGAGCGGCTCAGGCCCAGTTATCCGAGCCGCATGGAGGCGCAGGTGAAGTGCGAGCATTTGAACAAGCGGGATGAGATGGGGTAACTGCAGGAGATCTCGGCGGCTCAACCCGCTCGGGTCACTGATTCAATCCAGGCATTGCTTGGCAGCCTGGCGTAACTTGTCGCCAGACAGAAAGCTGCCTTTGTAGAAGGTCGCGCGGCTGCCCTCGTGAGCGTCGACCACATCAAGCACATCATCGCTTGCCACCGCGCTTGGTGCCGTGAGCCGGTAGCCGTGGGCTATCGACTTCTGCGTGGCCTGTGGGGCGAGCGCCTGCCATTTTGGCAGGACACAGGCGGCGTACTGCTGCGGCGATTTCTTGGTCAGTTTGCTGGCAGTGGGTTTGCCGGGGGTTGCGCAACCAGCAAGGCTGGCCACCAACACCGTGGCGATAAAGATACGAAAGTCAGGCATTTGCAATCCACCGTTATGGATACGCTGCATTCTAACGGGCGTGACGCCGCGTCGCTAATCAACCAAAGTCTTGCTGCAGGACAAAGCCCAAATGGGATCAGTGCAGCGCACCTGATATTTCTGCCAGTAGCAGGGTCACGCTGCAACAGTGAAACTCCCGAGGCATATCACACCACGACTCGGCAGGGCTTCATACCATGCAAACGAACGCCAACCACACCCAGTTCTTCTATCAGAACGGCAAACTCGTCACCCTTAAAACCGGTGAACAGGGCCGTAGTATCTTCCGCTCGCAGGATATAGCACTTGCCGAGCGACAATCAGACGACACCAACGCCGGTGGGTTACTGGCAACTGACGACAAGGGTTCGGTGCTGCAGGTACAGGAGAAAAGCTGAAGTACTGAGGATACTCCGGCGCCAGTCAGCCCATCCGCTAGCGAGCTGCGACTTAGCTGAACTTTAACTTGACCACTTTGCTCAGCGCCCAGCCACTGAAGACATAGAATGCATCCAGGTAGAAGCGCCCTGCGTAGTTGGGCAACGGTGTTTGATTCAACAGTACATCCGGCGCGGGCGCGGGAGGAAACAGGGCGTAAAAGCCGTTGGGCAGAACGGCCAGTACCAGCAGTAACAGGTATGTCGAGGCTTGCAGCAGGGTGGCACGCTTACTGGACCTGGCGGACCATTTCAGCCCGTAGTAGGCAACCAGGCCGGCAACAGGCAAAACCCAGAAATGCGTCGGTATCCCAATGAACATTTCGGCGACTACGCTTCTTGCTTCCACCTGCGACGCTCCATCCAAATACACCGATTATTACGGGCGGGGCCGGCAAATGCAAAAGTAACGCTGCTCAAGCCATAGTCGGTTCCACTGGCCATTTTTTTGAACGTAGCCGGGCAGGCGATCGACACCTCGTGCCGTTGCCCTCAGGCAAAAAGCCCGCTCTCGACGGCGGGCTTTTTGTGTTGGGTTGGATGATTACGCTTTTGAACACATCAATGCAGCATCCAGCAATCTGCCATGGTCGTACCAGGCATCACGTTGGTAGGCCGTAAAGTGGCGCTCGGTTCCCGTACCCCGCAACTCTACAAGCCCCTCTGCCTTGTCGGGGTCAGTGCTTTCGACGAAAAGCCTGACCGCGTTATCACCCTCGACTTCATAGGTTTTCACATTCCCTTGTAGCTCGCCTTTGACACAGCCCAGATAGGCGGGTGAGCTTTTCGCTGTAGTGCCAGCGGTATAGTCGTGGCTGTCACGCACATCAGGGTTTTGTGCGCAGCCTGCCACCAACAGCGAGGCTGCCCCGGTTACTAGTATTGCACCTGCTAGCGATCTTGAGTTTTTCACGCGACACGCTCCTGCATCCCCATCGAAAACCGGGAAATGTAGCCAAGCAGCCTGCCCTTTTTTTGATTTTGTCCTGCCCATGTTACTGCTCAACGACAACAGGGCATCAGGTTTGTTTGCTATATAGGTTTTTTGGGGGGCCTCACACCCTGCATCGGCCCCGATTACGAGTATGGCCTGCCCCATATCCGGGGTCAGGGGATGGCATTGAGGAACACATAAGTCGCTGCCAGATCCAGTACCAGCACAGCCACCACGCTGAAAATCATGTAATAGCGGTCATCCTGAGTCATTTCTGCGTACTCCGCATGATCAATGTCTCAAGACCACAGCAATTCCCATTCCAGCGCCCTGATGCCCACCTGACACCGCACCAGCCAAACAGCGCAATCGCGCAGTCAGTCCTTGATCGGGTTCGCTCGGGACTTTAGGCAAGCACAAGCAGGCTCATCTCACTCTACCTGCAGCCTCGCCTCGCGCTGCCGCCCGCCCAGAACGCGACTACGGCCCTCACAAGGCTGGAAAGCCAGGGTCAGGCGCGGATCACCTCAAGGCGATCCCGGCCAGCCTCTGTGATGGCGTTCTCTCCTTCATCGCTGATGCGATAACGTCCTGACACCATCTTGGTAATTGAGAACCGGACCAGCCCGCTTTGGGACAAGGCTAGCCCTGCGTCGAAGCTCATTGCCTGCTCCAGGTCGAAGATCTTGATCTCTCCGATTTTGTAGCGTGCAAACGCGACCAAGGCGTTATCCAGTTCTTGTTGACTGATCGTTGTAGCGACTTCCATTCGACCTCCCAGGTCATGAGAGCCCCGGTCCGTGGGGTTGGAGGCAACGAACCGGGTGGCTTGTTGAAAGCGGACCGTACTATGCAGTCACGCAAGTCGCTACTGGCTTTCCATCCATGCTGGATGGGCAGGCAGCACGACACCCGCCACACCTACGGTCACTTCAGGCGCATCGCCGACTGCTGACGCGTGCCACCTTTATCTGCGTCGACCCGACCAGTGCTCGCTGCCATTCAAGCCCGTTGGCGACCATCGTCCTACTCCAGGGGAATTTTCAGCTGATCGATCACGGCACGAGTGTCGGGCCGCACCCCGCGCCACCAGGTGAACGCTTCGGCGGCCTGCTCCACCAGCATACCGACGCCGTCGGCCAGGCGCGCCTGGCCCTGCTCGCGGGCCAGGCGCAAGAAAGGCGTCAGGCCTTTGCCATAGGCCAGCTCGTAGGCCAAGGCCGCCCCGCCCAGCACGTCAGCCGGCAGTGGCGGCAAGTCAGCGGTCAGGCTCGCCGAGGTGGCGTTGACCACGATGTCGAACGATTGCCCTTCCAGCGCTTCGTAGCGGCTGATGCGCAGACGCGGGTGATCGAGTTCGTTACGCAGCGCCAGCGCCTTGGCCATGTCCCGGTTAGCGATCACCAGCTCGCTTGGCCCCGCCTGCAGGAACGGCAGCAGCGCACCGCGCACCGCGCCGCCAGCACCCAGCAGCAGCACACGGCGGTTGCGCAGCGGCTGGCCAAGGTTCTCCTCGATATCCCGCAGCAAACCGATGCCATCGAAGTTCTCGGCGACGATGCGGCCATCCTCGAACTTCAGCGCATTTGCCGCCCGTGCCAGTTGTGCCCGCTCGCTGCGCCGGTCGGCCAGCTCGAAGGCACGCAGCTTGAACGGGGCGGTGATGTTCATGCCCTTCCCGCCTTCGCTACGAAACTGCAGTACCTGGGCTTCGAAGTCTTCCAGCGAACCTTCGATAGCCCCGTACTCCAGCTGCTGGTTGCTGGCCTGGGCAAACAGGCCATGAATCAGCGGGGACTTGGTGTGGTTGATCGGTCGGCCGATCACTGCGTAGCGGTCGCTCATCGTGCATCTCCGTGGGTAAACAACACGCCATCCGCCTGCAAGGCAGTGATTTCTTCAGGGCTGAAGCCAAGCCCGGCGGCCACTTCGGCGTTGTGCTGGCCAAGGTCGGGGGCGACTTGGTGAATCGTGGTGTCGCAATCGGAAAAGCGGAACGGCAGGTTGGGCAGGCGCAGAGTGCCGAAGCGTGGGTGCTGCTGCTCGATGACCATCTTGCGTGCCTGGATCTGCGGGTCGGCCAGCACTTCGTCGATGCGTTGAACCTTGGCACTGGGGATGTCGATGGCATCGAGCAACGCCAGGATCTCGGCCACCCGACGCGCGCCAACCCAGTCGCGGACCACCGAAAGGATCGCCTCGCGGTGCGCGTTGCGGCCGTTGAGGCTGTGGTAGCGGCGGTCGCTGCCGAACCCGGGCGGGCCGCCGTTAGCTTCGAGCATGGCCGCGAAGCGCTGCCAGGCATCGTCGACCTGGGCGGCGATCACCAGGTCGCCGTCGGCGGCGCGGAACACCCCGTACAGGGTCGACGTCGGCATGTCGTGGCCGGTCTGCTGGGGCAACACAGTGCCACCGGACAGCGTGTAACACTGCACCGCGTATTCGTGCATCGACACCAGGGTGTCGTACAGCGCCATGTCGATGTGCTGGCCCCGGCCACTGCTCACCCGGCCGAGCAGCGCGGCATTGATCGCCGCCACCGCGTGGATGCCGGTGTACATGTCGCCCAGGGAGATACGCAGCAGCGGCGGTGCCTCGCCCGGCACGCCAACCATCTGCATGATCCCGCTCTTGGCCTCGGCGATCAGGCCGAACCCGGCGCGGTGGGCGTCCGGCCCGGTATGGCCGTAGGCGGAAATCGAGCAATACACCAGGCGAGGGTTGCGCGCCGACAGCTCGGCGTAGCCCAGGCCCAGCTTGTCCAGGGCGCCGGGGCGGTAGTTCTCGATGAACACGTCGGCCGAATCGGTCAGGCGCTGCATGAACGCCTTGCCGCGCGGGTCCTTCATGTTGACGCTGACGCCCTGCTTGCCCATGTTCAGCTGCAGGAAATAGCCGCTCTGCTGGTCGTCCAGGGTGAACGCATGCTGGCGGCCGGCGTCGCCGCTACCCGGCCGCTCGACCTTGATCACCTCTGCGCCGAGCGCCGCCAGGCAACGGCCGACATAGGGGCCGGCGAGGAAGTGGCTGTAGTCAACGACGCGGATACCCGCCAATGGCAATGTCTGGCTCATGCTAATGCCCTGCGCGGCACCATCAACCGGTGCTCGCCACGTTGCACGACTTCGCCGTGCTGGTTGATCAGTTCCGAAGGCAGCACCACGATGCCCCAGCCAGGTCGGCTGTTGCTCGGGCGCATCGCACCCACCCGCATGCGCACATGGAGCACGTCGTTGACCTTGATCGGCAGCACGAAGTCCCAGGTCCAGCCCAGCGACATGCCCGGCAGGAAGCGGTACTCGCACTGGGTCTTCAGGCCGTCGGCGATCGACAGCCCGAACAGGCCGTGGGCGACCAGGCAGCCAAAGTGGCTGGCGTTGGCGTAGGCCTCGTCGACATGCACCGGGGTGTGGTCGCCGGTGAGGTCGGCGTAGGCCAGGATGCGTTCGCGGGTCACGGTGTAGGTCGGGCTAATGCACTCATCGCCTTCGCGGGCATCGTCCCAGTACTTTTCAATCACACTCATGCCTGCACCTCCGCGCGCGGGTCGATGGCCAGTGCCTGGGCTACGCATTTGGCCGGCAGCGCCTGGATGAACTCCACCGCCAGGCCATCAGGCAGGCGCAGCCAGTTGCGGCCTTGGGGCATTTCGCTGACGCCAAAGCGCTGGGCGGCGGCCAGCGTCGCTTCCAGGTCTTCGCACATGATGCCCAGGTGCGCCAGGCGCCCTTCCGGGCCAGCGAAGTCCGGCTGGTGAATGAACTGCAGGCCGCCGAGTGTCCAGTACTGCACCGGTTGCTCGAGGTCACCCTGTACTTCACGCATGGTCATGCCACACACCTCGCTGAAAAAACGGATATGCCACTGAATGTCCCGCACCCAGAACGCCACGTGTTCGAGGTAGGCTTTTGACTGGCTCATGGGGTTTCCTTCTTCTGCTGATCGGCCATGGCGCGCTCGATACCCTTGATGCAGGCCACCAGGGTCGCGTTGACCGGCGTGGCCACGCCATGGCGCTGGCCCCAGCGCACGACGGAGCCGTTAATGAAGTCGATTTCGGTGATCGAGTTTTTTTCCAGGCTCTGCAGCATCGAGGTGCGGAAGCTCGCCGGCAGGCCTTCGGCGGCCAGTGACCAGGCAGCCTCGGGGCTGGTCAGGCTCAGGCGGATGCCAGCGCGCTCGGCCACGGCGATGGCCTCGGCCACGGCGGCCTTGGCGGTGCTTTCCAGCAGCGGCTCGCTGTACAGCTGGCCGTAGCTGAGCGTGGTGATGCCGCTCAACGCACCGGTGGCGACGTTGACCAGCAGCTTGTCCCACATGGTGCCGAGGATGTTGTCGCTGACCGTGGTGGCCAGCCCGGCATTGTTGAACGCTTCGGCGATGGCCTGCACGCGAGGCGTCAGCTGGCCGTCAAGCTCACCGATGAAGGTCTGTTTGCCGACCACACCGGCGCGGATCGAGCCGGGCGCGAGGAGCACGCCGCCGACATAGGTCTTGCCCGCCAGCACCCGCTCGCGCCCCACCACTTCGGCCAGAATGTCCTCGTGGCCGAGGCCGTTCTGCAGCGACAACACCAGCGTCTGCGGGCCTATCAGCGCGACGGCACCCGCGATGGCCTCGGCAGTGTGAAACGACTTCACCAGCACCACCACCAAATCGGTCACGCCGACGTCCTCGGCTTCGATGGCCGCGTTGACCGGCACATAGCGCTCGCCCCGTTCGTCCTGTACCCGCAGCCCGTGCTGGTTCATCGCCTCGACGTGCGCACGGCCGCGGTTCAGCAGCCAGGTTTCATGCCCTGCCTCGCTCAGGGCCGCGCCAATGGCGCACCCCAGTGCTCCGGCGCCCAAAATGCAGATTTTCACGTCGCACACCTCCTGTGATGTGCGGTCACCTTATGCAGCGGTGGTTATGTGCGCTATACAATGGTCTCAATACAGCCATTGAGAATTTTAATAGTGACTACCCTGGAGGCCCTGCCCGAACCCAAGCTGCTGCAGCTGTTCGACGTGCTCTACCAATGCCGCAGCGTGACCCGCGCCGCCGAACAGCTCGGGCAGAGCCAGCCGACCATCAGCATCTGGCTGGCGCGCCTGCGCGAGCAATTGAACGACCCGCTGTTCGTGCGCACGCCGGGCGGCATGGCCCCTACCCCGCGCGCCGACCAGCTGATAGGGCCGTGCCGCGAGGTGCTGGAATCGCTGCGCCGGCTGACTGCCTGGGAGCCGCAGTTCATCGCCGCCACGGCACAGCGGCGATTTCGCCTGTGTGTCAGCGATGCCAGCCACATCACCTTGCTGCCAAGCATCCTTAATCATTTGCGCAGCCATGCGCCGGGCATCCGCCTGGAGGCAGCGCGGATCGACGGCAATACCGAGAGCGCGCTGGAATCGGGCGAAGCGGACCTGGCCATCGGCTTCGTGCCCTGGCTGGGCGGGGGGATGTATCAGCAGGTGCTGTTCGAGCAGGACTGGGTGTGCCTGAGCAACCCGCAGCATCCGCGCCTGGGCAATGGCATGAGCCTGGAGCGGTATCGGGCCGAGGGGCATGTGCAGATCAGTTTCGGCACCGGGCAGAAGCTGCTGGAGGCAGGATTGGCGCGGGCCGGGATCGAACGGCGGATCATGCTGGAGCTGCCAGCGTTTCTCGGGTTAGGGATGATCATCGGGACCACCGATCTCCTGGGCACCTTACCGCGGCATATCGGGCAGACACTGGCCGATATGCATGGGCTACAGGTCCATGACTGCCCGTTCGAAGTTGAGGGGTTCACGGTCAAGCAGCATTGGCATGCCCGATATCACCAGGACAATGGAAATCGATGGTTGAGGGAAGTCGTTCGCGGATTGTTTCAGTAAGCCAGCCAAGCAGGATACCGTTTCGACTTAGATAGCAGATCTGATTCAAGCCGACCGCGCTGGCCGCAAGGCTACCTTCGCGATGGACGGTTTTGGGTCGTGAATGGGCATACACGGCCGGCCGCAATCGACCCAGGTTCAGGGGGTGCATAAGGCGGGCGACGCCAATTCAATCATCCACCTTACTGATAAGCTGGATGGCTCAAGCGTGAACTATGCCCGGCTTCTTAGCGTGGCTGCACGTTTCAGTAACAGGCACAACTCTTACATCAATCGACAGGCGTTCTGCCAGCTCAGCGAGTTGAGTGGGGAGATTTCTTTGTATCACCAGCACAGCATGCGCATCAGGAACCTGTAGAAGCGCTCTCTGCCAAGCGATGCAAACCGCACGGTATTTGACGCATTGATAGATACCGCGAGAGAGATCTGCATCGTTCGAAATGCGGGACTTCACTTCGACCGCAATGATGGAGCCCCCTTTGCGAAAGCAGACGTCGACGCGGTCTCCTGAGGGTAGCTGCTCTTCAGGCGTCCCGACCCAACCGCGGATGCTTTCATCAATCACTAGGGCCGGATGGCTCAGGACATGGTTTTTCAGCAAACGATGATCTTCTGACTCGCCTTCTCCCGAGAATCCATCGGTAGGGGGAAAAATAACTTCGTCGTCTGTCTCCAGCGTCAGTACCGGCTGCAACAAATCCTCCAGCTCATAGTGCTGCAACAGACGGGTCCAGTTGCGACATTTGAAGATGTCTTGGGTCGCTTCTTCGATGACGTTCCCTTGCTTCGCCCAGCTCAGGTTTTCAAACCTGCGACCTTTTGTATAGCGCCGGAAGTAAGGATTGCAGCCACTGCCTGGACGCCGGTAGGCCTTGTTGACCACCAGAATGTTCAATGGCGGAAAATCCAGACCAAGCTCTACTTCCGTTTCCGCAAGTGCGTTTCCAAGAGTGCCAGCAGCATTGCCATATGCAGCGGCGTGGACGTTGTAGTCCATCCAACCTCGACGAACTATCTCTTGATCCAACTCCTTGTAGGTGATGGTGCGGTGGTTCTGTGCACACCAGACTAGAATTGGCACCAATCTACGAGCGGTCTTAATCGTCCATGTACTTCCCAGCAGGCTTGGTGGTAACGGCATCTGTCATCTCCTCGGTACTAGACGCCACACCTAATATCACATTGCCATCAATTCGGCTAGCGTTGAGCAAATCCGATGCAAATGCCTTTTCAGTCTCATTCTGTTGAGTGTTCGGTCATGGCTCCAATTGTTTGAATGAACGCGCCCAATGGGTCGTTAGCAGTCGCCCGCGACTGACCGCTTTCGACCCATTGCGGACACTCAACAGAGGCTACAATACAGCACCAAATTACCAACAACTGCCTGCCCTACTGTTCGTCTTCCTCAATAAAGCTCGCAATCGCATCAAGGTGTTGTATTGGGAGCGTCGGTCTCTGCCTAGCGTTCGTGCGCCAGTCGCCATGAAGGTGAGAGCTGTGATTTCTCCACGCCGCGGTACGGCGTGATAGAAGGCACGTGTCAGGCGCCCGAAGCCCCTCGATAAGTGCTGCCCCTGCCTGAGGGCCTAAAGCATTTGTTAGGGGCCGTCAGCATCCTGCCCCGGGGCGACGGAATGCTGCATCCTTAAAATGAATTGCTGGGTTTCGGGCAATAGTTTCTGGAACACCTCGTCCAGTTCCGGGGCAATCTGGATATCCCCGCCTCGTAAACCCTGGGCAACCTGATCCTGGTAACGCTCAACAAAACGCTGCCGGATGTGCAGTGCCTCGGGGGTATCGTTGGCGACAAGTTCTTCAAGAACCCCTTGCACTGCCTGCATGAACACCAAGCTGCGCTTGTACTGCTGGTCTCGAAGCCTGGATTGCTCGAGTGCTGCTGCATAATGCTCATCCATGACCTCAACCCTTGCCTGCAACAGGTCATTGGTGCTCTGCAACGCCTCAAACGCTTTTGACATTCCAGTCGTCTGTCCGCCCTCGGCGCGCTTGCCCGCTTTCGCGACTTGGGAGAGTTGTTGGTACATCAGGTCAATGATTGTCTCCTGACGCTCTACAACGGCCCTGAGCTGCACTGCCTCCTCGAAATACTGCCGTAGATGCCCCCTCAGCGGCTCCAATTTTTCATTGGCGCACGCCGCTCCCGCATCCCAGCCTTGCGAGTAGCCGTGGGAATGCCCTTCACCGAAGCCCTTCTCGCTGCCCCTGGCTGCGCCCGACATGTAAGTTGGAGATCGCATGGTCCAGCGACCCGGTATAACCGCCATCCAGGCCGCCACCGCGCCTGCCCGCACCCCAGTTGTGATCCATCTGCCACCAAGTGCAGTTGAACACATGCAGCCCGTGCTGGGTGAGTGTGGTCAGGCTGACCCAGCGCTCGTAACGTCGGTCGAGGGCTCCATCCTGGCTCGCGAGTTTGCCCACGAACGAGCCGCACAGCAGGCTGACGTCAGCCAAGACTGGCTGAACGCTGCCGATATACCCACCACAGGGATCATCGAGTCAGCCGCAGACGACATCTGGAACATGAACCCCTAGCCAAAAATGCAGGCACAAAACCGACAAAAGCCGGTGAATTCACGCGCTATCGCGAAACAGTCTTGAACTGCCGGGTGCTGTCCTTGCACCCCATGGATGCAACCGTGAACAACACCTCATAGCGCGTATACGAACTTGCATCAATGCTCGATGGCCTGGGCCCTTTATCGACAGTTTTGCTGTATGCGAGCACCGCATCGCACGCGATAGCATCCGCGACCTGGTTACCGACACGAGCCGCACGCTGACGCATACCCAGCTCGAACTCCGCATCATCCAGAACAACCGGCGTACGCGCTGGCGTGGTCGCCAATGCAGCGTAAGTCCCCTGGGACTCCCCCAACAAACGTACGGAAATCGTGATGCCACCACCGCTCTCGATCCGCGGGTAGCCGGCAAACCGTGCAGTGAACTTATCCTTAGCCGCCAACTGGTTCACCGTGCGACTCACCACTTTGGCCCAGTACTCATTTGGCGGATTTGAAGGATCATATGCTGGCGCTCCTCGATCATAGGACTTGCCCGCCATCCTGAGCTGCTCCTGGCGCAAGAAGTAGCTGGAGCGGCACCTGTTGCTGATCTGCTCGTCCAGCGGCCGCCCAGACTTTGCGCTGTAAAGCAAAGCGGATGCGCATTGCAGCTCGAACTGCCCATTGAGGTACAATGGCTCACCGGTCCCCAGCGGGCTTATAGTGGGGATAAGGTTGAGCGCCCCCCCACCTGCACCACCCGCAACCCCGGTGACAAGGGCACGAGGCATCATCGAGGTCAGCGAATTGACAGCCTCGTCCGAAAAGCGAATCTTGGTGGTCCCGTCCGGCATCTGCTCGGTGGTTACACAGCCCGCCATTCCCGCAGTCGCCAGCAGGAGCAGGATGAGTTTGTACTTGGTCATGCTTGTGTCCTTACTTGAAAAATCGAACCAATTTATCAACCCCACCTGCCTTCAAGGTGAGGTCTTAGTTTACCGTGGCATTACTGGCTCGCAGTTCCGCGGCAACAACGCTTCGAAGTCCTGATAGGGGTCGATGATGTACCGGACCTGACAGGTGATCACGAAATCGTTCCTTGATTTGGGATCCCTATTGTAGGGGGGGGCAACGACGGGTCAAGAGCAATGACAATCGATCACGTGCGGATGTGATTCTTGAGTCGCTCTTGGTTTGGTACCTCGAATGGCTGCAAAGGGTCCAGGCTGTGTGAAAACACGCGAAATGCGTTGAAGGGCGCGGGGATCTAGAAAGGCTTGTCAAACTGGCAAGAAATTGCGCGGTTTAGCTCAAATCGCCGTGCTGGGGCGCATGTGTCGATCTGAGTCGTTCTTGAGGTCTTTTGGGCATGCATGCCGGCGCCTCAGTAGGCCAGTTCACGCCTTGATCGCCTCGAGCAGCCCCTTGATGCCCAAGATGCTCATCATTCGCTTGAGGTTGTAAGCGAGCACATGAAGGCTCATTTCAGTGCTGACCCGTGGCAGGGTCTTTGTCAGGAAGTGGGTAGCCCCCATCCAGTACTTGAGCGTTCCGAACGGGTGCTCAACGGTTTGGCGGCGCACCTTCATTTTCCCAGGATCGTGCTCCAGTTGAACTTGAATCAAGTCGAGGACCGCTTCATGTTCCCAGCGTTTTAGCCGTCGCTCTTTGCCCGTCGTACATTGCTTGTGCGTCGCGCAGGACTGGCAACCTGAGAACCAATAAACATGCATCAGCATCCCGTCTTCCCATGTTGCGTAACGCTTGGTCAGTAATTGCCCCGCAGGGCATCGATACTCATCCGATGTCGAGACGTATAGGAAATCCTGCTTGCCAAATCGACCTTCGGCTTTGCTGCTAGAGGTCAGTGGTTTCGGTACGAAGGGCGAGATTCCAGCTTGCTCACATGCAACGATTTCCGTGCCTGTGTAATAGCCCCGGTCGGCAACGACAGTCAGCGATTCAGCACCGATTTGGTCACGCGCTTGCTTCGCCATGTTGCTCAACTGCCCGCGATCATGACCGACATTCGTCACCTCATGCGCAACGATCAGATGGTGCTGATCGTCAACGGCCGTTTGTACGTTATAGCCAACGGTGCCAGTGCCCCGACCGCCAACTGACATGGAGCGAGCATCGGGATCTGTGAGAGAGATTTGTTTGTCTGGAGTTTGAAGTAGCTGCGCTTCAATATCTTTGAGCTTTTGCATCTGTTGTTTCAGCGTTTCGATCTTCTCTTTCAGTCGCTCGGCCTTGGCCACGGCCACCTCCGGCATTGCTCGGTCTGCCGAGTCCATCGCTGTCAGATAGCGCTCAATGCTCTGCTCGATTTGCTGCATACGGGCCTTCACCTTGGTCTGGGTGAAGTTACGGTCGCGATTGTTCACTGCTTTGAACTTGCTGCCGTCGATGGCAATGATCGACTCAGAGAACAGATTGAGGTTACGACAGAGAAACACGAACTGACGGCAGACGCTGCGAATGGCTTTACCGTTGTCCTTGCGAAAGTCGGCGATGGTTTTGAAATCTGGAGCCAGACGCCCAGTGAGCCACATCAACTCGACATTTCGTTCAGCTTCACGCTCAAGCCGGCGGCTGGACTGAATGCGGTTTAGGTAGCCGTAGATGTAGATCTTCAGCAGGACCGCTGGATGGTAGGCCGGGCGACCTGTTGCTGCCGGATCGACGCCTGCGAAACCGAGCGCGCCCAGGTCGAGTTCATCGACGAAGACATCGACCACTCGCACTGGGTTTTCATCGGTGATGTAGTCCGTCTAGGCACTCCGGCAGCATTGTGACCTGCGTCCGAGCCAAACCCTCGATGAACCGCCTCATGATTGCCCCCGCCACGATCACGACGGTCCGAAGGTTAGACAACCACGGGCCTTTTCACACAGCCTGGTCCCATAGCGGCCATTCGCGAAAGACAGCTACCGGCCAAAAGCAGTCTTAGCTATCGCAACCCACGGTTGAAAAAATTCTGGCCTCGCCATACCGTAAAACTCATAAACCGAGCGCCAACGCTGCAAGCTTCGCCACCTCAAGGGGGGCATCTGGCTCAATGTCGTCCTCGAGCATCCAGGCTGCTGACAACCCCGCCCATGCGAGCACCCACTGCAACAACCTCCGACGATCAATTTCGGAGGCGTGTGCCACAACCCCTATACGACGCTCGAAACAACCTGGAGCCAAAGCGCTTTTGCTATCCGGATTGCAGAAAATATTCGCGTAATCGAAGCCGCGCTCACCGTACAGTCCCTTAGGATCGATAGCGAGCCATCCCTTGGCGCCAAAGTCCAAGACATTTCGGTGATGGATGTCGCCGTGCAGCACCGTGACTTCGCGGGGCGCAGCTAAAAGTTGGCGGGCGGTATCTGCGCAACGTTCAAAGATACCTCTGTGCGTTGCCGCTGCGCTCCATAAGGCGTCGAACCGTTTAACCAGGGGGACTAAAGCAGGCAGCGGTCTTGTACGTGGTATGTGGAGGCGGCGGACCACCGCACAGATAATACGAGTAGCCTCGTCGTCCTGGCCGCAGCTCACCATGTGCGCAAGGGAAACCGAACCCTTCGCACGCTCCAAAAGTAAAGCCTCACCGTCATGTGCCAGCACGGGGGCTGCTCCTTCACCGTCCCACCAGGCCATGAGCAGGTTGCCCGCTTGCTCTTCTAGCTCTTGCGAAATTTTGAGCATGGCTGGTAGGCCGTGGTGGCGAACGGGCAGTAGATGTCCATTCAGCGAGGCGAAAGCATCACCGTCGATGGTCAATTCCCACCGTTTCAAGTATTGATCAAACATGAATTCATTAACTTTCGCACTTTCCGGAGCAGCATTATGACTGATTGAGATACCAGACTAAACGTCTGCTTTTGGTGGACTGCTGCCTTCCCTGACGGGCAGCGTTGGGTCTATAGGTGCCAGTCACCTGTGAGAGGGCCGCTATCGACCCCAAGCTGACATTCGCGGATGCCAATCAACAGCTAGGATCGCCCTCCAAAGTCAGCGCCACTCAGGACGGGTCCAATATCCGTCGAGCCAATATGGCCTAGTTCGAAGTCGCAATCTTGGTTCTGTCAGGCAGGGCCATGCATAACTACAGTGGGCACCGACAACACCTTTCCACTGCGAGCAACTACCCATGAAAAGCCGTATTGATTACTTCAAACTGTCGCCCCAGGCCTCCAACAAGCTGGTGGAGCTTACCCTGCACCTGAGCAAGAAGCCGCTTCTGGCCGAGCTTGCTCACCTCATCATGCTTCGGGCTTCCCAGCTTAATGGCTGTGCGTTCTGCGTGGATATGCATGTGAAAGAGGCCAAGATTCATGGCGAGCGCGAGTTGCGTCTTCACCACGTTGCCGCCTGGCGTGAGTCGCAGCTGTTCTCGCCTGTCGAGCGCGCCGCGTTGGAGTGGGCCGAAGCCCTGACCCAGTTGCCGCCCCATGGCATTCCTGAAAGCGTGTATGCGAAGGTGCGTGAACACTTTGCCGAACAGGATTTGTCGGATTTGACGTTCCTGATCGTCGCGATCAATGGTTGGAATCGCCTGAATGTTGCCTTTCAGACGATCCCGGGTTCGTCCGATGAGGCATTCGGGTTGACCAAGGCCAACCTCAACTGAGCATCTTGCTGATCAAAGCGCCAAGCTGCTCGCTTTGGGCAGCCGTGGCGCAGTTTGTAAAGCTCAGCAGCAGCCCCGAATGACGTTGAGACGATAAGTACCAGCGCGACAATGCCTGTACCGACATGCCCCTTGCCAACAATTGCTTGGCCAGGGCGATGTCGTTTGTATCTTCCGGTAAACGCAGCAGCAAATGCATGCCGCCTGGGGAGCGATCTACCTGAACGCCCTTCGGCAGACTCCGCTCCAGCGCTTCAATGGTCATCACCCGTCGCTCGTTATAGAGCCGGCGCATGCGCTGGATATGGCGGGTGAAATGACCCTCTGCGATGAACGCCGCCACCAGGGCCTGGGTAATGGAGGGTGAACCGGCGGAAAATAACGTCCGCCCCACGCGTTCAAACGCCGTTACCTGCGCCTGGGGTACCACCAAGTAAGCCAGGCGGATACCGGGAAACAGCACCTTGCTGAAGGTGCCGGCATACAGAACCCGCCCATTGCGATCCAGACTGGCGAGCGCTGGAAGCGGACGACTGACATAGCGATACTCGCTGTCGTAGTCGTCCTCGACAATCCAGGCGCCGGTGCGGGCCGCCCAATCCAGGAGCAACTGCCGTCGAGGCAGCGATAAGGCCATTGACAGCGGGCTCTGATGCCCCGGTGTCACCGTGGCTACCTGCGCAGGCTTGGACGTAGCGATAGCCTGTTCCACATTCATCCCATCACCATCCACTGGGACTGCCTCCAAGCCCATCCCGAACTGGCGAAGTACCTGGCGTGTAGTGGGATAACCCGGGTCTTCCACCCAGGCGCACTCGCCTGACTGCAACAACGTCTGGGCGACGAAGGACAGGCTGTGTCGCCAACCACTCGTGATAAACACCTGATGGGCACCGCAATCGATACCTCGGGACATCTGCAAATACGAGGCGATGGCGCTGCGCAATGCCGGTAGGCCGTGGGGCGCCGGATAGTCCAGATCGCCCAGACGCATGCCGCGTAGATATCGAGCACCGAGACGTGCCCATATTTTTCGCGGAAATGCATCCATTGCTGGCACACCCATCTGGAACGGCAACAGCTGTAGCGGTCGACGTATGGCGTCAGAATCCTCTATCACCTCCAGCGTTGGGGTCACTGCGCTGACCGACCGTTCAGGCGTGCGCAACTCGGGATTGACCACCGTGCCTCTCTGTCCGAGCGCCAGGAGGTAGCCCTCACTGGCAAGTAAGGAATAGGCAAGTTCGACGGTGCCGCGCGCAACGCCTAGTTCCTTTGACATGGCACGCGCTGATGGCAAGCGATCGCCGGGAGATAGCGTGCCGGCAGCGATGGCGGTCAGCACTCGGTGGTAGAGCTGACGATACAAAGGAGAGTTGGATCGCTCATCCAGAGGGGCGAAAGAAGGCGAAGTTGAAGTCGTCATGGCCTAGTTCTTATTCCATTTCTTGGCACAATCAAGTGGGCTAATCCTAGTTCAAGATAGCGCCATCACCTACTGACGGAGGCTGGCGTTCATGACACTCACTCCTCACCCATACATACCCAGCGTGCTCGATCTGGCTGACGCCAACCTGCGCCCTCTGGATACCTCTCACGACCTGCATGCCGCGTTCCCGGTGATGCAGCAATTGCGCCCTCATCTGGCTAGCGAAGCCGACTTCATCAGCCGCGTGGAGCGTATGCGCACTGAGGGATATCTTCTGGTAGGTGCTTTCGACTCAGGCAGTCTGGTGGCATTGGCCGGTTATCGCCTCCAGGAGAATCTGGTCTACGGCACATTCCTGTATGTCGACGATCTCGTAACCGCTGAAACCCAGCGAGGTCATCACTGGGGAGCGCGGTTATTGCAGGCCTTGGAGCGGTTGGCGCGCGCCAGTGGCTGCGCCCGCCTTGTGCTTGATACCGGTTTGGCCAACGCCCGAGCCCAACGTTTCTACTCCCGTGAAGGCCTGCACAACAGTGCACTGCGCTTTCAAAAACAGTTCGATGCGCCATGACGCTCGCCGTTATCAAATTGAGGCAATTACATGAATTCACACAGGCAGCCCATTGTTCCGTTGAGCGTTCTTCGCCTGGTCGCCAGCCCCAATGGTGACAGTTTGGAAAGTCTCAAACTGTCCCAGCAAATTCTGTTTGCCTTGGCCCTCCATGCTGGCAGACGCGGTATCGAAGTGACGGATTTCGATCTTCACACGTTAGCTCCAGTCGATGCCTCATACGCGCAGACGCTGGCCAATCAAAGAGCGGTCTCAGCGGGAGAGCAAGAGGGGACGCTGAACCGTTCGAACGCACTCATCGACCAATTGCAGGCGTGCGACGTACTGCTGATTGCCAGGCCAATGCACAACTACAGCGTGCCCGCCCCGCTCAAGGCCTGGATTGATCATGTAGTGCGCGTGGGCAAGACGTTCCTGAGCACCGCCAAAGGGAAGGTCGGTACGTTGGTGGATCGACCGGTCTATGTCGCTATTGCTTGCGGGGGCTACATCAATGGCCCGAGTGCCCGACAGCCCGACTTTCTGCGCCCTTACCTGACTGCCGTCCTTGCGACCATCGGCCTCAACCAAGTGCATTACTTCAGCGTTGAAGGTACTGCCAAGGGGAAAGCGTCTCTGGATACTGCCAGAGAGCGTGGATACGGTGAGGTACAGGCTTTCTTCTCCAATGTCGCTGACGCTTTGCAAGGACAACACCTATGAGTCGCCTCAATTGGTTTGCAGCATCGTCCGGCGCCGCCAAGGCCCTCGGGGGACTGCATCATTTCGTAACCACTGGGACAGACCTGCCACCCTCACTGATCCATCTGGTTTTTCTCAGGGTTTCTCAACTCAACGGCTGCGCACATTGCATTGATCTGCATTCTCGCGATCTGATCAAAGAAGGCATGTCGGTGGACAAATTGCTGCTGATACCGGTGTGGCATGAAGCGCAGTATCTGTTCTCGGAGCAAGAGCGCTCGGCATTGGCCTGGGCCGAGGAAGTTACGCGGGTAAGTGAGACTCACGTCTCTGATGAAGCCTATGCAGCCGCATTGGCGGCATTTGCAGCAAAGGATCTGGTCGACCTGACAACGGCGATTGCCGCAATGAACGCTTTCAACCGTATGGGTGTCAGTTTCCGGGTACGGCCTGCCGCCAAGGCTTGATGGCCATGTTGGGGCCGCGCAGCGGCCTTGGCTACAGATCTTCCGGTCATCTACGACGGGCAGCTGTCGGACCCTGCCCTTCGTCAAGGGCGGCCCCCCTGATATTGAACCTTGGGCAATTGGCTGTGCGGTTGAGCGCTACACCTGTCATTGGCTTTATACATTCGCCCCGTCGACATGCAGGCGATTGCGGCCCGCTTGCTTGGCGATATAGAGCGCCCGGTCGGCGCGTTCAATTAGCGATGGCGGGCTGTCGAGGGTCGTGCCATCGGAGCAGGCGATGCCGATACTGGCGGTCACATGCCCGAATGGGCTGCCTTCGTGAGGGACAGGTTGCAAGGCCAGGCGCTCAAGCATCAGCCTGGCAACAACGGCTGCTCCGTCGATGTCGGTATCGGGCAGGATCACGGCCATTTCCTCACCCCCGTAGCGCGCCAGCAGGTCGCGAGGGCGGCGGATGCAGGAACTGAGCAGGTAAGCCATCTGCTGCAGGCAGGCGTCACCAGCCGGATGCCCATAGGTGTCGTTGTAGCGTTTGAAGTAATCGATGTCGATCATCAGCAAGGCCAGCGGGGTCCCGTTTCGATGGGCCATGCGGATCTCCTGGGTCAGCGTTTCGTCAAAGCAGCGCCTGTTGGCAAGCCCCGTCAGCGCATCGTGCATCGCCAGGCTTTCGAGCTGTTGGTTGCTCTCAAGCAACTGCTGTTGGGTCAGTCGAAGTTCGTTTTCGACCGCACTTCGCCGGCTCATGGCTCGAATCAGCAGCCAGCCAATGGTTCCGGTCAGTGCCAGCAGCGCAGCGACCACCAGCGATGACAGCAGCGCCTCGAGCCGCCAGGCTGCAAGTGCTTCCTGCTTGCCCAGCGCGACCGTTGTCACCAGGGGTAGCTTGTCACTCTTGCGAAACGCATAGAGGCGTTCTACGCCGTCCAGGCTGGAGGTGAATGAAGCGGTGCCGGCTGACTGGTCGATGAGGTACTTGGCGAAGATTGGCGACTTCGAAAAGTTGCGCCCCATGTCCTGTTCCCGAAACGGATAGCGCACCAGCATGGAGCCGTCGGTAAAGGCCAGCCCAATGGCACCGTCATGGCCAACGTCCAGCTTGCCGAAAAGCTGCAGGAAGTTTTCCACGCCAAACGTCATGGCAACAACGCCGGCGAACTCACCGCGCTCATCGTTGAATCGCCGGCTTATGGTGATCACCCATTCCTGGGTGACGCGGCTACGGATTGGCAGGCCGATGAAGGGGTCGCGGGACGGGTCGTCACGGTGGTGGATGAAAAATTCCCGGTCGCTGCTGTTGGCGCCGACGGGGGTCGGACGGTTGGACGACATGAGCCAGCGCCCATCCCTGGCATAGATGGTGATGCCGCTCATTGGCGGCATCAAGGGTTGCTGACGCTTGACCAACTGACCCAGCCGTTCGATCTGCGCAGGCCCGGCGCCCTCGGTTTCCAGGCGCTCAACCAGGCCGAGCAGCAACATCGAGCTCTGTCGGACGATACCTTCCGAATAGGTGGACAGTGCCTGGGTCAGGTTCAGGCCATGGACATTGATGTCTTCCAGGGCGCGCTCGCGAGAGGCCATGACCTTCCACAGCGTTAGCGAGGCAAGCGAAAAACCTATGACCGATAGCAGTAGCACAACAAGGTGGATGTCACGCTTCACGTCAATTCACACGCCTTTTTCCCTAAAGACCACGCTGAGCGCCGACACGCTGTCACTAACCGAACGGTCAGGATGTAACTATCTGGTCCATGCCCAAAAATATAGCACCTAACTTATTGGATTGTCCGACAGAATTACTCATGTCGAAGCGCTGAGCTTGAAGCCAGCGCCATTGCCAACGAACTGACTGTTCCTGACCTTCCTGTGAATTTGGCATGGCTCGACGCTGTCGCTTGTTTATTCGCAACTATTTCTCATTTACACTTGCGTCTTGTTTTCGCGGCTTACCTTTTTTCAGGATGCATCGTGTCGTTCGATCCCGCCAAACCGACGCTGCTGTCTACATTGGTACGTCACTATGACGACCTGGTGGACCACATTCGCCGACGCTTCGGCGACAGAAGCCTGGCGCGCGATGTCGTGCATGACGTGTGTGTGCAGCTGCTTGAGCGCGGTGAGAAAGAAAACGTTCGAACCCCGCTGGCGTTGCTACGAAAAATCTCCAACGACACCGCCGTGAGCCGCTATCGTAGCGATCGACGCCGAGGCGCCTGGGTAGAGGCGGTTTCCGAGCTCCCGGAGGTAGCCTGCCCGGCAGCCACGCCGATGAGCCGGTATGACAGCGAGCGCGAGTTTCAACTGCTCGTGAGCGCTATCGCAGGCCTCCCTCCTCGCTGCCAGGCCGTTTTTGTCATGCATAAAGTTCACGAAATTCCCCAGGCAGAAGTCGCCGCTCGCCTCGGTATTTCCATCAAGACAGTGGAAAAGCACCTCCGCCTGGGGTTGGCGGCGTGCAGGCAACGGCTTGGGCGTGATGAGGTGCATCCATGACCAAGCAGCCCGAACAGGCGCCCCTGGACGAAGCGCTGGGGCGACATCGCGAAGAGCTCAAGCATCTGTTCCCCCTGCCACCGAACAGGCCGGCCCCCTCGAAAGCGGTGAAGTCGGCAGGTATCACGCTAGCGGTTGCGATCGCTTTTGCAGCCCTGGCCTGGTTGAACCCGGCTTACAAGAGCGAGCGTTTCGCTACCGCCATGGGTGAGCGGCGCGCTGTGCTGCTGAGCGATGGAAGCAAACTGCTGCTCGACAGTGGCACGCATGTCGATATCAGTTGGCGCCTGCTCAGCCGCGAAGTCGACCTGCGCGCTGGGCAGGCCCTTTTCGATGTGTCCTCGGCCGTGTACCGCCCCTTCGTAGTGTCTGCAGGCCTGGCGAAAGTCGAAGTGCTCGGTACGCTGTTCAATGTTCG
Organism: Pseudomonas sp. JR33AA; assembly: GCF_021378985.1. Lineage (NCBI taxonomy): Bacteria > Pseudomonadati > Pseudomonadota > Gammaproteobacteria > Pseudomonadales > Pseudomonadaceae > Pseudomonas > Pseudomonas sp. JR33AA. The sequence goes on from NZ_JAJSAW010000006.1 coordinate 299,665, forward strand.
CCGCCTGGATAACGAGGCGGTTCGTGTGACCCTGGCCCGTGGGCGAGTGAACGTGGCCGTGGCAGCTGCCGCGCAAGCGCCTGTCACCCTCAGGCCAGGGCAACAGGTCGACTCCATTGGCGGGCACCTGATGCCAGTGGCGAAGGTCGACGCCGCCAAGGCGATGGCCTGGAAAGATGATCGCATCGTGTTCGAGCAGACGCCGCTGGATGAAGCGGTGTCGTTGCTGCGTCACTATCGCAAGGCATCCATTGAGCTGAGCGACCCAAGTTTGGCTGCACTCAAGGTGACAGGGGTCTTCGAGACGCACCATGTCGACCTGCTGCTGGATCTGTTACCGAGCATCCTGCCGGTCGCCGTGTTGAAACAAGAGGATGGCAGCGTCCGGATTCAACGTAAATCGACAAAAAAATAATGCTCAAGCGCAGGTAGGGTTTCTCGATTCCCATGGCGGCTATTGAAAAAAGCCCAACCAAAAAAAAGGAACTCGAGAAGTGCACTTTCCCCTCCGCAGTCGCCAACTACGCCTGTCATTGCTTGCCAGTAGCCTGCTCATCGCAATGTCGGCCCAGGGCCGGGAACGGGTGAACGTGGATCTCCCTGCCGCGCCGCTGGGGGAGGCCATCAACGCTCTTGCGCAGCAGTCTTCGGTACAGATCATCTTTGCCAGCGATCTCGGTGCAGGCCAAAACGCGCCCGCGGTGAAGGGGCGGTTCACACCTGAGGAAGCACTTCAAACGCTGCTCAAGGACAGTGGCCTGCAAGTACGGGCCAAGGATGAGCGCACCTTCGTCATCATCGCGCAAGGCACCCCTGCACCCAGCCCCGAAACCCAAAGCGTACCCGTGGAAATGGCGCAGATGGAAATCACGGCCTCGCGCACCAGCAGTAGCCTGGTGTCCGCGACGCGGCAGTCCACTGTTCTCGAGCATGAACAACTGCAGGAGCTGCGCCAAGGTTCAGAGAGCCTGGCCACGGTACTGGCCAAGGCGATTCCGGGCATGTCCGACTCCAGCCGCACCATCACTGAGTATGGCCAGACCCTGCGCGGGCGCAGCATGTTGGTCATGGTCGACGGGGTGCCGCTCAATACCAACCGCGACTCTTCGCGCAACCTGGCCAACATCGACCCGGCGCTGATCGAACGGGTCGAAGTCATCCGTGGCAGCAGTGCCATTTACGGCAGCGGTGCCACGGGGGGCATCATCGCCATCACTACACGACCTGCTGGCGGTGAAAACCGTGCCGAAACCAGCCTGAGCGCTACCTCGCCACTTACCCGCCTGGGCAGCGATGGCCTGGGGGGCCAGTTCCAGCAGTATTTTGCAGGCTCTCAGGGCGCGGTGGACTACGCGTTCGACTTCGGTACCCGCCACATCGGTGCCTCGTACGATGCGCAAGGCGACCGAATTGCTCCGGAACCCAGTCAGGGCGACCTGTTCGATTCGAACATCTACAACATTGGCGGCAAGTTGGGGCTGCACATTGACGAGAACCAGCGAATCCAGCTCGCCATCAGCCACTACGACGCCCGCCAGGACACCGACTACGCAACAGACCCACGCGTCGCGAAACTTCCCCCAGGCTCGGTGCCGGCCAATGCGGTCAAGGGCCTGGATCTCGACGAACAGAACCGCATTCGCAACACACTGTTGAACCTGGAGTACGAGAATCTCGACATTCTCGGCAGCCGGCTTTCCGCCCAGATGTACTACCGGGACTACTTCACCCGCTTCACGCCGTTCGACGCCCGGGCCGTTGCAACCCGCGGCGGCAACGTGGACCAGATCATGCAGAACAGCGAAGTGTTCGGCAGCCGCCTGACCCTGCGCACGCCACTTGGCGACAGCGGCAGTACCGAGCTGGTGTGGGGTGGCGACTATAACCAGGAGCGCAGCGACATGCCGCTCGACGTCTTCGACCCCGCGGCTTATGACGCCAGTGGCGGCCTGGTCTTCGACAAGACCGGCAAGCTCACCTACATGCCCCTGCTCAAGACCCGAAGCGCCGGTGCGTTCGCGCAGCTTCAGCATCGCTTCGATGAGCACTGGTCGGTCGACGGCGGCCTGCGCTACGAATACTCCACCGCCGAATTCGATGACTTCGTTCCTTTGTCCGAATCCACGGCTGCCTCCCCTGTGGCTGTGAAGGGTGGGGACATTCATTACGATGCGGTGCTGTCGAACCTGGGCATTGTCTACTCACCGGTACTCGGCCAGGAAATCTACGCCTCCTTCAGCCAAGGCTTCCAGTTGCCCGACGTGGGCATTCAGTTGCGCAATGCGCGCCGTGGCTTCGACATCGGCGCATCGAACCTGGAGCCGGTCAAGACCAACAACTATGAGCTTGGCTGGCGAGGAGCGCTAGGTAGCAACACCCTCGGCACCCTGGCGCTGTTCTACACCACCTCCAAACTGGGGGACGTGCAAAGTTTCAACAATGGCTTGATTCTGACCCGCACCAAGGAGCGTATCTACGGCGCTGAAGCCAGTGCCGATTGGCTATCGGACGATGCGGTGTGGGGCGCAGGGGGGAGTGCGACCTGGATGCGCGGGCGAGAAAAGCCGGACGGCAAAGGTTGGCAAGACATGACCGGCTATCGTGTTCCCCCCCTGAAGCTGACTGCCTACGTTCAGTACAAGCCGAGCCTGGATTGGAGCAACCGCTTGCAAGCCACGTTCTTCGACGCCAAGGACTACAGGCTCGACGGTGTGGACAGCTTTGGTCGGCATCAGGTAAGTACCTATACGACAGTAGACCTGGTCAGCCAGTACCAGATCTCTGCTGACGACAAGGTAAGCGTCGGCATCCAGAACCTGTTCAATCGCGCCTATTACCCGCTCTACAGCCAATTGCTGCGCAATAACAACAACACCAGCCACTTGCCGGCGCCAGGCACTGTACTGACTGCCAGTTATACGCACAATTGGTAAGGTGGTGAAAAACCACCGGGTCGATGTCGAGCCCGGTGGTCATTGTTCCTGGGTGGCGGATTCGATCATTCGTGCACAGTCACGCGTTCACAGTCAGCGCTGATATCGTTCAGCCGCGTGGGTTTGTCGAATGTCAGACATCAGCCCTTGGCGCGCACCTTCCAGTGCAGTCCAGCGCTCGGCAACCTGAAGTGGCGGGATGGTTACCAACTCGCGACGGTCGAAACCGACAAGTGCAGCATCGACCAGCTCACCGACCTCCATCACCTCCGGGAGTGTGTTGACGTCAATGCCGGCACGCGCCCAGATCTCGGTACGGGTCGCTGCCGGCAGCACGGCTTGCACGTACACGCCCTTGGATGACAGCTCCTGACTCAGCCCCTGTGACAGAAACAGCACGAAGGCTTTGGTAGCGCCGTAGAGGGACATGCCGAACTCGGGCGCAAAACCCACCACGGAACCCACGTTGACGATCGCACCAGTGCCCGACTGCGCGAAGCGCGGCGCGATCGCAGCAGCGAGCCGTGTCAGCGCGGTGGTGTTGAGCGTGATAAGGCGCTCAATAGCTTTGGCAGACTGGTCCAGGAAACCACCCGATTGTGCCATACCCGCGTTGTTGATCAACACGCCGATATTGGCGTCATCGCGCAGTCGACGTTCAACGACGGACAGGTCTGCCGAGCTTGTCAGGTCGGCGGGCAGCACCTCAACCGCCACATTGCTTTCCTGGCGCAAACGTAATGCAAGCGCCTCCATGCGCGATGTGTCGCGTGCAACAAGAATGAGATCGTGGCCACGACGGGCGAACCGCTCGGCGTAGGTGGCGCCAATGCCGCTGGAGGCGCCGGTGATGAGTACGGTCGGACGTGTGAGCATGGAAGTTACCTTTATGGCGATGGTTGTGTGAGAAACACGGCGGCAGTCACATCTTGATTACTACCTTGCCCTTGGAGCGCCCTTGAGCAAGGTACTCAAGCGCCCCCTTGGCGTCTTCGAAGGGAAATATCCGGTCGATCACCGGCTGGATTCGCTGAGCGTCCAGAAGTGTGCCGATTTCGGCGAGTTGGGCCCCGTCGGGGTGCACGAAAAGAAACGAGTATTTGATATTCCGCCTCTTTGCCAGGCGCACGATCTTGCGACTCATCAGGCCGAATACGAAGGTCAGGAAGACGTTCAGGCGTCTGGCCCGGGCGAACGCAACATCCAGTGGGCCAATGAGCGAGACAATCTGGCTTCCGGGTCTCAGGATGGACATGGATTTCTCGATCGCATCCCCCCGCAGGGTTCCGAGTACCGCGTCGTAGTCGCGCAGCACGGTCTCGAAATCCTGCGTCGTGTAGTCCACAACCTCGTCCGCCCCCAGAGCGCGCACCCGTTCAACGTTGCCTGTGCTGGTGGTGGTGCCCACCTTTGCACCAAGGTGTTTCGCCAACTGGATGGCGAACGTACCGATACCGCCCGAACCGGCAGGAATGAACACCTTCTGCCCGGCCTGAAGCTTGAGGCGGTCATTAAGCGCTTGCCAGGAGGTGAGGCCGACCATCGGGATCGACGCGGCCTGCTCGAAGCTCAGATTGGCCGGTTTCAGCGCGGCGGCGCTTTGCGGCACAACCGCGAATTCAGCAATCGCCCCTGTGCCAAGATCGAAGATGCTGGCGAAGACAGCATCGCCTGGCTTGAAGCGGGTCACGTTGCTACCAACCTCGGTCACGATGCCAGCCAGATCGCTGCCCAGGGTGGCTGGCAGCTGGAAATGCAACACAGGCTTGAACATGCCCGTTGGAATCATGTTGTCGATCGGGTTCAGGCCGGCGGCGTGGACTTGCACCAGTAATTCGTCGGCCTTTGGCGTGGGACGGGGAACCTCGGCCAACCCGATCTCAGGTGACTTGCCATAGCGCTTGAAGGTCAGTGCTTGCATGGTTCGGCTCTAACGGGTGGATGGCTCATCATCGAGGTGTTACTATCAATTTGATACAGACAATACTCCCCTTTTGAAGGCAGGTCACTATCAAAATAGTATGGACGTGAAAAATAGTTGTGATAACCCGTGCCCGATCGCCCGCAGCCTGGCTGTGGCCGGTGACGCCTGGAGCATATTGATCCTGCGCGATGCCCATGCCGGCCTCTCTCGGTTTGACCAATTCCGCAAGAGCCTGGGTATTGCACCGACAATGCTGACCCGCCGGCTGGCGGCACTGACGGAGGAGGGACTACTGGAGAAGCGGCGCTACTCGGAGCACCCGCCTCGCGAGGAGTATCTGCTGACCGCTGCGGGTCGCGATTTTCTCCCGGTGCTGTTCATGATTGGTGCTTGGGGCCGGCAATACCGAGGCGGTGGTAAGCTGACCCGCTTCTTCGACGCGCAAACAGGCACAGAAATCAAAGCTGTGGCCGTGGACGAGGTGACGGGGGCGAGGATCGGCACGCGCCCCATGCGCATGGTCACACCTGATGAAAGTTGACACGATCTCTGCAGCCTGAGAACCCGTAGGCGTGCAGCAACAGCCGTCTTCGGCCGAAGACCGCCTGCGGGTCACTCATGAAACTGCAGGCGTCATTGCGTTAACAGGTGGCTAGTGGAACCGCCGTCGACATTTGCCGAGGACACGGCTTCGAGCAGCACCCGCTCCAGGATGTCAAAAAAACACTTGATGTGCGCCTGCTTCAAGGCCTGAGGCCGGGTCACCAAATAGATCTCCATATCTGGAATTTGGAGATGCGGGAACAACTCGACCAAATCGGTAGCCGCTATACGGGGCAGCACAGCCACCCCCATCCCTCGCCTCACCGACTGGAGTTGCACAGCGAACGAATTCACGCTGATCTGCGCGCGGTCCAGACCCGCGGCCTTTGCCGCACGCATCTGCGGCAAAATATCCAGCGGGGGAAGCAAGGAAATACTGACCGCCGTGGCAAGCGTCACGCCTGGTATTTGCTTCACATAACCCGGGGCAGCAAAAATGCCGTAGGCAAGCCGGCCTATGGGTCGATAAATCAGCGACGGCTCACCCAGATGGGCAGTGCGCACAGCAACATCTGCCACGCCGCGGACGATCTTGTGAAAGTCGGCGGCCACCGTTAGCTCCACTGAGCAACGCGGGTGCAGGGATGTGAAGCGCCTTATCGCCTCCAGAACGTAATCCGAGAACCCCTCCCCTGCACTGACCAACACACTGCCGGACAGCTCGGCAGGCTGCTGCGATGTGCCAGAAAGGGTTTGCCGCCTCAAACCGGCTTCTGCAGCGATAGCGACTTCCACCAGGGATTGCCCCCGGGACGTCAGACGGCACCCTTCAACGCCCCGCTCGACAAGTGGCTCGCCCACTGCAATTTCAAGTTGGGTCAGGCGGCGTGACAATGTAGAAGCTGCGATACCGAGCAATTGTCCAGCCTGAAGAAAGCTGCCACGTCGCGAGACGGCCAGCAGGAGGCGAAGATCATCCCAATTGGCGTGCGACATCATACGGTGATTCATTCCTGGCTTTGCGAATATGCAAAGCCATTATGCAGAGATTGCTGTTTTTCGAAAGCACCCTCAACGGTATATCTATGGCCCTCCGATACCCATGGACTGGACTTTATGACTATCACCCCCAACGCCTTTCCGAAGCACGCCTCTGACGCTTTCAATCGATGTGATCCAGCGGCCATGCGCAGCGTATTTGTGACCGGAGCAACCGGTTTGCTGGGCAACAACCTGGTGCGTGAATTGGTCGCTTGCGGCTACACGGTCAAAGGCCTGGTCCGTTCAAAAACCAAAGGTGAAAAGCAGTTCAACAACCTGCCGGGTGTGGAGTTGGTCGTTGGGGACATGGCCGAGGTCGACGCATTCGCAGCGTCGCTGCAAGGTTGCGATACGGTGTTTCACACAGCGGCGTTCTTTCGCGATAACTACCAGGGCGGCAGCCACTGGAAGGAGCTCGAACAGATAAACGTGTCAGGTACGCGGCGCCTGCTTGAACAGGCCTACAGCGCCGGCATTCGACGGTTCATCCATACGTCTTCCATTGCGGTGCTCAACGGCGCACCTGGCACGTCCATCGATGAAAATTGCCTCAGGGCCGACGCCGACGCCGATGACTACTACCGCAGCAAGATCCTCGCCGACCGTGTCGTGTTGTCATTCCTGGAGAGCCACCCCCAGATGCATGCCTGTATGGTCCTGCCTGGCTGGATGTGGGGGCCTGGCGACATTGGCCCAACGTCCTCGGGTCAACTGGTCAACGATGTGGTACAGGGCAAGTTGCCCGGGTTGATCCCTGGCAGTTTTTCCATTGTTGATGCCCGCGATGTGGCATTGGCACAGATTGCCGCAGCCAGACATGGGCGCCGAGGTGAGCGCTATCTCGCGGCGGGTCGACATATGACAATGCGCGAACTGATGCCTGTTCTAGGACGTATGGCGGGCGTCAAGACACCAGCCCGACAAATACCGCTGCCCTTTCTATACACCTTGGCGGCTGTGCAGGAGATCTATGCGCGCCTGACCGGCAGACCCATTCTGCTGAGCATGGCCACGTTGCGCCTACTGGTGCGAGAGCAGGACCGCACCCGTTTCAACCACCGCAAGAGCGAACAGGCGCTTGGGCTGACTTTCCGGGCACTGGAGCTGACAATCGCCGACACCGTGGCGTGGTACCGCGATCACGGCGAGTTTGAAAACCGCAGCACATCTGCATTGCAAGGAAGCGGCCGATCCGCCGTGGTCGACGACTGACGTCGCAGACGCAGTAATTGCCGCCCACCAAATCCGATGATCTCCAAACAATTCACGGCCTGGGGCATGTGCGCGTGAAACGCCACGCTCACCTTGGCTGTTGTTTGTGAAGGCCAGCCAAGGCTTGAAGCGGGCGTTTCTGGCGGGTCATTACAGATTGATAAAGCTCTGGAGACTATTCACTTATCAACTGAATTACTGTCTTGCCCCGACCGCGACCTTGCGCGACCTGTCGGAATGCGTCGTTGACCTCCTCCAAGGCGAACTGTTGCGGGTCCACCCGGATCGCCAGTTGCCCGGCATTGGCCAAAACAGCTGCCTCGCGCAGGATACTGCCATGGTGTTCGCGTCCCTTGCCGGTGAGCAGCGGCGTCAGGGTAAATACCCCCGAGTAGGTGGCATTTTTAAAGGATAACGGCGCGAGACTGTGCTGGCCCCAACCGAGGCAGCTGAGTACGTGCCCGGTATAAGGCTTTACTGCGTTGAATGACGCGTCCAACGTGCTGCCGCCAACGGTGTCGTATACGATGTCGAAACCTTCCCCAGCCGTATACTGTTCGACATAGGCTTCTACAGGCTGCGTCTGATAGTCAATCGCCGTGGCCCCCAGCGAGCGAATAAAGTCGAGACTGCCCGCCGAACCGGTGGCGTAGACGTCGGCACCGCGAGCCTTGGCCAATTGCACCGCAACTTGGCCGACCCCACCTGCGCCACCATGAATCAGCACACGCTGACCACTACGCACATTGGCGCGATCTACCAAGCCTTCCCAGGCGGTGATGAACACCAACGGCAGCGCGGCAGCCTCACGCATGCTGAGTGCATGCGGCTTTGATGCAATCAGCCTGGCATCCACGGCGATGTATTCGGCCAGGGTGCCTTGGGCGCCGCCAATGCCGCCGGCCATGCCAAAGACCTCCTGGCCAGGCGTGAAACCATCAACCGCCTCGCCCAGCTCGACGACCGTACCGGCGAGATCCAGGCCGAGCACGGCCGGCAACGCCTGACGGGCATGAGCACCCGCACCGATGGCAATCTTGGTGTCGAGCGGGTTGACCCCGGCGGCGTGAATCCGCACCAAGACCTGCCCCTTCCAAGGCACAGGGCGGGCGATGTGGCGCACGGCCAGCGGGGTCTGGGCGGATTCGGCGATAGCGGCAAGCATGGTCTGATTCATGATGGGAACCTCTGAATGAGTGGACACTTACAGGTTGCCCTGTCATTCTTATTCCGATAAGAATCTAAATTTGCATATTACCTATTCCCCAAAGAGGCCCAATCACGATGGATCTGTTCGACAGCATGCGCATCTTCGTGCGCGTCGTGGAGCGCGGCTCGTTTTCGGCAGTGGCTCGGGAGCTGAACATCGGGCAGCCGGCAGTCAGCAAGCAGGTCCGTGCGTTGGAGCAATACCTGGGCGGCGCCGTGTTTGCCCGCAGCACCCGGCACCTCGCCCTCACCGATCAAGGGCAACGCTTCTACAGCCACTGTCAGGAGATCCTCAGCCAGCTAGAGCATGCCACGCGCAGCTTCGCCAGCGGCCTGGAGCAGATCGCCGGCCCCCTGCGAATCGCCGCACCGGTCAGCTATGGGAGGCTGTGCATAGCGCCCCTGATCGGGGCTTTTCTACAGCGCCACCCCGATGTGCAGATCGACCTGCGCCTGAACGATTACAACGAAGACCTGCTCACGGAAAACATCGACCTGGCCATCCGCATTGGCGTGGTGAAGAGCGAGGGGCTGGTGGCCGTGCCCCTGGGCACCAGCACACGGCGAGTCTATGCCGCACCGGCCTATCTCGATCGCCATGGCCGGCCACGCAAGCCCACCGAACTGGCAGGCCACAACTGCATCGCCTTCACCTTGCTTGAGCATTACGACCGCTGGCACTTCTCCCGTCGCGGTGAAGCCCTTGAGGTTGCAATCAAAGGCAACGTCACCAGCAACAACAGCGAGGCCATTCGTGAAATGGTCCTCGGCGGCCTGGGCATCTCCCTGTCTCCGCAATGGCTGTTTGCTGCGGACTTCGAGCAGGGTGACGTGTGTAGCGTGCTCGACGAATACCAGACGACCGCGTTGCCGATCAGCGCCGTGTTCAGCCGTGAGCGGCGCCGCTCGGCAAGGACGATAGCGTTTATCGATTTTCTTCGGGAGAACGCGTAAGGCACCCCGATGGGGCGCAGGACCTCACTCACTGCCTGGCGTGGCAGTGGGTCGACCAGGCGTCATATCGTCCCCTGTTGCAGCCATTGTTTCGGGCTTGCACCGACCTTGCGGCGAAAGGTTCGGGCCAGCGCAGACGGGCTTTCGTAGCCGACCTCATCGGCGATCAGGGCAATGGGGCGCCCTTCGCGAAGGCGTTTTTGCGTCAGGCTGATGCGCCAGTTCGCCAGATAGTCCGCAGGCGTAATACCCACGATCTCGCGAAAGTGCGACGCAAAGCTTGCCCGCGACATACCAGAAAGATTCGCCAGTTCCGCCACGGACCAATTGCGCTGCGGCTCATCGTGGATTCCCATAAGCGCGCGAGACAGCTGAACGTTGGCCAGACCCGCCATCATGCCCGAGGCGATGCTGCGGCTGGCGATGAGGTGGCGAAGCAGCTGGATGATCATCAGCTCGAACAAGCGATTGAGAACGACATCACGACCACACGCGTCTCCAAAGGCTTCCTCGAACAGCCAGTCAAGGGTGCCATCAAGGCCTTGCAATTCGCCGAGGGGCTTGATGATGTAGTCCGGCAAAGCCAGGGTCAGCGGATTGTTGGCGCCGCCATCGAATTGCAGCGTGGCGCACACCAACTCCGCTTCATCGGCGTCGGTGGCCTGCAAGTGATGCTCCTGCGGGCGCACCGCCAGAATCAGGGTGGGTTCGGTCAACTCGATTCGCTGGCCGCGCTTGTCCTTGAAGGCCAGACGCCCAGAGCGCAACAGATGCGCGTGGCCGACACTGTGTTGCCCAAGGTGGGACGTGCCACAGAACCCACCCTGGTGAAACGCGCTCGCGTGCAGGTTGAAGTGTTTAAGCAGTGTCGACAATCGGTCCATAGCGCGCTCAGGTTTAGACGATCGGTTGCATAACTTCGACGATCTGAAGCCGAAAGAAAAGTCTGCCTCTCTAGTATGGACGCCAAGCTTGATAGACAAGCCGGTTAATCAACCTATTGGAGAACGACCATGACGCGTATTACCGCTCTTTCGCTGGACCAGGCCCCCACTGCCTCGCGCGCAGCCCTCGAAGGCATTCAAAAAGGTCTCGGCTTCATTCCCAACGCATTCAAGACCCTGGCGCACGCTCCGGTGGCGCTCAACGGTTACCTGGGCCTCGCCCAAGCGTTGGGTAAAAGCTCATTGAGCGCCGCCGAGCGTGAAGTCGTTGCCCTCGCCACCTCGGAAATCAACGGCTGCGACTACTGCCTGGCCGCACACACCTTCTTCGGCGGCAAGGCGGGTTTGAGCGATGAGGCTGTAAGGCAAGCCCGAGCCGGCACACTCAGCGCAGTTGCCGCACTGGCGCAGCAGATCACTGCACGGCGCGGCCAGTTGAGTGACGAGCAGATCGCTGCAGCGCGTGAGGCAGGCCTTACTGATAGCAAGATCGTGGAGGTGGTGGCACAGGTCACGCTGTTAACCCTGACCAACTACCTGAACAACATCGCCGCTACCGATATCGACTTTCCGCCATCGGCACGCTAAGAGGGTAACCGCCATGAGCCATGTGACTGTCTATACCACCCCGCACTGCCCATACTGCCTGAGCGCCAAGCGACTGCTGTCGAGCAAGGGCATCACCCCTGACGAAATCAATGTTGAAGCGTCACCCCTGCACCTGGCGGAAATGATGCAGCGGTCCCAACGCCGAACCGTCCCACAGATATTTGTTGGCAAGGTGCATGTCGGCGGCTTCGATGACTTGGCGCGTCTCGACCGCAAGGGCCAGCTTGAGGCATTGCTTCACGCTTGAAGTTTGAATTACCTGCATTTGGCCGGTCGCGTTGCCCGGCCTGCCTCAGGGACAAGGCGCAACGGCAGATGACACCGGGTCAAGGAAGATCAGTTGCAGGGGCTCTGCCAACAGCTGTTCGGCCTGCTCGGCAAACTGCTGGAAGTGAGCGGTGGTCAGGTGCGCGTCCAGGGCCTGCTGGTGGTCGAACGCCTCGCGCATGTAGAACGTCCCAGGCGCGTCGCTGCGTTCGAACAACATGTAGTCGCGGTTGCCGGGCTCTGCCCGAGTCGGTTCGATCAATGCCAGCAAGGCCGCTTTGAGCTTTGGTGCCTGGCCTGGCTTGGCCTTGAGGATGGCGAGGGAAACGAGGGGGTAATCTTGTCGGTTCACTTCAAGCTCCTGGCAGACCGGATCGGCCGGTCCGCCGTTGTCTGTCAAACAGGTTTCAGAAGCCTTCCAGGACGATCTTGCCGCGCGCCTTGCCACTCTCCACCAGCGCATGGGCACGGCGCATGTTGGCGGCAGTGATGGCGCCGAAATGCTCGCCCAAGGTGGTACGCAGGATGCCTTGGTCGATCAGCACGGCCACGCGCTCGAGCAGTTCGTGCTGGCGCACCATGTCCTCGGTTTCGTAAAGCGAGCGGGTGAACATCAGCTCCCAGTGCAGCGACAGCGACTTGCGCTTGAGCGGCATGACGTCCAGGGTCTGCGGGTCGTCGATCACGCCCAGGCGACCTTGAGGTCGCAGCACTTCAACCAGTTGCGCGAAGTGCTGATCCGTATGGGTGAGGCTGGCGACATGGCTGACTGACTCGATCCCCAGGGCCAACAGCTGCCCTTGCAGCGGCGCACTGTGATCGATGACGTGATGGGCGCCCAGTTCGCGCACCCAGTTGCCGGTCTCGGGTCGGGAGGCCGTGCCGATAACCGTCAGGCGGGTCAGTTGCCGGGCCAACTGCACCAGCATCGAACCGACGCCGCCGGCAGCACCAACGATCAGCAGCGCGTCGCCCTCTCCGCCGCCCTCCACGATGCCCAAGCGATCGAACAGCAGTTCCCAGGCGGTGATGGCCGTCAGCGGCAGCGCGGCTGCCTGGGCGGCACCCAGGGTACGCGGTTGATGCCCGACGATACGTTCGTCAACCAGGTGATACTCGCTGTAGCTGCCGGGCCGGGCGATGGAGCCGGCGTAGTACACCTGGTCTCCGGGCTTGAACAGAGTCACCTGGGACCCGACTTCGCGGACGATACCGGCCGCGTCCCAGCCGAGTATTTTTGGCTCACGCGTGAAAGTGCCGGCGCGCACCTTGGTGTCGACGGGGTTGACCGACACGGCGTTGACCTCGACCAGAAGGTCCCTGGGCCCAGGGCTGGGCTTGGGCATGAAGATGTCCTGAAGAGACGCAGGGTCTTCGATTGGCAAACCTTTGTGGATGAAACTGATCGCTTTCATAGGCACTCGCTGCTGAATGTGGTTTGATTTGGCAGTGAGTCTGGCGTGCCAGGCGTCCGGGAAAAACGGGCCCTGCCCGTCAACACTTTCATTGCAGGAGTGATAATGATCCGTCTCGACGACCTGGGCATCTTCGTTCGCAGCGCCGCGCTGGGCAGCTTTACCGCGGCGGCCCACGAGGCCAACCTGCTACCCGGCCAGGCGGCCGAAGCCGTCAAACGCCTGGAGCGTGAGCTGGATGTGCGACTGTTTGCCCGCACCACACGCAGCTTGCGCCTCACAGCCGAAGGCGAGCAGTACCTGCCCTCGGCCCTGATCGCCCTGGAAGCCCTCAGGCACGGGCGCGACAACCTGCGTCAGGAAAGTGCCCAGCTCAGCGGAACGTTGCAGGTGGCCGCGCCCTCCGATCTGGGGCGCAATGTGCTGCTGCCGTGGCTCACGGCGTTTCGCCGAGCGCATCCACAGTTGAACCTGCGCTTCTTTCTTTCCGACCAGATCGCCGATCTGTTCCGCGATCCGGTGGATATCGCCATCCGCTATGGCCTCAACGCCGACGCCAACTATATAGCCCTGCCATTGGCACCTTGGAACCGCAAGGTGCTGGTGGCCTCGCCCGAGTACCTGGCGCGGCAAGGCACCGTGCAAGCCCCCGAAGACCTGCTCGAACACCAGTGCCTGCTGTACATGCAACAGGGCCGGGTCTACGACAAGTGGCAACTGGGAACGCAGACCGTTCAAGTGCGAGGCGCACTGCTCTGCGACGACGCCGATATTGCCCGGCGCTGGGCTGTGGGCGGCGAAGGGATAACCTACAAGTCCTGGCTGGATGTGAGCGACGATGTGCTGGCGGGAAGACTTGTCGTGCTGCTGCAGGATTACCCCGGGCCGGCCATGCCTCTGAGCCTGGTGTGCCCGCACCGCAAGCAGTTGTCGCCTGCGGTGAGGCACCTGCACGCCTGGTTGTCCAGCCGCTTCGCCGAACTGGAGCGCAACTGATCAGCGCGAAACCCGCGCCCCTGATCGAAAACACCCCGGCGCCCCGCTTGCACGCCATCGAATAATTTCAAGCGCTGCTTGACCAGGGAGAACGATCGTTCTACTCTGGCTACATGGATAAGCCAATGACCGATACACGCGAAAAAATCCTGGCGACTGCCGAGAAGCTGATTTACGAAAACGGGATTCACGCCACGGGCATGGACCTGTTGGTAAAGACCTCGGGCGTCGCACGTAAAAGTATTTATCGCTATTTTGCGAATAAAGACGAGGTCGCAGCAGCGGCACTCAATGCACGCGATGTACGTTGGATGACGTGGTTCAGAAGTGAATGCGAAAAAGCGCAAACGCCAGAAGCGCGCATCCTTGGTATTTTTGATGCACTCAAAAGTTGGTTTGAGTCAGACGGTTTTCGCGGATGTGCTTTTATCAATACCGCCGGAGAGGTTGGTGACGCAAACGATCCGGTTCGACAGATCGCAAAACTGCATAAACAAAAGCTGCTGGACTACACGCTGGAACTGACCAACGAATTAGGTGTTAACGATCCGACTGGCTTGGCCAAGCAACTTCTTTTGATTATAGAGGGCACGATAACCGTGGCCCACGTCATGGGTGATTACACCGCGCTCGATAGTGCACGAGAAATCGCAAAGGTCCTGCTCAAAAACGTGCAGCGCGCAAGCGCTTTAAGTTAAAGAAATACCCACTCAACTGAACCATCCAAAAGATTGGAGGCACCACCATGTCCAACGAACACGTTCGTCCGCCACTTCCTCCTTTCACTCGCGAATCGGCGATTGAAAAGGTCCGGCTCGCTGAGGATGGTTGGAATACCCGCGAACCCGAAAAGATTGCCCTGGCCTATACGGTGGACACCAAATGGCGTAACCGTGCCGAATTTGCAAACAACCGTGAAGAAGCTCGGGACTTTCTCACTCGCAAGTGGAAGAAAGAACTTGACTACCGCTTGATCAAAGAGCTCTGGGCTTTCACCGACAACCGCATCGCCGTCCGTTACGCCTACGAGTGGCACGACGATTCGGGCAACTGGTACCGCTCCTATGGCAACGAAAACTGGGAATTTGAAGCCGACGGCTTGATGCACCGCCGTTTCGCCTGCATCAACGACATGCCCATCAAGGAAAGCGAGCGCAAGTTCCATTGGCCACTGGGTCGCCGTCCGGATGACCACCCAGGTCTGACTGAACTGGGCCTCTAAGTCAGGTTAAACCTGATCCTTTTACATAAAGGATCAGGTGGCTAGACCCAACTTTCTGACGGGGCATGACGCTGTGCCTAGGCATATTTCCTGGCCCCGTAAACACAAATGACAGCCCCCAGCGTCACGAGCAGCATCGTCCAGCTGACATGCTCGTGCAGAAGCAACGCTGCCAGCCCAAGCCCCATGAACGGCTGGAAGAGTTGCAGTTGCCCCACAGCTGCAATTCCCCCTTGGACAAGCCCTCGGTACCAGAACACAAACCCGATTAGCATGCTGAACAGTGAAACGTAGCCAAAGCTGAGCCATGCAGGGGCACTTACCCTGGCAAAGTCATCAGGGGCTGGAAGATTGACCACAGTCAGCAGCAGCATGACCGGCAATGCGACAAGCAATGCCCAACTGATCACCTGCCAACCACCCAATGTCCGCGAGAGGCGCGCCCCTTCGGCATAGCCCAGACCACAGACCACAACCGCAGCCAACATCAGCAGATCGCCCACTGCCGATGCCTCGCCTCCGTTCATCAACGCATAGCCAGCGACCAGCCCGGCACCTGTCAACGAGAACAACCAGAACAGTGGCCGAGGCCGTTCACCGCCCCGCAGAACCGCAAACCCTGCAGTACACAATGGCAGGAGCCCGACAAAAACAATGGAATGAGCAGAGGTGATGTGCTGGAGGGCAAATGCTGTCAGCAGCGGGAAACCGATAACAACGCCGAGCGCTGTTACGGCCAAAGGCGACAAATCCCCCAGTTTGGGGCGAGGCTGGCGTAGCACTATCAGAAAAAGCGCCCCCAGCATCGCGGCAATTGTTGCCCTGGCACAGGTCAGGAACGTAGGTTCGAAAGCCGTCACTGCTACTCGGGTGGCCGGCAACGAGCCTGCAAAGATGGCGACGCCTATGAACCCATTGAGCCATCCGCTTGCTGATTTTTCCATCGGTAAGTCCTCGATAAGCCAGGGTTCAGTACATCATCGACAGGCTCGCCCAGCCATGTACAATCCAATACACTTAAACCGAACTGTTAGGCATATGTATCCAGCACAGTTGAGGGTGTGATGAAACGGAACGGAACGCGAATTCGAACTGTCATGGGTGAGATCCAGTCGCGGATAGCCTCACGAACCTACACACCCGGGGCGAGAATTCCCTCGGTCCGCGCGATGGCTCAGACCATGCAGGTGTCGGTTTCTACGGTGCTTGAGGCCTATGAAAGGTTGATGGCAGAGGGTGTACTCAATTCTCGCCCTGGCTCCGGCTTTTACGTAGCCGGGCCAGTGGCGCCCTTGGTGCTCACCGAACTCGGCCCAAGGCTTGATCGTGAAGTGAACCCGCTGTGGATCTCGCGCCAGTCTCTTGATACCGCTAGCGATGCGTTGAAACCGGGGTGCGGGTGGCTACCTGGCTCCTGGATGTTCGAAGCCGGCGTGCGCAAAGCGCTTCGAACCGTTGCCCGTTCCGACACGTTGAAACTGACTGAGTACGCCTCACCACTTGGGCATCTGCCGCTCAGGCAATTTCTATCACGGAAGCTGACAGGCATCGGGATCGAAGCCCCGCTTGAACAGATCATGCTCACGGAGTCCGGCACCCACGCCATCGACCTGATCTGCCGTTTTCTGCTGGAGCCGGGGGACAGTGTGCTGGTCGACGACCCCTGCTATTTCAATTTTCACGCATTGCTCAAAGCGCACAGGGTGAACATCGTAGGCGTTCCCTACACCGCGACGGGCCCGGACATCGATGCTTTCGGCGCTGCCCTGCTAACGCATTCTCCCCGGTTGTACATAACCAACTCAGGCATCCACAACCCGACCGGCGCCAGCCTGTCTCCAGTCACGGCGCACAGGTTGCTAAAGCTGGCCGACAACTCCAGCCTGGTGATTGTAGAGGACGATATCTTCGGGGATTTCGAGAATGCGCCAGCGCCACGGCTGTCTGCCTTCGATGGCCTCTCTCGTGTCATCCAGATAGGCAGCTTTTCCAAGACCATCTCCGCTTCGATTCGATGCGGCTACATCGCAACTCGCAGTGACTGGATCGAGAGCCTGGTCGATCTCAAGATTGCGACCACATTCGGGGGTGGCCGCCTGGCCGCGGACATCATCCATCTGGCGATTACCGATAGCGGGTACCGAAAACACATGGAAAGTGTTCGCCTCCGGCTGGCCGAGGCTATGGACAGAACGGTAGCGAGGCTTCGGGCCATTGGTATCAAGCCCTGGATAACGCCCCAGTCCGGCATGTACGTCTGGTGCCAACTCCCTCAAGGCAAGGATGCAGCAACGCTGGCTCGGACTTGCTTGAATGAAGGTGTAGTGCTGGCGCCCGGTAATGCATTCAGCCAGTCGATGGCTGCGGGTGACTTCCTCCGTTTCAACGTTGCCCAATCGGGTGATGCCAAAATTTATGAAGTGTTGAAACGGGCGCTGAGTGCTTAGTCGCCAGACCAATCCACGTTGTGCAACGGGTCATTGAAACGCGGAACGGCAGCCGCTATAAGACAGGTTTAAAGGCGTTCGACAAGGCACATCATGCAGCTGTATTTCCGACGTCTCAGCGATGCCGCCATCGCTGACATCATCGCGCTCAACAACAACCCCGATGTCTTACGCCAGATGCCCTTGGGTCGTCCCGACTTTGACGAACGCAAATGCAAGGCGTGGGTTGCCCAAAAAGAGGCCCAATGGACACTGAATGGCTATGGTCCCTGGGCCTTTTTCGTTGACGGTCAGTTCGCCGGCTGGGGTGGCCTGCAGCAGGAAGACGGTGACGCTGATCTTGCCTTGGTGCTTCATCCAGACTACTGGGGGCTTGGCAGAGTGATTTTCGATGAGATCGTACGGCGCGCTTTCCAGGAGATGGGGCTCGCGTCGATTACCCTTTTGCTTCCATCAACCAGAACTCGAATCAAAGGTATTCTTCGCCTGGGGTTCTGCCTTGACGCAGAGGTGGACATCGACGGCACCCCCTTCTCACGCTATCGGCTATTCGCCACCGCAAAGCGTTGACCTGTTGGCGGGATCGCCAGGGTACGCACCCCCTGCCCTTTTTGGGTTGTGGTATACCCACCCCTGCATGCGCTATCACAGCGTTGCGCTCTGCTTCACCGGCAGTTGTACACGAAACGTTGTTCCCACTCCGACCTGGCTTGATACGGATATTTCCCCACCGTGCTTTTTTACAATGCCGTAGGAAAGCGACAGGCCCAGCCCGGTTCCTTGGCCGACAGGCTTGGTGGTGAAAAAAGGATCGAAGATTTTCTTGATGTTCTCTGGTGCTATCCCCGCGCCTGTATCCGCAACCTCGATGCACACCCAGGCGTCTTGATGAACAGTGCCCAACGTGATGGTGCCGCGCTCGGGGCCCATGGCTTGGGCGGCATTGAGCACCAGGTTCATTATCACTTGGTTGATCTGCGACGGCAGGCATTCGACAGGGGGTAACGGCTGGTACCGTTTTACCACGTCGGCTTTATGTTTCAGCTCGCTCGCGACGATGTTAAGCGTGGAGTCAATGCCCTGCTCCAAATCGGCTAATTGCCATTGCTGAGCGTTGTCAACGCGCGAGAAGTCCTTGAGGTCCTTGACGATATGCGCCACTCGACCGATTCCGTCCTTGGACTCCTTGATGAGGATCGGGATGTCTTCCATGAGAAATTCCAGCTCAGTCTGCTCGCGAAGCCTTTGCAACGCCCCGGTGATTTCGCTTGTGCCGAGCATCAGCTCGGCCCGGCGATAGGCGTCGAGCATCGCTAACAGTTGCTCAAAGTACCCTCCCAGAGTGCCCAGGTTGGAGGACACGAAACCGATCGGATTGTTGATCTCGTGCGCCACGCCGGCGGCCATCTGCCCCAACGAGGCGAGCTTCTCCGATTGCACCAGCTGGCTTTCCAGCTGCTTGCGCTCCTCGATCTCCTGCTGCAGCGCCTCGCTGGCTAGGGTCAGTTGCTGGGTACGCCGCTCTACCCGCTGTTCGAGCTGGTGCATTTTCAGCGAGGCTCGTTGAGTCATTTCCCACTTGGTCAGCAAGGTGCTGGCCATTTGCTGGACCTCGATGTTGTCGAACGGTTTTTTCAGAATCAGCAGGCGATCGTGGGCCTGCAGCCGGTCGAGCAACTCATCCCAGGAATAGTCCGAGTAGGCGGTGCAGACGACTACCTGCAACAGCGGGTCCTCTTCCCACAGGTGCTCAATGGTTTGAGCGCCGTCCCACCCACCTGGCATTCGCATGTCGACGAAGGCCAACGCGTAGGGCTTGCCGGCCTGCAGCGCATGCTTGAGCAGGCCGAGCCCTTCCTCACCGCCATAGGCTGAATCGAGTTCGAACACCGGTCGTTCGTTCTTGATCTGCTCGCCAAACAACAACCCTTCCATCTCGTCCAGCGCAGTGTTCTGCGCTTTGGCCGGAGCAAGGATCTTGCGAAAATCCTCGTGGATTGTCGGCATGTCATCAATCAGCAGGATCCGGCGATTGGTCATGTCAGTCATGCAGGCTCCGTCACCGCGATCAGCGGGATCCTCAGGGTAAAGACAGCACCCCGGCCAGGGCCGTCGCTGTGTGCGGTCAGGTGACCATTCATCTCGATCGCAGCCAAGGCGCAGCTGTGCAAGCCGAAGCCATGCCCGTCTTTGCGCGTGGTGAAGCCGTGGGCAAAGATCTTCTGCAGGTTTTCGGGCGCGATGCCTTCGCCTTCGTCCAACACGCTCATTTCCAGCAAGCCCCCCTCAACGATGCGTGTCCTGAGGATCATCGTCCGCGGTTCACTGCCGGGGCCGGACATAGCGTACTTGGCGTTGCTGATAAGGTTGATCAGAATCAGCAACAGCCGATGCCGGTCGCCCATCACCAGAGGCATATCTGCGAAGTCGCGCACTACGCTCACCTGATGCCGGATCAACGCGCCTGCGTTCATGCGCAGCGCATCCTCGACCAGGTCGTTGATCGAAAGCGGCACTGGCACATTTTTAGCTCCGGCGTAGGACTGCTGGGTGGCCACCACTTCCTTGATGTGGTCGATGCTCTTGTTCATCCGTTCCAGCTCGGTCACCATCTCCTTCTGCTCATTGACGATCGCCTCGGTCAGCTGGTGGAGGTAGCCGGGCAGCAAGCGACCTCTGGGATCCTCGTCGAGAAACCGACCGATGTCAGTGGCATGTTCGCGAAACAGCTGCATGGCCTTGCCCAAACCCTGGGTTTTGCTGCTGCGCAAAGTTCGAGCGATGAGATCAGAGGATGTATTCACGCTGTTGAGCACGTTGCCCACGTTGTGCAACACATTGGTAGCGATCTCCGCCATGCCCGCTTGGCGCGCTGCGTTGAGCAATTCGCTCTGAGCGCTCCTGAGTTCCTGGGTGCGATCCTCGACCCGCTGTTCCAGGATGTCATTGGCACTTTGCAACGCGTTGTTGACCCTTCTCACCTCGGCGAAGCTGCGCAACAGCAGCGCAGCCAGGCAAATGACCGAAAACATCAGCAAGCCTGACAGCCATAACGTGTAGAGATGGTTTTTACGGCTGATCTTTTCGACCTGCTGTTGATCTCTGTCCAAGAGGCTGGTGATCGTATCCAGGCGTTCGGCAACCGGGATCGCCTCGATCTGTTCGAGCAGGCGGTTGACAACAGGTTGCTCGCGCAGGATCAACGCCACGTGATTGCTCAACAGATTGAGGGGCGTGTGGAACTCATTGGGCAGGTTCTGCGCGTTAACAGCCAAGTTACCTAACCCCACTTCTATCTCGGCAGCCCTTTCCACAGAGGTAACCTGCGCGAACTCCAGGGCACTTAGGAGCAGGTCATAAGTGTCACTGACGAATACACGTACCTCCTGCCGATCCGGGACCAGCATAGTGTTGATTTGGGCCTGAATGCCGTCTTCTGCTGTGGGTAGAAATGCCAACGAATTTCGCAGCAAGGCATTGTGCGACTTGAATTGCTCCACCAGCCGAGCCTTTTCCCCAAACGCAGAGAGAAAACCATCATAGGCATCGCGCCACTGGCCTGAGTCAACGCGCCCTTGTTCGGCTTCCCGGCTGTCGAATCGTGCCCACAGCCGCTGCATCTCCTTGAGGGGGCTCACGAGTGGATCGTAGTTATGGGAGACAGCGACTCGGGCCTTGAGCACCTCGTTTTCCCATACAGCATCCTGTTGCTTGAGCTGACGAATGAGGTCTCGGGATTCATTGTAGGTCTGGGTCTGCTCTGACCCGGAATTCAGGTACAGGTACAGCAGCATCGACGCCAGTACAAGGACCAACCCACTGATCAGAATCAAGCTTGTGCGCCGGGAAATCACCCTCATGGCTGACCCGCCTTTTCAGCAGTAAGGGTTTTGAGGAACAGCAGGATGAGCCTGCGGTCCTCATCGGTCGGGATCCGTCCAAGCTGATACTGGAACATAACGTCGATCGCACGCTCCAGCGTAGGCGCCGAGCCATCGTGGAAATAAGGCGCGGTCATCGCCACGTTGCGCAGGCTCGGCACTTTGAACACTCCCCGGTCGGCCTCCTCTCCGGTCACGTTGAAGCGGCCCTGGTCCGCCTCGGTGGGGCTGCCGCGATCCGCGATGTAGTCGCCGAACACGCCAAATTTCTGGAACATGTTGCCCCCAATATTCACCCCTTGGTGGCAGGCGATGCAGCCATAGTCCTTGAAGCGCTGATAGCCGTATTTTTCCTCCAGGGTAAGCGCCTCGGTATCGCCCTGCAGGTAACGATCGAAGCGTGCGCCAGGGGTAAGAAGCGTCCTTTCGTAATCGGCCAACGCGCTGAGGATATTGTCCTTTGTCACCGCATCCGGGTAGGCATCCTTGAACCCCTGACGGTAATGCACGTCTGCGCCGATGCGCTGCTCGATCACGCGCCAGTCTCCGCCCATCTCGTGAGCGCTGGCGATCACGGCATCCCCTTGCTCCTCGAGTGACTCGACCCGTCCATTCCAGAACTGTCGGAAATTAAGGCTGGCATTGAGTACCGTTGGCGTATTGAGCGCAAGCGGCTGGCCATCTGCACCCACGGAGAACGCCCGGTCATCGGCCCCGTACTTGTCCAGACGGTGACAGCTGGCACAGGACAGTGTGCCGTTGAGCGACAACCGCGGATCGTTGAACAACTGGCGGCCCAGCTCGACACGCGCCGGTGCCAGAGTGGGTATCGGAGGCAGTGGCTTGAGCGGCTCGTCCAGAAGCTCGGCCCCACTGTCCACACTCAGAACCAGTAGCACCCACAGACTCAGGCAACGTCGCAAGCGCTGCGGGTAAGGAGCGGAACGATAATGACGGGTCGTGTGCGCAAACATCCGGGATAATCCTTTTCCCTAGGCTGACGAATATACAGAAGGGTGGCGCCATGCCATCAGATTAGATGCCTTCCAGACAATTTGCCTGCCACCCGCTACACCTTGCCCGTCACCTGTCGCGGAAAAAATGATCTAGCCTTTGACCTAAGCGCTCGTTGAACGCGAGTGCCTCCCTCGATCGACCGCGTGAGGCCTGCCATGGAAGTGCAACCGACCCAGAACCCACCCTATCGGCCGACCGTGTTGCTGGTCGACGACGAGGAGTCGATCCTTAACAGTCTGCGTCGGCTATTGCGTGGCCAACCCTATGACGTGAAGCTGGCGACCAGCGGCGAGCAGGCACTGGCGCAGATGGCCGAGGGCCCGGTAGACCTGGTGATGAGCGATGCGCGCATGCCAGGGATGGACGGCGCCACCTTGTTGGCGCAGATCAATCAGCATCACCCGTCGACTGTCAGGATCTTGCTGACCGGCTATGCCGACCCGAGCGCAATCATCAAGGCCGTCAATGACGGTCAGATCCACCGTTACATCAGCAAGCCTTGGAATGACGAGGAAATGTTGCTGACCTTGCGCCAGGCCCTGGAGCACCAGCATTCCGAACGCGAGCGCCAACGCCTGGAGCTGCTGACGCGCCGGCAGAACGCCCAGTTGAAGCTGCTCAATAACGACCTGGAGAAACGCGTTGCAGCCCGTACCGCGGAGCTGCAGCAGACCGCTGACATGCTCGATCTGGCCTACGAAGAGCTGAAACACAGCTATGTAACCGGGACTGAGGTGTTCTCGATGTTGGCCAATCTGCGGCTGCCTCCAGCCAAGCAGACCAATCGACAGATCATCGAACTGGTGCGTTGCTACTGCAGGACCCACGCCTTGGACGAGGCGATAAGCCGCGATCTGGCCATGGCTGCGGCGCTGTACAACATAGGCAAATTGAGTTGGCCCGATAGCATGATCGTTGCCCCTTCGGACCAGCTGATGCACACCGACCGCGACCGCTATCGCGACTACCCACGCCAAAGTGAAGCGCTGCTGATGACCCTTGAGCCCATGAAGGATGCGGCGCGCCTGATCCTGCATCACCAGGAACACTGGGACGGCAGCGGTTTCCCCGACCGGCTCAAGGGTGAAGCTATCCCGTTCGGCGCTCGCTTGCTCAAGCTGGCCGTGGACTTCGTTGAGCTGCAACGGGGTTTGATTCTTGAACGGCAGATGAACAGCGATGAGGCCTTGCTCTACCTGCGCAAGTACGCCGGCCGGTTGTATGACCCGGCGCTACTTGAGGATTTCGTCCAGGTTTGCGCGTCGTTCCACAGCGATCTCACCCTGGTGGACCCTGAAGTCCAGGTGTGTACCACACGTGACCTGGCGCCGGGAATGGTGCTTGCGCGCAACCTGAACGCCGACAACGGCATGTTGCTGCTTAACGCCGGCAAGGTTTTGAGCGCCGCGCTCGTGGAAAAGCTGTTGGCCTTTGAAGCGATGGAGGGTGGTAAGTACTGTATTTTCGTGCGCGTCCCGTCGAACGCCCCTGTACCGCCTGGAAGATCAGACCTGGCGCCGTGCTGAATGGAGGTCAACCGTAGACAGCCGCGGGCTTTGCCGAGGCAGGGACTCAGGGAGTACTCCGTACACCCTCAGTGATATCATGATGGTGGCCAATGGAGAAATGTGAGACCATCAGGCCGAAACCATCCGTGGTTTGATGCATCGGCCACACCGGATACGCCACCAGGCGCAAGGAAAGCGTGTTCAGCCCCATGGCAAACGCCGCTTCACCAAACCGCATGCCTTCAGCATCCGGACACACCCAATGCCTACTCGGCCGCGACCAACGCTCAACCTGCGCATCCTCCTTCTGGCTTTTGCGCTCATCGCTGCTTTCTCGACGTTAGCTAACACATTCTGGGTCATGCACACGACTCATAAAGCTGAACTGATTGAAAACGCGCTTCAAACCAACGAAGCCTACGCCGCCCGGGTCGCCGATAGTTTAGAGGGCGTCTTAAGCTCCAGTCTTGATCGCCTGCGTTACGCAGCGACCTCGGTTGGAGACACCTTCTCAGACCAACCTGCTTTAACAAATGAGGCGCGTCGCCTCTTGGGCCAGGACCACAGTTTCAACTCAGTACTCGTCTCCGATGCCGAAGGAAAAGTGATCGCGTCTGCTCCGGACAGCATGCACCTGGATGGTCAGTTGCTTCAAAACAGGTCACCTCTATCGAAGCGGGAACCTATGATCAGCGATGCCTTCCACTCATTGGCGGGTCATCTGGTGGTGTTCGTTTCACACCCTGTTTTCAACCGCAACGGTCAATACCTCGGCCTCATAGGCGGAACCCTGCGACTCGAGCAAAAAAACACTATTCAAGCGCTAATGGACCTGAACGTGCGCAAGGACGGCGCTTATGTGTTTCTGGTCGATAGCCAGCGCCGAATTCTGTACCACCCCGACCCCAAGCAAATTGGAAAAGTCCTGGTGGCTAGCCGCCTTGTCGATGCTGCACTCACCCAGACAAACGGATCGATGCAGGTGCTCAATGAAAG
>NZ_JAJSAW010000060.1:0-451 GCF_021378985.1 Pseudomonas sp. JR33AA
GGAGATCACCTACACCATCACCCTGACCAACAAAGACGGTCTGCCGATCAACAACCACAGTGCACTGACCTTCACGCTGAGCGACGGCAAAACCGTCATCACCGTGCCGGCCAACGGCACTAGCGGCTCGGTTACCGTGACTGCCCCGGACAACGTCTATGTCGGCGCTAACGACCCTGTCGTGAAGTCGATCGCTACCGTTGAAGGCGCAGATGTCGGTAAGTTCGAGCAGCTGACACTGGACAAGACCCCGGTCAGCACCGAGGTCACCGACGAGCCTGGCACCCCAGGCAACCCGGGCGGCAGCAACGAAGGCGACCTGGTCAAGGTCACTATTACTGCTGACCAGACTTCGGTGGCCGAGAACGTCAAGCCGACCTTCACCGTGCACGTCAACCAGCCGCTGGCCCACGACCTGGTCGTGACCCTGAGCAACAATGCCCAGGTCACT
>NZ_JAJSAW010000061.1:0-389 GCF_021378985.1 Pseudomonas sp. JR33AA
ACGCTCGGCCTCCTGAAGTCGCAATCTGCGTCGCCTGAACTATCGCGCGCTTAGAAGCAAAAGCCAAAGCAAGAGCAAGAGCGTTCTTCCAGGTACACCAGGCCGAGGGCAGCCATGCCGGCGATATCCTTATCCAGATGACCGGGCAGAACCTCACCGAATGCATCGGCGGTGCCGGCCGATCACCGAGTTCGCTTTTGATCTTGCTTTTAAGCGCGCGGTAGTTCGGGCGACGCAGATTGCGACTTCAGGAGGCCGAGCGTAGGGTTGCGGAGGGAGATGACGGGCATGGATGCCCGTCAAGCGCTGAGGCCCCATGGATGGGGCCTGCAGCGCGTGCTCCCGTGAGCAAGGCCGGAGCGAGGGGACCCCGAAGCGCAGCGTAGCGC
>NZ_JAJSAW010000062.1:0-367 GCF_021378985.1 Pseudomonas sp. JR33AA
GTGCTGACCGGAGCCTTGTCCAGCGTCAGTTGCTCGAACTTGCCGACATCCGCACCTGCAACGGTAGCGATCGATTTGATCACAGGGTCATTAGCGCCGACGTAGACGTTGTCCGGAGCAGTCACGGTGGTAGTGCCCACGGTGCCATTGGCCGGCACGGTGATGACGGTTTTGCCGTCGTTCAGCGTGAAGGTCAGTGCACTGTGGTTGTTGATCGGCAGGCCGTCTTTGTTGGTCAGTGTGATGGTGTAGATGATCTCCCCGCCTTCGGTGACCGAAGGGGTGGCGGTCAACTTGGCCACCACTTCGTCGGTGGTGTCGGTCACTTGAACGGTAGCCGCACCGCCCAGTTGCAGGTTCTCGAACG
>NZ_JAJSAW010000063.1:0-377 GCF_021378985.1 Pseudomonas sp. JR33AA
CCAACAAAGACGGTCTGCCGATCAACAACCACAGTGCACTGACCTTCACGCTGAACGACGGCAAAACCGTCATCACCGTGCCGGCCAACGGTACCGTGGGCACTGCCACCGTGACTGCTCCGGACAACGTCTACGTCGGTACCAACGACCCGGTGATCAAATCGATCGCTACCGTTGCAGGCGCGGATGTCGGCAAGTTCGAGCAACTGACCCTCGACAAAACCCCGGTCAGCACCTCGGTTACCGACGAGCCAGGTACGCCGGGCAACGAAGGCGACCTGGTCAAGGTCACCATCACGGCCGACCAGGCCTCGGTGGCCGAGAACGTCAAACCGACGTTCACCGTGCACGTCAACCAGCCGCTGGACCACAACCAG
>NZ_JAJSAW010000064.1:0-320 GCF_021378985.1 Pseudomonas sp. JR33AA
GAAGCAAGGTGACAAGCCGATCCTGCACTCCGATCAAGGATGGCAGTACCGCCAGCCGACCTACCGACACATGCTGGCCGAAAAGAACATTGAGCAGAGCATGTCACGCAAGGGAAATTGCCTGGACAATGCCGCCATGGAGAGCTTCTTCGGCACGCTCAAGAGCGAGTTTTTCTACCTGGAATCGTTTGAGAGCGTGGAGCAGTTGGCCTCAGGGCTGGAGGACTACATCGACTACTACAACCAGGAGCGCATAAGCCTCAGATTGAATGGCTTGAGTCCGGTACAATTTCGGACCCAAGCGCTGAGCCGCTAACCTC
>NZ_JAJSAW010000065.1:0-313 GCF_021378985.1 Pseudomonas sp. JR33AA
AGTGACGGTAGTGCTGACCGGGGTCTTGTCCAGTGTCAGCTGCTCGAACTTACCGACATCTGCACCTTCAACGGTAGCGATCGACTTCACGACAGGGTCGTTAGCGCCGACATAGACGTTGTCCGGGGCAGTCACGGTAACCGAACCGCTAGTGCCGTTGGCCGGCACGGTGATGACGGTTTTGCCGTCGCTCAGCGTGAAGGTCAATGCACTGTGGTTGTTGATCGGCAGACCGTCTTTGTTGGTCAGGGTGATGGTGTAGGTGATCTCCCCGCCTTCGGTGACCGAAGGGGTGGCGGTCAGCTTGGCCACG
>NZ_JAJSAW010000007.1:0-307361 GCF_021378985.1 Pseudomonas sp. JR33AA
CTCACGGACACCGCAAGGCCTGAGGCGAACACCTATAGATGGTTTTGCCGCGGCAGACGCTGCGACAGCTCATCCAGCAACCGCTGCTCACGCTTGTCTTCAGCGCGCCGGGCTTCGTCCAGGTAGCGCTGCACCAGCTTGCGCAAGCCTTCGACCCGGGCATAGGCCTGCTGCCAGGTACCACGGGCGTTATTGAGGTTGTTCTGGTGCCAGACCAGGCTTTGCCGCTGCTGGGTCATGGCCGTTTCCAGCTGCCCCAGAAAGCGCTGGTAATTGACCAGCCAGCTGCCATTGACCCCTTGCCCGCCGCGGTTGATCCACTGCAGCTGGTAATCCTCGCGAAAGCGCTCCAGCTCGGCCAGCTTGGCCTGGGCCGTGGCCACCTGCTGCTGGAAATGGCCAAGGCGTTGAGCCGCCTTGCGCTCGGCCTCTTCGGCCATGTCCACCACCGGCGCCAGGCGCGCGGCACGTCCGGGCAGCGCCATGGCTTATCAACCTGCCGGGGGCGTGAAAATCGCCCCCAGCTGTTCGCGGCTCTGCGCCATGCCCACATTCTCGCGCAAGCCCTGGCGCAGAAACTCAACCAGCTTCGATTGCAAGGCAATGGCCAGGTCAGTCTCCGGATCACCGCCGGCCACATAGGCACCCACGCTGATCAGGTCGCGGCTTTGCGACAGACGCGACCACAGCTGCTTGAACTTCTGCGCCTGGCGCAAGTGGTCGGGATCGACCACTTGCGGCATGACCCGGCTGATCGACGCTTCGATGTCGATGGCCGGGTAATGGCCTTCCTCAGCCAGCCGACGCGACAGCACAAAGTGGCCGTCAAGCACGCCCCGCGCCGAGTCGGCAATCGGGTCTTGCTGATCGTCGCCTTCAGACAGCACGGTATAGAACGCAGTGATCGAACCACCGCCAGGTTCGCCATTGCCTGCCCGCTCCACCAGTTTAGGCAGCTTGGCGAACACCGATGGCGGGTAACCCCGGGTGGCCGGCGGCTCGCCGATGGCCAGGGCAATTTCCCGCTGGGCCTGGGCGAAACGGGTCAACGAGTCCATCAGCAACAGCACATTCTTGCCTTTGTCGCGGAAGTACTCGGCAATGCGTGTGCAATACATGGCTGCGCGCAGGCGCATCAGCGGCGCATCATCGGCTGGCGAGGCCACCACCACCGAGCGCTTGAGACCCTCCTCACCGAGGATGTGCTCGATGAACTCCTTCACCTCGCGCCCCCGCTCACCGATCAGGCCGACCACGATGATTTCGGCTTCGGTGAAGCGGGTCATCATGCCCAGCAGCACCGATTTACCCACCCCGGTACCGGCAAACAGGCCTAGCCGCTGGCCACGGCCGACGGTAAGCAGGCCGTTGATACTGCGAATGCCCACATCCAACGGTTTGCTGATGGGGTCGCGGTTGAGCGGGTTGATCACCGGGCCGTCCATCGGCACCCAGTCCTCGGCCTTCATCCCGCCCTTGCCATCCAGCGCACGGCCGGCGCCGTCGAGCACCCGGCCCAGCATGCTCATGCCCATGGGCAGACGGCCGCCGTCATCCAGCGGCACTACCCGGGCCCCCGGAGCGATGCCGACGATACTGCCCACCGGCATCAGAAACACCTTGGGCCCGGCAAAGCCCATGACTTCGGCCTCGACCTGCACCGGGTGATAACTGTCGTCGTTGATCACCAGGCAGCGGCTGCCCACTGCAGCACGCAGGCCTTCAGCCTCCAGGGTGAGGCCGACCATACGCAGCAGGCGGCCTTCGACGATGGGCTGGGCCGGCAGCTCGATGGCCTCCGCGTAGGAGCCGAGGCGCTTGCCGAAACTGGTACGTTCAAGGCGCATCTGGGCTGTCCACGGCACGCTCGGCCGGCGCGGCCAGGTCTATCGAAAGGTCCGGCGCCGCCGGGTGCAGGGAATGGTCGTGCAACTGGTCGAACAGCTGCGCCACCGCTTTTTCTATACGCGTTTCCATGGTGGCATCGATACGGCTGTGGGCCGTCTCGATGCGGCAACCACCCGGTAGCAGCGCGCTGTCTTCCAGCAGCCGCCAGTTCTCCTCATGGCGCTCGCGCAGGGCCTTGGCCAGCTCGAAATCCTGCGGGTTGAGGTGGATGCGGATATTGTCCGCGCCCATGGGCAGCAGCTTGAGCGCTTCGCGCAGCACCTGAGTGATCTGGCTGGAATCGTTGCGCAGCTCGCGGCCAATCACCTGGCGGCTCATGTGCGCGATCAGGTGCACCAGGCTTTTCTCGATCTGCGTGTCCTGCTCGGCGATCGGCTCCATCAGGTTGGCCATCAGCCGCTCGAGGCTGTCCAGCTTGGCCTTCAGGGCCTCTTCGGCCTCCTGGCGGACCTTGAGCTGGGTGCTGTGGAAGCCCTCGCGCTCACCGGTGGCGAAGCCCTCGTTGTAGGCCTCCTGACGGATGGCTTCGAGCTCTTCCAGGGTCAGTGGCTGGACTTCTTCCAGCGGCACTTCCTCGACTTCTTCGATGACCTCGGGTTCCGACTCTGGCTCGGGCGCAGGCGCCGGTTCCGGGTCGAAGCTTGGCAGCGTCCACACGTCCACGCCCTCGAGGTCGCGGGCGCGGATCAGGTCGCTGGGGTGGTGTTCTTTGGTGGGCATGCTGTCATGTTCTCAAACCATGTTCGGCCGACACGGTCCCTTGTAGGAGCGGGTTCACCCGCGAATGCGTCGGCAGCGACAACCTCGATTGCCAGGGCCGACGCCTTCGCGGGTAAACCCGCTCCTACAACAGGCGGCGTCGGCTATGGGATCGCGAATACCTTAGATCATTTCCTCGGCGCCCTTGCCGCCGAGCACGATCTCGCCGGCCTCGGCCATGCGCCGGGCAATGGTGAGGATTTCCTTCTGCGCGGTTTCCACGTCGCTGACCCGTACCGGCCCTTTGGCCTCCAGATCGTCGCGCAGCAGCTCCGAAGCACGTTTGGACATGTTCTTGAAGATCTTGTCCTTGACCCGCTCGTCGGCGCCCTTGAGCGACACCACCAACACGTCCGAGGACACTTCGCGCAACAGCGCCTGGATGCCCCGGTCGTCGACGTCGGCCAGGTTGTTGAAGACGAACATCAAGTCTTCGATCTGCTCCGACAGGTCGCTGTCGATTTCGCGGATCGCGTCCATCAGGGCGCCTTCCACCGAGCTGTCGAGGAAGTTCATGATGTCGGCAGCACGCTTGATACCACCCAGGGTGGTGCGCGCGGCGTTGGAGTTGCCCGAGAACTGCTTCTCGAGAATCTGGTTCAGCTCCTTCAGCGCCGCGGGTTGCACGGTGTTCAGCGATGACACGCGCAAGACGATGTCCAGGCGCACCTTGTGGTCGAAGTTGCTCAGCACTTCACCGGCCTGGTCCGGGTCGAGGTAGGCAACCACGATGGCCTGGATCTGGGGGTGCTCGTAGCGGATCACGTCGGCCACGGCACGCGGCTCCATCCACTTGAGGCTGTCCAGGCCGCTGGTATTGCCGCCCAGCAGGATGCGGTCGACCAGGCCGTTGGCCTTGTCCTCACCCAGGGCCTGGTTGAGCATCTTGCGGATGTACGCATCAGAACCGACGCCCAGGCTGGTCTGGTCGCCGACGATATCGACGAACTCGCTCATCACCTGTTCGACCTGGTCACGGTGCACATTGCCCATCTGCGCCATGGCCACACCCACCCGCTGCACTTCCTTCGGGCCCATGTGCCGCAGCACCTGGGCCGCATCGGTCTCGCCCAGCGAGAGCAGGAGGATCGCCGCCTTGTCGACGCGGCTCAGCTTGGCGGTAACGGCTCGGTTATCACTCATCGGCGTTGATCCAGTCTTTCACGACCTGAGCCACACGGCCCGGGTCTTCGGCCACCAGGCCTTTGATTGCGTTGAGCTGTGCCTCGTAACCCTCGCTCGGGCTAGGCAGCAGAATGCTTGTCGGGCCACCCAGACTGACGCGGTCGTTGGCCAGTTCGCCATCCAGACCCATCATGCCGCCCAGCTCCATGTCGCTGTCCGAGGCAGCCTGCTTGCCGCCCCCCGTAATGTTGTTCAGCACTGGCCGCAACACGCCGAACACCAGCACCAGAATGAACACCACGCCCAGCACTTGCTTGACGATGTCCCAGAACCACGGCTGCTGGTAGAAGGCGATGTCGGCGATTTCCTCGCCACGGTCGGCCGCGAACGGCACGTTGATCACCGTCACGCTGTCGCCACGGCTGGCATCGAAGCCGACGGCGTCCTGCACCAGCCGGGTAAAGCGCGCCAGGTCCTCGCCCCCCCAAGGTACCCGAGTGGTATCGCCAGTGGCCGGGTCGATCTTGATCTGGTCGTCCACCACCACCGCTACCGACAGGCGGGTCATGCGCCCCTGCTGCTGGCGAGTGTGGCTGATGGAACGGTCCAGCTCGAAGTTTCTGGTACTTTGCTGACGTTTATCTGCTGGGTACGGCGCGAGCATCGGCTGACCGGTGGCCGGGTCCATGATCTGCTGGCCGTTGGCATCCACCAGCGGTTGGCCAGGCTGAATGGCAGCAGCCGGGGTAGCCGCGCCACCGGTGGTCTGCGGTGCCGAAGCGGCGCCTGGCGGCTGGTTGCTCAGCGCGCCAGGCACGCCTTGCGGGCCTTGGCTGCTGGCACGCTGTTCGTCGACCGACTGCTCGCTGCGCAACGCCGGCTGGTCGGGATTGAACTGTTCGGAGGTGGACTCGACCGCGCTGAAGTCGAGGTCGGCGGACACTTCGGCCTTGTAGCGGTCGTTGCCCAGCACCGGCTGCAGAATGTTGTGCACACGCTGGGTGAGCATGCTTTCCACCCGGCGGCTGTAGTCGAACTGCTTGCCAGCCTGGGTCAGCGCGGAATCCTGAATCTGCTCGGACAGCAGGTTGCCTTTCTGGTCGACGACGGTGACCTGGGATTTGTCCAGTTCCGGCACGCTGGTGGCCACCAGGTTGACGATGGCCATCACCTGCCCGGCTTCCAGTGCACGGCCTGGGTACAGCTCGACCAGTACCGAGGCGCTGGGCTTGCGTTCATCACGCACGAACACCGAACTTTTCGGGATGGCCAGGTGCACGCGCGCGGCCTTGACGTTGTTGAGGCTGGAAACGGTACGTGCCAGTTCGCCTTCCAGGCTGCGGCGGTAGCGGGTGGCTTCCATGAACTGGCTGGTGCCCAGGCCCTGCTCCTTGTCGAGCAGCTCGAAGCCCACATTGCCGTCGCTCGGCGCCACGCCGGCGGCTGCCAGTTTCAGGCGCGCACGGGAGAGGTCGTCGGCCTTGACCAGCAGGGCGCCCGAGTTGGGCTCCACGTTATAGGGGATGTCAGCAGCGGCCAGGGTGTCCATGACCTGCTTGGTGTCCATGCCCGACAGGCTGCCGTACAACGGACGGTAATCGGGTTGTTGCGACCACAGCACCACGGCAAAGCCGATGGCCACGCTGGCCGCCAGGCCGACCATGAGGCCGACCTGGCGCAGCATGGGCATCTGCGAGATGTTTTCCAGAAACGCCATGCCAAACAGCGGCGGCTTGGCCGCTGGCGAGCCAGCTTTGGCGGGGGCGTTTTCGACGACTGCTTCAGCCATGGGTTACATCCGTCCTCAAACCGGCATCTGCATGATGTCCTGGTACGCCTGGACCAGCTTGTTGCGTACCTGGGTCATGGCTTGCATCGACACGCTGGCCTTTTGCGAAGCGATCATCACGTCAGTCAGGTCGACGCCGCTTTTGCCGATTTCGAACGCGTTGGCCAGTTGGGTCGAGGCCTGCTGCGTCTCATGCACCTTGCCGATGGCCTGGCCGAGCATGTCGGCGAAGGTGCTTTGCCCTGGCGCCAGCTCGGGGGCGGCAGTGACCTTGGGCAGCGACATGGCATCGGCCTGCATGGCCCGCATGTCCAACATCAGACGATTGAATTCAACACCTTGGCTCATGACCCTTCTCTCTCCTGCGGCCGCATTTTTTTGACAGTCATGCGGCGAATGACCTACCTAAAGCAACAAAGGTGCCAGCCTTCGTGACTCATTTCCCAGGAATCACACAATTCCTGTGGGAGCGCCAGTTGCAGATGATTGGCCTGTCAGCCGAACAGACTGGCCTCGACGTCAAACCCGGCATCGCGCATCTGCGCCAGCTTGTAGCGCAACGTACGCGGGCTGATCCCCAGGCGTTCGGCCGCCTCTTTGCGGCGACCGCGCTCGGCGCGCAGGGTGTCGATGATCATCTGGTACTCGTGGCGGCGCATGTCATCCCCCAGGCCGCCGGCATCAGCAACCACTTCCAGTGATGGCTCTGTGCCAGCCGACAATGGAATGGCGCCTGCCAGACAAAAATCCGCCGCCTCGATCACGCCCCCCTGCTGCAAAATCAACGCCCGCTGCAGGGCGTTGTCCAGCTCGCGCACGTTGCCTGGCCAGGCATATGCCTGCAGGCAGGCCCGAGCGGCAGGTGAGAGGCGCACCGGGGCATGCTTCATCTTGTTCACATGGCGCGCCAGCAGGCGCTCAGCCAGCTGCAGGATATCGCCCGGCCGCTCACGCAGGGGGCGCCAGGCCAGCGGGAACACTGACAGGCGGTAGTACAGGTCTTCGCGGAAGCGCCCGGCCGCCACTTCGCCGGCCAGGTCGCGGTTGGTGGTGGCCAGCACCCGAATGTCCAGGCTGATCGGCTTGCGCCCGCCTACCCGCTCCACCTCGCGCTCCTGCAGTACGCGTAGCAGCTTGGCCTGCAAGGCCATGGGCATTTCCGAGATTTCGTCCAGCAGCAGGGTGCCGCCTTCGGCCTGTTCAAACTTGCCAGCCTGAGCCGCGATAGCACCAGTGAAGGCGCCCTTCTCGTGACCGAACAGAGTGGCTTCGAGCATGTTGTCAGGAATCGCCGCGCAGTTGATCGCCACGAAGGGCTGCGCCGCACGCGGCGACTGCTGGTGAATGTAGCGCGCCAGCACTTCCTTGCCAGTACCGGACTCGCCGGAAATCAGCACAGTCGAGTCACTGCGCGCCACTCGGGCAGCCAGCTCCAGCAACTGACGGCTGGCCGGCTCGCAGGCCACCGGCCCTTCTTCGCCGGTGACACGCCCGGCGGCATGCCGCTCCACGAGGCTGAGCAGCGCCTTGGGCTCGAACGGTTTGACCAGGTAATCTACGGCGCCTTGGCGCATAGCCTCGACCGCACGCTCGACGGCGGCGTGCGCCGTCATCAACAGCACCGGCAACTGTGGCTGCTGGCGGCGCAGCTGGCTGAGCAACTGATGGCCGTCCATACCGGGCATGTTGACGTCACTGACCACCAGGCTGAACGCGTCATCCAGTACGGCCTCCAGCGCCTCTTCGGCACTGCCCACTGCCTGGTAGGCGAAACCGCCGATTTCCAAAGTATCGCCCAACGCCTGGCGCAATACGCGGTCATCCTCGACCAGCAGCACCTTGATTGCCATTACACCCCCTCCGCCAACTGCCCGTCGATCAACGGCAGCTCTACCCGCACGCAAGTACCACGGCCGACCTTCGAGCGCAGGTTGATCGTGCCCTGATGCGCACGCACCACCGCCTTGACCACGGCCAGGCCCAGGCCGGTACCGGTGGCCTTGGTGGTGAGGAACGGCTCGCCCAAACGGCCGAGCAAGCCTGCATCGATGCCGCTGCCGGCATCGCTGACGCACAGATGCAAGCTACGCTCACGGCGGTACAGGTGCACCTTCAGCCGTGCCGGGCCATCGCTGGCCTGCAGGGCATTTTCAATCAGGTTGAGCAAGGCGCCGACCAGGGTGTCGCGGTTGCACAGCAGCTCACCCAGATGACTGTCGCACTGCCAGCGCACGGCGTGCCCCTGCACATGCGCCTGGGCCGCCTGCTGCAGGGCCTGGAACAGCGCTTTCGGGGTCACCCGATCCCCCAGCGGCAGCTCGCCACGGGCAAACACCAGCATGTCGCGCACCTGGTGTTCCAGCTCGTGCAGGCGCTCCTTCAAGGTCGCGGCGAAGCGCTGACGGGTTTCTGCGCTCAGCGCTTGCTCGTTGTCGGCCAGGTGGCCGGCATAGAGCATGGCTGCCGACAGCGGTGTGCGGATCTGGTGGGCCAGCGAGGCCACCATGCGCCCCAACGACGACAGGCGCTCGTGGCGAGCCAGCTGGTCCTGGAGGCGACGGGTTTCAGTCAGGTCGTTGAGCAGCACCAACTGGCCAGGCTCGGCGTCCAGCGAGCGGGTGGCGATCGACAGGCGGCGGCCGTCGCGCAGCGAGACTTCGTGACCGTCGTCCTTGCGCGGTGCAAAGCTACGGGCGATCACCTGGCGCCACAATTGGCCGATCAGAGGCTCGCCAAGCAACTCGCAGGCAGCCGGGTTGGCTTCGCGGACCAGGCCCTGGCCATCGATCACGATCACCCCGCCGGGCAACAAGTCCAGCAGGTTCTGCAGGCGGTTGGCCAGGCGTTCCTTTTCGCTCAGTTCGTCGATGCGCTGGGCGCTGACTACCGCCAGCTCACCTTTGAGTTCACTGACCCGAGCCTCGAGCAGGCTGTAGGACTGGCTTAGCTGGCTGGACACCTGATTGAACAGGGCGAACGCCTGCGCGATACCCTGGCCGCTGTCCTGCGCGACCGGGGTTTGCCCCTGCTGATCGGGGGCTCGGGATACGTGGGCGGCCTGGGGCATCGTGCTCTCTCGCGTGGCTGACCGTCATAAAAACGGTGTGTTGCCAGCGGTGTAGCAATAGCCGTGCCGGAGATGGGGGTTTGGGTTTGACGTAGGATTGCGTTAAGACCGAGAAGGGTTCGCCGTGAGTTTTGTTGTGCCTGGGATATCGAGCGCCGCGCGGGCGGCGCTCGATATCCGCCCAAACGCAACCCCCAAGGCGAACACCCCCGCCCAAACATCAATCCTCCGCCTGCTCCTCACCGCCCTGGCGGCTCATGCCGTACTTGCGCATTTTCTCCACCAAGGTGGTACGGCGAATACGCAAACGCTCAGCCGCGCGCGCAACGATACCATTGGCATCGTCCAGCGCCTGCTGGATCAGCCCCTGCTCCAGGCTACCCAGGTAGTCCTTGAGGTCCAGGCCTTCGGGCGGCAGCATGGCATTGTTGCTGAAGTTTGGTGTGTGGCCATTGATCGCCACGCGCTCTTCCAGATCGCTGCGCAAGCTGTCGACCATCTGCTCGTCTTCGTCATCGACATAGCGGAATTTCTTCGGCAGTTCCGACACACCAATGACCCCGTACGGGTGCATGATCGCCATGCGCTCGACCAGGTTGGCCAGCTCGCGCACGTTACCCGGCCAGCCGTGACGACACAGCGACATGATCGAGGCGGAATTAAAGCGAATGGACCCGCGCTTCTCGTGCTCCATGCGCGAAATCAGCTCGTTCATCAGCAACGGGATGTCTTCGACCCGCTCACGCAGCGGCGCCATTTCGATAGGGAACACGTTCAGGCGGTAGTACAGGTCTTCGCGGAAAGTGCCGCTCTCGATCATGGTTTCGAGGTTCTTGTGCGTCGCAGCGATGATGCGCACGTCGATGCTCTGGGTCTTGTTGCTGCCCACGCGCTCGAAGGTACGCTCCTGCAACACGCGCAGCAGCTTGACCTGCATCGGCAACGGCATATCGCCGATTTCGTCGAGGAACAGGGTACCGCCGTTGGCCAGCTCGAAACGCCCGGCACGGCTGGTGATGGCCCCGGTAAAGGCGCCCTTCTCATGGCCGAACAGTTCGCTTTCCAGCAGCTCGGCCGGGATCGCACCACAGTTGACGGGTACGAACGGCGCTTCGCGGCGTTTGGAATGGTAATGCAGGTTGCGCGCCACCACTTCCTTGCCGGTGCCCGACTCCCCCAGGATCAGCACGCTGGCGTCGGTATCCGCCACTTGCTGCATCATCTGCCGTACGTGCTGAATGGCCCGACTGGTGCCGACCAGGCTGCGGAACAGATTGGGCTCGCGCTGACGACCGCGCTCGCGCGCCTGGTCATACATTTCGCGATAAACCTGGGCACGGTGCAGCGAGTCCAGCAGTTGGCTGTAGCTTGGCGGCATTTCCAGGTTGGAAAGCACCCGGCGGCGAAGGTCCTCCGGCAGTTCGGCAGAAGAAATTTCACCTAAAAGCAAAACCGGAAGGAACTCATCCCAGGTAGCCACTGTCTTAAGCAGCCCAAGCAGATTGCCCGGAGCATTTACGGTGCCGATGAGCACGCACAATACTTCGCGGCTCGAGGACAATGGCTCGACCGCCTGCTGCCAGTCATGGCTGGCACACGCGAGGTTTTCTTCGCCGAGGAAGTTCAGCACCACCGCAAGGTCGCGGCGGCGCGCGCTGTCGTCATCGATCAGCAGAATCTTGGTTTCACGCCACATGCAATAGCAACTTCCCTAGTCATATCGGCGCCCTGCAGGGGCGTGCTCGACATCATTCCGACTGAATGGTCAGTGTTCGGACGTCTGAAATTCGAAAACAGCCACTAGTAAAGTCAAAAAGGCCCACACAGTCAAATTTATGGCGCCTTTTGTTAAGTTGTGCGCATCTTAACTGAAGAGATGGTATACCTTCGATGCATTTTTCGCTTGATTGATCTGCATCATCTCTTCGGCAATTGCCTGGCGTTCACCGGTTGTCACATCGATCAGGTTGCGGTAGAGCTGCAACACCCCTTCCAGCTTCTCGCGCAGCAACGCCTGGTCCATCGCGTGGGTTTCCAGCACCTCGTCGATGCACGCGCGGCAGGCCACATCCAGCTTGGCGATGGCTTCCCAGTCACGCTCACCCAAGGCCCCAATCAGGGCATCGCAGGTGTCATCGAGGCGTTGCAGTGCGGTCACGGTAATCTCCTTGCCATCAGCTGGCAGGCTGGGCGTCGGCAATGCCGTCCCAACCACTTTTCACGGTAATCAGCAGCTGTGCAACTTCGTCGATAATGCTGGCATCGTTGTCCACGTTGGCCTGCATCAGTCGGTTGGTCATGTAGACGTAGAGGGCGTCGAGCTTTTCGACATACTCCGGGTTTTCGCTCTTTTCAGGCGACAAGCCATCGCGCAGGCCGATGATGATGTCGATCGCCTTGCCCAGCATCAGGCCCTTTTCCGCAACGTCGCCACGCGCCATCGCACCCTTGGCCTGCGCCATGCGATCGAGACCGCCTTCCATCAGCATCTGTACCAGGCGATGGGGCGTGGCTTCGGAAATCTGGGCATGGGAATTGACCTTCTGGTACTGACGAAGGGCTCTCATGGGATTCATCTTGCGACCTCGTGACGGGCAGGCTTAAGGGGGAGATATTCCTTGTATCGGGCAGGCGGCGAAAAACTTTACCCACCGATCACATGAAGCCCGGCATCTTGCACGGACTTCATGCAATGTTCACGGATTAATCGTCACTGTTCGCCTTGTTCAGTGCGTTGAGGGTACTCAGCACCGAGTTCTGCTGCTGACGCAGCTGGGTGACCAGGGTGTCCATGTTGTTGTACTTGTCCTGCAGGCTCTTTTGCAGGGCTTCCATACGGGCATCAAGGGTTTCCTGCTCGGCCGTGAGCTTGGTCAGGCTTTCGCTGAGGACCTTGGAGCGCTCGGCGAGGGTGCCGGTTGCTGCCTTGGCGAATGGCTCTGTGACTTTTTGCAGGCGCGCCAGCAGGCCATCCTTGCCATTGAAAATACTGGTCAGGTCCGCCGCATTGGTGGAAGCAACCTTGTCCCACTTCTTGTCGTCCAGGCTCAGCGCACCGCCATCCTGGGCCGAAGTGACACCAAAGGCAGCGAGCGACTTCAACGTACCATTGCCCGATACCGCATTGAGCTCCTCGCGAATGGAGGTCATCAGCGTGCGCATTGTGGCATCACCCGTCAGCGCCGCAGCCGTCATGGTGCCATTGGCGTTTTTGGTCACCTTGGTTTCGGCGTTCATCACCGTCAACAACGCGTTGTAGGTATCGATGAAACCCTTGAGGCCCGATTTCAAAGTTGTGGAGCTGGTAGTCAGCGAGAGGATGGTCGCCGTAGGCTCGCCACTGGTTGCGTTTATCGGTGAAACACCCACCAGCTTAATGTTGAGACCACTGACAGCATCGGTGATGTCATTGGTCTTGGACTTCATGGCAATGCCGTCCAGGGT
Source organism: Pseudomonas sp. JR33AA (assembly GCF_021378985.1). Lineage (NCBI taxonomy): Bacteria > Pseudomonadati > Pseudomonadota > Gammaproteobacteria > Pseudomonadales > Pseudomonadaceae > Pseudomonas > Pseudomonas sp. JR33AA. The sequence continues at coordinate 12,093 of NZ_JAJSAW010000007.1, forward strand.
GTACTCGGCGTCCGTCGGCTCATCAACAATGGTATAGCCGGTATCGATGCCCGAATTACCCGAAAGGGTAATGTCAGAGCCTTCACCCATTTTGGTCGAGGTGACGATCAGGCGAGAACCATTGGCATCCGTCAGCACGTTGGCGCTAAGGCCCGCTACACCGAACTGGCTATTGATGCTGTCGCGCACCTGCTGCAATGTGGCGCCAGCGGGAACATTAAGATCGAAGTCCTTGCCGCCCTGACTGATGGTCAGCGTAGTCGGCGTACTGCCGCTATTGACTACCGACCCCGCGCCACCTGCATAAACTTTGGTGGAAACTTTTGACGCAGTCGCCAGCTTGTCGACAATCAACTTGAACGAACCATTGGCAGCCCCGGTTCCCATGGTGACGGTCGCGACTTTCTCATCCGAAGATTTCAGGCTCAGGCCACCAAAACTATTGCTGTCGGTCATGGTGGTCAGCGCGCCACGGAAGGCATCCAAGGCCGCCTGGATCTTGCCAATAGAGGACAACGTGGTGGTTGCCTTCAGTGTTTGGGTATTGATCTGCGCCTGTTTTGGCGCCTTCTGCGCGGCCACCAGGGATTCGACGATCGCCTGGGTATCGATGCCCGAGCCAATACCGCTGACTGTTGTACCTGCCATCATTGCTCTCCTTGTTCAGTAGCTGCCGGATCCTTGGCGGATAAATCCATCAAATAGTCGACAACAACAAAAATCATGCCAGCCTATGCCTGACCGTCGAACAGCAGGCTGCTGGCTTCACTGAGGCTCTGCGCCAATTTCAGCGCAGCTTCCGACGGAAGTTGCCGGATCACCTCACCGGACTGGGTAGCAATCACTTTGACTACAACCCGGCCCGTGGAATCATCAATGGAAAAGTCCAGCTGGCGCTGGCTCGACTGGACGAAATCACGAATTTCGCCAACCGCTTTTTCCAGGTCCTCGCGCGAGTGCGGCTGATTATCGGAGGCAGCGGCTTCCTGCACCTTGGCAGGCATGGCCGGCTCTCGCTCGCGATCAGCTCCTGGCGCCAGGGGCAATACCGTCGGATACACCTGGTTCAGCTTGACACTCATGTCCATGTTTCGAACTCCTCATGTCAAAAAGGGTGAAAGGGCACGTAAACGCACCCTTTCACCCTTCACTCAAGCGCCTGAATTACTGAAGCAGTTTCAGGACCGACGATGGCAGCTGGTTAGCCTGCGACAGGATCGCAGTCGAAGCCTGCTGCAGAGTCTGCTGCTTGGTCAGCTCGGCAGTTTCCGAAGCGAAGTCCACGTCCTGCACGGTGGAGCGGGCAGCGGTGGAGTTCTTCTGGATGTTCTGCAGGTTGTCGACGGTGGTCTGCAGACGGTTCTGGGTAGCACCCAGGCCCGAACGGACGCTGTCGATGGAGCCGATCGCTTTGTCGATAACAGCCAGAGCGTTCTGGGCGTTGGTGGCGTCGGTAACGTCGGTTTCGGCGATGGACGTCTTGGCCGAAGTCACAGCGGTAACACCAGTACCCGCGAACAGCTCTTCAACGCCAGGGCCGGTCAGCGAGTAACCCTTGGCGGAGTCCAGGTTCACCGCGCCGGTGACGATCAGAGTGGCCGCATCCAACGCGGCGGCAGTACCAAGTGCGCCCGAACCGTCTTTGGCAGCAACTTCGATACCTGCAACGGCACCGGCGTCGGCAGCAGTGAACTTGAGGTTTTCACCGGTATCGGACTTGACCGACAGAGTGCCCTTGGTCTCGTCATAGTTGACGCTGATACCCAGCTTGGCAGCGTTGGACTTCAGCTGGTCAGCAAGACCGGCGGTGTCGGTCACACCCACGAAGTCGACAGTCTGGCCGCCGACTTCGAGTTTGAAGTTGGCGGATGCCGGGGTGGCAGCGGCGATAGCAGCTGCGTCGATGGTGAATTCGACTTCGGTGCTTGCGGTAGCGGTCAGGCCACCTACTGCGCCGTTCAGGGTCTTGGCGATTTCCTTGGCGGAAGCACCTGCAGCCAGGGTCACGTCAGTGCTCTGGCCGTTACCAGTGACGGTGACAGCGCCGCCAGCAATACCGGTTGCGCCCGGGGTGATGCCGACGCTCTTGACTTGCTGCGAACCAATGCTCTTGGCCGAAACGTTGTCCAGAGTCAGGTTGATGGTTTCGTTGGCGTTGGCGCCGACCTGGATGGCCTTGGTGCCGTACGAGCCGTCCAGCAGCTTCTGGCCACCGAAGGTGGTGGTGTCGGAAATACGGTTCAGCTCAGCGGTCAGAGCCTGGTATTCGTCGTTGTTCGACTTACGGTCGTCGGCGCTCAGCGAGCCAGTAGCCGAGGACAGGGCCAGGGTACGCATTTTCTGCAGGATGTCGGTCGAGGCCTGCATTGCACCTTCAGCGGTCTGGGCGATCGAGATACCGTCGTTGGCGTTCTTCACAGCCTGGCCCAGGCCATTGATCTGGCTGGTCAGACGGTTGGCGATCTGCAGGCCGGCAGCGTCGTCTTTAGCGCTGTTGATGCGCAGACCCGAGGACAGACGCTGCATCGAAGTGGTCTGGGCGTTGCTCGCCTTGGTCAGGTTGCCCTGGGTGGTGATCGACGCAATGTTGGTGTTTACAGTTAAAGCCATGACGAAATCCTCGTTGGATGGGTACTGCGGCTTCCGGCCTTGGCAACCGCCGGATTGGCCTAGAGAACCTTCGTAATGGTTATCGTCGGGTGCGCGGGTTGCTTGAGGGTTTTTTCAAAAAAAAAATACTGGCATGGGGCCAGCCCCGAGAAATCAAGGGGTTAAGGGCGGTTTATTGGCGTCAAAAACCTTTCAGAACGGGCCGACCAGCACCGCACTGCCGCCATTCTCCTAGGAGCGGGTTCACCCGCGAAGCAGGCCGCTCGGTCTATGGCACCGGCTTTGCCGGTGTTCGCGGGTGAACCCGCTCCTACAACGGGCCGCGTCAGGCAGGGATTTATTTTTGGCAAGAAAAAAGCGCCGGGCGGTGGCCGCCGGGCGCTTTTGTGGGCTGACTGGGATCAGTCGCGGTACAGGATGGCCGAGCCCCACGACAGGCCCACGCCGAAGCCGCTGATCGCCACGCGCTTCCAGTTGCCATCGAGCATGTGCTTCTGCAGCAGCAGCGGAACGCTGGAAGACACCGTATTGCCGGTTTCCAGCATGTCCTTGACGAACTTCTCCGGGTGTTGCTCTTCAAAGCGTCGCGCCACGGCGTCGACAATCGCCGCACTGCCCTGGTGGATGCAGAAGGCGTCGATATCCGACGACTTCAGGCCGCTGGCGTCCAGCAGCTCGTGCAGGTGCGCGGGCACTTTGACCAGGGCGAAGTTGAACACCTGGCGGCCGTTCATGAAGAACTTGCCATCGCTGACTTTCAGGTGCTCGGCACCGGAACCGTCAGTGCCGAAACGCGCCTGGCCCAGGTTCCATACCGCGTTTTCACCCATCCAGGTAGCCGTGGCGGCGTCGCCGAACAGCATGGTGGTGTTGCGGTCTTCCGGGTCGACAATCTTCGAATACGGGTCGGCGGTGATCAGCAGGCCGTTCTTCAGGCCTGCCGCTTCCATGAAGCCTTTGATCGCATACAGGCCATACACATAGCCGGAGCAGCCCAGCGACACGTCGAACGCCGCCACGCGGGTAGACAGGCCAAGTTTGCTCTGGACGATGGCAGCGGTGTGCGGCAGGCCTTCTTCATCGCCGTTCTGGGTGACCACGATCAACGCATCGATCGATTGCGGATCAAGGTCGGGGTTGCTGGCGAACAGCGCCTGCGCGGCTTCTACGCACAAGTCGGAGGTTTCTTGCTCTTCGGCCTTGCGCGGCAGGAACGACGCACCGATCTTGCCGAACATGAACTCTTCGTCCTTGCCGAATTTCGCACCCTGAACGTAGTTGTCCAGGCCAGCGGAGGGCACGTAACTCGCAATGCTTTTGATGCCAATCATTCTGGCTTCCCAATGAAAACAGCCAAAGACCACCACTCGATGAATTGAGGGCGCCAAATACCGGAGCGGTCACCGCCAGGGTTGTAGGCAGGGCTCGCCTGCGCACCGGTAACAAAATGCTGCAACAGCTGCTGCATAGAATACAGGGAAGATGAGCGTTTTGACTCATTGGTCACATTGAAATGCTACGAAAGCCGTGGCGAGGGGGTGGGGACTGGGGAATTTGCGGAATGACCGGGCGGGCACTGGCCCCCGAATAATCAGCTTCGCAGCGAATATCGATGGGGGCTGCTGCGCAGCCCCCGGATCAGGCAGGCAGATCAGAGCTTGTTGAACAGGCTCAGCTGGGAAATACGCGAGAAGGCCAGCTGCGAGGCCTCCAGCATGGCCTGCTGCAAGGTCAGGGTGATGGCCGCCTGCGACATGTCGGTGTTGCCGATGGCGTTCTGGGTGGTCTTGTTGGCCAGACCCAGGCTGGTGTTCTCCTGGCGCTGAATCTCAAGCGAGTTGCCGCGAGCACCGATCGAACCACGGGTGATATCGACCTGCTCACGGGCACTGGCCAGGTTTGCAATGGCCGAGGCCGCGGCATCTTTCAGCGCATTCGCCGCGCCAGCGCCGGTCACCGGCGTTTCCAGTGCCGCCCGCAGTTGGCTGAGGGTTTCCAGCACATTCTGGTTCTGGTGGGTATTGGCCGTGACCGCAAACTGGTCGCCTGCCTCCGGCGAACCGGACACCTGGTAGGTCACCCCGGCCACCGTCAACGACGGTGCCGTAAAAGTACCTTTGGCGACCGGCTTGCTGTCGGCCGTCAGCGGCTGGGCATAAAACTCGTAAGCGCCCGGCCCCGTGAACTTGATCACCGCCCCATTACTGGGGAACGTGCTGCGATAGGCGGCCTCGTCGGTCACGCTGCTGCTGGTGACCTGAGCGCTGGAGGTGTTGCTGCCGTTACGGGTGGTATTGAACGAGTCCGGGCGTGCTTCCAGCGAAAACTCGCGCCCGCCCACGGCGGCGTCGGCATCGGCCCCCTCCTCCAAGGTAACGGTTATTTCGAATTCCACCCCACGCAGGGCAATCTTGTTGGCACCTTCGGTATTGCTGTCGAAGGTACCGTTGGTGGGCGTTTCCGAGGTGATGTCATTACCGTTGGCGTCAGTGATGGTGTACTGCGTCGCGCTGGTGAAGGTCAGCTTGTAGGGCTGGCCTGCCGCGAAACTGTTGTTGTAGGTGGTGCTTGAGGTCAGTAGACCGGACGACACCCCGACCACGCTATCGTCAGTCGCCGGCACCAGCAGGGTCGACTGGGTGCGGCTCTTGTTGCTGGCCGAGTCGAAGATGCTGAAACCGGTGTCGTTGGTGGCCAGGCTCAGGGTATCGGATACCTGCAGGCTCAGCTGGGTCTGGTCGCCGTGGTAGCTATAGGTGCCGTCGGAGTTACGCACATAGGGCGGCGTGGTGCTCTTGGAGCCGCCGAACATGTAGTCGCCGTTGGCATCGCGTGAGTTGAGCAGGCCAAAGATGTTGGCCTCGATCTCTTTCAGCTCGGTGCCGATGGCCACGCGGTCAGAATCGGTCACCCCGGCGCCACCGGCACGGATCGCCAACTCGCTGGCGCGCTGCATGGCATCGTTGATGGTAGAGAGCACGCTCTCTTCCTGCAGCAGCGAATTGCTCACGGTGTTGATGTTGCCGCTGTACTGGTCCAGCAACGATTGCTGCTGTTGCAGCAGCAGCAGGCGCGCAGCACCGACCGGGTCATCGGCAGCGGTCTGGATACGGATACCCGACGTCACCTGGTCGTTGGTCTTGTTCATGCTGGAGAAGTTCTTGGAGTAGCTACTGGCGCTGGCCTCATAGAACTGAGCAGTGGAAATACGCACGATAGTCTACTCCTTACAAAGCGTTGATCAGGGTGCTGAAGGTTTCTTGCGCCGCCTTGATGATCTGCGATGACGCCGTGTAGTAATGCTGGAACTTCACCAGGCTGGCCGCTTCGTCATCCAGGTTGACCCCCGACACCGCGCTGCGGCTTTCGCTGGCAGACTTGAGCACCGCCTCGGTCGCGGTGCTGTCGATGGATGCCTGGTTCGCCTTGGCACCCACACGCTCGACCAGCGAGGCGTAGGCCGAAGTGAAGCTGGTACCGCCGCCGGAGCCGACATTCACCGTCGACTTGGTCTGCAGGTCGAGCAGTGCCGTGGCGTTGCGGTTGTCGGCCTTGCCGTCAGCATTGAACGCCAGCGTAAAACTGTCATTGGCCGCAGGGCTGCCGCCGATGGTGGTCTCGACGGCGAACGTGCGCGGGTTGCCGCTGGCATCCAGAATCGGGTCGCCGGCCGCATCGAGCATCGGCACGGTCACCGACAGTTTGTTGTCGGTACCTGGTACAACGCTGCCGGTACCAATCTGGGTGCCCTTGGCATCGAACAGCTTGTAGCCCTGGGAGCCGCCACTGGCAGCATCGAACACCACGCGCACCGGCATCGAATCGCGAATCGACTGCTGGATCAGCGCAGTATCGGCGCCGCCGTAGATGTCCAGCGACTCGCTCAGGGTCGGCTGGGTGATGGTGCCAGTCCCGCTGTTGCCACTGCCGGAGGTAGCGCTGACGGGCCCGGCGAAGGCCAGCTTGTTGGCATCGGTCAGGGTCGTGGTAATGCTCCCGGCAGCTGCACGGGTGGGGATGACCTTGAAGCTGTCGCCGGCTGCCAGGCCGCCGCCTTTCAACGCCAGGCTGAAACCATCGATCACCGGTGCCGGGTCGGCATTCAGGTCGAAGCTGCCCATGTCGGTGCCATCGGAGCGGCGCACACTGTACTGGTTGGCGCTGGTGAACTTCACCTCGTAGTCGTAAGTGGTCAGCGCACCGCTGTTGGCGATGGTGACATTCAGATTGCCGGAGCCGGCACTGTTGTTCGACGAGGCCAGGCTGCGCTGGGCAATGGCGGTGGCGCTGTTGATGCTGGAGAACAGCGAGCTGCCGAACTGGCCGTTGGCATCCAGGCCCTGCCCCAGCTGGCTGTTGATGCTGTCGGCGACCACCAGGGCAACGCGACCGAGCTCGTTCATCGACGGCGTCAGCACGTCCTGGCGATAACGCAACAGGCCACCAATGGCGCCACCAGACACCACCGAGGTCACGTCCGAGCTGAACGAGTCATAGTTGATGCGCAGGCCAACCTGGCTCTTGTCGGCCACACCCGGCTCCACCGACAAGGTGTTGGCCTTGGTACCGGTGACCAGCGACTGGCCACTGCCCAGGTACACGTCGTAGTTGCCATCACGCTCCTGCACCGTCACCCCTACCAGCTCGTTGAGCTGGCGCACGGCTTCGCTGCGCGCATCCAGCAGGCTGTTGGGGGTGTTGCCCGAGGCGCTGGCCGCGGTGATCTGCTTGTTGTACTCGGCAATGTTGGCGGTGAGCTTGTTCACCTGACCGGCCATCGTATCGAGCTGGGAGTTGATCGTGGCGTTCTGCTGGGTCAGCTGGGTGCTCACCGCGTTGAAACGGTTGCTCAGGGTTTGCGCCTGGGTCAGCAGCAGCTGGCGCGAGGCAACGTCACCCGGCTTCGCCGCCGCCGTCTGCAGGGCCGAGAAGAAGGCGGTAAGGACCGAGCTGATGCCGGTGTCACGGTCGGCCAGCAGTTTGTCGACGCTGGTGATCTGATCCTGGAACGTCAGCGAGTCTGCCTGCAACGAGGTGGCCGTCTGCAGCTGGTTGTCCAGGTAGGAACTGTAGATGCGACGCACATCCGCCAGCGTGGTCCCGGTACCCAGGAAACCTGCGCCGATGTTGTGCGAAGGCCCCGCTGCCTGAACCGTCTGCTGGCGCGAGTAGCCACTGGTCGCGGCGTTGGCGATGTTGTTACTGGTTACCGACAAGGCCGCCTGGCTGGCACTTAGGCCACTCAGGCCGATGGAAATCAGGCTCGACATGATTTAGTCCTTTTATAAGTTCGTGGTTCTGCCAGCCATGGCGTATTGCGGGGTTGACTGCATTTGCTGGGCGATGCTGATGATCTTCTTCGCATAGCCCGGGTCGGTCGCATAACCTGCTTTTTGCAGCTCTCTTGCAAACTGCTCAGGGTTATCGGCCGCATCCAGCGCACCTTGATAGCGAGTGTTGCTCTGCAGCAAGGTAACGAGGTCGTGGAAGCTGTCCTGGTACGAGTCGTAGCTGCGGAACGCCGCCGTTTCCTTGACGAACTGGCCATCGCGGAATTCGCTGGTGATCGCCCGCGCCTGCCCGCCTTGCCAGCTGCCGGTCGCTTTGATACCGAACAGGTTGTGGCTGCTGCTGCCGTCGCTGTTGCGCATCACCGACTTGCCCCAACCGGTTTCCAGCGCGGCCTGGGCCACCAGGTAGCGTGGGTCGATACCAATGCGTCTGGCGGCCTGCTCGGCCATTGGCAGCATGGTGGCGACGAAGGCGTCGCTGTCGGTGAACGCCTTGTTCGGTGCCAGCGGTGGCTGGGCCACGGCGCGGCCGACAATGCGCAGGCCGTTGTCCGGCACGGCGAAGGCCTTGGCTACTTGCTGACCGTCACGGGCAGGCACGGCGGCGTTATTGGTGGTTTGCGCCGACGGCACGATACCGGCCAGCAGGCGGTCGGTGAGTTTGCTGGGCAAGGCCAGACGCCGCGCGTTGAGTGCAGCAACGTCATTGCGGGTAGCGGACGAGGCCATGGCATGCACCGGCTCTGCCACCTTGTTGCCCCACAGCGCCGGGCCACTGCCATCGACGCGGGGGAACGGGCTGGTGTTGATCGACGCACTGCGGCCCTTGGTCAGTTGGCGCACCAGCACGTCCTGCAGCCCGATACCGCCACCTTCGCGTGACATGCTCACCGCCAGTTGCTGGTCATACATGTCACGGTACTGCTTGACCGTCTCGGTGTTCATCGGGTTGTCGTCGGCCAGCACGTCACTGGCCTTGCGCGAGGCCTTGAGCATTTCGCTGATGAACAGCGATTCGAACTCCTGGGCTACCTTGCGCACGTTGGCATCGCTGTCGCGGTCGCCATGCTTGAGCGAACTCAGGCGATTGAGGTCGGTGTACGCACCGCTGTCGGCACCGCCGGAAACCAGGCTTTTGCTGTTCATCGGCGCCGTCCTCAGATCACGATCAGGTCGGCCTGCAAGGCGCCGGCCTGTTTCAAGGCTTCGAGGATCGCCATCAGGTCGCCGGGCGCTGCGCCCACCTGGTTCACCGCGCGGACGATTTCATCCAGCGTGGTGCCCGGGCCGAACTTGAACATCGGCTTGGCTTCCTGCTCGGCGTTTACCCGCGAGCGTGGCACCACGGCAGTCTGGCCATTGGAGAAGGCCCCCGGCTGGCTGACGATCGGGTCTTCGGTGATGGTCACGGTCAGGCTGCCGTGGGTGACCGCCGCCGGCGACACCTTGACGTTCTGGCCGATGACGATGGTGCCGGTACGCGAGTTGATGATGACCTTGGCCACCGCCTGGCCCGGGTCGATTTCGAGGTTTTCGAGAATCGACAGATAATCAACGCGCTGGCTTGGGTCCATCGGTGCACTGACCCGCACCGAACCACCATCCACCGCCTGGGCCACGCCGGGGCCGAGCAGGTCGTTGACCTTGTCCACGATGCGCTTGGCAGTCGTGAAGTCGGGGCGATTGAGGTTCAGGGTCAGGGTATTGCCCTGGTTGAAGCCGCTTGGCACCGCACGCTCGACACTGGCACCCCCTGGAATACGACCGGCCGACGGAACGTTGACGGTGATCTTCGAGCCGTCACGGCCCTCGGCATCGAAGCCGCCCACGACCAGGTTGCCCTGGGCAATGGCGTAGACATTGCCGTCGATACCCTTGAGCGGGGTCATCAACAGGCTGCCGCCGCGCAGGCTCTTCGAGTTACCGATCGACGACACGGTAATGTCCACCACCTGGCCCGGCTTGGCGAACGGCGGCAGGTCGGCATGCACCGACACCGCCGCGACGTTCTTCAGCTGCACGTTGCCGGAACCGGCCGGCACCTTGATGCCGAACTGCGACAGCATGTTATTGAAGGTTTGCAGGGTGAACGGCGTTTGAGTGGTCTGGTCACCAGTGCCATTGAGGCCCACCACCAGGCCGTAACCAATCAACTGGTTGGAACGTACGCCAGAGATGCTGGCAATGTCCTTCAGGCGCTCGGCCTGGGCAGCGAAGGCGCAGGACAAAAGCAGGGTTGTGGCAATCAGCTGCCTCACGTTGAACATGGTCATCCGTACTCAGAAAGGCCAAAGCGGGCTGATGAAGAAGCGGTCCAGCCACCCGGGCTGGCTGGCATCGGCGAACGAACCGGTGCCGGAGTAGGTGATGCGCGCGTCGGCCACACGGGTGGACGGCACGGTGTTGTCAGTGGCGATATCGTCAGCGCGAACCATGCCGGCAATGCGCACCAACTCTTCGCCGGTGTTCAGGGTCAGCCACTTCTCGCCGCGCACGGCGATGATGCCGTTGGGCAGCACCTCGGCCACGGTGACGGTGATCGAACCGGTCAGCGTGTTGCCCTGAGTGGCCTTGCTGTCGCCCTTGGTCGCGCGATCGCCGCTATAACCGGCCTCCAGCGAAAGGTCGCCGCCACCGAACGGATTATTGGTGTTGGGCGTGCTACCAAACAGCGAAGTCAGGCCGATGTCGGTCTTGCTGGTCTTGGCGATCTGCGAGCCCGCGTTCTTGCTGGCGGACGTGCGCTCGTTGAGCGTGATGGTGATGATGTCACCCACCCGGAACGCCTTGCGGTCGCTGTACAGGTTCTGCTCGAAACCGGCCTGGTAGATCGAACCGTTGTTGGCCGCTGCCGGCAACGGGGTGCGCGGCAACACCGGCGCATAGTACGGGTCGTTGGGCTTGGGCGTCGGGCCGACGCAACCTGCCAGCAACACCGCCCCCCCCAGGGCGAACACGGACAACAGACGATTCATGATGCATACCTCACGGGTGTAACAAAGCGACAGGGCTTAGAGCTGCTGAGTAACGAACGACAGCATCTGGTCGGCCGTGGAAATGACTTTGGAGTTCATCTCATAGGCACGCTGGGTGGTGATCATGTTCACCAGCTCTTCCACGGTGCTGACGTTGGAGTTTTCCAGCGTCTGCTGCAGGGTGGTGCCAAAACCGTTCAGGCCTGGGGTGCCCACCTGAGGCGCGCCACTGGCGGCGGTCTCGAGGAACAGGTTGTCGCCGATCGCCTGCAGGCCGGCCGGGTTGATGAAGTCGGCGGTCTGGATGTTGCCGATCACCTGTGCAGCCGGGTTGCCGGCGGTGGTGATCGACACGGTGCCATCCTGGCCAACGGTGAAGGTCTGCGCGTCGTTAGGCACGACAATGGCAGGTTCCAGGGCGTAGCCGTTGCCAGTGACGATCTGGCCGTCGGAGTTCAGGTGGAAGGTACCGTCACGGGTATACGACACGGTGCCGTCCGGCTGCAGGATCTGGAAGAAACCGCGGCCATTGACTGCCATGTCCAGCGGGTTGTCGGTGGTTTGCAGGCTGCCGGCAACGAAGCTTTTCTGCGTGCCCACAATACGCACACCGGTACCGACCTGCAGGCCCGAGGGCAGCTCGCTGTCCTGGGTCGACTGGGCGCCAGGCTGGCGCTTGATCTGATACAGCAGGTCGGCGAATTCGGCGCGATCACGCTTGAAGCCGGTGGTCGAGACGTTGGCCAGGTTGTTGGAAATGACCGTCAGGTTGGTGTCCTGGGCGGACAGGCCGGTTTTAGCGACCCAAAGAGCCGGAAGCATGTAAGTTCTCCTCGTGCGCCTGTTTTACGGCACCCGTTCAAAAGTGATTAGCCGATTTGCAAAACCCGAGCCATGGCTTCGTCGCCTTCCTTGGCCGCATTCATCATCTTGACGTGCAGTTCGAACTGGCGGGACAGCGCCAGCACCGAGGTCATCTCCTCGACAGCATTGACATTGCTGCCTTCCAGGAAGCCAGACACCACGCGCACGTTGACGTCGGCATCGGCCGGCTGGCCGGAACTGGTATGGATCAAGCCGTCCAGGCCCTTTGTCAGGCCTTTGGTGTCCGGGTTGACCAGTTTGATGCGGTCGACCTCGGCCATCACCCGCGGGTCTTCACCCATGGAGCGGATGCTGATGGTGCCGTCGGCACCCACTTCCACTTTCTGCTCCGGCGGGATGGCGATCGGGCCACCGTTGCCGATCACCGGCATGCCATTGCCGGCACGCAGCACGCCGAGGGCATCGATGTTCAGGCTACCGGTACGCACATAGGCTTCGCTGCCGTCCGGCGCCTGCACGGCGATAAAGCCTTTGCCGGTCACCGCCACGTCAAGGTCGCGGCCAGTTTCGACCAACGGGCCTTCACTGAAGTCGGTGGCCGGGCGCTCGGTCATGGCGAATGCGCGCGCCGGAAAGCTGTCACCGAACACCGGCATCGAGCGGGCCTGCTCCAGGTCGCGCTGAAAACCGTTGGTGGAAATGTTCGCCAGGTTGTTGGCGTGGGCCTTCTGCGCCAGCGCGTTCTGGCTGGCGCCGGTCATGGCCACATAAAGCAACTTGTCCACAGTTTCTCCTCTGCGCGTCGCTGCCGCGCTGTCACTGGGCAGGTTCCAAGCAATAATTGAACCAAGTCTGAAACACCCGGTTTACGGGGCTTTCAGCGTGGCAAGGGGCAATAACCGTCAGTTTGTCGGCGGATGTTTGCCGCCTGCGGCAAGGGCTTGCTCAATGGGCGCGGCAGGCGGCGTTGTTGTAGGGGCCGGAGTGGCGCACCCAGCCTTTGCCCGGGTTGTGGGCCGAGCACAGGTAGCGGCCGGTGACCAGGCTTTGCCATTGATAGAACGGGGCGGGGGCGGCGGGAGCCGGCAGAACCAGCACCAGCAAGGGGAACAAGGCCAGTAACGTCAGCCGCTTCATGAGCGTGAACCTTCACATTCTTGGGGCCGCTTTGCGGCCCCAATTACAAACACCACAGCCAAAACAATCATCAGGTCATCTGAATGATGGTCTGCATGATGGTGCTTTCAGTGGAAATGGTCTTGGCGTTGGCCTGGTAGTTGCTCTGCGCCTTGATCAGGTTGACCAGCTCGCCGGTCAGGTCGACGTTGGAGTCTTCCAGTGCACCACCGGAAATCTGGCCGAGGGTCCCGGTGTCCGGGGCGCCGACCACCGGCACGCCCGAGGCGAAGGACTCTTTCCAGTTGGTGCCGCCAATCGGCGTCAGGCCCTGCAGGTTGGCGAAGCTGGCAATCGCCACCTGGCCGATGACCTTGTCCTTGCCGTTGGTGAAGCTGGCAAACAGGTAGCCGCTCTGATCGATGCTCAGCCCCGACAACTCACCGGTGGCGAAGCCATCCTGGGTTTTGGCGATTTCTGCCGACGATGCGTTGTATTGGGTAGCACCCAGCATGTCCAGCTTCACACCGTCCGCGTTGGCGATGGCGCCATTGGCCGACCACTCTCCGGCGGCATTTTTCTGCGCCGGGATCCAGTTGTTGAGCTGGAAGATCTTGTCTTCGCCAATGCTCAGGCCGCCCACGACATCACCCGCAGTCATTGCATCCTTGTCCAGCGTACCATCGGACTTGAACGGTACGGCGTTGACCAACGGCGTGGTGGAAGCCGGATTGGCCGGGTTGCGCCCATCGATAGTGGTGTGCATCGACCAGGTATTGGTCGTGTCGTCCTTGATGAAATACTGATTCATCTGGTGTTCGTTACCCTGGCTGTCGTACACCGGGGTATTGAACGTGAAATTGTAGGAACTGGCGTTGGCAGGATCGAAGGGCGTCACCGAAGGAGAGGTCGCACCCGAGTTCAGGTTGATCTTCTCAGTGATGAGGCTGGTCGGCTTCGGCGTCAGGTTGGACGTATCGATCTGCAGGTTGGTCAGGATACCCTGGATGATCTTGCCGTCCTCGCCGACCGCATAACCCTGCAGGTTGGCACCCGAAGCATTCACCACATAACCGGCCTTGTCGCTGTAGAACGCGCCAGCACGGGTGTAGATCTTCGACCCGTTGTCGTTCAGGGCAAAGAAGCCGTTGCCATCAATGGCCATGTCCAGTGCCTGGCCGGTAGCATTGATATTGCCTGGCGTGAACAACTGCGAAACCGCAGCGGTCTTTACCCCGGTGCCGATCACGGTCTTGCCCGCGCTGGTGCCGCGGATGGAGTTGGAGTACTGGTCGGCAAACTCGGCACGCGAAGACTTGAAGCCGGTGGTGGCAACGTTGGCAATGTTGTTGCCGGTAACGTTCAGGGCCTTGTTTGCTGCATAGAGGCCGCTAAGGCCGATATTGAAAGACATGTGTAACTCCTGTCGTTTTGCTCAGGCCCTAGATGCCGATGCTTTGGATTTTGGAAAGCGCAACACTGCCCAGCCCGGCCAGGTTGAGTGTCATCTCCGAACCGTTGCTACCCATGGTCACGCTGGTTACCGAGGCCGGCAGGTTGGTGGTCATGGCCGTGGCCTTGCCATCGATCGAGGCGGTAGCCTTGAAGGTGTAGGTCCCGGCGGCCGCAACTTCACCGTCATCGTTCAGGCCATCCCAGGTAAAGTCGATGCTGCCAGACTTCTGGGTACCCAGCTCGATGGTGCGCACCAGCTTGTCGTCCTTGTCGTAGATCCCCACCGAGGTGGAGGTACTGGACGACGTCAGGTTGACCGAGCCCTTCATGTCCTTGCTGGTATCGACCACGGCCTTGTCGGTTTGGACAATGACATTGCGCCCGACCAGCGACGACGCCTGCAAGGCCTGGGAAGATTGCAGCCCGGCCGCGATGTAGGTCACTGCGTCGTTCAGCGACTGCATGCTTTCCAGGCTGCTGAACTGCGCCAACTGGGCCACGAACTCGCCGTTTTCCTGCGGGTCGAGCGGGTTCTGGTTCTGCATCTGGGTAACCAGCAACTGCAGGAAAGCGTCCTTGCCCAGCGCGCTGCCGGCGGCACCGGTAGAGCTGTCAGTCTTGGACGTTTGCTTCTGCAGCGAGCTCAGGTATGCGCTGCCGACGTCTGTAGTGGAATTGGTGGTGGTCATGTCGGCTTCCTATCACTGCCCCAGGGTCAGCACTTTCTGCATCATGTTCTTGGCCGTGTTCATCAGTTCGGCGTTGGTCTGAAACGCGCGACTGGCGGAGATCATGTCAGCCATCTCCTCGACCACATTGACGTTCGGGTAGTAGACGTAGCCGTCCTTGTTCGCCGCTGGGTGGCTCGGCTCGTAGCGTGCTTCCAGCGTGCTCTGGTCTTCGACGATGCCTTTTACCTGCACGCCCTGCCCTGCCTCACCCTGGTCCTCGAACAGCGACTGGCTGCTGCCGGCCTGCGCATTCTGGAAGGTGGTGGCAAACACGGGGTGGCGAGCGCGGTACGTCTGGTCGATGCTCGAAGACACGGTCTCGGCGTTGGCGATGTTGGACGCCACGGTGTTCAGACGCGTGTTCTGTGCGCTCATGCCGCTACCGGCAATGTTGAAGACACTGGAAAGGGACATGGTCATTCTCCCCGCAGGGCGGAAACCAGCCCTTTGAATTTACTGTTGAGCAAGGTGAAACTGGCCTGGAAGCCAATCGCGTTTTCCGTGTAGTTCGATTGCTCGATCTGCGCATCCACGGTGTTCTGGTCGATCGACGGCTGCAGCGGCGTGCGGTACTTGAGGGTTTCATCGGCCATGGCCAGGCCCTCAGCTTCGATGTGCCGGCTATTGGTCCGGTCAAGGTTGAAGCGGCCGCCGCTCTGCTGCTTGGCGCTTTCGGCTGCAAGCACCGAGGCAAAGTCCATGTCACGCGCCTTGTAGTTGGGCGTGTCGGCGTTGGCGATGTTGTTGGCCAGCACTTCAGCGCGCTGGGCGCGGAAGCCCAGCGCCTTTTCGTGGATACCAAGCGCCTTGTCGAAGCTGATGCTCATGTCAGGGAAACCTTCAGAGGTTGACCGGAATTTCGTTGAGCAAGGTATAGCAAGGGCTGTGCCAACCACTGCAAAGCCCGTGTTTATGGGGTTTTGCGGGGCAGCACTGTCAGATTGATGGCAGAAAAGCGGCAAAGGCCTTCCGCCTGCGGTGACAAAAGCGGCAATTGATGGGCGGCAAAAGCGGCAAAACAAAAAATTGACGTCGTTGTTTGGCGATAGAAGTGTGTTGCCTGGACGATCGGGCAGCGCTCGATCTCACAAACGCCACCCCCTTCAAGGCATACCTTACTTGGCCTGGTAGATAATCCCCGGGCTGCACTGCACCATCTGGTAATGGTCCGGCAAACCGTTCAGCGCTTCCGAGGCGCCGAGGAACAGGTAGCCACCTGGCTTGAGGGTACTGTGAATGCGCAGCAGGATGTCCTTCTTCACCTGCGCCGAAAAATAGATCAGCACATTGCGGCAGAACACGATGTCGAACTTGCCCAGACTGGCATAGCTGTCGAGCAGGTTGAACGAGCGGAACTCGACACGGCTGCGAATCGCTGGCTTGACCGCCCAGCGCCCCGGCCCCTTGGGGTCGAAGTAGCGCTGCAGGCGCTCCTGGGACAGGCCGCGGGCAATCGCCAGGCTGTCGTATTCGCCGGTCTTGCAGTTGGTCAGCATGGTGCCGGAAAGGTCGGTGGCGACGATCTGCGCCCCCATCTTCAACTGGCCGAGGTTGCTGCGCTCGAACTCGTCAATCGCCATCGAAATGGAATACGGCTCCTGCCCCGACGAACAGGCCGCCGACCACATGCGCAGGCGCTGGCCGGGGTTGTTGCGGATGAACTCGGGGATCACCTTGTTCTTCAGCACCTCGAAGGGGTAGGTATCGCGAAACCACAGGGTCTCGTTGGTGGTCATGGCATCGACCACCTGCTCGCGCAAACCGCCGCGCGGCTGGGCCTGAATGCGCTGCACCAGCTCACCCAGACTCTTGATGCCCTGTTGCTCCATCAGCTTGTTGAGACGGCTGGAAACCAGGTACTGCTTATTCTCGCCCAGCAGGATGCCACAGGCTTTCTCCAGGAAGACCCGGAACTGTTCGAAATCCAAATTACCCGTAGACACTACTGCCGCCTCTTTTCAATCACTGATGCCGGGGGCATGCCCCCCGGCTGCTTCAATGCGCTGCCTTGATCCGGTCGACCACCCGTTGGGCCAGGTCGTCCGGCTTGAACTTGGCCAGGAAGTCATCGGCGCCGACCTTCTTGACCATTGCCTGGTTGAACACCCCGGAAAGCGAAGTATGCAGGCAGATGTGCAATTTTTGCATGCGCGGATCGCTGCGAATCTCTGCGGTCAGCGTATAACCGTCCATTTCCGGCATTTCAATGTCCGAGATCATCATCAGGAACTCTTCTTCCGGCTTTTTGCCCTCATCCACCAGCTGACGCAGGTAGTTGAGCGCCTGACGGCCATCATTGAGCGCCACCACCTCGACCCCAACGGTCTGCAGGCAACGGCTGACCTGCTTGCGCGCCACCGACGAGTCGTCGACGGTCAGTACCCGCATCAACACCGCCTTGTCCTGCACGTCGGCATCGATCACACCGGCCGACACCGACTCGGACGACGGCGACACTTCGGCCAGCACCTTCTCCACGTCGATGATCTCGACCATGCGGTTGTCCACTCGGGTGACCGCAGTCAGGTAGTGATCACGGCCGGTCCCCTTGGGTGGCGGATGGATCTCTTCCCAGTTCATGTTGACGATGCGCTCCACCGAATGCACCAGGAAGCCTTGGGTCTTGGTGTTGTACTCGGTGATGATCACGAAACTGTTGCGTGTGTCTTCCTGCAGCGGTCGCAACCCGGTGGCCATCGACAAGTCGAGGATCGGGATGGTCGCCCCACGAATATTGGCAACGCCACGCACCACAGGGTGCGCCTTGGGCAGCAGGGTCAGCGCAGGGCATTGCAGTACTTCCCTGACCTTGAACACATTGATGCCGTAAAGCTGTTCGCCATTTAGGCGGAACAGCAGCAATTCCAGGCGATTCTGCCCCACCAGCTGCGTGCGCTGGTTGACCGAATCCATAACACCCGCCATGCCAGACTCCTTAACGTTTCAGCCTTTCGTTGCAACTCAGGTAGCGAGTCGGCACGGGCTTTGCTTTTTTGAGTGTCATGCACACGAAAACGACATTTTCCCGACGATTGACACGCTTGCTGACTGGCCCGCTGGCCACGCTGTGCCTGCTGATGCCCGGCGTTCGCACGGTGGCGAACGCGTTCACCTTGCCTGAACAGCTTATCGGTGTCACCCAAGGGTTTCTTGAATTCACCGTTGAAGATTATCTGTCCACGACCCAGACTGCCGGCCGCTACGAGATCCAGGTCAACCCGCTGGACCCACGCTTGCGCATGCCGTTGTGCAGCCAGCAGCTGGACGCCTCACTGGAAAGCCCGGCCCAGCCGCTGGGCCGGGTGACGGTACGGATACGCTGCAACGGCGCAGCACCGTGGACGGTATTTGTGCCGGCCACCGTGCGGCTTTTCCGCGACGTGGTGGTGGTGACCCGCCCACTCAAGCGCGACAACACGGTCGGCGAAGGTGACGTGGCCCTGCGCGAGCGGGATGTCGGCACCCTGGGCCAGGGTTTTCTGACCGAGCTGGACCAGGCGGTGGGCATGAAGATGCTACGCCCGACGGTGATCGACCAGGTGCTCACCCCGCAGCACCTGGAACAGGCGGAGGTGGTGCGCAAGGGTGATCAGGTGGTGATCATTGCCCGCAGTGGCAGCCTGAGCGTGCGCATGCCGGGCGAAGCCCTGAGCAAGGGCGGGCTGAGCGAGCAGATCCGGGTACGCAACCTCAATTCCAAACGGGTGGTCAAGGCCAGGGTGACTGGCCCCGGACAGGTCGAGGTCAGTATGTAGGCCTGCTACCAGATTGCACTGGCAGTGAGGAACCGCTTTTCCTAAACTGTGTCAGAACACGGGTTCGCGGGCTTGCCGACAGGCGGCTATGCATTTGTGCCTAAAGTTTATATCGGGTTGGCCGAAAACAAGGCAAGCGTCCAAATACCCAGAGGTTTCTGATCATGGTCATCGACTTCAGTCGTTTGAATAATTCTCCGTCCGTCACGGGCGGCGTGCGCGGCAACACCGCGTCCGGCAGCGCCGAAAAACCGGCAGCCAGCCAGGAAGCGGTGAAAGACACCAGCGCCAGCGGAGAGGCGGTTCACCTCAGCCAGGAGGCACAGCAGTTGCAGAAAATCAGCGACAAGCTGCGCGACGAGCCAGTGGTCAACAGCGCCCGTGTGGCCCAGTTGAAGCAGGCAATCGCCGACGGCAGCTACCAGGTCGATGCCGGCCGCGTCGCCAGCAAACTGCTTGATTTCGAAGCCCAGCGCTGACCGTACGGCGCGCTGACTTCACGGACGCCAAAAAAGCCAAGAGTTAGCCATGCACGACACCACCTTGCTGCAACTGATCGAAGATGACATTGCCCCGATGCAGGAACTGCTCGACCTTCTGCACAAGGAAGCAATTGCCCTGCATGGCCGCGACATGCCGCTGCTGGAGCAAATCCTGGCGCGCAAGCAGTCGTTGATCATCCTGCTCGAGCAGCACGGCCAGCGCCGCAGCCAATTGCTCGGCAGCCTGGGCCTGAGTGCCGACCGCACCGGTGTGCAGGCTGTAGCTGCGCAGTCACCCCATGGTGATGTGATGCTGCAACGGCTCGACATGTTGTCGCAACTGATGGACGACTGCCAGCAGGTCAACCAGACCAATGGCCGGATCATCCAGGTGCAGCAGCACGTCACCAACAACCAGATCCGCATCCTTCAGGGCGGCGATTCGCCTTCGCTCTACGACAGCCGCGGCAGCACCTCGCCGCTGGCCAAGCCACGGGCCCTCAGCCAAGTGTGATTTTTCTGTCAAGGCACGGAACATAGTGGCAAAATGCCGTTACTTGCGTGTGTCGCTTTTGCCTGGAGAACGATAAGCTGTGTTCAATGAATCCGATGCCCCGCAACCACCCAAGGTGTTGAGCACCCCCTTGGAGATTGCGGCCAACTTGCGGCAGCTGCAGGAAAGCCACGACCCGCTGATCATCACCTTCCACGACCGCAGCCAGCGTTTCCAGAGCTATGTGGTGCACGTGGACCGCGAAAGCAACACCCTGGCACTGGATGAGATGATCCCCCGTGACGGCGAGAAATACATCGAGAACGGCGAGCACTTCCGTGTCGAAGGCTTCCACGATGGTGTACGCATCGCCTGGGAATGCGATCACGCGCTGAAAATCAGTGAAGTCAACGGCCACCGCTGCTACAGCGGCGCCCTGCCGCAAGAGATGACCTATCACCAGCGCCGCAACGCCTTCCGCGCCGCGCTGAAGCTATCGCAGCTGGTCGATATCATCCTCGACGGTGCTCACCTCAAGGGCAACGGCGCCATGCGAGGCAAGCTGCTTGATATCTCGGCCACTGGCTGCAAACTGCGCTTCGAGGGCAATGTCGAAGACCGTTTGCAACTGGGCCAGGTGTATGAGCGCTTCAAGGCGGGCAACCCACTGGGCCTGGTGGACACCATGGTCGAACTGCGTCATCTGCACTATGAAGAGCGCATCAACACCACCTTTGCCGGCGTACGCTTCCACAACCTGAGCGGGCAGGCTCAACGCAAGATCGAGAGTTTTGTGTATCAGCTGCAGCGTGAGGCGCGGCGGTTCGACAAGGACGATTACTGAAGCAACGTCAGTTGCACATGCTGACGAACGGGGCTGCTTGATGCAGCCCCGTTTGCATTTCAGCCCCCGTCAGCCTCAGCAAGCCCAGGAATGCTTGCCGGGTTATCCTCGGCTTGTCGACCGCTTAGGGTTCCAGCACCTACTACAGCCAACACCAGGAGCTGAGCCTATATGTTCCATTCCTCATTCACCGCCGAATTGCATTGTCAATATGGACGTGTCGGGGTTGTCGAAACCCCTGTTTACGTTCATCCCTTGTTCTCACTCGATCAGGATGGCTGGTTGTGCACCGAGGATCAGCGAGATTCGGCGAGTTTCAAACCCGTGACCTTTCACTTCCGATTCATCAAGCTGAGCGGCGATCGGCTGTACTACACCATCAGTGGTGAGGATACCTGGCAATACTTTGGCTCCAAGCTGAGGAAGAACTCCCATGGGTGGCTGGGACTTTATGCCAGTCACGTTGTAGGAAGGGTCCTCTCATACTCCACCCCATTGCTGTACAGAGAAGTATTCGGCGGGCAGGAGTGGAAAATCCAGATCCTTGACGAGTGGGACGGCAACCTCGAAGACGCCGAGCAGATCCGTTTTTACATTCGCGATAGCGAAGGGCACCGGGTTGCACTGGCCAAGGAGGTCTATACCAGGGACAGGGTGAAGCTTCACCACTGGTTCCTGAACGCGGGCGACAAAGCCGGTGAGTTGCTGGTGTTCACACTCAAGAACATCAAGCTCACCTGATGGACCGGGGGTGCCCGCCGCTTGCGGCGGGCTACATTCAAACCGACGAGTTGGCCTCGGTCTCTGGGCTGCTCGTCCCCTGCCTCTGCGGCAAGTCTTCTTCTGTATCCTCGGCAGCCACCGGCGTTTGCATGACATCTTGCACCGTTTGTTCATCTACCCGTGGGTCCAGCGCCGCCGACAGCGGCGAACCGGCTGCCGGCATCGCCACGTGGCCCAGCGGTGCATCCTGCACCTGATGCAGGCCGGTAACCGCTTTCGGCCGAATGCGCCAGACCAGCACCAGGGCGAAGAATACAAAGAAGGCGTACAGCATCTGCGCGCCCAGTACCTTCATCAGCACACCAGCCGCCAACGGGCCGATGCAGGCACCTACACCGTAGGTCACCAATAACATCGCCGTCAGCGATACCCGGCGCTCGCTTTCCACGTGGTCATTGGAAAAGGCAACCGCCAGCGGGTACAGGCAGAACTGCAGCAGCGAGATCAGGAAGCCGATACCGAACAGCAACTCCAGCGGCACACTGGGCAGTATTGCCAACGGCGCAGCAGCCAGCGCCAACCCTACCGCTACGCTACGAATCAGCACTGCGCGGTCATAACGGTCAGACAACCAGCCCAGCGGCCACTGCACCAGCAGGCCGGCAAAAATGCAGCTACCCATGAACAGACCGATCTGCTCGGTACTCATCCCCTGGCTTGACGCATATAAAGGCGCCAGACCGTAGAACGAGCCGACAATCAGCCCCGAGCCTAAAACCGTACTGAGCGACTGCGGCACGCGCTTGATGAAGAACTTCGGCTCCATCGGTGCCGGGCGCAACGGCGCGGGGTGAATACGCCGGGTCATCGCCACGGGCACCAGGCACAGGGCAAAGCACATCGCCACCAGCATCAGCAGCTCCGGGCCGAGCTGCGGGTGCACCACCAGAATCAACTGGCCAAGCACCAGCCCCAGGTACGAGGCGATCATGTAGCCGCTGAACACCGCGCCCCGGTGTTTCACATCGGCCTGCTCATTGAGCCAGCTCTCGATGACCATGTATTGGCACATCATCCCCAGGCCGACGATCACGCGCAGCCCGACCCAGGCCGGCAGCCAGCTGGTCAGGCCATGACCGAGCACCGCAGCGCCGACGATACCGGCACAGGTGGCATAGGCGCGTATGTGCCCTACCCGTCCGATCAGCCGGTGGCCAACCTTGCCGCCAACCGCCAGACCAAAGTAGTTGGCCGCCATTAACGCACCCACCCACAGGCTGTCGACGTGGTCGGCAGCCAGGCGCAGGGCCAGGTAGGTACTGAGCAGGCCCGAGCCGATCAACATCATCAGCGCGGCGAAATACAACGACTGAAACGGCTTCCATACATTTCGCATACGTCCCGTGGAGCTCCCTGGTCAGGTGGCAGTTTTGGGTGCTAGCAGCATAAAGGCAAAAACTGCCTGGCGCAGGCCCCCGACAGCTATTTGGCACTGCGGGGGCGTGCCCGGTGCAGGTTGTGTCGCGCTCAGGCCTGTGCCGCCAGGACCCGGCGCTCCCACGGCGTGATCTCGTCGAAGAAATCGCTCAGCTCAAGGGTCTTGCTGGCAATGTAGCCTTCGATGAATTCGCTGCCGAACAGTTCCCGCGCCAGCGTGCTGCGCTTGAGCCTTTCCAGGGCCGCATGCAGCGTGCACGGCAGTTTCAGGTGTTCAGGCACTTCGAATTCGCCCTGGATGGCCGGCGATGGCTGCAAGCGTTGCTCGATACCATGCAGCCCAGCGGCCAGGCTGGCGGCAATGGCCAGGTACGGGTTGGCATCGGCGCCGGGCAGGCGGTTTTCCACCCGTCGCGCTATCGGCGCACTGGCCGGAATGCGCAGGCCAGCGGCGCGATTGTCCTGCGACCAGCACGCATTGTTCGGCGAGGCATAGGGGTGGCACAGGCGCTGGTAGGAATTGACGTTGGGCGCGAACAGCGCGGTGAAGTCGGCCATGCACGCCTGCAACCCGCCGATGAAGTGGTGGAAGGTGTCTGTCGGCAGGCCCTGCTCATCACTGAATACGTTACGCCCGCTGCCGGCCTCGACCAGGCTCTGGTGAATGTGCATGGAGCTGCCAGGCGTGCGCGCCAGCGGCTTGGCCATGCAGACCACCGTCAGCCCGTGCTTGAGCGCCACTTCCTTGAGCAGGTGCTTGAACAGGAAGGTCTGGTCGGCCAACAGCAGCGGGTCGCCGTGCAGCAGGTTGATCTCGAACTGGCTGACACCCATTTCGTGCATGAAGGTGTCACGTGGCAGGCCCAGCGCCGCCATGCAGTGGTACACCTCCTTGAAGAACGGGCGCAGGCCGTTGTTGGAACTGACACTGAACGCCGAATGGCCCAGCTCGCGGCGGCCATCGCTGCCTACAGGCGGCAGGAACGGTTGCTGCGGGTCGGTGTTGGGGGCAAAGACGAAAAACTCCAGCTCGGTTGCCACTACCGGCGCCAGGCCCAGTGCCGCATAGCGGGCTATCACGGCTTTTAGCTGACCCCGTGTGGACAGTGCCGAGGGCCGGCCATCCAGCTCGTTGGCATCGCAGATGGCCAAGGCACGGCCGTCATTGCTCCAGGGCAGGCGGTGGACCTGACCGGGTTCGGCCACCAGTGCCAGGTCGCCGTCGTCACTGCCGTAGAATTTCGCCGCTGGGTAGCCGCCCATGATGCACTGCAGCAGCACTCCCCGGGCCATCTGCAGACGACGGCCTTCGAGGAAGCCTTCGGCGGTCATCACCTTGCCGCGCGGGACGCCGTTGAGGTCGGGGGTGACGCATTCGATTTCATCGATGCCCTGAAGCTGAGCAGTGCTCATGACGCTTGTCCTTGTTGTTTTAGGCTGACAACAACATAGGCTGCGGGTGTTTAAAATATCAAGCAGCCTGTTGGCCGGCACGGCCCCCTACTCCCGCAAGGTCATGCCATTGGCCGGCAACGGCAACGCCGTCTTGTAGCGCACCTGCTTCAAGGCAAAACTCGAACGGATATTGGCCACCCCCGGCAAGCGCGTCAGGTAATCGAGAAACCGCTCCAGCGCCTGGATGCTCGGCAGCAGCACCCGCAGCAGGTAATCCGGGTCCCCGGTCATCAGGTAGCACTCCATCACCTCGGGCCGCTCGGCGATCTCTTCTTCGAAGCGATGCAACGACTGCTCCACCTGTTTTTCCAGGCTGACATGGATGAACACATTCACGTCCAGCCCAAGCGCCTCAGGCGACAGCAAGGTCACCTGCTGGCGGATCACCCCCAGCTCTTCCATGGCCCGCACCCGGTTGAAACAAGGCGTGGGCGACAGGTTCACCGAGCGTGCCAGCTCGGCATTGGTGATGCGGGCGTTCTCTTGCAGGCTGTTGAGAATGCCGATATCAGTTCGATCGAGTTTGCGCATAAGACAAAATCACCGGTTTTTTGTGTTTATGCGGAATGTTTATCTGCCCCGCTCGGCAAAGGCAATCAACTTGAGAGAAAAATTCTCCTGCCGGGCCACTAAGATGTAGGTGACGCTGACTTACCAGTCACAAGCCGGTATTCAGCGGCGGCCGCTTCAGAGCTCACAAAAACAAATACCCGAGCGAGCGTAAAAAGCATGAACGAGTACGCCCCCCTGCGTTTGCATGTGCCCGAGCCCACCGGCCGGCCAGGCTGCCAGACCGATTTTTCCTACCTGCGCCTCAACGATGCAGGTCAAGCCCGTAAACCCGCTATCGATGTCGACGCTGCCGACACTGCCGACCTGTCCTACAGCCTGGTCCGCGTGCTCGACGAGCAAGGCGACGCGCAAGGCCCCTGGGCCGAAGACATCGACCCGCAGGTCCTTCGTCAAGGCATGCGCGCCATGCTCAAGACGCGGATCTTCGATAGCCGCATGGTGGTTGCCCAGCGCCAGAAGAAGATGTCCTTCTACATGCAAAGCCTAGGCGAAGAAGCCATCGGCAGCGGCCAGGCGCTGGCGCTGAACCGCACCGACATGTGCTTCCCGACCTACCGCCAGCAAAGCATCCTGATGGCCCGCGACGTGTCGCTGGTCGAGATGATCTGCCAACTGCTGTCCAACGAACGCGACCCCCTCAAGGGCCGCCAGTTGCCGATCATGTACTCGGTGCGCGAAGCCGGCTTCTTCACCATCAGCGGCAACCTGGCGACCCAGTTCGTGCAGGCGGTCGGCTGGGCGATGGCATCGGCGATCAAGGGCGATACCAAGATCGCCTCGGCGTGGATCGGTGACGGCGCTACTGCCGAATCGGACTTCCACACCGCCCTCACCTTTGCCCATGTATACCGCGCCCCGGTCATCCTCAACGTGGTCAACAACCAGTGGGCCATTTCCACCTTCCAGGCCATCGCTGGTGGCGAGTCGACCACCTTTGCCGGCCGTGGCGTAGGTTGCGGTATCGCTTCGCTGCGGGTTGACGGCAACGACTTCGTCGCCGTGTACGCCGCCTCGCGCTGGGCTGCCGAGCGCGCCCGCCGCGGCCTCGGCCCAAGCCTGATCGAGTGGGTCACCTACCGGGCCGGCCCGCACTCGACGTCGGACGACCCCTCCAAGTACCGCCCTGCCGATGACTGGAGCCACTTCCCGCTGGGTGACCCGATCACCCGCCTGAAGCAGCACCTGATCAAGATCGGCCACTGGTCCGAGGAAGAACACCAGGCCGTCACAGCCGAGCTTGAAGCTGCGGTGATTGCCGCACAGAAAGAGGCCGAGCAGTACGGCACCCTGGCCAACGGGCACATCCCGAGCGCCGCCTCGATGTTCGAGGATGTGTACAAGGAGATGCCCGAACACCTGCGCCGTCAACGCCAGGAACTGGGGGTTTGAGATGAACGACCACAACAACAGCATCAACCCGGAAACCGCCATGGCCACCACTACCATGACCATGATCCAGGCCCTGCGCTCGGCCATGGATATCATGCTTGAGCGCGACGACAATGTGGTGGTGTACGGCCAGGACGTCGGTTACTTCGGCGGCGTGTTCCGCTGCACCGAAGGCCTGCAGAACAAGTTCGGCAAATCGCGCGTGTTCGACGCGCCCATCTCCGAGAGCGGCATCGTCGGTACCGCCGTGGGCATGGGTGCCTATGGCCTGCGCCCGGTGGTGGAGATCCAGTTCGCCGACTATTTCTACCCGGCCTCCGACCAGATCGTCTCCGAACTGGCACGCCTGCGTTACCGGTCGGCCGGCGAGTTCATTGCCCCGCTGACCCTGCGCATGCCTTGCGGCGGCGGCATCTATGGCGGCCAGACTCATAGCCAGAGCCCGGAAGCGATGTTCACCCAGGTCTGCGGCCTGCGTACCGTGATGCCGTCCAACCCTTATGACGCCAAAGGCCTGCTGATCGCCTCGATCGAATGCGACGACCCGGTCATCTTCCTCGAGCCCAAACGCCTGTACAACGGCCCGTTCGATGGCCACCACGACCGCCCAGTAACACCGTGGTCGAAGCACCCGCACAGCGCCGTGCCCGACGGCTATTACACAGTACCGCTGGACAAGGCCGCCATTACCCGCCCTGGCAATGACGTGACCGTACTGACTTACGGCACCACGGTGTACGTGGCCCAGGTGGCCGCCGAAGAAACCGGCGTGGATGCCGAAGTGATCGACCTGCGCAGCCTGTGGCCGCTGGACCTGGACACCATCGTCGAGTCGGTGAAAAAGACCGGTCGTTGCGTGGTGGTGCACGAGGCAACCCGCACCTGCGGCTTCGGTGCCGAACTGGTGGCGCTGGTCCAGGAGCACTGCTTCCATCACCTGGAGGCGCCAATCGAGCGCGTCACTGGCTGGGACACCCCCTACCCTCACGCACAGGAATGGGCTTATTTCCCAGGTCCTTCGCGGGTAGGTGCGGCATTGAAAAAGGTCATGGAGGTCTGAATGGGCACGCACGTCATCAAGATGCCGGACATTGGCGAAGGCATCGCGCAGGTCGAGTTGGTGGAATGGTTCGTCAAGGTCGGCGACATCATCGCCGAGGACCAGGTGGTGGCCGACGTCATGACCGACAAGGCCACCGTCGAAATCCCTTCGCCGGTCAGCGGTACAGTGCTGGCCCTGGGTGGCCAGCCCGGTGAAGTGATGGCGGTCGGTAGCGAACTGATCCGCATTGAAGTGCAAGGCAGCGGCAACCATGTGGATGTGCCTCAGCCAAAGCCGATAGAGGCCCCGGCCGCCCCGATTGCAACCACGCCGGAACCGCAGAACGACGTAAAACCCGCCGCCTACCAAGCGCCCGCCAACCACGAAGCTGCACCCATCGTGCCGCGCCAGCCGGGCGACAAGCCGCTGGCCTCGCCGGCTGTGCGCAAGCGCGCCCTGGATGCCGGTATCGAACTGCGTTATGTGCAGGGTAGCGGCCCGGCCGGGCGCATCCTGCACGAAGACCTCGACGCCTTCATGAGCAAGCCGCAAAGCAGTGCCGGCCAGGCACCGAATGGCTATGCCAAGCGCACCGACAGCGAGCAGGTGCCGGTGATTGGCCTGCGCCGCAAGATCGCCCAGCGCATGCAGGATGCCAAACGCCGGGTCGCGCACTTCAGTTATGTGGAGGAAATCGACGTCACCGCACTGGAAGCCCTGCGCCAGCAACTCAACAGCAAGCACGGCGACAGCCGCGGCAAGCTGACCTTGCTGCCATTCCTGGTGCGCGCCCTGGTCGTGGCACTGCGTGATTTCCCGCAGATCAACGCGACCTACGACGACGAAGCGCAGATCATCACCCGCCACGGTGCGGTGCATGTGGGCATTGCCACCCAAGGTGACAACGGCCTGATGGTCCCCGTGCTGCGCCACGCCGAAGCGGGCAGCCTGTGGGCCAATGCCGGCGAGATTTCGCGCCTGGCCAACGCTGCACGTAACAACAAGGCAAGCCGCGAGGAGCTGTCCGGCTCGACCATCACCCTGACCAGCCTCGGCGCCTTGGGTGGCATTGTCAGCACGCCGGTGGTCAACACCCCGGAAGTGGCAATCGTCGGGGTCAACCGCATGGTCGAACGGCCGGTGGTGATCGATGGCCAGATCGTCGTGCGCAAGATGATGAACCTGTCCAGCTCGTTCGACCACCGCGTGGTCGATGGCATGGACGCCGCCCTGTTCATCCAGGCCGTGCGTGGCCTGCTCGAACAACCCGCCTGCCTGTTCGTGGAGTGAGCATGCAACAGATTATCCAGACTACCCTGCTGATCATCGGCGGCGGCCCTGGCGGCTATGTAGCCGCCATCCGCGCCGGGCAACTGGGCATTCCTACCGTACTGGTGGAAGGCCAGGCACTGGGCGGCACCTGCCTGAACATCGGCTGCATCCCGTCCAAGGCACTGATCCACGTGGCCGAGCAGTTTCACCAGGCCTCGCGCTTTACCCAACCCTCGCCGCTGGGCATCAGCGTGGCTTCGCCGCGCCTTGACATCGGCCAGAGCGTCACCTGGAAGGACGGCATTGTCGACCGCCTGACCACCGGTGTTGCCGCCCTGCTGAAAAAGCACGGCGTGAAAGTGGTGCATGGCTGGGCCAAGGTACTGGACGGCAAGCAGGTCGAGGTCGATGGCCAGCGTATCCAGTGCGAGCATCTGTTGCTGGCGACCGGTTCCAGCAGTGTCGAACTGCCTATGCTGCCGCTGGGTGGCCCGGTGATTTCCTCGACCGAAGCCCTGGCACCGAAAGCCCTGCCGCAACACCTGGTGGTGGTAGGCGGTGGCTATATCGGCCTGGAGCTGGGCATTGCCTATCGCAAGCTGGGGGCACAGGTGAGTGTGGTGGAAGCGCGCGAACGCATTCTGCCGACCTACGACAGCGAATTGACCGCCCCGGTGGCCGATTCGCTGAAGAAGCTGGGTATCGCCCTGCACCTGGGCCACAGCGTCGAAGGTTACGAAAATGGCTGCCTGTTGGCCAACGACGGCAAGGGTGGGCAACTGCGCCTGGAGGCTGACCAGGTGCTGGTGGCCGTGGGCCGTCGGCCACGCACCAAGGGCTTCAACCTGGAATGCCTGGACCTGAAGATGAACGGCGCCGCCATTGCCATCGACGAACGCTGTCACACCAGCATGCACAACGTCTGGGCGATCGGCGACGTGGCTGGCGAACCGATGCTGGCGCACCGGGCCATGGCCCAGGGCGAGATGGTCGCCGAAATCATCGCCGGCAAGGCCCGCCGCTTCGAGCCCACTGCGATTGCCGCCGTGTGCTTCACCGACCCGGAAGTGGTGGTGGTCGGCAAGACCCCGGAACAAGCCAGCCAGCAGGGCCTGGACTGCATCGTCGCGCAGTTCCCGTTTGCCGCCAACGGCCGGGCCATGAGCCTGGAATCGAAAAGCGGCTTCGTACGCGTGGTGGCGCGGCGCGACAACCACTTGATCCTGGGCTGGCAGGCGGTTGGCGTGGCGGTTTCCGAACTGTCCACAGCGTTTGCCCAATCGCTGGAGATGGGCGCATGCCTGGAAGATGTGGCCGGCACCATTCATGCCCACCCCACGTTGGGTGAAGCCGTGCAGGAAGCCGCACTGCGTGCCCTGGGCCACGCCTTGCATATCTGACACTGAAGCGGCCAAGGCCGATTTGGCCCGCTGCGCCGAGAGGCGCTGCGGGTCTTTTTTCATTCAGGCCATCTAAGCCTCCAGAAAACAGCGTGCGCGCTGAGGGGCTTGCTACCCGGCAATTGCGTTCTTGCCTGTCCCCTTGGCCCGGTATAGCGCCTTGTCGGCACGCGCCAGCAGCGCGTGCTGGTCCTCCCCTTCCAGCCACTGCACCACGCCATAGCTCATGGTCAGCCGGCAATCACCCACCGGCTCCACCTGCTCCAGCACCTGGCGCAGGCGCGCCGCCACATCAAGCGCCTCCCCCAACGTGGTCTGCGGCAGCACGATGACGAACTCGTCGCCGCCCCAGCGCGCCAGCAGGTCCAGTTCGCGCAAGCAGGTGCGCAGGCTTTCGGCCACCCGGACCAGCGCCGCATCGCCACGGGCGTGACCGTAGCGGTCATTGATCGGCTTGAAATCATCCATGTCCATGGCGATCAGCGACAACGGCTGGCGGAAGCGCTGGGCGCGCTGGCACTCCAGCTGCAACACACTCTCCAGCCGGTAACGGTTGGCGACACGGGTCAACGCATCGCGTTGGGCCAATTCACGGTTTTCGTCCAGTTGCCGCTGTAGCTGCTGGTTCACCCAGGACAACTCGCGGGTACGCTCGGCCACCTGGCACTCCAGCGACTGGTTCTTTTGCTCCAGTTGAGTCACCAAGCGCTTGCCAGCGTCGATATTGCGATGCGCGCCTAGCATGCGTGCCACGGAACCGTCCTCGTTATGCGCGATGACGTAGCCGCTGTCTTCGATCCAGATGTAGCTGCCGTCCTCACAACGGCAACGGTATTCAATGCGGTAGCGTTCGTTGCGCTGATTGATATAGGCCTCGAAATGGGCCATTACCCGTGGGTAGTCTTCGGGATGGATCACGCTTTCCCAGGTAAATACCGAGTTGGCCATGGAGTGGCTGGCATAACCCAGCATGCTGTACCAGCCCGGATTGCGATAAACGTAGCCAGTATTGGCATTCCAGTCCCAGATGCCATCGCTGATCAAATCGAACAAGGTGTGCAACTGCTGTTCACTGAAGCCGGCAGGAACCGGCCTGGTGTCTTGATTCATGGACGCTCTCCCTGATGCCCAGCAACTGCGCTCCGATCAAGGGGCTGCCGACAGTGGTGTTGATTGCCGCGAGCGGCAAGATGATGCCTATCACGGGCAAGCATATGCCCGCCCGTGTGCAACCGAAATAGTGCCAAAGCCCTGATTTCGAACGGCACAGCGCTGGCATGGCTTTTGCGTTGCGTACCTGCCAACGAGATTTCCAAGGAGGAAACATGATAATCGCCCATAACGGCGTCAGCTGGCAGCCCACGCTCCATCAGCCCCGGTACACCAACGATGAGCAGACAGTGGCCCAGATTGCACCGGTCCGCACGCCAATAACCACCGCCAACACGGCGAACCAGCAACAGAGCGGGGGCAGTACCGCTCAGCAAAACGCTGAGGATGCTCGTGCAGAAGCCTTTGCCAAATTCAAGGTGATGTTGCAAAACCTGGGTTCTGCGACCACCGAGCCGGTCATCGGAGAACCACTGCCGCCCAAAACTGCCCGGCAGGAATTTCACGACTTCATGTCCAAGTCGCCCGGCGAGATGATCAAGGAAAAACTGCTGCGTGAAATAGGCCTGACCGAAGAAGAGTACGACGCCCTGCCGCCCGAGATGAAAGCAAAGGTCGACGAGTTGATCGCACAGCGCATGAAAGAAGACATCGAGCGCAAGAGCGAGGAGAAAGCGCAAGAGCAGCTCGCCAAGGTGGGCGGCAGCCTGGATGAAGAGCAACAAGCGGCAAGCCCGGTTTGAAGCGTTCGGTGGCGTCGATGTTCAGGTGGTGCATGGCTTCATCAACGGCAACGCTACCGACGCCATCTTCGGTCTCAGGAAAAATCGGCAGGATGTTGTGCAGAGAATTCGTTTGAGGTCCTTGGCCTTATTGTCCAGGGTGGCAGGCTGGTAGCTATTTGCCACGCGTGGACGCAGGCGCATGACGATGCCTGCGTAGGGGGACGATGTCGGATCCCCCCTAAAATAAGAGAGGACAAGGAAATGCAATCACACGGTTTGAAGCAAAGCCTCAAGCAGCGGCATATCACCATGATCGCGCTGGGTGGGGTGATCGGTGCAGGGCTGTTCATGGGCTCGGGCTCACTGATCGCATCGGCAGGGCCCGCGGCCATACTGTCGTATTTCATTGGTGGCCTGGTGGTCACCCTGGTCATGTTCATGCTGGGCGAAATGGCCTGCCGCAACCCGGATGCAGGGTCGTTTTCGACCTACGCCAACACCTACCTCGGCGACTGGGCAGGGTTTGCGGTCGGCTGGCTGTACTGGTTCAAGTCGATGATGACCATCACCCTGGAAGCGGTACTGCTGGGCGCCATCCTGCATGACTTCCTGCCGTGGCTGCCGATCTGGGCAGGCGCCTTCCTGATGCTGGTGACACTGATGGCCAGCAACGCCTACTCGGTGCGTTCATTTGCCGAAGTCGAGTACTGGCTGGCCGCGATGAAGGTCGCCACCATCCTGATCTTCATGCTGCTGGGCGTCTCGATCCTGCTCGGCCTGCACAGCGAGATACCCGCCCCCGGTCTGGTCAACCTCACCGCCCATGACGGCTTCATGCCCAACGGCCTATCACCGGTGATGGCCGGCGTTATCGTGGTGATCTTCTCACTGGGCGGCAGTGAAATTGCCGCCGTGGCCGCAGGTGAGTCAGAGAATCCGCGACAGAACGTGATCCGCGCGATCAAAAGCGTGATCCTGCGGGTGATGCTGTTCTACGTAGGGTCTGTTTCGATCCTGATCCTTTGCCTACCCTGGACCGACAAGGCCAACCTGGCCTCGCCCTATGTTTCGCTGTTCAGCCTGGCCGGGTTCGGGGGTGCTGCAGTGGCCATGAAACTGGTGCTGTTCGTCTCGTTCATGTCGGTAATGAACTCGTTCATGTTCTCCAACTCGCGCATGCTGTTCTCACTGAGCCAGCGCGGTCATGCGCCCAAGCTCTTCTCACGCACCAGTGCCAAGGGCGTACCGATCAATGCACTGCTGCTGAGCCTGTCGATCTGCACGGTGATCCTGACCGTACACTTTGTCAGTGGCGGCGACCTGTTCATGACCTTGGCCAAGAGTACCGGCAGCCTGGTCATGGTCGTATGGATCTTCATCATCATCGCCCACGTGGCCATGCGCAGGAAAACCCGCCACGAAGCGGTCGCCCCAAACGCCTTCCGTGCCTGGCTGTTCCCCTATACCAATATCATTGCGCTGTTCGCCTTGCTGGCAGTCATCGGCACCCAGGCGTTCGATCCGGCATCGCGTTTCCAGTTCTGGTTCACGGTGCTGACGGTACTGCTGGTAGTGGCGGGGTACTTCCTGATGCGCCAGCGGCTGGCCTCAAGCGCGGCGTTATGCCGCGAACGTGATGCATGACAGCGCCTAGCCAAGCGCAAGTGCTGTAAACAGCAGCGCGGTGGCAACAAAGGCGACGGAGACAATGATGGGAATGACAAGAATGGCGTCCCAGGCAGGAATTGAACCTGCAACCTTCCCCTTAGGAGGGGGATGCTCTATCCAATTGAGCTACTGAGACGCTACGACCGGCAGCGAGCGCTGCACAGCGGGATGGCCAGCATGTTAACCAGCATGCTGGCGTTTGTCATGCCTGAACTGGGCTTTTTCGCGTAATCCTTTTCTGCGGCTGCTATCGCCGCGGTAGCACGCCCTGATGGCGAAGCAGCGAAAAGAATGCAGCGACCGCCGCCTCCAGTGTGGAAGAATTATCCAGCACATGCACCGACGGGTCGGCTGCAGCTTGCAAGCGTGCGCTGCGCGCCAGGCGCTGCTCCACTTCTTCTGCGGTTTCCCGGCCTCGGGCGAGCAAGCGCTGGCGCAGCACCTCAGGCTTGACCTCGACCAACACGGCCAATAAATCCGGGTAGCACTGACGGGCTTCTGCCAAATAA
Organism: Pseudomonas sp. JR33AA; assembly: GCF_021378985.1. Lineage (NCBI taxonomy): Bacteria > Pseudomonadati > Pseudomonadota > Gammaproteobacteria > Pseudomonadales > Pseudomonadaceae > Pseudomonas > Pseudomonas sp. JR33AA. The sequence continues at coordinate 45,973 of NZ_JAJSAW010000007.1, forward strand.
GCCCGCGAGCCATTCACCAGCACTGACCTCCCGGACGCCAACCACTGGTCCACCTGCCGGGGTATGCCATAGTCCAGGCCATTGGCCCGCCAGTGCATGGCAAACGCTCCCTGCGCACGCAACGCGTCAAACTGCTCGGGCGTGACACCCTGGGCAGCTTCACCTTTGGCTTCGGCCGAACGGGTGATGACCCGGCGGGCTACTTCTACCCCGGCGACGGCCAGTTGCTCACGCGAAGCGTCGATCAGGGAATCTTTCCCGGAACCGGACGGCCCGACCAGAAATATCAACCGCCCCGTAGCTGATCGGCGGTCGCTTGCGTCATGTTGCATAGCCACTATGCTCTATGGAGAGAACCGGCGCATTCTAGGGCTTTTCTGGGCATTTTTCTGCGTTTTACCCATTATTGACGGCAAAAGACTGACGGCCAGGCTAGCCAGGGCATGTAAAACTTTTCAAACCAGTGCTCATTTCTGATAATTGGTACTGGCATAAAGCCTTTATCCGGCTCACTATTTGTCACATAATTGACGCCAAGCAAACGGCGACCATGAGGCAAGATGAGCATCCATTTTTCACTGGCGGTTGAACATTTTGTCGTCGCCACGGTCGTACTTCCATCCCGTGCGGCCAATTTGAGAACCGCTTCCCCTGAACCAAACTCTGGTCAATTTATATGCGCCCAATGAAACAGGCTATTTATTCGAGCCGCACCGCTGACAAGTTCGTCGTCCGCCTGCCAGACGGAATGCGTGAGCGCATTGCCGAGGTAGCGCGCAACCACCACCGCAGCATGAACTCCGAGATCATTGCACGCCTGGAACAGAGCCTTATCCAGGAAGGTGCGTTGGGTGACGAGCTGAGCATGCGCCTGGACAGCCCTGAGCTGTCCCTGCATGAGCGCGAGTTGCTGCAGCGTTTCCGCCAACTGTCACACCGCCAGCAGAACGCCCTGGTCGCCCTCATCGCTCACGATGTGGAAATGGCCGCAGACGCCTCCTGAGGCCTGCAGCGAACACAAAAAAGCCAGCGCAAGCTGGCTTTTTTGTGGGCATCTGAATGGCAGCAAGGCCATTTCCCTGCGAGATTGCTCCCACAGGGAAGATCGGCTTACAACAGGAACAGCGTGGCCAGTCCAAGGAAGATGAAGAAACCACCGCTGTCGGTCACAGCGGTGATCATCACGCTCGCCCCCATCGCAGGGTCGCGCCCCAAGCGGGCCAATGTCATCGGGATCAGCACGCCCATCAGCGCCGCCAGCAACAGGTTCAAGGTCATCGCGGCGGTCATCACCACCCCCAGCGACCAGCTGCCATACAGCCAGAAAGCTACCGCACCAATCACGCCCCCCCAAACCAGGCCGTTGATCAGCGACACCGCCAACTCCTTGCGCATCAAGCGGCTGGTATTGCCTGGCGACACTTGGTCCAGGGCCATGGCGCGGACGATCATGGTGATGGTCTGGTTACCCGAGTTGCCACCAATACCCGCAACGATCGGCATCAACGCAGCCAACGCCACCAGCTTTTCAATCGAGCCTTCGAACAACCCGATCACGCGCGAAGCAACAAAGGCGGTAATCAGGTTGATTGCCAGCCACGCCCAACGGTTGCGGAACGAACGCCAGACCGAGGCGAAAATATCCTCCTCTTCACGCAGACCCGCCATGTTGAGGACTTCGCTCTCGCTTTCCTCACGGATCAGGTCGACCATTTCGTCGATGGTCAGACGGCCGATCAGGCGTTCGCTCTTGTCCACCACCGGGGCGGATACCAGGTCATAACGCTCGAAAGCCTGCGCTGCATCGTAGGCATCTTCCTCGGGCTGGAAGGAGACAGGATCGGTCGCCATGACCTCTGCCACCTTCTTCTCCGGGTCGTTGACCAGCAGGCGCTTGATCGGCAATACACCCTTGAGGATGCCGTCGTAATCGACCACGAACAATTTGTCGGTGTGGTTCGGCAATTCTTTCAGGCGGCGCAGATAGCGCAGCACCACCTCCAGGCTGACATCTTCGCGAATGGTGACCATCTCGAAGTCCATCAGCGCACCGACCTGCTCCTCGTCGTAGCTCAGCGCCGAACGCACCCGCTCGCGTTGCTGGGCATCGAGGGTTTCCATCAGCTCGTGAACAACGTCACGCGGCAGCTCTGGGGCAAGGTCGGCCAGTTCGTCGGCGTCCATCTCCTTGGCGGCAGCCAGCAGCTCATGATCGTCCATGTCGGCGATCAACGATTGGCGAACCGAATCGGAAACTTCCAGCAGGATGTCGCCATCGCGCTCCGAGCGCACCAGCTGCCAGACCGTCAGGCGATCTTCCAGGGGCAAGGCTTCGAGGATGTAGGCGATGTCGGCGGGGTGCAGGTCGTCGAGCTTGCGCTGCAGCTCGACGAGGTTCTGGCGGTGGACCAGGTTTTCTACCAGGTCGTTGTGCGCGCCTTCCTGGCGATGGGTCAGGTCTTCGACCATGCGCTGGCGCTGCAACAGTTCGACCACCTGGGCCAGGCGATCCTGCAGGCTTTCTTGCGCTTTTTTAACTTCTACTTCGGTCATAGGCGAACTCCACTCCCAGCAGCGGAGCACGCCGAGGGAATCAATCGGTCAGATCTTTCTGTATGAATCGTGTTAGCGAGTAACTACTGGGTAAGTCCATGGTGGTTTTCCACAAGCCCCGGCGGGGCTGACGGGCGCAATCATACACTGCTAAAGCTGTCAGATCGCTTAAATTTTTGGCCAGAACAATCGTTTGCGTGATAAAGCTGGGACAACGCTCGAAGCTATCAGTGCGACGGTTGTTATGGATGGGAAAGCACATTCGATTTTTGAGGCCGCTCAGCGGCGCCAAACTACACCGCAATCATTACAGAAAAGCGTAGATCGACATGTTCAAGAATTCATTGACGCACAAACAAAAAGCCCGCTCTATTGAGCGGGCTTTCTGATGGGGTGTGGCGGACTCAGCAGGATTCGAACCTGCGACCGCTCGGTTCGTAGCCGAGTACTCTATCCAGCTGAGCTATGAGTCCGTGGTGGTAGTTTTAGACCAGATTACCACTGGTTGACTGAAGTAGCTTTGCAAGCAGAACCACTTCAAAAAGTGGCGGACTCAGCAGGATTCGAACCTGCGACCGCTCGGTTCGTAGCCGAGTACTCTATCCAGCTGAGCTATGAGTCCGCAATTGGTATTTTTAGACCAGGTTACCACTGGTTGTTTGAAGCAGCTTTTAAGCAAAGCCACTTCAAAAGTGGCGGACTCAGGAGGATTCGAACCTCCGACCGCTCGGTTCGTAGCCGAGTACTCTATCCAGCTGAGCTATGAGTCCGTGTCTTGCCGCGCATTATAGGTCGCTGAAACATTTTTGCAAGAACTTTTTCGTTTAAAATCAACTACTTAGCGTTCTTACTGTTTGCAGCGCCCTAAGCGAATAATGGCGGTGAAGGGGGGATTCGAACCCCCGATACCCTTATGAGGTATACTCCCTTAGCAGGGGAGCGCCTTCGGCCACTCGGCCACCTCACCGCAACACGAGGCGAATATTAAAGAACCTCTTTCACCTTTGCAACCCTTTTTTTGAAAAAAACTTCAAAAAAATTAAAGGCTTGGCTCTTCATCCTTCTCCTTCTTGATCCGCAGGTAGATTTCCTCGCGGTGAACTGCCACTTCTTTCGGGGCACTCACGCCAATACGCACCTGGTTGCCTTTGACGCCAAGCACCGTCACGGTGATCTCGCCGTCCCCAATGATCAGGCTCTCGGCGCACCGACGAGTCAGAATCAACATAGCTTTCTCCTTACGCAAACATTCAGGGGTAACAGTCTTGGATATCGGGCCGGGTCGCGGACGACGACCATGGCCCCGGGTACTCGCCGCACAAGGCAGGACAGGACCTGCGCGGCGAGCAGAAACGCGAAGGGCGCGGCAAGCCGCGCCCCTCCAGGCAGCGCCTTACTCGCCCTGTCGGGCAGGAGCATCCAGATCGAACGCGGTATGCAGCGCGCGTACGGCCAGCTCCAGGTACTTCTCTTCGAGCACTACCGACACCTTGATCTCGGACGTGGAGATCATCTGGATGTTGATGCTCTCCTTGGCCAGGGCTTCGAACATGCAGCTGGCAACACCGGCGTGCGAACGCATGCCGACGCCAACGATCGAGACCTTGGCAATCTTGGTGTCGCCAATCACTTCACGGGCACCGATTTCGCGTGCTGTGTTTTCCAGCACGCTCTGCGCCTTCTCGTACTCGTTGCGGTGCACGGTGAAGGTGAAGTCGGTGGTGTTATCGTGCGCAACGTTCTGCACGATCATGTCGACTTCGATGTTCGAAGCGCTGATCGGGCCGAGGATCTTGAAGGCCACGCCCGGGGTATCAGGCACGCCGCGAATGGTCAGCTTTGCTTCATCACGGTTGAAGGCGATACCGGAAATGATCGGCTGTTCCATGGATTCCTCTTCATCAATGGTAATGAGGGTACCCGGACCCTCCTTGAAGCTGTGCAGCACGCGCAGCGGAACGTTGTACTTGCCGGCGAACTCCACCGAACGGATCTGTAGCACCTTGGAACCGAGGCTGGCCATTTCCAGCATCTCTTCGAAGGTGATCTTCTCCAGGCGACGAGCCTGTGGCACGACGCGCGGGTCGGTGGTGTAGACGCCATCAACATCAGTGTAGATCTGGCACTCATCAGCCTTCAGCGCCGCCGCCAGGGCCACGCCGGTGGTATCAGAGCCACCACGGCCCAGGGTAGTGATGTTGCCGTGCTCGTCGACACCCTGGAAGCCTGCAACCACGACTACGCGGCCTTCCTTCAGGTCGGCACGAATCTTCTGGTCGTCGATTTGCAGAATGCGCGCCTTGTTGTGCGAGCTGTCGGTGAGAATACGCACCTGGTTGCCGGTGTAGGACACCGCTGGCACACCACGCTTGATCAAGGCCATGGTCAGCAGGGCAATGGTGACCTGCTCACCCGTCGACACGATCACGTCCAGTTCACGAGGAACCGGCTGATCGGTGATCTGCTTGGCCAAGTCGATCAGGCGATTGGTTTCACCGCTCATGGCCGACAGCACAACCACCAGGTCGTCGCCCGCTTCACGGTGTTTCTTGACCTTTTCGGCTACCTGCTCGATCCGCTCGATGGAACCGACAGAGGTGCCGCCAAATTTCTGTACGATCAACGCCATTTCAATGGTGCCTCAGCCCATACAGGGCCTCAAAAAACAATCCAACATGAAGGGGTGGACGGGAGTGGCCTGTATGGCGACTAAACCATCCACCCCGTCATCTCAAAGTCCCTGCTCTGCGAATGGCACGGCCAGCGCCAGGGCCTGGTCCAGGGCAGCGACGTCGACGCCACCGCCCTGGGCCATGTCCGGACGGCCACCGCCCTTGCCACCCACCGCCGCAGCGGCTTGTTTCATCAGATCGCCAGCCTTGAGTTGGCTGGAGAGGTCCTTGGTCACGCCGGCCACCAGCACAACCTTGCCCTCATGCTCGCTGCCCAGCAGGATCACTGCGTGGCCGAGCTTGTTCTTCAGCTGATCGACCAGGGCCAGCAGGGCCTTGCCATCCTGCCCATCCAGGCGGGCGGCGAGGACCTTGGCACCCTTGACCTCAACAGCCGCATTGGAGAGATCGTCCCCGGCGGCGCTGGCGGCCTTGGCCTGCAGCTGTTCCAGCTGCTTCTCCAGCTGGCGGTTGCGCTCAAGCACAGCCGACAGCTTGTCGATCAGGTTGTCGCGGTTACCTTTCACCAGTTGAGCAGCTTCCTTGACCTGCTCTTCGGCAGCGTTCAGGTAAGCCAGCGCAGCGGCACCGGTTACGGCTTCGATACGGCGCACGCCAGAGGCCACGCCGCTTTCGCTGATGATCTTGAACAGGCTGATGTCACCGGTGCGCTTGGCGTGGATACCGCCGCACAATTCCACCGAAAAATCACCGCCCATGCTCAGCACGCGCACGGTGTCGCCGTATTTCTCGCCAAACAGCGCCATTGCGCCTTTGGCCTTGGCAGTTTCGATGTCGGTCAGTTCGGTTTCAACAGCAGTGTTCTTGCGCACTTCGCGGTTGACGATGTCTTCCAGCGCCTTGATCTGCTCTGGCTTCACCGCCTCGAAGTGACTGAAGTCGAAACGCAGGCGCTGGCTGTCGACCAGCGAGCCCTTCTGCTGTACATGCTCGCCCAGCACCTGGCGCAGTGCTTCGTGCAGCAGGTGGGTGGCGGAGTGGTTCAGCGAGGTGGCGTGCTGCACCTCTGCATCGACCTTGGCCTCGACTGGCGAACCGATCACCAGCGCGCCGCTGGCAACCACGCCGTGGTGCAGGAAGGCACCACCGGTCTTGGTGGTGTCGCGCACGTCAAAGCGTGCAGTGCCAGCCTGCAGGAAGCCGGAATCACCCACCTGACCACCGGACTCGGCGTAGAACGGCGTGCGGTCGAGCACCACAACGCCCTGCTCGCCTTCACCCAACTGGTCAACGGATTGGCCGTCCTTGTACAGGGCGATGATCTTGCCCTGACCCTCGGTGGCGTCGTAACCGAGGAACTCGGTAGCGCTGTCGACCTTGACCAGGCTGTTGTAGTCCATGCCGAAGGCGCTGGCGGAACGGGCACGCTCACGCTGGGCGTCCATTTCACGCTCGAAGCCGGCTTCGTCGATAGTCAGCTCACGCTCACGCGCGATGTCGGCAGTCAGGTCCATCGGGAAACCATAGGTGTCGTACAGTTTGAACACCACGTCGCCCGGTACCACGTCGCCTTTCAGCTGGGCCAGGTCTTGCTCGAGGATGCGCAGGCCCTGCTCCAGGGTCTTGGCGAACTGCTCTTCTTCGGCCTTGAGCACGCGCTCGATGTGCGCTTGCTGGCTCTTCAGCTCCGGGAAGGCTTCGCCCATTTCAGCGGCCAGTGCGGCCACGATCTGGTAGAAGAAGCTGCCCTTGGCGCCCAGCTTGTTGCCATGACGGCAAGCGCGGCGAATGATGCGGCGCAGCACGTAGCCACGGCCTTCGTTGGACGGCAGCACGCCGTCGGCAATCAGGAAACCGCACGAACGGATGTGGTCGGCGACCACTTTCAGCGAGGCCTGGCCGTCATTGCTGCAACCGATGGCCTTGGCTGCGGCAGCCAGCAGGTTCTGGAACAGGTCGATCTCGTAGTTCGAATGCACGTGCTGCAGCACGGCGCTGACACGCTCCAGGCCCATGCCGGTATCCACCGACGGCGCTGGCAGGGGGTGCAACACGCCGTCGGCGGTGCGGTTGAACTGCATGAAGACGTTGTTCCAGATCTCGATGTAGCGGTCACCGTCTTCTTCTGGCGAGCCGGGTGGGCCGCCCCAGATATCCGGGCCGTGATCGTAGAAAATCTCGGTGCACGGGCCGCACGGGCCGGTATCGCCCATGGTCCAGAAGTTGTCGGAGGCGTAGGGGGCGCCCTTGTTATCACCGATGCGCACCATGCGCTCGGCCGGCACGCCGACTTCCTTGGTCCAGATGTCGTAGGCTTCGTCGTCGGTGGCGTATACGGTGACCCAGAGTTTTTCCTTGGGCAGGTTCAGCCACTTTTCAGACGTCAGGAAGGTCCAGGCGAAGGTAATGGCGTCGCGCTTGAAGTAGTCGCCGAAGCTGAAGTTGCCCAGCATTTCGAAGAAGGTATGGTGGCGCGCGGTGTAACCGACGTTTTCCAGGTCGTTGTGCTTGCCACCGGCACGCACGCACTTCTGGCTGCTGACAGCACGCGTGTAGGCGCGCTTCTCCGCACCGAGGAAGCAGTCCTTGAACTGGTTCATGCCTGCGTTGGTGAACAGCAGGGTCGGGTCGTTGTTCGGGATCAGCGAACTGGAGGCGACTCGGGTATGTCCCTGCTCTTCGAAGAAGCGAAGGAAGGCTTCACGGATTTCTGCGCTTTTCATAGGTTCTTCCACGGAAACGGCGGCCGTTTGGGCTGATACGTCGAATCGACGAAACGACGGCAAAGGGCGCCATTATATCCAGCCTGAACGGCGGATGCAGTGTGTTTATACGCCCGAAAACGATCAATCGGCATGAAATCGTCATCTCGGGCATCAAAGTGGAGGCTATACGGTTCAGCGCCTCGTCACAACGCCCCCTTCTCATCCACCTTGCCCCTAGATAAGTACCACGCCTCGCCTGCACAACCCTTTAGCTTTGGCCGCGGCATCACCTGTCGCCTCCCATTCACAGCAAGCGAGCCTTCTCATGCACCCCAACCCCGTCTATTTCATTTCTGGCAGGACCAGCGGTTTTCAACAGCGGGCAGACACGTCTATCGCTGGCCAAGCCGTTCATCGTTTCTACGACTACCGGGACGACAAAATAGACGTCCTTCTGGAACAGGTATGGTTCGATCAGGGCCAGATCCCGGGCAAGCACCACATGGTGATTCAGAGCCATGCCGCGGCTGTCGATATCGACATTTCCCTCTACGATTGCCACCTGAAAGCCACAGTCGGCAACAAGAGGTTCGTCCTCGCACCTACGCCAAGACAGACCCTCATCATCAGAACGGCAAAGGGTGAAGCCAACATCCGCGTGGCGGAGGAAGTGAAGACACCTGTGATCATCCAGGCCGCAGAAGGCCGTGCGCACATCACCACCGGCGGCGGCATCACCGAGGTCTTCACCGGTAGTGGCGATGCACAGATCAACGTGGGCCAGGGGCTGACATTCATCAAGCGCGGCTCGGCGAGCGGCGGTACCGGCGGTCATATCCTGGGAATCGACGGTTTTATCCTGGTCGACGACCCACATGAATCAGTCATCTATGCCCGCAACCAGGCGGGTGACGCCCGCTTCGAGCAGCCACTCTCCACCCCGCTCACCGCACTCGCCAGCAATACACTCGACATACGAGGCAGCGATACCTTCAAACAGGCCGTCCACAACCACCTGGTTTTTCTTTGCCACACACATTGCGGCCAGCAACTTCTGACACAGCTGGCAAAACGGTCGTGGATAAGCGTTACCGAAACACCTCTAGCCACCCGTTTCGACGTGTACACCTCAGACCCGACCGACAACGACCATTACCTGCGACGAGACAGTAAACTGGAGTGGGTGGCCGGTTTGCCTGCCGAGGGTGGGGAGCTGGCACTCAACCTGACTCGCTCGGACAGCGACAATTTGCCGCTGCTCGACTTCTACCGTTGCCTGTGCGAGGCGTATAGCGCCTTCAACGGTACGACGGTACCTGGCCATACTTCAATCAGTACCCTCGATCGCAGGCAGATCCAGGTCGACAATGCACACCTGCAAGCCATTGGCCTGCCGAGCGGCCTTCTGTACGATTTCGACAATAACCCCGACACGGCGCCAACCGACACCAACCCATCACCCTTCAACGAAAACGCGCTGCGAATGGAGCTGGGCCTGCCAGTGCGCACTTACTACTGAGCGAGCCCATGTGGCGCGCCGGAACGCGCGCCACCTCCCCATCAGCCCAGTCGCTGCCCCGAATCCGGCACAATGAGAATCCCCGCGCGCAAGCCGTTCTTCACCTTGGGGTTGGGGAAGATGATGCGTGCGCCCTCCTCTTCAACCACCCAGCGCATCTCGGCCAGGTCTTCAGCCAGCAGGTAACCCTTGCTCAGCTCGGAGAAGTTTTCGATGTCCGCCGGCAGGTGCAGGTGGAAGCTGTCGCTGTGCTTGATGATTTCGCGGGACACACTGAACAGCTGCAGGCCATCCAGCGAACTTTCGTCCTCTGGCTCGGTGGCCTTGATGATGCGGATCAGCCGCTCTTCGAGCTTGTCGAGGTTCACCTGCTCGTTCTGCCCGAACGGACGGGCCTTGCCCAACTCCAGGGTGAAGGCTTCAGCCTCAAGCTGTTCGTAGGTGAACGCGCTGAAGGTGATGGATGACTTGCTTTGCAGCAGCACCGCTTCCATACCTGCCGCCGCCAGGCGCGCCAGTTCGCGACGGGAATGCTTGCGCCCCTCTTTATAAGGGTACAAGGCGAATTGCTCGATCTTCGAACCACGGATGGCAGTATGCAGGTCGTAATGCAGGCGGTTGCGCCCCGGCTTGCTGAAAAACACCCGGGCGAACTGTTCCAGCTCGGCAGCACGCAATGCTTCGAAACCGCTGGACAGCTCATGGCGGCCATTGAACAAGCGGTTGATGTCCTGTTCGATAAAGCGCTCGCCCTTGCGGATCGCCGCCGGGTTGCCGAACAGGAACAGCACCCGTGCCCTGGGTATGATCTCGCCGTTGGCCACGCCATGCAGCAGCCGCTCGAGCAGTTCGATCGGCGCTGTTTCGTTGCCGTGAATGCCGGCGGACAACAGCAAGTCCAGCCCGCAATCTTCGCTTTCAGCCGGACGCACTTCGAGCGCGCCCTCGCCCAGCCATCGCAAACGCGCGCCATTGGTTGTCACTTGGGTCTTCTCGGCCGGTTCGTGATCGGTGAGGGTCAGCTCAAGCAATTTGCCAAGGGCGAGCATAGGTGCTTCCTTAGTGGTGGTGACCGCAGTCAGGGCCATGAACGTGATCGTCGTCTTCGCCAGGTTCTGCCGGTTCCATTTCCAGCTGCAGGCTGACCAGATTGGTGGCCATCGGCCGCAGCAGCAAATTGGCATACTCGGTGTCGTCTTCCTCGACATCCACGCCGATCAGCAACTGGCCACGGCCATCCTGCTGAATCCACACTTCCTTGCCTTGCCAAACCACAGCAAAGCGGGTGCAGGAAGTTTCCAGCTGGGTGCCGTCTTCATCTTCGAGGATCAGGCGCAAGGCGTCGGTCATTACAGAGTCTCTCTTCAAGGTTGGCGTTGGAACGGATACACCGAGCCCAACTTCAGGATCTGGGTCAATTCGTCCAGTGCCGTACGGCATTCCACCAGCAGTTGCGGGTCAGCCAGGTCTGCTTCGCCAAGGCGATCGCGGTAGTGCCTGTCGACCCACTGCAGCAGCGTGTCATACAGCGAGGGCGTCATGATAACGCCTTGGTTGACGGCTGCCAGTTCCGCTTCCTTCAAAGCCACGCGCAAACGCAGGCAGGCCGGGCCGCCGCCGTTTTGCATGCTTTGCTTGAGGTCGAATACCTTGACCTCCTTCACCGGGCCTCCCTGGCGGGTCAGTTCGCCCAGATAGGCCCAGACCCGCTCGTTGTTGCGGCACTCTTCCGGCACGACCAACAGCATGGAACCATCGTCGCGGCTGAGCAGCTGGCTGTTGAACAGGTAGGAACGCACCGCGTCCTCCACCGCCACCGCTGCCCTGGGCACACAGATGGCCTGGAAGTTGCCACCCTTGCTGGCCAGTTTAGCTCGCAGTTGCCCAAGTACCGCGTCGGTCTCGAGAAACGCGTCCTCGTGGTAGAACAGCACCTCGCCGTTACCTACCGAAATCACATCATTGTGGAACACCCCCTGGTCGATCACCGCCGGGTTCTGTTGAGCGTAGACCACACCGTCATCGCTCAGGCCGTGCAGCCGGGCCACAGCCTGCGAGGCCTCCAGGGTTTGTCGGGCCGGGTATTTCTGTGGTGCGGGGTAGCGGCTGTCGAAGGCACTGCGGCCGTAGACAAAGAACTCCACGCCAGCCTCGCCATAGGCGCGGCAGAAGCGCGTGTGGTTGGCCGCCCCCTCGTCACCGAACTGGGCCACGGCAGGCAGCGCGGCGTGGTGGGCAAAGTGTTTCTCGTTGTTGAACATGGCGCCCAGCACGCGGCTGGTGGTCGGGTGCTCGATGCTGCGGTGGTATTTGCAGTTGAGGTTGGCGGCGGTGAAGTGCACGCGACCGTCAGCCGTGTCGGCACTGGGGCTGACTGTTGCGGCGTTGGCCACCCACATGCTCGAGGCCGAGCAACTGGCCACCAGCAACGGCATGGCATCGCGGGCGGCGCGCTGGATAACTTCGGCATCACTTCCACTGAAACCCAGGCGGCGCAGTGCTGCCACGTCCGGGCGCTCTTGTGGCGCCAACACACCCTGCTTGAAGCCCATGTCGGCCAGCGCTTTCATCTTCGCCAAGCCCTGGCGCGCCGCCTCACGCGGGTTGGACGCCTGCTGGCTGTTGCTCTGCGAAGCCACGTTACCGTAAGACAGGCCGCCATAGTTGTGGGTAGGCCCCACCAGGCCATCAAAATTCACTTCATAGGATTTCATCGGCTAGGCTCCGTGACCTGTTGTTATAGGGTGACGCCCGGCGTCAGGGTCGCCGGCAAGGCAAGGCTGGCGGTCTCCAGCGAAGCCACGGGGTAGGCGCAGTAGTCGGCTGCGTAATAGGCACTGGCGCGATGGTTGCCACTGGCACCCACACCACCGAACGGCGCGCTGCTGGCAGCCCCCGTCAGCTGTTTGTTCCAGTTGACGATGCCAGCGCGACTGCGCAGCCAGAAGTACTGGTAGCGGGCTCGCGAATCAGACAATAAACCGGCGGCCAGGCCATACTGGGTGTTGTTGGCTTCATCGATGGCAGCATCGAAGTCGGCGTAGCGGATTACCTGCAACAGCGGGCCGAAAAACTCTTCGTCCGGGCGGTCAACCACGGCGGTGACATCGACAATGCCCGGGGTCAGCAGTGCAGCATCGGCCTGCGGCTGAGTCATTTCCAGCAGTTTCACGCCACCTTTGGCGGCCAGTTCAACCTGGGCGGCAAGCAGCGCCCGCGCCGCCTGCAGCGAAATCACCGCCCCCATGAAAGGCGCCGGCTGTTCATCGAACGCCCCTACCGTAATGGTTTTGCACACCTCGACCAGGCGCGCGATCAGCGCATCGCCCCAGGCGCCTTGCGGTACCAGCAGGCGCCGCGCGCAGGTGCAGCGCTGGCCGGCGGAAATAAACGCCGACTGGATAATGGTATACACCGCCGCATCGAGGTCCTTGACCTCGTCCACCACGAGCGGGTTGTTACCGCCCATTTCCAGGGCCAGGATCTTGTCTGGGCGCCCTGCGAACTGTTGATGCAGCAGGTTGCCGGTGCGGCTGGAGCCGGTGAAGAACAGGCCATCGATACCTGGGTGGGCGGCCAGCGCCACACCGGTTTCACGTGCGCCCTGCACCAGGTTCAGCACCCCCGCCGGCAGGCCGGCAGCAATCCAGCAGTTGACGGTAAGCTCAGCGACCTTGGGGGTCAGCTCGCTGGGCTTGAACACCACGCAATTGCCTGCCAGCAGCGCCGGCACAATATGCCCATTGGGCAGGTGCCCGGGGAAGTTGTAGGGGCCGAACACCGCCACGACGCCGTGAGGCTTGTGCCGCAGAACAGCCGTGGCATCGGCCAGCGGGCCACTCTTTTCGCCGGTACGCTCGCGGTAACTCTGCACTGAAATCGCCACCTTGTTGATCATGCTGGTGACTTCAGTCGCAGATTCCCACAGCGGCTTCCCGGTCTCCTCGCCAATGCACTGGGCCATGGCTTCGGCATGCACTTTCAGCTGTGCTGCAAACTTCTCCAGCACATCGATACGCGCCTCCAGGCTCAATTGCGCCCAGGCCGGGAAGGCCTGCCGCGCGGCCTGCACGGCAGCGCCGACCTGGCTGGCGTCAGCGCCCTGCCCTTGCCAGATCACCGCCTGGGTCACCGGGTTGAGCGACTGCAGGGTTTCGCCCTGGCCGGCCTGCCAACTGCCTGCAATGTAATGCGTGGTCATTTACTGGGCCTCCCGGCTAGCCGACAGCGGCACCGCGCGCACATTGTCGCCGGCGCCCATGCGCAGGCGCTTGGCGGTCAACGGGTCGACCACCAGGGTGCCGGCGGCCAACCGTGCAGGTGCAGCAGTGATGCGGCAGTCGTCGCGCTTGCGGTTGTGGATGATGAAAGGGGTCGCGTCATCGCCTGGCGTACCTACCGCCAGCACCAGGGTCTGGCTCTCGCGCACCGCGCGAATCTTGTTGGTGTCGCATTCGATGGCCGGGCCGGCGTCGAAGATGTCGACGTAGCCCTGGTAGTTGAAGCCCTCCTGCTTGAGCATGGCCAGCGCCGGCTCGGTGTCTTTGTGCACACGGCCGATCACGTTGCGCGCCGCTTCGGACAGGAAGCAGGTGTACAGCGGGAACTTGGGCATCAGCTCGGCGATGAACGACTTGTTGCCCACGCCGGTGAGGTAGTCGGCCTGGCTGAACTCCATCTTGAAGAAATGCCGGCCCAGGCTCTCCCAGAACGGCGAACGACCCTGCTCGTCAGACATGCCGCGCATTTCGGCAATGATCTTCTTGCCGAACAGCTCCGGGAACTCGGCAATGAACAGCATGCGCGCCCGCGACAGCAGGCGGCCATTGAGGCCGGAGCGATGGTCGCTGCGCAGGAACAGCGAGCACAGCTCGGAGTTGCCGGTCAGGTCGTTGGCCAGGAACAGCGTCGGGATTTCGCGGTAGATCTTCAGCTCCTGCGAGGCGCTGACAGTCAGGCCGACCCGGTAGTTGTACCAGGGCTCACGCAGGCCGACGGCGCCGGCGATGGCGCTGATACCCACCACCAGACCTTCGTCGTTTTCCAGCACGAACAGGTAATCGGTGTCGCCACGCTCAGCTTCGCCACGAAAGCTTTTTTCCGCCCAACCAACGCGATGCCCCAGGCGCTCTTCGTTGGCCGGCAGCGTGGTCAGCCCGGTGGTGCCGGTGCTGCGTGCCAATTCGATCAACGCAGGCAAATCGCTGCTGCGTACAGGACGAACGATCATGCTATCTCCTTGTGCGGCGGCATCGGCCGGCGCGAAACTCTGCTAACGCATCAATCCCGAGACGTCTGTTGCCAGACCTCAAACCGCGACCAGGCGCACGCTGGCGCCCTCGCCCACACCTAACGCGTCGGCTGCTGCCACGCTCAGGCTGACCGGCTTGCCAGGCACCCAGTCCAGGTCCAGCAACACCGCGCGGTAGTCCTGCAACAGGCCGTTGCACACCAGGTACGGGCGCCCGCCTTTGGCCGGGGCCTCCTCGATCTTCACCGGTACCACCCGGCTCTGGGCGATCGAGCGGATGCCAGAGGTGCGCGCATGCAGGGTCGGGCCGCCGTCGAAGATGTCGATGTAGTGCTCGGTCTCGAAGCCTTCGCGCATGAGTATGTCGAAGGTAATCTGCGCCCGCGGGTGGACCTGGCCCATGGCTTCCTGCGCCAGGTCAGGCAGCAACGGCACGTAGATCGGGTAATGGGGCATCAGCTCGGCGAGGAAGGTACGGCTCTTCAGGCCGCACAGGCGCTCGGCGTGGGCATAGTTGAGGTCGAAGAAGTTGCGGCCGATGGCATCCCAGAACGGTGATTCACCCTGCTCGTCGCTAAAGCCGACTATCTCGGTGACCACCGAATCGGCAAAGCGCTCCGGGTGCGCAGCCATGAACAGCAATCGGCCGCGCGAGTTGAGCTCGGCCCAGCCACTGTTCACCAGCTCCGGCGCCACATAGAAGCTGGTCAGCAGGCTGTTGCCGGTCAGGTCGTGACACAGCGACAGCACATGGATCTTGTTGTGTATCTTCAGCTCGCGTGAGGCGTGCACGAATGTTTCGTTACGAAAACTGTAGAACGGCTCGGAGTAGCCGGCCGAAGCGACGATGGCCGAACAGCCGGCCAACTTGCCTGTTTCACTGTCTTCGAGCACGAAAAAGTAACTCTCTTCACCGTTGAAGCTGACTTCGGCGGCGAAGGATGTCTCAGAGGCGGCAATCTTGTCGCCCAGACGAGCAGTGTCGTCCGGCAGCGAGGTGACACCAATGGGGCTGTCTGCAGCCATGCGCTGCACGTCGTTCAGATCAGCCATTTGCGCGGGGCGCATCACCAGCATGGTGTCACTCCTTTGGAATACGGGCCGTTCACGTCGGCACGGAAAAACGGCAGGCACCCAGGCACCTGCACTGGAATCGGGTATCGCCGGCCCGGCTCAGCCTCAGGCTGCGCCGGGACCGGCGACAGGACCGCTGGCGGATCAGCCTTTGGTCAGTGTGGCCACAGCGCGTTCGAAGCGGTCCAGGCCTTCGTCGATGTCAGCGTCTTCAACCACCAGGCTTGGCGCGAAGCGGACGACGTCCGGGCCGGCCTGCAGCACCATCACGCCTTCTTTCTCGGCAGCATTGAGCACGTCCTTGGCCTTGCCTTGCCAGGCCTCGGCCAGGACGCAGCCCAGCAGCAGGCCAACCCCACGCACCTGGCTGAACAGGTTGTACTTCTGGCCGATCTGCTCCAGGCGGGTTTTGAAGCGCTCGTGCTTTGCCTTGATACCGGCCAGGGTTGCCGGGGTGTTGACCACATCCAGCACGGCGCAGGCAACGGCGCAGCCCAGCGGGTTGCCGCCATAGGTGGTGCCGTGGGTACCAACGGCCAGGTGCCTGGCCAACTCGGTGGTGGTCAGCATGGCGCCAATCGGGAAGCCGCCGCCCAGGCTCTTGGCACTGGTCAGAATGTCCGGGGTCACGCCGTAGTGCTGGTAGGCATACAGCGAGCCGGTACGGCCCACACCGGTCTGCACTTCGTCGAAAATCAGCAGAGCGTTGTGCTCGTCACACAGCTTGCGCGCGCCTTCCAGGTAGGCCTTGTCGGCCGGCACAACGCCGCTCTCGCCCTGGATCGGCTCGATCACCACGGCGCAGGTCTTGTCGGAAATCTGTGCCTTCAACGCTTCCAGGTCGTTGTACGGCACATGGCTGATACCGGTGATCTTCGGGCCAAAGCCATCGGAGTACTTCGGCTGGCCACCCACGCTGACGGTAAACAGGGTGCGACCGTGGAAGCTGTTCACGGTGGCGATGATTTCGTGCTTTTGCGGACCGAAGCGGTCATGAGCGACACGCCGGGCCAGCTTGAAAGCGGCCTCGTTGGCCTCGGCGCCGGAGTTGCAGAAAAACGCGCGGTCGGCAAAGGTGGCGTCCACCAGCTTGTGGGCCAAGCGCAGAGCCGGCTCGTTGGTGAATACGTTGGATACGTGCCAGAGGGTGTTGGCCTGTTCAGTCAGGGCCTTGACCAGTGCCGGGTGGCAGTGGCCCAGGGCGTTGACTGCGATGCCGCCGGCAAAGTCGATCAGCTCGCGACCCGACTGGTCCCAGACACGGGAACCCTCGCCTCGCACAGGAATGAAGGCCGCCGGAGAATAGTTGGGGACCATCACCTGGTCGAAATCGGCACGTTGCACCGGGGCTTGCTCAACGGACATCTGAGTCTCCTGAAGAGGAACGCTGGCCTGGAAGTGGCGAGCGATGGGGGGATTGTAAGGACTGATCCGCGCCTGTCCTTGCGGCCAAGCGACAACTTGTTACAGCGCAAAACCCAGTTTTGACAAGGTTTTCGGCAATGCGACAAACACTGTCGCAATCGCGCAGTGTACGGGAGAGAGGATGCTGGGTGAACGGGTGTTCACACAGGTTTGTGGGAGGCGGGATGTACGGCGATGTTGATCGGGATGTACGGCGATGTTGATGTAGTGGAAGTGAGATCGAGCGCCGCCCGCGCGGCGCATCGCGAGCGAAGCTCGCTCCTACATTTGTTGCAACGTGCCCATGCCTGCGAGGCCATGGTTGTCAGCCTTGTTTGTAAGGCTCAAGCCATGCACAAAGGCTGGCAACCATGGCGTAACAGACTCGGCACGTTGCAACAAATGTAGGAGCGAGCTTCGCTCGCGATGCGCCGCGCGGGCGGCGCTCGATTTGTGCCCCACCACCACCCCCAAGGCATACACCCCGAGCCCACCCAAATGTCAGCCCTTTTCAGCCGGCGCCGAGCTCAATTCGAACGGGCTGCTACTACGCCGCTGGTTCCGATCTTCCCGCGGCGTTGCACCAAAGAAGTTACGGTAGGCACTGGAAAAATGTGGCCCCGAAGAGAACCCGCAAGACAGCCCGATCTGAATGATCGACTTGCTGGTCTGCATCAGCATCTGCCGCGCCTTGTTCAACCGCAACTCCAGGTAGTACTGGCTGGGCACGCGGCTCAGGTACTGCTTGAAGATACGCTCCAACTGCCGACGTGACACGCACACATGCTGGGCGATTTCGTCGGTGGTCAGCGGCTCTTCGATGTTGGCTTCCATCAGCAAAACGGCCTGAGTCAGCTTGGGGTGACTCGAGCCCAGGCGGTTCTGCAGCGGAATACGCTGGCGCTCGCCACCCTCGCGGATGCGCTCTACCACCAGCTCTTCCGATACCGCCCCGGCCAGCTCCGCCCCGTGATCGCGCGCCAGCACCGCCAGCAGCAGGTCGGTCACGGCCATACCGCCGCAGGCGGTCAGGCGGTCGCGATCCCAGTCGAACAGGTGGCTGGTGGCGATGACCTTGGGGAAGCGTTCGGCAAAGTCATCCTGCCAGCGCCAGTGCACGGCTGCCCGGTAACCATCGAGCAGGCCCAGCATGGCCAGCGGGTAGACCCCGGCCGACAGGCCACCGATCAGGCAGCCACTGCGCGCCAGTTGCTTGAGCGCCGTTGAAAAGGCGGCCCCCATCGCCGCCGGCGGCTCGTCGGCCAGCAGAAACAGCTTGTGGCACCCCTCCAGGCGGCCGAGCCACGGCTCGCCCGGCAGCCGCCAGGCGCCTTCCTGCGCAGGCTCAGCCTGCAGGAAGACCAACTCGTAGACCACATCCGGATGCACCCGCTGCGCCACCAGCAACACTTCCTCGGCCAACGCCAGGGTCAAAGGCCTGGTGCTGGGCCAGATGAGAAAACCGATTCGCTGGGTGGTCATAGGGTACGGTCCGAAACCTGAGGTCGTTCGAGTCTGTGCGCCGGGTCAGGCTGCGCTCGCCGTGCAGCATGCCCTATTCTGGTGCAAAAATGCAGCTTTTACTTCAGACTGCCGGAGAGGAACTGCTGCAGGCGCTCCGACTGCGGATTGGCCAGCACTTCACGCGGGCAGCCGGTTTCTTCCACCAGGCCTTTGTGCAGAAACACCAGCTGGTTGGACACCTCGCGGGCAAAGCCCATTTCGTGGGTCACCACCACCATGGTCCGGCCTTCCTGGGCCAGCGCCTGCATCACCTTCAGCACATCACCCACCAGCTCAGGGTCGAGCGCCGAGGTCGGCTCGTCGAACAGCATGACCTCCGGCTCCATGGCCAACGCCCGGGCAATCGCCACACGCTGTTGCTCACCCCCCGACATATGCCCGGGGAAGGCATCCTTGCGGTGGGCAACGCCGACTTTGGCCAGGTAGTGCTCGGCCTTTTCCAGGGCTTCCTTGCGGTTCACTCCCAGCACGTGCACCGGCGCTTCGATGATGTTCTCAAGCGCTGTCATGTGCGACCACAGGTTGAAGTGCTGGAACACCATCGATAGGCGTGAGCGCATACGCTGCAATTGACGCGGGTCGGCGGCCTTCAACGCACCATCCTTCCCGGCGACCAGCTTCAGCTCTTCGTTGTTGAGCAGGATCTTGCCGGCGTGCGGCTGCTCCAGCAGATTGATGCAGCGCAGGAAGGTCGACTTGCCCGAACCGCTGGAGCCGATGATGCTGATGACGTCGCCGGCCTTGGCCGCCAGCGACACGCCCTTGAGCACTTCGTGGCTGCCGTAGCGCTTGTGCAGGTCTTGGACTTCGAGTTTGTACATGCTGTCGATTCTCACAAAGCGGTCAGTGCTTGCGCGGCGCCAGGTAGCCGAGCCAGCGGCGTTCGGCCATCTTGAACAGGCGCACCAGGATGAAGGTCAGGCACAGGTAGAACACGCCCGCCGTGATATAGGCCTCGAAAGGCAGGTAGTACTGGGCATTGACCGTGCGCGCAGCACCGGTGATGTCGATCAGGGTGACGATCGACGCCAGGCTGGTGGTCTGCAGCATCATGATCACTTCATTGCTGTACTGCGGCAGTGCCCGACGCAGTGCCGAAGGCAGCAGGATGCGGCGGTACATTTTCATGCGCGACATCCCCATGGCCTTGGCAGCCTCGATCTCGCCATGCGGCGTGGCCTTGAGGCTGCCGGCAATGATTTCGGCGGTGTAGGCACTGGTATTGATGCCGAACGCCAGGCAGGCGCAGAAGGTAGCGCTGGACAGCAGCGGCCAGAAGACACTTTCGCGCACCGCCTCGAACTGGGCCAGGCCGTAGTAGATCAGGAACAGCTGCACCAGCATCGGCGTGCCACGGATGACGTAGGTGTACAGCCATGCAGCAAGGTTGACCACCGGCTGCCTGGATACCCGCATAAGGCCCAGCGGAATGGCTGCCAACAGGCCGAAGAAAAGCGAAATCGCCAGCAGCTTCAGGGTGGTCAGCAAGCCGCCGAAATACATCGGCAGCGCATCCCAGACGACGTTGTAGTCGAAGATCATAGTTCAGCCACCTTGACGCCCACCGAGTAGCGGCGCTCCAGATACTTCAGGGCCAGCAGCGAGACACTGGTCAGCACCAGGTACAGCGCCGCCACTGCCAGGAAGAAGGTGAAGGGTTCGCGGGTGGCGTCAGCCGCCTGCTTGGCCTTGAACATCATGTCCTGCAGGCCGACGACCGAAATCAGCGCAGTCGCCTTGGTCAGCACCAGCCAGTTGTTGGTGAAGCCCGGAATGGCCAGGCGAATCATTTGCGGCACCTGGATGCGGAAGAACACTTGGCGGTGGCTCATGCCATACGCCACGCCCGCCTCGGCCTGGCCTTTGGGAATACCCAGGAAGGCCCCGCGGAAGGTTTCCGAGAGGTAGGCGCCGAAGATGAAGCCCAGGGTACCGATACCCGCAATCAGCGGGTTCAGATCGATATAGTCTTCGTAGCCGAGCAGCGGCGCCACCCGGTTGATGATGTCTTGCCCGCCGTAGAAGATAAGCAGGATCAGGACCAGGTCCGGAATACCACGGATCACCGTGGAATACAGATCGCCCAGCCAGGCCAGCCAGCGCACTGGCGACAAACGCAGCGCCACACCGATCAGGCCGAGCACGATGGCCAGGGCCATCGACGACAGGGCGAGCTGTAGCGTCAGCCACGCCCCGTCGAGGATGACTGCCCCGTAGCCTTTCAACATGATGAGGTCCTCGACCTAGAGAATGAAAAATGGTGCAAACCTCAGAGCCTCTGCTGTTTGCACCATTGCACAGGTGAAACCCGACGTCTTACTTCGAGTCTGGACCGTAGATATCGAAATTGAAGTACTTGCTTTCGATTTCTTTGTACTTGCCGTTGGCACGGATGGCGTCGATAGCCGCGTTGAGGCGGTCGACATTGGCCTTGTCACCCTTGCGCACGGCAATACCGATACC
Organism: Pseudomonas sp. JR33AA; assembly: GCF_021378985.1. NCBI lineage: Bacteria > Pseudomonadati > Pseudomonadota > Gammaproteobacteria > Pseudomonadales > Pseudomonadaceae > Pseudomonas > Pseudomonas sp. JR33AA. The sequence continues at coordinate 67,099 of NZ_JAJSAW010000007.1, forward strand.
GTCACCGAAGTACTTGGCGTCGGTAAAGGCCGGGCCTACGAACGCGAAGCCCTTGCCGGCGTCAGTCTTGAGGAAACCGTCTTCCAGCAGGGTGGCGTCAGCCACGGTGCCGTCGAGGCGGCCAGCTGCGACGTCCAGGTAGATTTCGTTCTGGGTGCCGTAAGGCACCACGGTGGCACCTTTGGCGCCCAGCACTTCCTTGGCGAAGCGGTCGTGGATGGAGCCGCGCTGCACGCCGATCTTCTTGCCTTTGAGTTCGTCCAGGCTATCGCTGACGGTGGTGCCGTCCTTCATGACCAGGCGCGCCGGAGTCAGGTAGTAGCGCTTGGTGAAGTCGACCGACTTCTTGCGGTCATCGGTGATCGACATGGACGACAGAATGGCGTCGATCTTGCGCACTTTCAGCGCCGGGATCAGGCCGTCAAACTCCTGCTCGACCCAGGTACACTTGGTTTTCATCTCTTCGCACAGCGCGTTGCCGATATCGTAGTCAAAGCCGGCGATGCTGCCATCAGGTTGCTTGAAGGCGAAGGGCGGGTAGGCAGCTTCGATGCCGATTTTCAGCGGTTTTTCATCAGCCTGCGACACCAGGGAAAACACAGACAGCGCCAGGGCGCCAAGCAGTGCGAGCTTTTTCATCAGGTAACTCCATCGGTACGGGGCAATACAAGGCAGGTAACAGCTGCCCGATATGCGAATGAGTACAACGCGAGCCGCGCAGGGTTCGACCAAGGCCGCATACCACGAGCGAGTGAGTGGCATTTTAACGACAGCCCGGTAGTCGATATTTCTTCAAAGCGACAACTACTTATAGAAGCGCTTGAAACCGCTGCGGGCGATGTTGACAGCCAATGCAGAATATGCAATGACGCAAGAAATAGAACCTATAGACCTAGCAATTCCTGGGCCTATTATTGGCAAAGCCTTGTGCGACGGCAAGTGCAGCGTGCCTTGACGCACAAAATGCTGACTCCGATGCACCACAACGAGTCAGATTTGTTTCCTGACGCCCCGAACGTGTGCGGGAACGGTGACAGATCAGTTACCGATGATTGTCGGGTGACAATGCAAGAGCGGGCTTGCCCGCGAAGGCGCCAGGTCAGGGTACAGCTTAGCCTGAACTGACGCATTCGCGGGCAAGCCCGCTCAGGGTAATTGCCGGAAAGGGGTTAGGCCGAAGCCAGGTTCATCGCCTTGTGGGTATCGATCAGGTGCTGCACCACACCCGGGTCGGCCAAGGTCGAGATATCACCCAGGGCGTCGTATTCACCGGTGGCGATCTTGCGCAGGATGCGCCGCATGATCTTGCCCGAGCGGGTCTTCGGCAGCCCCGGCGCCCACTGGATCACATCCGGCGAAGCAATGGGGCCAATCTCCTTGCGTACCCAGTTCTTCAGCTCCAGGCGCAATTGCTCGCTAGCCTCGATGCCGGCATTGAGGGTGACATACACATAAATACCCTGCCCCTTGATGTCATGCGGCACGCCAACCACTGCAGCCTCGGCAACCTTCGAGTGCGCGACCATGGCGCTTTCGATTTCGGCAGTACCCATGCGGTGGCCGGACACGTTGAGTACGTCATCCACACGGCCGGTGATCCAGTAGTAACCGTCCTCGTCACGGCGCGCACCGTCGCCGGTGAAGTACATGCCACGGAAGGTCTTGAAGTAGGTGTCGACGAAGCGGTCGTGGTCGCCGTACAGCGAACGCGACTGGCCCGGCCAGGAATCGAGGATCACCAGGTTGCCTTCGGCCGCACCGTCGATCAGGTTGCCCAGGTTATCGACCAGCGCCGGCACCACACCGAAGAACGGACGGGTAGCCGAACCCGGCTTGAGGCCAGTGGCGCCCGGCAGCGGGCTGATCAGGATGCCGCCGGTCTCGGTCTGCCACCAGGTGTCGACGATCGGGCAACGCTCCTTGCCCACGGTCTTGTAGTACCAGTTCCAGGCCTCAGGATTGATCGGCTCCCCCACCGAGCCCAGCAGACGCAGGCTGGAACCGTCGGCACCCTCAACAGCTGCCTGCCCTTCCGCCATCATGGCGCGAATGGCAGTTGGTGCTGTGTAGAGGATGTTGACCTTGTGCTTGTCGACGATCTTCGATACGCGGGTAATGTCCGGGTAGTTCGGCACGCCCTCGAACAGCAAGGTGGTGGCGCCGTTGGCCAGCGGGCCGTAGACGATATAGCTGTGGCCTGTGACCCAACCGACGTCGGCGGTGCACCAGTACACCTCCCCCGGGCGGTAGTCGAACACGCGTTCATGGGTCAGCGCGGCGTAAACCAGGTAACCGCCTGTGGTGTGCAGCACGCCCTTCGGCTTGCCGGTGGAGCCGGAGGTATAAAGGATGAACAGCGCCTCTTCAGCGCCCATTTCTTTCGGTGCGCAGTGGCTGGAGGCAACCTTCATCAGGTCTTCGTACCAGATGTCGCGGTGCTGGTGCCAGGCGATGTCGCCACCAGTGCGCTTGCACACGATGATTTTCTGCACGCTGCTGGTTTCAGGGTTGGTCAGCGCCAGGTCGACGTTGGCCTTGAGCGGTGTACGGCGGCCACCACGCACACCTTCGTCGGCAGTGATCACCACCTTGGACTTGCAGTCGATGATACGGCCAGCCAGCGCCTCCGGCGAGAAGCCGCCGAACACCACCGAGTGAATCGCACCAATGCGTGCACAGGCCAGCATGGCGACCACCGCTTCGGGGATCATCGGCATATAGATGGTGACCACGTCACCGCGGTGCACATCCTGGCCACGCAGGGCGTTGGCGAACTTGCAGACCTGCTCGTGCAACTCGCGGTAAGTGATGTTGCGATGCTCGGAAGGGTCGTCACCTTCCCAGATGATGGCCAACTGGTCACCGCGCGCTTCAAGGTGGCGGTCCAGGCAGTTGGAGGAAACGTTCAGAGTGCCGTCGGCGAACCATTTGATATCGACATGGTGGTCATCGAAGGAGGTCTGCTTGACCTTGGTGAACGGCTTGATCCAGTCGATACGCTGGGCCTGCTCGCGCCAGAAGCCGTCCGGGTTGATCACCGATTGCTGGTACATGGCCTTGTAGGTGGCCTCGTCGGTCAGGGTAGTGGCCGCAACCTCGGGACGAACGGGATACAGTGGAGCCGCACTCATCTGTGTTACCTCGGTGTAATAGTTGTTTTTGTATGGAACCGTTTGTAACTGTACCAGAGCGGCAAAAGCCATTCGACGTTGGTAGTAATTTGGTACACCCGTGCCGGCAAAACGCTCTGGCGCGGGCCTTACAGCCTTGCTGACAGAAAAACGAGGGGATTTGGCACAGGATTGTTACAGATTCTGTCAAAACACTTTATCAAAACACCCACTGTTTCAGCATTGGCCCCCGCAATAAAATTCACCTCGCCAGCAACGGCAAAGGCGATTAACAACTGGTAACAGCCCCCACGAAGGCAAGCGTTAATCTCCCTCTAATCCCGATAGTTAAAACTTGCTGTACTCGCGGCGCCATAAGCGCCGCGTGCCCCCTCACGACCTTAGACAGGTAAATAGAAAATGAAAGCTTTACTGGTATTGGTACTTGGCAGTCTTTGCGGCGCGGCGATGGCCGGCGAAGCCAAAGATGCCGAGCAGATTCCGGTTGAACAGTACAGTTACTCGCAGCACCTGGACATTGCTCGCGTCATTTCCATGAGCGAAGTGCCCAATGTGTGCGAAGTCGTGCCCGCCCGCATGACCTACGAGGACTCCAAGGGCCAGACGCACATTCTCGAATACCGCGTGATGGGGAACGGCTGCTCTAACGGCTGATACCTTGTGAATTGGGGGCCCTGCGGGCCCCTTCGCGGGTCTACCCGCTGCTACATCGGCGCCATGCCTGCGAGCGCGAGCCTACCCGCGATGCCGCCATCACCTGCTTCACAATTTATTAACTGGCAGCAACTAATCCGCTGACTTGCCCAAGGAATAATCCCTTAACTTGTTGGCAATCGTCGTGTGCGAAACACCCAGTCTTTTCCCCAAGGCCCGACTACTGGGAAACTCACCCATCAAACTTTCCAGCACCGCCTTTTCAAAGCGCCCTACAATCTGCGAAAGATCCCCTTCCAGCGAAAACTCGCCCAACGGTTGCCGCACGCCATAATCCGGCAAGCGGATATGCTCGCTTTTAACCACGCCGCCGTCACATAACGAAACCGCCTGGAACAAAACGTTTTCCAACTGCCTTACATTACCTGGCCAGTGGTACTGCCCAAGTTTGTCCATCGCCGCCGGCGCGAGGCGCGGCAGCGCGCAACCAATCTGCCGACTGGCCTGATCGAGAAAATGCTGCACCAACCCCTCCAGGCCATCCATGCACTCGCGCAAAGGCGGAATGTGCAGTGACAGCACGTTGAGCCGGTGATACAGGTCCTGGCGGAACTCGCCACGGGCACACAACTCGGACAAATCCACCTGGGTTGCACAAATCACCCGCACATCCAGGTAGACCTCTTCATCGCTACCGACCCGACGGAAGCAGCCGTCCTGCAGAAAGCGCAGCAGCTTTACCTGCAGGCGCGGGCTCATCTCCCCTACCCCGTCCAGGAACAGCGTGCCGCCTGCAGTCAACTCCAGCAGCCCCAGCTTGCCTTCGGCCCGCGCCCCTTCGAATGCCCCTGGGCCGTAACCGAACAGCTCGGTCTCGGCCATCGACTCGGGCAACCCGGCGCAGTTGAGCGCCATCAGTGGCGACTGTCCACGCGGGCTGGCCAGGTGGCAGGCACGCGCCAGCAACTCCTTGCCGGTACCGGTTTCGCCCTCGATCAGCAACGGCGCATCCAGCGGCGCCATGCGCCGCGCTTCACGCACCACGGCAGCCATCACCCGCGAGCTCTGGAAGATGCTGTCGAAGCCACGCAGCTCTTGCTTGCGCACATTGTAGATACGCTCGCCGATCCGGTCGGCGCGGTGCAAGGTAAGCACCGCGCCGGCCAGCGCCTCGCTGTCATCGTGCTCGGACTGCAGCGGCGCAATATCGGCCAGGAATACATCGCCCTTGACCTTGATGCGCAAGCCGTTGATGCGCGACTTGTTGGCCCGCACCAGCTCCGGTAGATCGAAGTCCTCTACATAGCGCGCCAGCGGCATGCCCGGCACTTCATCAACCCGCACGCCAAGCAACTGCGCAGCTGCACGGTTGGCGGCAACGATGCTGCCGCCCATGTCGATCGACAACACCGGGAAATCCAACGCCCCCAGCAACGCATTCAACTCCATGTGCCGCCGTTCGCTGGGCATCAGGCCCACACGCTTTACGCCGAACACCCCGGCTATCGCTTCGAACTTCGGCCGCAGGGCCTGAAATTGCAGGTTGATCAGGTTCGGGCAGTGCAGATAGATGGCGTTGCCATGGTCACCGCCGACCTCGCCGCGCAGCACGTTGATGCCGTACTCCACCAGCAGGTTGAGGATGTCGCGCAGGATGCCAATGCGGTTCTGGCAATGGACTTTGATACGCATGAGGGCTCTCGTAGCGCTGATGTTTTTCAACACCGCGCGCAAAAGTTGTAAAGATAAGCTGACAAAAAACGCGTCTCTATCAACCAGACGCCTCGAATTTTCCGACACTTGCTGAGTTTTGTAAAATTATCGTTACGAAAACCCAGGTTGGCACCCTTAGCGGCCGAGGCCCGCCCCCGTGCAAAACCGCTGGCGAAGGGATATTCCTTTAGGCATGTCCTGTACATAACAAGAAAAGCCCTCACCAGGAGAGCCTCATGAAACAGACGCAATACGTGGCACGCGAGCCCGATGCGCATGGTTTTATCGATTACCCGCAGCAAGAGCATGCGGTGTGGAACACCCTGATCACCCGCCAGCGGAACGTGATCGAAGGCCGAGCGTGCCAGGAATACCTGGACGGCATCGACCAGCTGAAATTGCCCCATGACCGCATTCCGCAACTGGGCGAGATCAACAAGGTGCTGGGTGCCACCACCGGCTGGCAGGTTGCCCGGGTGCCGGCGCTGATCCCCTTCCAGACCTTCTTCGAATTGCTGGCCAGCAAGCGCTTTCCGGTTGCCACCTTCATCCGTACCCCCGAAGAGCTGGACTACCTGCAAGAGCCGGATATTTTCCACGAGATCTTCGGCCACTGCCCGCTGCTGACCAATCCCTGGTTTGCCGAGTTCACCCACACCTACGGCAAGCTCGGCCTGGCCGCGACCAAGGAACAACGTGTGTACCTGGCGCGTTTGTACTGGATGACCATCGAGTTTGGCCTGATGGAAACCGCACAAGGCCGCAAAATCTATGGTGGCGGCATCCTCTCGTCGCCGAAAGAGACCGTCTACAGTCTGTCTGACGAGCCTGAGCACCAGGCCTTCGACCCGATCGAGGCCATGCGTACGCCCTACCGTATCGACATTCTGCAACCCGTGTATTTCGTGCTGCCGAACATGAAGCGCCTGTTCGACCTGGCCCACGAGGACATCATGGGCATGGTCCAAAAAGCCATGCAGCTGGGTCTGCACGCACCGAAGTTTCCACCCAAGGTCGCTGCCTGAGCGACCTTGCCGATAACAACTCGAACCGGAAAACACCTCATGAATGCCTTGAACCAAGCCCATTGCGAAGCCTGCCGCGCCGACGCACCGAAAGTCACCGACGAAGAGCTGGCCGAGCTGATCCGCGAAATCCCGGACTGGAACATCGAAGTACGTGACGGCCACATGGAGCTGGAGCGCGTGTTCCTGTTCAAGAACTTCAAGCACGCCCTGGCGTTCACCAATGCCGTGGGCGAAATCGCCGAGGCCGAAGGCCATCACCCAGGGCTGCTGACTGAATGGGGCAAGGTCACCGTGACCTGGTGGAGCCACTCGATCAAAGGCCTGCACCGCAACGACTTCATCATGTGTGCACGCACTGACAAGGTGGCGGAAACGGCGGAAGGCCGGAAGTAAACACCAGAAAGAAGGGGCCAGAGGCCCCTTTTTTCATGGGGCATATGTGCGCTGTTCGCCCGCGAAACCGACAAACGACCGGGAAAAAAACCAAACTGTCATCCAGACTTGTGTATCCTGCCTCAGCTTTTTGAAGCTCCAAACGCGCCTGGCGCAGACTTTTCACTCACACTTGCGAGGAACGACGAGATGCATGAAATCCCGAATCTTCCCTTCCCAAGCCTGAACCCAGAAGAGCCATCCGTGACCGTTCACGCCGAACCGGCAACTGCCGCCGAGCAGGATGGTGACGATCAATCCAGCGCTGACCAGGAATAACTGCGCATCCCCGACTGTGTGAAAACGGCTGACCTGCGGGCTACCCCCGTCATCACGTTTTCACACCGTCTAAAATCAACGTTGTAACAACCCACTACCACCTGCCCCGCCCCTACCCTACACAGACTCGTGCCTCCAACCGCAAAGAGGCAGAGCCATGTCATCCATCACTGACGCCGCCGACCTACTCGCCCGGATAAACGCCCTGGACGCCGAAAGCGTGCGCCTGCACAGCGACCTGTCCGGTCCAATGGATCTGGCCACGTCGCTGCGCGAACATTTCAACCAGGCACTGGGCTTCACAGACCTGTTCCCCGTCGACCTGAGCGATCATGACCTGCACCAGCAGCTGACCGAAGCGTTCGTCCGTGAACCGGCGCGTGAGCACTTCAACCGCACCCTGCGACGCCCCGCCGGCAGCCAAGTAGAGGCGAACCTGGTGGCGACCTTGCAGGCAAAACTGGCCCATATCGTGATCACGGCAACCGATGCCTCACTGATCGACGGGTTGAACGAAGGCCTGCCTAATCCATGGCCCTATGCCAGTTGCAGCCTTGCCCAGGCACTCTGGGCTCGCCGGGTGTGTCTGACCCAGCGTGACTGCTTCGTAGCGGCCGCCTTGCTGCTGTACCCCAGTTTGCCAACTACCCCCCAGCCCCCACGATCGACCTCCCGTCCACTGGTACTGGACAACTACCTGGATCTCCCCACACTGGCCAGACACCTGCTGAAGCCTCCAGCCGGTGTTCACCTTGCCGTCCACCTGTTCAACGCCTTCGGTGCGACAGTCTATGCACAAGGCAGGCGTTACCGCCCGCCCACTGCCCGCGAACGGGAGGCAGGCATAACCCCTGATCAAAATGGAAAGGCGTTTCTCCCAGGCCCCGCATTGAATGCCCCAGCAGCTCAAGCGCTCGACGCCCTGCTGCATTCGTCCATGTTCACCCGATGGGCCGGCGAACTGGCCGCCTCGGCAGAATGGGATGCCAGCTCCGATCACTTGGCCTTGGCCGAACAAACCTTGATCGACGTGTTGTACCCACCCGATGACCGCCAGCCGGGGCTGATCATGGCTTTCGAGCTGTTCAGCCCGGACAATGCCACGCTCCCCGTCGAGGAAATCCGCCTTGACCTGATCAACAGTGTGCAAATCCGTCTCGCCTGCACCCCGGCGATTGCGCAACTGGCCGGTGAACTGCTGATGCGCCGCTTCGCGCCCGAACTACTGCTCAGTGGCTACCCGGCCGATTTCAGCTTCGAGCCCGACCTGCACTGGGCCAGCATCCGCCAGGGAGCCCTGATACTCAGCGCCCGCAAGCAACCGATGACCTTCGACAACGCAGAACAGGTCATGCGCCAGGCCCTGCACGAGGATGACCCTGTTCCCGAAGAAGCACTGCGCCAGACGCTGGCGGTGTGGGCCCCCTTGCGCGGATCATTCGAACTCCCCCCGCCCTGGTCGCACCAGCAATGGCAACTGGCGTTGCATCGCTACCTGGCGGTCAGGGACGTTGAAAGCCTCAACGATCTCCCGGACCGCTTCGAGGAGGCGCGTCGTCAGTTGCTCCAGAGCCGGATAGCGCCAGAGTCGCGTAATGCTGATGGCCAAGTGCACCTGCTGATGTACCTTGACCATGGCGCAGGCTACCGAGGCAACTCCCGCTTACCGGACGTGACCGCCTGGTATGAAGTGGCCTTCGGCGTTTGGGAGCAGCGTGCCATCAACGTCTATCAAGCTATCCTGCACCGCTGCTTGAGCCACCTGCCGGAAGATATCAAGGACCGCCTGCGCGATGGCCCCTGGACCGCCTATGCCGTGACCTGGCCGATCTACGTGGGTCCCGTTAACCGACCTGAGTACGGCTCCAGCCCCAGAGCGGACTGGCACCTGCAGACGGCCACCCAGGGTTTCGTCGTACATGCCCCCGGCACAGAGGGCGATTGGCTTTACGAGCTGTTCCCCGAACGGCTGCGCTGGCAAGCGCACTTCATTGCCCGCACAGCGCCGACGCGCCTGGACGAGCAACTGACGCTGCTCTACAGCGAATACAACCAATCACAACTGCCGTGGATCGCTGCCGACTTCCCCGCCTTGCGACAAGTGCTCATCGCCCCCACGCAAGATCGCCTCGGCTCACTGGCCAGGCATTACGCCAGCGATATCGCCCTGGGCAATCGGGATGCTTTGCATGCACTTGGCAAAGGCGCTACCCCGCATGAACAATTTCTGGCCAAGCGTCAGTCCGTGAGCACTGGGCGCTACTTGCAACGGTTGTTTTCCAACCTGATACCGGGCTTGAGTTGCCTGAATCCGGAGGATGGCAGCGATGCCCTGGCTTGCGTCCTGGACATCGCCGCGCTGAAAGGCGCGGCAGTCTCGCTCGGTGGACGGGCCTTCAAACCATTGGCCAAGCTTCCCGGCGTGCTGGGCCAAAGCGCCAATACCGCACGCCTGAACGCCGCGCGTGCCGCCCGACGCTGGAGCAGCATCCCCGTCACGCCCAACTTCAGCGAGCGCATTACCCCGCCCAAGCGCTGGCGCAGTGCGCCCGAACTGACGACGGTCGCCCCCGAATCCCGGGAACTCATGACACAGCGAAGGGTACTGCCGGGCCAGACGCCCGATGCCGTGCTACTTGACCAGATACCCGGCAGCCCCGGTCCTGTGCCACGCGAGCTGCCCGAGACAGCCACACTGATCCCCCGCGACAATGCCACGGTCGATGCAGTCATTCATGGCGCCGCCTATCGCCTTCAAACACCGAACACCTCGGGACTGGTACGTCGGGTTGCCCATGAGCCGCTGCTCGGCCAGCCACCCACCGAGGTGCCGCCGCCTTACCCAGGCGGCGAAGCGCGAATGGCCCTGAGCTTCTCGCCCTTGCCCAATGACGCCGGCACACCCGTATTCGGACAACACGTCAGTCACGCCTTCCAAACCGTGCGAATCGAGCCGGTACCGATTCGTTACCGCCCCCAGCACACGCGCTTCGACATCTGGGCGCAGGTCATGGTGCGCGAGGGCAAGGTGGTCGTGCACGCCCCTAATCACCCCAGGCGATTGAAGCCCCTGCCCGTCGAAGAAACCCAGTTACGCCTGGGCGTCATCTCGCCTCCCGTGTACCACAGACGCATCGTGGTCGACCCATCGCCTGAACTACGCTTTGGCTTGCCTGCGGACATGCCGATCGAGCAAGTCAGGCAGATCACCAACTACTGCCCCCCCGTGCGCCTGGGCGGGCTGGCGCGAACCATCCCCGACCGCCGCACCCTGCGCGGTGCATTGATCGACTGGCGCGGTGAACAGTGGTTGATCGTCGAGGCCGATCTGGGAGTTTTTTATGGCGCCCCCCATCAGCCCTGGGCGTGGCAGACAAGGCTGCTGGATGCCCCGGCACTGTCAGCTTCGCTGCCACATCCGCCCAGAGGGCTGCGTCGCAAGCTCGAGAGAATCACCGACCACGAGGCCATCGAGCGGTACCTGGAAGTCAGCGAAACCTATCGCATCGTCGCCGAACGCCCCAACCTGCAGCGCGATGTCGATAACGTGGTCAGATTGCTGCGCGACTGGATAGAACAAGGGCGAACATGGCAACTGCGCCACCCCTCGCGATTCCTGCAGTTCATCGAAGCCAGGGAGTCGCGCCTGCTCCCGGAATACGCGCGCAACATCCTCACGCAGAGCGCGGCCCAGGACGCTTTGGCGGGCCCCGCCAGTCGCGGCATCGCAGCTTTGAACCGGGAGATAATCCCGATCTGGAGGCAATTCCACGGCACCAGCGCCGCAGACCGCCAACACATGCTAGGCATACTGGACGATCTGCTACCCGCGCGTGGCGCCACTCACCCTTACACACCGGCAGCAGGTGCACAGTCGCTGGACGACAACGCGATCGCCGCCTTGCGTCAGCACCTGTATCCAGTCAACCTGGCCTTTGCCAGTGTCACGCTAAGGGACCATAGCCGCGTGGTGTTCTTCGCCCTGTCAGGCAGCCCTGGCCGGCGCGCATTGCATATCATCCCGACGCCCCGCCTCACACCGGCAGTGGACTACGTCGATGCACGCCAGGTTAACCAGTTTCTCCCACCAGACCCGCGGTTTACCGAGCTGCCAATCCTGCGGCGCGCAGATTTCCTGTGGACGCGCGTCCATAAGCGACATCTCGATGCCGAACGACACATCGCCAGCGCGCTGAACCGCAGACTGCTTCACCGCCACACCGAGGTCGAGCGTATCGATGTCTTCACACTGCTCGACTCCTGTCGCTCCTGTGGCGGCTTCGTCCTGCCGCGCTTGCGGCTGGATTACCCGAAAGCCGAGTTCAGTGTGACCTGGATGCTCGACTACACCAACTGACTACATCGCCCGCAAACACCCTTGCTGTGGTTAAGATGGCAGCAACACTGCCATCCTTACCGCAGCAACGGATCGCCAATGCCAGCACGCAGTCCCACATCCCTTGCCGTCACTGGGCAAGTCGTCTCCATCGTCCTGTTCACCTTCATCGGTTACCTGAACATCGGCATCCCCTTGGCCGTGTTGCCCGGCTATGTGCACAACGACCTGGGTTTCAGTGCCGTGGTCGCCGGCCTGGTGATCAGCGTGCAGTACCTCGCGACGCTGCTCAGCCGCCCTGGCGCCAGCCGCATCATCGACAACCACGGCAGCAAGAAGGCGGTCATGTACGGCCTGGCCGGTTGCGGGCTCAGCGGGGTGTTCATGCTGGCCTGCGCCTTCCTAACCCACCTGCCCTGGCTGAGCCTGGCTTGCCTGCTGGTCGGCCGCCTGGTGCTGGGCAGCGCCGAAAGCCTGGTAGGCTCTGGTGCGATCGGCTGGGGCATTGGCCGGGTGGGCGCCGCAAACACGGCCATGGTCATCTCCTGGAACGGCATCGCCAGCTACGGTGCGCTGGCCATCGGCGCCCCACTGGGGGTGCTGATGGTCAAAGGCCTCGGGTTGTGGAGCATGGGTGTGAGCATCATCCTGCTGTGCGTACTCGGTTTGCTACTGGCCTGGCCCAAGCAAGCCACCCCCATCGTCAGCGGTGTACGCTTACCGTTCCTGCGGGTGCTGGGCAAGGTACTTCCGCATGGCTCGGGGCTGGCGTTGGGTTCGATCGGCTTTGGCACCATCGCCACCTTCATCACCCTTTACTACGCAAGCCGTGGCTGGGCCAATGCGGCGCTGACCTTGAGCCTTTTCGGCGCCAGTTTCATCAGCGCACGGCTGCTCTTTGGCAACCTGATCAATCGCATCGGTGGCTTCAGGGTGGCGATCGCCTGCCTGTCGGTGGAAACGCTCGGGTTGTTGATGCTGTGGCTGGCCCCCAACGCCGAACTGGCCTTGGCGGGTGCAGCATTGAGCGGGTTTGGTTTCTCGCTGGTGTTTCCGGCATTAGGCGTGGAGGCGGTGAACCAAGTGTCAGCGGCCAACCGCGGGGCGGCGGTGGGGGCGTATTCGCTGTTCATCGACTTGTCACTGGGGGTGACCGGGCCATTGGTCGGTGCAGTGGCGGCGGGGTTCGGCTTTACTTCGATATTTCTGTTCGCGGCGGCTGCGGCAGCGTGCGGGCTGGGGCTGAGCCTCTACTTGTATCGCCAGGCGCGCCAGCCTGGCTAGCCCCCCGTAGGAGCGGGTTTACCCGCGAAGGGCTGCAAAGCAGCCCCCCAAAGGCCCTGAACCTCAACGCTGAGCGTACTGCAACACCACCTCAAGCGGGTGACGCATCTTGCGCTCGGTCATGCGTTTAACCTGGCTACGGCACGAGTAGCCAGTCGCCAGCGGCTCCCCTTCCTTGTCCAGCTTGGTCGCCCAGCTCTGCTCGAATATGGCCCGCGAGGTTTCCTGGTTGCGCGCCTCATGCCCATAGGTACCGGACATACCGCAGCAACCCGTGGCCTCGGTCACCAGCTTCAGCCCCAGACGGGCGAACACCTGCTCCCACTGCCGGGTGCTGGCCGGCACGTTGGTCTTCTCGGTGCAGTGCGCCATCAGGCGGAAGCTGCCCGGCGCGGTAGGCGCCTGCTCGGGCAGCACATCCATCAGCCATTCCTGCGGCAGCAGCACCTTCGGGCAACCCTCCAGGCCTGGCACTTTCTGATACTCCTGGCGGTACACCAGCGTCATCGCCGGGTCCAGCCCCACCAGCGGCACACCGCAGTCGGCCAGGGCCTTGAGCTGTGTGGCATTGCGGATCGCCGCCTTGGCAAACGCGCCAAGGAAGCCCTGTACATGCAACGGCTTGCCGTTGGCGCTGTACGGCGCCAGGAATACCCGGTGCCCCAGGCGGTGGGCAAGGTCAATGAAGGCAGACAGCAGCGGTGTTTCAAAGTAGCGGGTGAAGGCGTCCTGCACCAGCACGATACTGCGCTCGCGCTGGGCCGGGGTCAGTTCGCGCAAGGCCGGCACCGTGGCCATGCCAACGCGGCAACGAGACAGCGTAGCCTGGAAGTTGAAGCGGCTGATCAGCGGGCTGTCGACCATGCCCACCTTGTCGGCCAGCAGTTGGCTCACCCACTTCGAGCCCATCACCGCGTTGTACAGCCCCGGTGCGTGCGCCAGGTAGGGGATGGTGAACTCGAGCGAGCCGATCAGGTAGTCACGCAGCGGGCGCTGGTAGCGACCGTGGTACAGCTCAAGGAAGCGCGAGCGGAAGTCCGGCACATTGACCTTGATCGGGCACTGCCCGGCGCACGACTTGCACGCCAGGCAGCCGGCCATGGCGTCGTACACTTCATGGGAGAAGTCTTCCTGGCCCTGGTTGCGCGCGCGGTTGTTGCGTAGACGCGTCGGCAGGCCCTTGAGCCACGACACCTTGTTGCGCGCCGCAGCCAGCACATCGATGTTCGCCTCGCCCTGCAGGCGCAGCCACTCGCGCATCAGCGAGGCACGACCCTTGGGCGAATGCTGGCGTTCGCGGGTAGCCTTCCACGACGGGCACATGGCATCGTTGGGGTCATAGTTGTAACAGGCGCCATTGCCGTTGCAGTGCACGGCGCTGGGGAAGTCCTGCCATACGCGCTCGTCAATGGTACGGTCAAGGTCGCCGCGCAGGGTCACGCCATCGACCGGGGTAAGGCCCTCGGCGCTGCCCAGCGGTGTGCAGATCTTGCCCGGGTTGAGCTGGTTGTGCGGGTCAAAGGCGCCCTTCAGACGCTGCAATGCCGGGTACAGCTCGCCGAAGTACTCGGGCACATATTCCGAGCGCAGGCCCTTGCCGTGCTCACCCCACAGCAGGCCGCCATAACGCTTGGTCAGCGCGGCAACAGCGTCGGAAATCGGCTTGACCAGCGCGGCCTGCGCCGGGTCCTTCATGTCCAGTGCCGGGCGCACGTGCAGCACGCCGGCATCGACGTGGCCAAACATGCCGTAGGCCAGGCCGTAGCCATCGAGCAGTGCGCGGAAGTCGGCGATGTAGTCGGCCAACTGCTCTGGCGGTACCGCGGTGTCTTCCACGAACGGCTGCGGGCGCACTTCGCCCTCGACGTTGCCCAGCAGGCCCACCGAACGCTTGCGCATGGTATAGACGCGGGTGACTGCCTCAGCGCCTTCGGCCAAGGTGTGGCCCAGGCGCTCCACGCTGGTGTCGCTTTGCAGGTGCTGGATGAACGCCTGCACCTTGGCGTTGACCTCGGCCGGCTCGTCGCCGCAGAACTCCACCAGGTTGATGCCCAGCGTCGGGCGCTCGGGGTCCGCCGGGAAGTACTCGGCAACGCTGTGCCAGACGATGTCTTTCATCGCCAGCATCAGCACCTTGGAGTCGACCGTCTCGATCGACAGCGGCTTGTGCGCCATCAGCGCATTGGCATCCCGCAGCGCATCCATGAAGCTGGTGTAGCGTACATTGACCAGCACCGCATACTTGGGAATCGGCAGCACGTTGAGCTTGGCTTCGACCACGTAGCCCAGCGAGCCCTCGGCGCCGCACAACACGCTGTTGAGGTTGAAGCGGCCCTGCTCGTCGCGCAGGTGCGCCAGGTCGTAGCCGGTCAGGCAACGGTTGAGCTTGGGGAAGGTGGTTTCAATCAGTTCGGCCTGGGTTTCCTGAATTTCCCGGGCCATGCGGTACACCTCGCCGACCCGGCCCGGCGCGGCGCAGGCCTGCTCCAGCGCAGCATCGTCGATGGGCAGGCTGTGCAGGCGTTCGCCACCGAGCAGCACGCTGTGCAGCTCCAGCACGTGGTCGCGGGTTTTGCCGTAGGTGCAACTGCCCTGGCCACTGGCATCCGTGTTGATCATGCCACCGACCGTGGCGCGGTTGGAGGTGGACAGCTCAGGGGCGAAGAACAGCCCGTGCGGCTTGAGCGCAGCATTGAGCTGGTCCTTGACCGTACCGGCCTGTACCCGCACCCACCGCTCTTGCACGTTGATTTCGAGAATCTGGTTCATGTGCCGCGACAGGTCGACGACGATACCGTCAGTCAGCGACTGGCCGTTGGTGCCGGTGCCACCCCCGCGGGGGGTCAGCTTGACCTGCTGGAAGCGCGGCTCGCCCATCAGCGTGGCGACCCGCGTCACATCGTCGGCATCCAGCGGAAACACCGCCGCCTGCGGCAAGCGCTGGTAGATCGAGTTGTCGGTGGCCAGTACCGTGCGGGTGGCGTAGTCGGCACTGATCTGGCCGCGGAAGCCGCTGCTGCGCAGGGCTTCGAGGAATTCGGGGTAATTGGCGCTCGGTGCAACGGTGGACAGCTGGGCGATCATCGAAGGATGGCCTCTTGATATGGGCTAAATCACGGGATACCTGTCGCCCCAGCATGTGTTCAGGCATGCAGGGATGACGTATAGGCCAATGTTCCTGTAGTTTCGCGTCAGGGGCAAACGGATAATCCTGCCGCTATCAATGACTTTTATGAATGAATTACCGCCATCTGACCCCATCCATGTCACTGCTGCTGGCGTTCGAAGCCGCCGCCCGGCATGAAAGCTACACCCGCGCCGCCGCCGAGCTGTCGCTGACCCAGAGCGCGGTCAGCCGCCAGGTGCAAGCCTTGGAGCAGCAGTTGGGCCTGACCCTGTTCCGCCGCGAGGGGCGCCAGGTGCAGCTGACCGATGTCGGCCGCCTGTACCAGCGCGAGCTCAGCGAGGCACTGGGGCGCATCCGTAGCGCCACATTGCAGGCACTGGCCTACCAGTCGGGGGTGGGCACCTTGCGCCTGGCCACCCTGCCCACCTTCGGCTCGAAATGGCTGCTGCCGAGGCTGCATGCGTTCTACAGCGCTCACCCAGGGATGCTGGTACACATTCATTCGCGCATTGAAGCTATCAACTTCGACACCAGCGAAATCGATGCCGCCATCGGCGTGGCCAGCCACGACTTGCCGGGGCTTGTCTGCCATCGCCTGCATGCCGAGGAGCTGGTGGTGATCTTGCCGCCGGAGGCCGGTGTGGGTAGCCAAGACTGGAGCCCGGCCAGGATCAGCGAAGAGGTGCTGCTGAACGTGGCCAACAACCCGCATGCCTGGGGTGAGTGGTTTTCCCATCATGGCCAGCCGCATCGGGCGATGCGGCTGGGGCCGAGCTTCGAGCTGACTTCGCACCTGATCCAGGCGGTACGTGCCGGAATCGGGATCGGGCTGGTGCCGCGCATATTGGTGGAGGAGGAACTGGCCAAGGGCGAGCTGTACAGCCCGGGCGTGGCGTTTGCCAGCCAGCGCAGTTATTACTTGATCTATCCGCCGAGGAATGAGGCGCTGCCCTCGTTGCGGGCATTCAGAGGCTGGTTGCTGGAGCAGATCTGATTTTTTGGCGGGATCACCTGACCTGAGGGCAACGCCGTACCTGTAGGAGCGGATTTACCCGCGAAAAGGCCGGGCCTGCTGGCCAATCTCCACCATCCTTTCACCGTAGCCGCCGCAACCGTATTCGCGGGTAAACCCGCTCCTACAAGGGTTACGCAAGCCTCAGGCATACCAGGTCGTTGTAGGAGCGGGTTCACCCGCGAACAGGACCGCACAGACAACAAAAAACCCGAAGCCAGTCACCTGACTCCGGGCTTCCGCATACCGCTTATGGCGCCTTACTTGGCCAGAGTCTCAACAGCACCACTCGCATTCACCTGGCGCCGCGACTTGACCACGTACACCACGAACATTGCAAGCAGCCACACCGGGATCGCATACACCGACACCTGGATGCCCGGGATCATCAGCATGATGCCCAGGATCAGCACCACGAAAGCCAGCACCACATAGTTGCCGTAGGGGTACCACAGAGCCTTGAACAGTGGCTTCTGGCCGGTACGGTCGAGGTGCTGACGGAACTTCAGGTGCGAGTAGCTGATCATCGCCCAGTTGATCACCAGGGTGGCCACGACCAGCGACATCAGCAACTCCAGCGCGTTTTGTGGCATCAGGTAGTTCAGCAGCACGGCGACCAAGGTCACGGCAGCCGACACCAGGATCGAACGCACTGGCACGCCGCGCTTGTCGACCTTGGCCAGCGACGCCGGGGCATCCCCCTGCTCGGCCATACCCAGCAGCATGCGGGCGTTGCAGTAGGTGCCGCTGTTGTACACCGACAGCGCCGCAGTCAGCACCACGAAGTTCAGCAGGTTGGCAGCCACGTCACTGCCCAGCAGCGAGAACACTTGCACGAACGGGCTGCTGCCGTAGCTGCCACCCGAGGCGTCGATGCTGGCGACCAGGTTGTCCCACGGGGTCAGCGACAGCAGCACCACCAGGGCACCGACATAGAAGATCAGGATGCGGTAGATGACCTGGTTGATCGCTTTGGGGATCACGGTCTTTGGCTTGTCGGCCTCGGCAGCGGTGAAACCGAGCATTTCCAGGCCACCAAAGGAAAACATGATGAACGCCAAGGCCATTACCAGCCCGCTGACGCCGTTGGGGAAGAAACCGCCGTGTGACCACAGGTTGGCTACGGTGGCTTCAGGGCCGCCGCTGCCGCTGGTCAGCAGGTAGGCACCCAGGCCGATCATGCTGACGATGGCGACCACCTTGATGATGGCGAACCAGAATTCGGCTTCACCGAAGAGCTTCACGTTCATCAGGTTGATGGCGTTGATCAGCACGAAGAATGCTGCCGCCGTGACCCAGGTGGGGATCTCCGGCCACCAGTAGTGGACGTACTTGCCGACCGCCGAAAGCTCCGACATACCCACCAGGATATACAACACCCAGCAGTTCCAGCCCGACAGGAAGCCGGCGAAACCACCCCAGTAGGTGTGGGCGAAATGGCTGAACGAGCCGGCCACCGGCTCTTCGACGATCATTTCACCCAGCTGGCGCATGATCATGAAGGCGATGAAGCCGCAGATGGCGTAGCCAAGGATCATCGACGGGCCGGCGGATTTCATCACGCCTGCCGAGCCGAGGAACAGGCCGGTACCAATCGCGCCGCCGAGGGCGATCAACTGGATATGGCGGTTCTTCAGGCCCCGCTTTAGCTCGCCTGAATGCATGTTTTGTCCACTCATGAACGAAGTCACCTGCATTGTTTTTATCTGTGACGGAATCGGACCCACCGCGCTCGTGGCGCAGCGGAATGGGCAAGGTGGTTACCTTGGGTTTCTTGACCTCAGGTGCCGCCGGAGCGGGTCAACCAGGCGTGATCAAGAGTGCGCGGTACGCAAGAGGGTCACAGGTAAAACGCGGCGCACTGTATACCCCTGCAAACGCGCAGGCGTCAACGCGTTGCATTGTTTCCCCGGGAAAAAACGCAGCGTTCCTGTGGTGTAGGCCTTGAAAGGCGGAGTGATCGGCGTACATGGCGCCTCCATTTGTTGTTTTGTCAGCCCGGCTCTGTGGACGGGCTCCTGCACACGGCAATGGCGGCTATAACACCGTGGGGACGGGGGTTTGGGCAAGGGTGGGTGGCGCCATGGCGGCGACTTTGGCACAGGGGCGCCGGCAAGGTTTGTTTACACGATGGGGCTTGATCTGAAATGCGGACTGAAAAGGGCCACATTCGTATAACTTTCTTTACAGAGCGGTTCAAGAACTTGCCAGTCGTCCGAAAAATTCTTTTTGTTCAGTATCTTGGGCCGCTTGGCCCACATTTCCCGCAGGCATAAAAAAACCAGCCCGAAGGCTGGTTCCTTATGACCACACTGGCTTATCAGCCACGCGGCTTGCCGCGACCACGGCCTGCCGGCTTGTCACCATCAGGCTTGCCTGGACGCTTGCGCATCTCGCTCGGGCGCTCAGCCACCGTGCTGCCACGGTTGGGTTTACGCGGGGCTTCTTCACGCGGCTGACGCGCCGGGCGTTCGCCAGTAGCGGCACCTTCCTGGGCAGGGCGCAGGTTGCGCACACGCTCGCCACGGCCCAGCGGGCGGCTCGACTTGCGCTGCAGGCGCTCCATCTTGTCCTTGGCCTTGAGCTTCATGGCGGGCAGCGCTACCGGCTGCAGGCCCACTTCGGCGGCGAGGATGTCGATTTCGCCCTGGGTCATTTCGCGCCAGCGGCCCATCGGCAGGTCGGAATTGAGGAACACCGGGCCGAAACGCACACGCTTCAGGCGGCTGACCACCATGCCCTGGGATTCCCACAGGCGACGCACCTCACGGTTACGACCTTCCATCACCACGCAGTGGTACCAGTGGTTGAAGCCTTCGCCTCCCGGTGCCTTCTGGATATCGGTGAACTTGGCCGGGCCGTCTTCCAGCATTACACCGGCTTTCAGGCGCTCGATCATCTCGTCGTCGACTTCACCACGCACACGTACCGCGTACTCACGGTCCATCTCGTAGGACGGGTGCATCAGGCGGTTGGCCAGCTCACCGTCGGTGGTGAACAGCAGCAAGCCCGTGGTGTTGATGTCGAGGCGGCCGATGTTGATCCAGCGGCCTTCTTTTGGCCGTGGCAAACGGTCGAACACGGTCGGACGCCCTTCCGGGTCGTCACGGGTGCAGATTTCGCCGTCGGGCTTGTTGTACATGATCACTCGGCGGGTGGCCTCGGCGGCCTCCTCGCGCTTGATCAGCTTGCCGTCCACGGTAATGGCGTCGTGCAAGTCTACGCGCTGGCCAAGGGTGGCCTCGACGCCGTTGACCTTGATGCGCCCCTGGCTGATCCAGGCCTCGACATCACGCCGCGAGCCCACGCCAATGCGCGCCAGCACTTTCTGCAGCTTTTCGCCGGACGGCGGGGTGATTTCGGTTTCTTTCAGGTCTTGCTCACTCATCTGGGCACCTCCCGGTGTAGGAATGAAAACAGGTTTCTGGCGACGAACGCGCCAAAAGGCCGCGCATCATACGCGGTTCATCAGTGGAACGCACTGGAGGGTAGAGGGTTTTGTGGGGCTGGGTATGATTTTCTGCCCAGTGGGCTTTGTGCTGGCCCGCGAAGAGGCCAGCACAGGCAGCAGATCAATCAGGGTTGTGCCTTGTTCTCTTCCTCCACCGAAGGCTCAGGCTCTGCTCCCCGCAGATCATCAAAATCGGTTTTCAAACCTTCTTCCATGGCATCCAGCTCCACCAGCAGGCTACGGAAGCTGGTCTCCTCCTTCGGCTCGGCAAGCTCTTCCTCTTCGCCAAGGCTGGCATCTGCCAACGCCTGCAAGTGCGCAGGCACCGGCGCATCATCCGGGTCTAGCAGCGGCTGCGGTTCCATTTCGCGCAGCTCGACCAAGGCCGGCAGGTCCTCGAGACTCTTGAGGTTGAAATGGTCGAGAAACGCCTTGGTGGTGGCGAACATCGCCGGCCGCCCGGGCACTTCGCGGTAGCCGACCACGCGAATCCAATCGCGCTCCATCATGGTCTTGATGATATTGCTGTTCACCGCAACGCCCCGCACGTCCTCGATTTCGCCACGGGTGATCGGCTGGCGGTAGGCAATCAGGGCCAGTGTCTCAAGCAGCGCTCGCGAATAGCGCTGCGGGCGCTCTTCCCACAGGCGCCCGACCCAAGGGGCATAATCCTCGCGAATCTGCAGGCGATAGCCGCTGGCCACCTCCTTGAGCTCGAAGGCACGCCCACTGCACGACTTGCCCAGCACCTCCAGCGCCTGCCTGAACACCTTGGGCTCGGGGCGCTCGGCTTCCTCGAACAGCTCGTACAGGCGCTCAAGGGATTGCGGCTTGCCCGAAGCGAGCAAGAAGGCTTCGATCAGCGACGCCAGGTCGCGGGGTTCATTCAGGTTCATCGGGTTCTTCAACTGGCGCCGGGCGAAGCCGCACATGAATGGCGGCGAAAGGTTCATTCTGCACAAGTTCGATCAGCGATTCCTTCACCAGTTCGAGAATGGCCATGAAGGTCACCACCACACCGAGCTTGCCCTCCTCGGCAGCAAACAGCGCGATGAACGGCACAAAGGCACCGCCCTTCAGACGCTCCAGGACCTGGCTCATGCGCTCGCGGGTGGACAAGGTCTCACGGGTGATCTGATGGCTTTCGAACAGGTCGTTACGGCGCATCACCTCGGCCATGGACATCAACAGCTCTTCCAGGCTGACCTGGGGCAACAGCTTGCGTACCTTGGCCTGCGGCGCCTCAAGGCGCGGCACCACCACCTCGCGTCCGACCCGTGGCAATTCGTCGATGCCCTCGGCGGCGGCCTTGAAGCGCTCGTACTCCTGCAGGCGGCGGATCAGCTCGGCGCGTGGGTCACCCTCCTCCTCCTCGACCTCGGCAGAACGCGGCAGCAACATGCGTGACTTGATCTCGGCAAGCATGGCAGCCATCACCAGGTATTCGGCGGCCAGCTCAAGGCGCACGCTTTTCATCAGCTCCACATAGCCCATGTACTGCCGGGTGATCTCGGCCACAGGGATGTCGAGAATGTCGATGTTCTGTTTGCGGATCAGGTACAGCAACAGGTCCAGCGGCCCTTCGAAGGCTTCGAGGATGACTTCCAGCGCATCCGGCGGGATGTACAGGTCCAGCGGCAGTTCGGTCAGGGCTTCGCCATAGACCAGGGCCAACTGCAATTGCTGCGGCGCCTCGACCTGCTCGGCGGACGCTTCGGGTGTTTCCAGCTGGCTCACGCGTCGACCAGGAACGGCGTGGGGTCGCCGCAGCCATCGCGGATCAGCGCAGGCTCGTCGCCCGTCAGGTCAATGATGGTAGACGCCTTGAGATCGCCGTAGCCACCGTCGATGATCAGGTCGACGTGATGCTCGAGGCGCTGACGAATCTCATAAGGATCGGTCATCGGCTCTTCTTCGGGCGGCAGGATCAGGCTGACGCTCATCAATGGCTCGCCCAGCTCTGCAAGCAGCGCCAGCACAATCGGGTTGGACGGCACGCGCAGGCCGATGGTGCGGCGCTTCTCGTGCATCAGCAGCCGCGGCACTTCACGCGTGGCGTTGAGGATGAAGGTGTAGGGCCCGGGAACATGCGCCTTCAGCAGGCGGAAGGTCGAGGTGCCGATCTTGGCAAACAGCCCCATCTGCGACAGATCGCAGCACAACAGGGTGAAATTGTGTTGCTTGTCCAACTTGCGCAAGGTCCGCACACGCTCGATCGCGCCCTTGTCGCCGATCTGGCAACCCAGCGCATAGGCCGAGTCGGTCGGGTACACCACAACGCCACCCTTGCGGAT
Organism: Pseudomonas sp. JR33AA; assembly: GCF_021378985.1. Lineage (NCBI taxonomy): Bacteria > Pseudomonadati > Pseudomonadota > Gammaproteobacteria > Pseudomonadales > Pseudomonadaceae > Pseudomonas > Pseudomonas sp. JR33AA. The sequence goes on from NZ_JAJSAW010000007.1 coordinate 89,840, forward strand.
GATCTCGACGGCCTGTTTTATCAGGCGCGCCTGTGGGTTCTCCGGATGAATCTGGAAAAATTGGCTCACGTAATCGTCCTGTTCATAGCGCCAAAGGCTGTGCATGGCTGAATCGACGCCACAAAGGTGGCAGATCCTCGGGCAAAAGCCGATAGGCACCGATCTCGCCCCAGGTGCCGGGGCCGTGGAAATCACTGCCAGCGCTTGCCAGCAGGCCGAACTCACGGGCAAGAATGGACATGGTGCCCACTTGCTCGGCAGGCATCATCCCGTTGACCACTTCAAGCGCCTGCCCTCCTGCCTGAATATAGTCGGCAATCAGCCGCCTGCGCTTGCTGCGGGTCAGGTCGTAGTGCATGGGATGCGCCAGGCTCACCCAAGCGTTGGACTGCCTCAGCGTGGCAACGGTTTCGTCGAGCGTCGGCCAGTGCTGCTTGACGTCGCCCAGCTTGCCGGCGCCCAGCCACTTGCGAAACGCTTCACCACGGTCCTTGACGTGCCCGGCACGCACCAGGTATTCGGCAAAATGCGGGCGCGCCGGGGCATTTCCGCTATCACCCAGCTCTTGCTGCACGGCGCGCGCGCCCTCAAGCGTGCCGGGCATGCCCTTGCCCGCCAGCCGTTTGTCGATTTCTTCGGCGCGCAGCCAGCGGCCGCGGTGCAATGCTTGAATCGCCGCCAGCAAGGGCGGAGCGTCGAGCGGGAAGTCATAGCCCAGCACATGGATGGTCGCGCCGCCCCACGTGCAGGACAGCTCCACACCGCTGACCCAGCGCATTCCCAGGTCAGCGCAGGCCTGGCGCGCCTCGGGCAGGCCTTCGAGGGTGTCATGGTCGGTCAGTGCCAGCGCTTGCACCCCGTGCTCATGAGCCCGGGCAACCAGTACCGAAGGCGACAGGGCGCCGTCGGAGGCCGTGCTGTGACAGTGCAGATCAACATTCATAGAGGAGCGCTTTCGCTGGAATCGATGTTTGTTATTATGCCGTCACATCCCGATTCTGGCTGCCATTGTGAAACAATTCATCGATTTCATCCCGCTGCTACTGTTCTTCATCGTCTACAAGCTCGACCCGCGCCCCATGGAAGTCGCCGGTCATCACTTCGAACTTGGCGGCATCTACAGCGCCACAGCCACGCTGATCATCAGCTCGCTGGTCGTGTATGGCGCTCTTTTCCTGCGCCAGCGCAAGCTGGAAAAGGGCCAGTGGCTGACGCTGATCGCCTGCCTGGTATTCGGTGGCCTGACCCTGACCTTTCACAGCGAAACCTTTCTCAAGTGGAAAGCTCCCGTCGTGAACTGGCTGTTCGCTTTGGGTTTTGCCGGCAGCCACTTCATCGGTGATCGGGTACTGATCAAGCGCATCATGGGCCACGCCCTGACCCTGCCCGATGCCATCTGGGGGCGCCTGAACCTGGCCTGGATCGCGTTCTTCCTGTTCTGCGGCGCGGCCAACCTGTTCGTCGCCTTCACCTTCCAGGACTTCTGGGTGGACTTCAAGGTGTTCGGCAGCCTGGGCATGACCGTGATCTTCCTGGTGGCGCAAGGCGTGTACCTGTCGCGCCACCTGCACGATGACCCTTCTACCTCCAAACCCAAGGATTGACATGCTCTACGCCATTATCGCCAGCGACGTCGCAAACTCCCTGGAAAAGCGCCTGGCTGCCCGCCCGGCGCACATCGAACGCCTGCAGCAGCTCAAGGCCGAAGGCCGCGTGGTGTTGGCCGGCCCGCACCCGGCCATCGACAGCAACGACCCGGGCGAAGCGGGTTTCAGCGGTAGCCTGATCGTTGCCGAATTCGATTCCCTGGCGGCAGCGCAGGCCTGGGCCGACGCCGACCCTTACATTGCCGCGGGTGTGTACGACAAGGTGGTGGTCAAGCCGTTCAAGCAAGTACTGCCTTGACCCGAGACGGCACGGCCTTGTGCGATCGCCCGTAGGAGCGGGTTCACCCGCGAAGAGGCCGGGCCTGCTGGCCAATCTCCACCCGCCGTTCACCGTTGCCGCCACCACCGTATTCGTGGGTAAACCCGCTCCTACACGTCGGGGGCTGAACACTGCCTGCTGTAGGGGCGGGTTTACCCGCGAAGGGGCCCACGCGGTACCAGTTATACTCGGGCCATCCGTCTGCGGTATCTTTGCCACTGGCGGGCCGAATAACCGCCGCCAATGGTTGAATTGAGTGAGTCATGAGCGAGCTGTTACTGATTGATGATGACCAGGAACTGTGCGAGCTGCTCGGCAGCTGGCTGACCCAGGAAGGGTTTTCCGTGCGTGCTTGCCACGATGGGCAGAGCGCACGCCTGGCCCTGGCCGAGCATGCCCCTGCTGCCGTGGTGCTGGATGTAATGTTGCCCGACGGCAGTGGCCTGGAGCTTCTCAAGCAGCTGCGCAGCGAGCATGCCGAGCTACCGGTGCTGATGCTGTCAGCCCGCGGCGAGCCACTGGACCGCATTCTGGGCCTGGAGCTGGGCGCCGACGACTACCTGGCCAAACCCTGCGACCCGCGTGAGCTCACTGCCCGCCTGCGCGCGGTACTGCGCCGCAGCCACCCCACCGCCACGACCAGCCAGATGGAGCTGGGTGACCTGGTCTACAGCCCTGCGCGGGGTGTGGCAAGCATCGATGGCCGCGAAATGACCCTGACCCTGTCCGAAAGCCGTATCCTTGAAGCGCTGCTGCGCCAGCCCGGCGAGCCGCTGGACAAACAGGAACTGGCGCAGATCGCCTTGGGTCGCAAGCTGACCCTGTACGACCGCAGTCTGGACATGCATGTCAGCAATCTGCGCAAGAAGATTGGCCCACACGCCGATGGCCGGCCACGCATTGTGGCGTTGCGTAGCCGTGGCTATTACTACTGCCTGTAAAAATACCGGGGCCGCTGCACGCTCCATTGGCAGCACAGGGCCGTGCCTGCCCGGCCCCATCATCTTTACGTTGCCTTTACCCTCCCCTGACTGCGCTTGACGGTGATCTCCCTAGACTGTGCTCATCCGGTAATCACCGGCCTATGAAAGGAGAGACACCATGCGCAAGACCCTTATCGCCCTGATGTTCGCTGCCGCTCTGCCGACCGTCGCCATGGCCATGCCCGACGGCGGCCCGCGCCACGACGGCCCGCATCACCGCGGTGATGCGCCTTTCCACCAACTGGACCTGAGCCGCGATCAGCGCCAACAGATCGGCAAGCTGATGGGCGAGCAAATGCAGCAGCGCCGCGACATTACCGAGCGCTACCTGTCCAAGCTGCCAGCCGCCGACCAGAAAGCCATGAAGGATGAACTGCAAGCCAACCGCGACAAGACCGACAGCGCAGTGCGCAAGTTGCTCACGCCTGACCAGCAGAAGAAGTTCGATGAACTGCAAAAAGAACGCGCTGCCAAGAAAGCCGAGTGGCAGGAGTTCCAGGCCTGGAAAGCTGAAAAAGGCGCCAAGGCCCAGTAAGCTGTCCGCCCCGTGCCCGGCCCGCATCACTGCGGGCCGGGCTTTTCTCGTTTAGGAGGTGCACTTGCGTTCACTGTTCTGGCGCATCCTGGCCAGTTTCTGGCTGGCCATCACCCTGGTCGCAGGCCTGTCGATCCTGCTGGGGCACATGCTCAACCAGGACGCCTGGATCCTCAGCCGCCACCCGGGCCTGAATACCCTGGCCAGCAAGTGGGCCAAGCACTATGAGCAGGAAGGCCTGGAGGCGGCCCAGCACTTTCTGGAACGACGCAAGGACCGCTACAAGATCGACGTGCAGGTGCTCGACGATAGCGGCGAGGCCGTGGTGCCCGGTACCTTCCCACGCCGTGCGGCAGCCTTCGAAGCGCGCCAGCACAATGACCAGCGGCGCTTGCCATGGCGCCGGCTGACCGAGGAATACACCAGCCCCGACACCGGCGAAACCTACTTGCTGATCTACCGCATCCCCCACCCGGCGCTGGATGCCTGGCACCGTGAAAGCCTGCTGTGGCCACTCAGCGCCCTGGGCATTGCCTTGGTCGTGCTGACCCTGTTCAGCCTGCTGGTGACACTGTCCATCACCCGCCCGTTAAGCCGCCTGCGCAGCGCCGTACACGACCTGGGCCAGACCACCTATCAGCAGAACAGCCTGGCACGGTTGGCAGCGAGGCGCGACGAGTTTGGTGTGCTGGCCAAGGACTTCAACAAGATGGGCGCACGCCTGCAAAGCACCATTGGCAGCCAGCGCCAGCTGCTACGCGATGTGTCCCACGAACTGCGCTCGCCGCTGGCCAGGCTGCGTATCGCCCTGGCCCTGGCCGAACGCGCCGAGCCTGAGCAGCGGCAAGCGCTGTGGCCACGCCTGACCCGCGAGTGTGACCGCCTGGAAGACCTGATCAGCGAGATCCTCGCCCTGGCCCGAGTGGATGCCGAACAGGCTCATGCCGAACCCGTCGACATCAATGCCTTGCTCGGCAGCGTATGCAAGGACGCCCTGCTAAGTGCGCCGGAGCAGGACGTGCGCCTGGAGGCGCAGCCGGGATTGAGCTTGCAGGGCTGGCCAACGCTGATAGAGCGTGCCGTGGACAACCTGCTGCGCAATGCCCTGCGCTTCAACCCGGTGGGCCAGGCGGTCGAGGTCAGCGCCGCACGCGAGCAGGACCGCATCGTGATCAGCGTGCGTGACCATGGGCCGGGGGCGGCAGCGGAGCACGTGGCGCAACTGGGTGAGCCGTTCTTCCGCGCGCCGGGACAGGAAGCACCGGGGCATGGCCTGGGGCTGGCGATTGCGCGCAAGGCAGCGGAGCGCCATGGCGGTAGCCTGGTGCTGGAGAATCATCCACACGGTGGGTTTGTGGCCAGGCTGGAGTTGCCCCTTGCTGGAGCGGCAGGCAGTTGATGTGCTGTAAAAGCGCCTGGCCTTTTCGCGGGTAGACCCACTCCTACAGGGGATGTAAATGCCGCTGTAGGAGCGGGTTTACCCGCGAATAGGCCAGGTGCCTTGATCCATAAATCAGCCCAAGGCCAGGTTACCCACCCCAGCCACTGACAAATTCGGCCGTTTGCAGCACCGGAGCCGTCCGCGGCTCGGTCAGCGGCGTGCCGACGTACAGGTAGCCGATCAGTTCCTCGTTCTCGGCCAACCCCAATCCCTTGTGCACATGGGCGTCGAAGGCCATGTCACCGGTACGCCATACCGCGCCGATCCCCTGCGCGTGCGCGGCAATCAGAATAGCGTGCGCCGCACAGCCCGCAGCCAGGCGCTGCTCGGACTTGGGCACCTTGAAGTGGTCCTGCAACCTGGCTACCACCACGATCAGCAACGGCGCCCGCAGCGGCATCGCACGAGCCTTGTCCAGTGCAGCCTGGCTGGCCTCGCCCTTGTGCTGCATGGCTTCGGCGAACAGCTCCCCCAGCTTCTCGCGGCCCTGGCCTTCGATGGTAAGAAAACGCCACGGCCGCAGCTGGCCGTGGTCCGGGGCGCGCAGGGCAGCCTGGAACAGCGCCTCGCGCTGGGCGGCATTGGGCGCCGGTTCGGTCAGGCGTGGCACGGAAACACGGTTGAGCAATGCGTCGAGAGCCTCCATCGGCTACCCTCCTGGCAGATGAATGTGCGGCCATTCTAGCGTTTACATCACCAGACCCATAGGTAGAATGGCGCCCTTCCGTTTCGAGTCTGAGCAGATCACATGGCGTTGCCGACCTTAAGGATCATTGGTTTCATCATCGGCATCTTCCTGATTACCCTGGCCGTGAGCATGGCCGTGCCCATGGCGACCCTGGTGATCTTCGAGCGCACCAGCGACATGCCGTCGTTCCTCTGGTCGAGCCTGATCACCTTCATCGCCGGCCTGGCCCTGGTGGTGCAGGGGCGCCCGGAGCATGTACACCTGCGCCCGCGCGACATGTACCTGCTGACCGTCAGCAGTTGGCTGGTGGTGTGCGTGTTCGCCGCGCTACCGTTCCTGCTGACCCAGCACATCAGCTACACCGACGCCTTCTTCGAAAGCATGTCGGGCATCACCGCCACCGGCGCCACCGTGCTCAGCGGGCTCGATAACATGTCGCCGGGTATCCTCATGTGGCGCTCGATGCTGCACTGGCTCGGCGGTATCGGCTTCATCGCCATGGCGGTGGCGATCCTTCCGCTGCTGCGCATCGGTGGCATGCGCCTGTTCCAGACCGAATCGTCCGACCGCTCGGAAAAGGTCATGCCGCGCTCGCACATGGTCGCCAAGTCCATCGTGGGCGTTTACGTCGGTTTCTCCATACTTGGCGCGCTGGCATTCTGGTGGGCGGGCATGAGCCCGTTCGATGCGATCAACCACGCCATGTCGGCAATCTCTACCGGCGGTTTCTCCACTTCCGACCAGTCATTGGCGAAATGGGATATCCCGGCCGTGCACTGGGTGGCGGTGGTGGTGATGATCATGGGCAGCCTGCCATTCACCCTTTACGTAGCGACCCTGCGCGGCAACCGCAAGGCGCTGATTCGTGACCAGCAGGTACAAGGCTTGCTGGGCATGCTGGTGGTCACCTGGCTGGTATTGGGCACCTGGTACTGGTACAGCACCAACCTGCACTGGCTCGACGCCCTGCGCCATGTGGCGCTGAATGTGACCTCAGTGGTCACCACCACCGGTTTCGCCCTGGGGGACTACAGCCTGTGGGGCAACTTCTCGCTGATGCTGTTCTTCTACCTGGGCTTCGTTGGCGGCTGCTCTGGCTCGACCGCCGGCGGTATCAAGATTTTCCGCTTCCAGGTGGCCTACATCCTGCTGAAGGCCAGCCTCAACCAACTGATCCACCCGCGCGCGGTGATCAAGCAAAAATACAACGGTCATCGCCTCGATGAAGACATCGTGCGCTCGATCCTGACGTTCTCGTTCTTCTTCGCCATCACCATTTGTGTCTTGGCGCTGCTGCTGTCGCTGCTGGGCGTGGACTGGATGACTGCGCTGACCGGTGCCGCCGGCACGGTTTCGGGTGTAGGCCCAGGCCTGGGTGAAGTGATCGGCCCGTCGGGCAACTACGCCACGCTGCCTGACGGGGCCAAATGGATTCTGGCGGCCGGCATGCTGCTGGGTCGCCTGGAAATCATCACGGTGCTGGTGTTGTGCATGCCGGCGTTCTGGCGTCACTGAGCACTTCGCCTTCCGCGCCCAAGCGGGCGCGGTACTCGCTGGGCGTGGCATCGAACCAGCGACGGAATGCCCGATAGAAGTTGCTGGGGTCGGCAAAGCCCAGCAGGTAGGCGGTTTCCAGCAGGGTCATGCCCGGCTGGGCCAGGTATTGTTCGGCCAGTTCGCGGCGGGTGTCGTCAAGCAAGGTCTGGAAGCTGGTGCCTTCTTCCTGCAGCCGCCGTTGCAAGGTGCGCTGCGACAGGTGCAGGGCCTGGGCCAGGGTTTCGCGCTTGGGCTCACCCTGCGGCAGGATGCGGCACAATACCTGGCGCACGCGGTGGCTGACCCGGCTTTCGGAGAAGCGCGCCAGGTACTCGCCGGCAAACCGGTCGTGCAGCACCGCCATGGCCTCATTGGCGGTCGGCAGCGGCGCCTCCATGTCGGCCCGCTCGAACACCAGCGCATCATGTGGGGCGCCGAACACCAGCGGCGAATGGAACGCCACCTTGTAAGGCTCGACATTCTTCGGCTGCGGCCCCTGCACCAGTACACGCCGCGGCTGGACCGGCCGGCCACTGAGCCATTTGCACAACGCCAGCGCACAGGCCAGCGACGCTTCGGCGCTGTGCCGGGTTGGCGGCAGGTGGTCGCCGTGCACGGTCAGAATCAGCGAATAACCCTCGGGGCCGAGGACGAAACTGAGGTCGGAGCTTTCGGCGATGATGCGCTGGTAGCGTACCAGGCGCTCGAAACCCTCGGCCAAGGTGCGGCTGGACATCAACGCATAGCCCACCACATGGAACGACGCCGGGCGGACCACCCGTGCCATGTTCAGGCCGATGGCCTCATTGCCTGACAGCTCCACCGCCAGTTGCCATAGGCGGGTCATGGAGTCTTGCGGAAAACGTGCGTCGGGATCGTCGAGGGCGGCAAAGTCCAACCCCAATTGCTTGAACATGGCTCTGCAGTCCAGCCCTTCCAGTTCAAGTGCCTTCACGATCCCTGATGCCCAACTGGCTGACGTTGTTCTTTCGCTCATGACAGGCTTCTTTTACCAACCGCTCCTGCGGTGAACCCCAAGGATATTCATTTGGCGCCTATTGTCACTGGTAGGCCCCGCCAGTCACTCTAGACTCGATTCAGGCTCCACGCCGTGTATCTTGACCAAAAGTATTAATCCCGGAGCACTGCCATGAACAGCAAAGCGCAGTTTCGCAGTTTTGCGGAGTTCTATCCGTACTATCTGGGGGAGCACAGCAACCCCACCTGCCGCCGCCTGCACTTCGTCGGCACCAGCCTGGTAATAGCACTGCTGGCCTACACCATTGGCAGTGGTAAATGGTTGCTGCTGCTGGCCGTGCCGGTTTTCGGCTATGGCTTTGCCTGGGTCGGGCATTTCTTTTTCGAGAAGAATCGGCCAGCGACCTTTACCTATCCGCTGTACAGCCTGGCCGGGGATTTCGTGATGTTCCGGGATATCCTGCTGGGCAAGCTCAGGCTGTAAGCATCTGAGGCCGCTTGGCGGCACCCTGCCCCTCGAGCCCTAAGCCGCCACTGCCTGCGCTTCTGCCAGCCGATACAGTTCGACACTGCCATCCCAGTGCTCGATCAACGCCGTGCACGATTCCACCCAGTCCCCGCAATTGAGGTAGTCCACCTCACCCACCTTGCGGATCTCGGCATGATGGATATGCCCGCACACTACCCCATGAAAACCACGACGGGTGCACTCATAGGCAATGGCATTCTCGAAGTCGCTGATAAAGTTCACCGCGCCTTTGACCTTGTGCTTGAGGTACGCCGACAGCGACCAGTAACCATAGCCATACCGCGCACGCCAGTGGTTGAGCCAGCGGTTGAGCACCAAGGTGAATTCATAGGCGCGGTCGCCCAGAAACGCCAGCCAGCGGTGATAACGGGTAATCACGTCGAACTGGTCGCCATGGACCACCAGCAGGCGGCGGCCATCGGCTGTCAGGTGCTCGGCCTCGTCTACCAGCTGAATGTTGCCCAGAATCAACGTTGAGTAGCGGCGTAGGAATTCGTCGTGGTTGCCGGTGACATAGATCACCTCGGTACCGCGCTTGCTCATGGTCAGCAGCCGGCGGATCACGTTGGTGTGAGCTTGTGGCCAGTAGATCCCGCTGCGCAGTTTCCAGCCATCGATGATATCGCCCACCAGGTAGATGCGGTCAGCCTGGTAGCCCTTGAGGAATTGCGACAGGTGTTCGGCCTGGCAGTCGCGGGTCCCCAGGTGCACGTCGGAGATCCACAGGGTACGCACGCGTTGCTTGCGCGAAGGGCGGGACAGTTCGGCATGGCTCATGGGCAGGCTCCGGCGCAGTTTGCTGGAGACTGGCAGGCGCACATGACAGCGCCATGGCAAAACAGTGACGAGTGATGGCGTGCAGGGATTGAGGCACAATGGGCGCCTGCCCTGCGAGGAAGCCCCCAATGACCGCCGGCCCGATCCTCTCGCTGCGCCATTACCGCGACAGCCTGATCGCCCACAGCCACGAACACCCGCAACTGGTGTTCGGCCTGCGCGGCCGCCTGGAGTTCGAGGTTCAGGGGCATGGCGCCGGGATCGATCGCCAAGGGCTGGTCGTGGTCCCGGCGGGTGCTCATCACACGTGCGCCAGCGATGCCGGCAGTGATTGCCTGGTGCTTGATGTGCCCGGCGAGCCTTGGCTGCGCGAGCACCTGGGCGAACATGCCGATGCCAGCTGCCGGCTGCTCGACCGCCCCGCCGCCCTGGGCCTGGATACGCGCCAGCAGCAACTGGTGGACTGGCTGGCGACCAGCCCCATGCACGACCCGCTGATTGCCCGTCAAGGCGCGGCGCTGCTGCTGGCCAGCCTCAACGCCACGACGGCAGCCAGCGTGCACGCCAGCCAGCGCCTGCCCTACGCGGCCTTCGATGCGCATATCGAACAGCATGCTGCCTACCCGCTGCAGGTCGCCGACCTGGCGCGCATCGCCGGGCTGTCCAGCGCCCGATTGCATGCACGTTTTATGGCGGAGTGCGGGATGACGCCCATGGACTATATTCGCCAGCGGCGCCTGCTCAAGGCGCGGCAGCTGATAGCGCAAACCCGGTTGCCGATGGGCGAGATAGCGGCGCAGGTGGGATACAGCTCGCAAAGTGCGTTTTCGGCGGCGATATTGCGGGCGTTCGGGTGTACGCCATTGGCTTTGCGGCGAGAGCCTGGCGACAACTGACAGCAGTCTTGCGACAGAACGTGTTTGCCTGAGGCTTTACACTTGCCTTTACCGGCCCTTTCGCGGGTAAACCCGCTCCTACAGGATTTCACCCGCCCTGAAGGTTGTGCAAACCCGTAGGGGCGGGTTTACCCCCTGAAGGTTGTGCAAAACCCGTAGGAGCGGGTTTACCCGCGAAAGGGCCGGCACTGCCTGTAGAGATCTTTATCAAGGACCCACCATGAACCACCGCACTGCATTGGGCGCACTGCACATTGGCGCGCTGTTCTTCGGCCTTACCGGTGTCTTCGGCAAACTGGCCGCCAGCGCCAGCCCGGCGATCATCGTCTTCGGTCGCGCCGCTTTCGCCGTACTCGCCCTGGCCGTGTTCGTCAGCCTGGCCGGCCCGGGCTGGCAACGCCTGAGCAGCCAGGATACGCGCCGCCTGCTGCTCGGCGGTGTGCTGCTGGCTGGCCACTGGGTCAGCTTCTTCATTGCCGTCAAAGTGGGCGGCGTAGCCATCGCCACCCTCGGGTTCGCCAGCTTCCCGGCCTTTACGGTGATCCTCGAAAGCCTGCTGTTCCGCGAGCGTATCCAGCGTAACGAAGCCGTATTGGTCGTGCTGGTCAGCATTGGCCTGATATTGGTCACACCGGCATTCGACCTGGCCAGCGAAGCCACCGGCGGCCTGCTCTGGGCACTGCTCTCGGGGCTGCTGTTCTCGCTGCTGTCACTGACCAACCGGGCCGGCTCCGGACGTTTGCCTGCCGTGCAGGCCGCACTGTGGCAAAACCTGGTGGTGGGCCTGTGCCTGCTACCGTTCGCGGCACCCGGCCTGGCCGACGTTGCGCCCCTGGACTGGCTGTGGATCGCCCTGCTCGGCATCTTCTGCACGGGTGTGGCGCATAGCCTGTTCGTCGCCAGCCTGGCAGTGATCAAGGCGCGCACCGCCGCGGTCGTGTTCGGCATGGAGCCGGTCTACGGCATTGCCGTGGCCTGGGCAGTGTTCGCCGAAACCCCTACCGTGCGCATGCTGCTGGGCGGCGCGCTGATCATCTTCGCCATTGTGCTGTCCAGCCGTCTGGCTGCCGAGCAGCCGCCCAGGCAGCGGCCACTGACCGAGGGCGCCTGATCAGCGGTCGTTGTGACCCAGGTCACGCTGCGGGTCGACCAGGTCGCGCACCCGCTGCTTGAGCGCCTTCGCTTCGGGGAAACCACCGTCGGCCTTACGCTCCCAGATCTGCACGCCATTGCAGGTGATGCGGAAGACACCCCCGGTGCCCGGCTCCAGCGCCACCCGGCCAAGGTCGTCGGCGAAGGTGCTGAGCAGTTCCTGAGCCAGCCAGGCTGCCCGCAGCAACCACTGGCACTGGGTGCAATAGGTGATGACAATTTCCGGCTTGTTGTCCGCCATGGTGAAACATCTCCAGGTGAGGGGCCGCTTATACTAGCGGTCTTTCGCCCACGGTTTGAGAGTCACGATGCGCCGTCTGCTGTTCTGTTTTCTGCTCGCCCTCACCTCGCTTACGGCAATCGCTGCGCAACCCGACAGGCCCAAGGTCGGCCTGGTGTTGTCTGGCGGTGCCGCCCGTGGCCTGGCCCACATCGGCGTACTCAAAGCACTGGAGGAACAGGGTGTGCGCATCGACGCCATCGCCGGCACCAGCATGGGCGCGGTGGTCGGCGGCCTGTACGCCTCGGGCTACAGTGTCGAAGAACTGGAAAAACTCGCGACCACCCTTGACTGGCAACAGGCGCTCTCCGATGCCCCGCCGCGCAAGGATGTGCCGTTCCGGCGCAAGCAGGATGACCGTGACTTCCTGGTCAAGCAGAAGCTCAGCTTTCGCGACGACGGCAGCCTGGGCCTGCCGCTGGGTGTGATTCAGGGCCAGAACCTGTCGCTGCTGCTGGAAAGCAAACTGGCGCATACCGCCGACACCCGCGACTTCGACAAGCTGCCCATCCCCTTCCGCGCCGTGGCCACCGACATCGCCAGTGGCGAAAAAGTGGTATTTCGCCGTGGTCACCTGCCCCAGGTAATCCGCGCCAGCATGTCGATCCCCGCCGTGTTCGCCCCGGTCGAACTGGACGGCCGCCTGCTGGTGGATGGCGGCATGGTCGACAACATTCCGGTGGATGTAGCCCGCGAAATGGGCGTGGACCTGGCCATCGTGGTCGACATCGGCACCCCGCTGCGCGATCGCAAGCAACTACTGACGGTGGTCGACGTGCTCAATCAGTCGATCACTTTGATGACCCGGCGCAACTCCGAAGAGCAACTGGCCAGCCTGCACCGCGACGACATCCTCATCCAGCCATCGCTGACCGCCTTCGGCGTGACAGACTTCGGCCGTGCCCGCGACATGATCGACGCCGGTTACCGCGCCACTCGCCTGCTTGACCCGCGCCTGGCCGCCCTGCGCCAGCTCGAAGGCGACGCCAGCCTGGCCGTGGCCCGCTCACCGCGCCAGCGCACGCCGGTAATCACCGCCATCCGGATCGAAAACGACTCCAAGGTCAGCGATGATGTCATCCGCTCGTACATCCGCCAGCCGATCGACGCACCGCTGGAACTGGACCGCCTGCAAACCGACATGGGGACGCTGTATGGCCTGGACTATTTCGACAGGGTGCAGTACCGCGTGGTGCACAAGGGCAACGACAACACCCTGGTGATCAACGCCCGGGGCCGACGCGGCGGCACTGACTACCTGCGCCTTGGCCTGAACCTGTCCGATGACCTGCGCGGCGACAGCGCTTTCAACCTGGGCGCCAGCTACCGGGTCAACGGCATCAACAGCCTTGGCGCCGAATGGCTCACCCGCGGCCAGATCGGTGACCAGCAAGCGCTGTACAGCGAGTTCTACCAACCCCTGGATGTGGGCTCACGCTACTTCATCGCGCCGTACCTGGACTTGGGCTCGCAGAACATCGAAGCCACCCTGGACAACGACCCCGTCGCCGAGTATCGCCTGGAGCGCTACGGCTTCGGCCTGAACGTAGGCCGGCAGATCGGCAACAGCGGTGAAGTGCGCCTGGGCGTGGGCAAGGCCTGGGGCGAGGCCGACGTGCGCATCGGCGACCAGGACCTGCCCAAGGTCAGTTTCAACGAAGGTTTCTACGAGCTGAAGTACTCGTTCGACACCCTCGATAACGTGTACTTTCCGCACCATGGCGAGGACATCGGCCTGACCCTGCGCAAATACGACAAGTCGCTGGACTCCGACCAGGATTACCGGCAGTGGCTGTTCAGCCTGGACAAGGCCATCAGCAGCGGGCCGAATACGTTCGTGCTGGGTGGGCGCTACGGGCGCACGCTGGACGATACCGAAGTGGTGACGTCGAGCTTTGTGATGGGCGGGGCGCGAGAGCTGTCAGGCTTCCGCCAGGACTCGGTCTCGGGGCAGAACGTGAGCCTGCTGCGCATGGTGTATTACCGCCGGCTGACGCCAAGGGCCTATGTGCCGCTGGACTTCCCGCTGTACATCGGCGGCTCGCTGGAGCGTGGGCGGGCGTGGAACAACGACAACGAATTCGACAGTGGGTACATCAATGCGGCGAGCATCTTCCTGGGGCTGGATACGCCTCTAGGGCCGCTGAACTTCAGCTACGGCGCCAACAGTGCGCATGAGCAAGCGGTGTACCTGAACCTTGGGCACACCTTCTGAGGCTTGCACTGCACCTGCATCGATGGGGGGCCTCAGGACTTTTCGAGGTTGGCCAGGATCTTGGCATGCACGCGCATACAGACCTGCAAGTCCGCCTCGTCCACGCCGGTAAACAGCTCTACACGCAGCTGATTGGCGATGGTCTCGATCTGATCGATCAACGGCTTGGCCGGCGGGCACAGCACAATCTTCTTCGCCCGCCGATCCTCCAGCACCGCCTGCCGGCGCACCAGCCCTTGCGCTTCCAGGCTGTCGAGCAGGCGCGCCAGGGTCGGGCCCTCGACACCTACGCTCTGGGCCAGCTCACGCTGGGTCGGGGCCTCTTCGAAGCGCGCCAGGTGCAGCAACACCAGCCAGCGCGCCTGGGACAGGTTGAGCCCGGCCAGGCGGCGGTCCAGCTCGGCACGCCAACCTCGGGACATCTGGGCCAGTTGCATGCCGAAGCGGTGTTGGTTGTCGTTCAGGGGCATAAGAAACTCATTGAGTAGATCTAATTATTAGGCAGCTAACCATGCCCTGCCCCATGAGGCAAGGCTCGGCCTGGCTTACGCGTTTGAAAATCGTCAAAAAGCATGACAAAGGTCAGCAGATGGCGCTTCTGTCTTCGATCCTGCATGCGTTTACAATTCGAATTCCGCCGCCAGTGCGGCGCGTACGCAGTAGAGCACCCCCTCCGGCACCCGCGCCCCGAACTGCGGGGCAATGGCCGACACCGGTGGCAGCTCCCCCTCGCCATCCAGAAACGCGTCCTGCACCTCCATCATCAGGTCTTCCGGCAGGTCGATGGCCTGGTCCAGACTCAGCTCCTGGCGGCCCAGCGCCTCGGCCAGCAGGCTATACACGTTCTTCTCGCTGCAGTTGAGCTGCCCGGCGATCTGCGCCGGGGTCATGCCCGCACGGGCCAGGCTGACCAGTTCGTGGCGCAGGTCGAGCACCACTTTCGGTGCCTCGTCGGTGCCACCGCTGCTGTTCAGCACTTCGAGGAACGCCTGGCCGTAGCGCTCCAGCTTGCGCGCCCCCACACCGCTGACCTGGGCCATGTCACTGAGGCTGACCGGCTGGCTGCGCAGCATCTCCAGCAGTGTCGAGTCGGGGAAGATGACGTAGGGTGGCACACTGTGTTCTTCGGCCAGCTTGCGGCGCAGGGTACGCAGCGCTTCCCACAGGTCGCGCTCTTCGGCACGCACCAGCTGGCTGGCCGGGCTGCCGCCGCTGGACGACGAGGATTTGGCCGTGGTCTGAGGTTTGAGATCACGGCGCAGTTGCAAGGTCACCTCGCCGCGCAGCAACGGCCGGCAGCTGTCGGACAGGCGCAGGCCGCCGTAGCCTTCCAGGTCGATATCGACCAGGCCACGCGCCACCAACTGACGGAACAGTGAACGCCACTCAACCTCGGCCAAGCCTTTGCCAACGCCGAATACCGACAGCTTTTCGTGGCCGAAATTGCGCACCTTCTCGGTGTCCTTGCCCAGCAGCACATCGACCAGGTGGCCAACACCATAGCGCTGGCCGGTGCGGAACACCGCCGACAGCGCCTGGCGGGCCGGCTCGGTGGCGTCCCAGGTCTGGACGTTGTCGACACAGTTGTCGCAGTGCCCGCACGGTTGCTCAAGGGTCTCGTCGAAGTAGGCCAGCAGCGACTGGCGGCGGCAGCGCGTTTCTTCGCACAGCGCCAGCATGGCGTCCAGCTTGTGCTGCTCGATGCGCTTGTGGCGCTCGTCGCCTTCGGAGTTCTGCAACATCTGCTTGAGCATTACCATGTCCTGCAGCCCGTAGGCCATCCAGGCATCGGAGGGCAGGCCGTCACGGCCGGCCCGGCCGGTTTCCTGGTAGTAGGCTTCAAGCGATTTGGGCAGGTCGAGGTGAGCGACGAAGCGCACGTTGGGCTTGTCGATACCCATGCCGAAAGCAATGGTAGCGACCATGATCAGCCCTTCCTCGTTGAGAAAGCGGTGCTGGTTGGCCGCACGCGTCTCGGCGGCCAGGCCGGCGTGATACGGCAGCGCAGGGAAACCCTGACTGCAGAGGAAGGCGGCGGTTTCGTCGACCTTCTTGCGCGACAGGCAGTAGACGATGCCAGCGTTGCCACGACGCTCGCCGAGAAAGGCCATCAACTGCTTGCGCGGTGCCTCCTTGGGCACGATGCGATAGAAGATGTTGGGCCGGTCGAAACTCGACAGGAAGCGCTCAGCGCCCTGCAGGTGCAGGCGCTGAACGATCTCCTCGCGGGTTCGCATGTCGGCCGTAGCGGTAAGTGCAATGCGCGGCACATGCGGAAACAGTTCGGCCAGTTGGCCCAGCTGCAGGTACTCCGGGCGGAAATCGTGCCCCCATTGCGATACGCAGTGGGCTTCGTCAATGGCGAACAGCGAGATGTCCAGATCGCGCAGGAAGTCGAGCATGCGCGGCTGCACCAGGCGTTCAGGCGCCAGGTACAGCATCTTGACCTCACCACGGCGCAGGCGCCCGGCCAGCTCACGCTGCTGCTCCGCCGTCAGGGTAGAGTTCAGGGCGGCCGCCGACACCCCCAGCTCGTCAAGGGTGGCGACCTGGTCGTCCATCAGCGCGATCAGTGGCGATACCACCACCGTCAGGCCCGGGCGCAGCAGCCCCGGCACCTGGAAACACAGCGACTTGCCGCCGCCAGTGGGCATCAGCACCAAGGCATCGCCGCCATTGGCCACGCATTCGATGATCGCTGCCTGGCGCCCACGGAAACTGTCGTAGCCGAAGATGTCCTTGAGAACGCGCTGAGCCTGTTCGAGCATGTGCAACTCCAAATCGCCGTACCATCCTGGATAAAGGCTGGACGAAAAACCTGCCCCGCACACGCCAAATGCGTAAGCGGTTTTTGCCAGGCAGCCGTTAAAACCTGCCCCTGGATGAAAAATCGCGGAGTATACCGCAGCACCGCGCTGCACATGCACCGCGGCGATAGACGTTCCCTTTGCCCCGCTGCCGCTGCAAGGTGCTAGAATTCGTTATCGTTTATTCCCCAAGGTAGCCCTGTAATGTCCTTCGCCGAGCAACTGACCCGCCTGCAAGCCTTCCTCGACGCCGACGAGCTGCACGAAGAAGCGCTGGACTATGTCGCCGCACACGGCTACCTCACCGCTCTTTCGATCAATGCCGAGGACGTGCCCGAGCGCGAATGGATCGACGCCCTGTTCGCCGAGGAGCCGCACTACGCCAGCGAAGCCCAGCGCACCGAGATCGAGGCCACCCTGGTGGCGCTCAAGGCGCACATTGCCCGCCAGCTGGCCAGCGACGAAGAATTCGACCTGCCCTGCGACCTCGACCTGACCGATGAGCCGGACGATTCCGATTTGCGCGGCTGGTGCATCGGCTTCATGGAAGGCGTGTTCCTGCGGGAAGAGGCGTGGTTCGAAAACGCCGAGGAAGAAGTCAGCGAGATGCTGCTGCCGATCATGGTGGGTTCGGGTTTGTTTGACGAACAGCCAGAGTTCGCCGATATCGCCAGCAACGCCAACCTGCAGGATGACATGATCGTGCAGATCCCTGAGGCGCTGAGCGCACTGTTCCTGCTGCTGCACGCCCCTGACGAAAAACCGGCGCTGCTCAAGCCACGCCACCACTGAGCAACCTGTGCGCTACCTGCTGCTGGCCACTGGCTGGCTCAGCGTCGCGCTGGGGGTGCTGGGGATATTCCTGCCGGTATTGCCCACCACCCCATTCCTGCTTTTGGCGGCGGCCTGCTTTGCCCGCAGCTCGCCGCGCTTCCATCACTGGCTGGTCCATCATCCCAAGCTGGGGCCATGGATCCGTGACTACCTCAGTGGTGAAGGCATCCCCCTCAAGGGCAAGGTCTACGCCATCGGCCTGATGTGGGCCAGCATTGGCCTATCGTGCTACCTGGTCCCGCTGTTCTGGGCGCGTACGTTCATGCTGACCAGTGCCGTACTGGTCTCTCTGTACATTCTCAGGCTGAAAACCCTGCACAAGCAAAAGTGACAATATTTTGTCGCCAAATATCGCTTTCGCCTAAACAGCACCCTCTTTATCCGAATTAGTTCTGGAACTGCGCAGAGTCCGTGTATCCACTGGATTTCAAGGCGTTTCTCGGCTTCATTCCGCGCCCTCGCATGCACAATGGTTAGACAACAACGATCTTATATGGCAATTTGATATGAATAAATCTTCTTATCTATCGCGTTGAATGTACTTAGCTGTGTTGTTAAAAACCTGCAACACTATACGCGATACGTTTATCGTCATTTTTTTGGCGAACAGCAGGATCAATTCCAGGATCAGGGAGATGTACCATGCGCGTTTTGAACCCCATCACCAGTGCTTTACTGTTGGCCCTGGCGAGTGCCAACGTACAGGCGATGTCGATTACCGAGGCTGTCCAAAGCGCCGTGGACTACCACCCACAAGTGAGCTCCAACCGTAACAGCAAGCTGTCGGCCGATGAAGACGTGAAGTTCGCGCGTGGTGGCTACTACCCTTCCGTGGACCTGGTGGCCGGTTACGGCCGCCAGCGCTCGGACAACGCCACTACCCGCGCCCAGGGTAACCACAACAAGGAAACCCTCAACTACACCCAGTCCGAACTGCGCCTGCGGCAGATGATCTTCGACGGCTTCAACACCTCGAATGAAGTAGGCCGCACCGAGGCGGTCTCTACCTCCCGCGCCTATTACACCCAGGCCGTTGCCCAGGATGTCGCCCTGCGTGCAGTCGAGGTCTACCTGGAAGTGCTCAAACGCCGTGAACTGGTGACGCTGGCCAAGAACAACCTGCAAGCTCACCTGCGGGTCAACGACCAGATTGGCCTGCGCAACGAGCGCGGCGTCGGCAGCACCGCCGACCTTGACCAGTCCCGCGCACGTCGCGCCCTGGCGGAAAACAACCTGGACACCGCCGAAGTCGACCTGGCCGATGCCGAGGCCAACTTCTTCAGCGTGATCGGTCGCGCCCCGGACGAGCTGGAAAGCCCGCTGAGCATCAAGGGCGAGGTGCCAGGCACCCTCGAAGAAGCCCGCGACGGCATGCGCCAGAACAACCCGTACATCAAGTCTGCCCAGGCTGACGTCAATGCCGCCGAGCAGCAGTACGAAGTGGGCAAGTCGACCTTCTACCCGCGCTTCGACGCCATTCTGGCGACCGGTGCCAACAACAACACCGGCGGGGAGAAAGGTCACAACAACAACGACTGGCAAGCTGGCGTGGAGATGAACTACAACCTGTTCCGCGGTGGCAGCGACAAGGCTCGCCTGCAGTCCGACGCACACAAGATCAACCAGGCACTGGACATTCGCAACAACGCCCTGCGTGAGTTGACCGAGAACCTGAGCCTGGCGTGGAACGCCATGAACAACGCCAGCAAGCAGCTGCCAACCGCGCGTGAATACGCCGAGACCACCAAACGTGTACGCGCGGCCTACCAGGACCAGTTCGGCCTGGGCCAGCGCACCCTGCTGGACGTACTGGACAGTGAGAACGAGCTGTACAACGCAGACCGCCGCTACACCGAGGTGCGTTATACCGAAGAATTCTCGCGCTACCGTGTATTGGCGACCATGGGTGAGTTGCTGAGCAAACAGCGTATTTCGCTGCCGCCAGAGGCGCTGGCGACCACCGAAGTCCGCACCGAGGCGCGTCTGCCCGAGATGCGTTGAGCGGGTTTTGCATAGCGGGGCCGCTTTGTGCTGCGAACGGGCTGCAAAGCAGCCCCCAACCCTCATTCGCGGCCGTGATTACGCTGAAAAGTCGCGACGCCCATGGCCCTGATCTGCCCCTCGATCAACGCCTCGAACGGCGCCAGCAGTGCATCGAAGCAGGCCGGTTGCTCCAGCGTATTCAATGCCCCGACCACCGCCTCGATCGTCGACAATGCACCCGGCTCTGGCGCTTTGCGCAACCGATAGCGTGAAGCGGCCACCTGCCCCAGCGTCACCCGCCCCAGCCCACCCAGCAACGGGTTCAGGTACAGCAGCTTGCGCGCCTTGCGCCAGGTGCCGTCCGGTACGATCAGCAGCAAAGGTTTGTCGACCGCCTCGCCATAGGCTGTCAGCACCTGGGCGTCATCACCCGGGAACAGCAGCACCGGGTGGTAGCCGGGGGTGGCGAGCAGGTCAGGCAGGTCATCGAACACCTCTCCAATGCGCAGCTCGGCATTGTTCAGGCCAAGGGCAGCCAGGCGCGCCGTGTTCAGGGCATGGGCAGTTTCACTGGGGTGCTGCAGCAGGATCACACGGGTGCGGCTGTGGAGCGCAGGGATCAGTGGGCATAGGCAATGGTCGAGCGGGCGCTGGCAGCGCTCGCAGCGGGGTCTGGGCATAGCGGTCTCCTTGGCGGAGACAGTTTGCCACATAACCGGGGCCCGCTTTGCGGGCCCGGCAATTTCAACGGTTGAACCTTTCCGCGAGGCTATGCAGGTACTCCGCCATGCGCTCGAGGTCCTGGCTGATTTGCGCGCCTTGCCTGGCTTGCCCGGCGCTCTGGTCGCACAACTGGGCAATCCTCACAATCTGCTGGTTGATGTCTTCAGCCACATGGCTCTGTTGCTCCGATGCCGTGGCCATCTGCTGGCTCATGCCGGTGATGCGGCTGACCGCCTGGGCAATTCCGCTCAAGGCCGCCTGCACTGCCTCGACACTGTGCACGCTGTCGCGGGAAATCTGCTCGCCCCGGCTGGCAGTGCTTACCGCTCGCTGCGCCCCGGCTCTCAACGAGGCGATGATATGGTGGATCTCTTCGGTCGAAGCGCGGGTGCGCTGCGCCAACGACCGCACCTCATCAGCCACTACGGCGAACCCGCGCCCCTGCTCACCGGCGCGCGCCGCCTCGATGGCGGCGTTAAGCGCCAGCAGGTTGGTCTGCTCGGCAATCGAGGTGATCACGTCGACCACACTACCAATCGACTGGGTCTGCTCGGCCAAGGCATTGACTGCCTGGCCAATGTCATTGACCGCATCACTCATGCTGCCCATGGCTTGCAGGCTCTTCAGGGCCAGCTCGCTGCCCTGCTGCGCCAGCTGATCGGCATCACCTGCCGCGTGTGCCGTGCTTTGTACGTTGTGGGTGACCTGCTGGATGGTTGCCGCCATCTGCGCGATCGCCGTGGCGGACTGGTCGGTCTCGCTGCGCTGCCGGTCGAGCATCTGTGCCTGGGCATCGGACAGGTCGGAAGATTGCGCGGCCCGCGACTTGACCCCGACACCAGCATCCACCAGCCGGGTCAGGGCCGTTTGCAGGCGGGCTTCTTCGCTGATGATGGCCAGGTCGAGCTGGCCCTGCAGGCCTGGGTTGTCGCTGTAGGTAAGCGCCACCAACGGACTGGTAAAGGCCTTGGGATGCTCCGCCAACGTGCGGCGAATGGCCTGGTTCTGCCGGTGCTCGACCCAGTACCAGGCCAGCAGCAGGCTTGTCATCAGCACCCCGAGCGCCGCATAGGGGGGCAGCCAAAGGTAACCCGCCGCCGACAGCAGGCCAGCACCGATCAGTGGCCAGCCATGGCCCAGGCCGTGCCCCAGGCTAGCCGCCCACGGCACCGGGCCGCGGCCATCACGCAAACGCGCATACAGTACCTCGGCACGGCGGATCTGCTCGCGCGTGGGCACCGAGCGCACCGACTCGTAGCCACTGATCCGGCCCTGTTCGTAGATCGCCGTGACGTAGGCGCTGACCCAGTAGTAATCGCCGTTCTTCGCCCGGTTCTTGACGATGCCCATCCAGGGTTTGCCCTGCTTGATGGTTTCCCACATGTGGCCAAACACCGCCGGCGGCATGTCCGGGTGGCGCACCAGGTTGTGCGGTTGACCGACCAGCTCGTCGTAGGTAAAGCCGCTGATTGCCACAAACGCGTCGTTGCAGTAGGTGATACGGCTGTCGAGGTCAGTCGTGGAAATCAGGCGTTGATCGCCGGGGAAGGTTCTTTCGTGCTCAGTGACGGGCAAATTCATGCGCATCTTGGGCGATCCTTGCAGGATGAAATAAGGGGAAATCATCAGCGCAAGTTGATATGTAGCAGAGCGCTATCAGGTTAGCGGCCAGCGTTTACCGAAATTTAGCACCCCTCCCGACGGAATGCATGAATGCGTCGCATCTCAGCCCACGTTGAGCTGGCTTTTCAGCAGGTCACGGAAGGTCTGGATCAGCGGTTCGCGGCTGCGCCCGCGGCGAATGATCAGCGAGAACGGGGCCTGGTAACCAAAGGTCGACGGCGACAGTACGCGCAAGTCACCTTTGTCGACCCAGGCCTGGGCGTAGTGTTCGGGCAAGTAGCCGATATAGGCCCCGGAAAGGATCAGGATCAGCTGCGCCTCCATGCTTTCAACCGTCGCCGCGCTGTGCTTGAAGCCATGCCGGGCCAGTTCGGCCTGGCTCCAGTAACCACGCCCGACCATGCGCTGCTGGGTCACCACCTGCTCGGGAATGCGCCGTTCGGTATACAGCGGATGGCGGCTGCTGCAGTACAGCCAGTGCTGTTCGCGGTACAACGGCTGGTACAGCAGGCCGCTCATGCGCGAGGAAAACGCGCCGATGGCCAGGTCCAGGCGGTTGTCCTGCACACCCAGTTGCAGCTCGTAGGGGCTGGACACTGACAGGTGCAGGTGTACCGCCGGGTGCTCCTGGCTGTAGGCACCGATGGCTTCGGCCAACGGCAAGGCGCGGTCACCGACGGTGGAGTCGATCACCCCAAGGTTGAGGGTGCCACGCAACTCTCCCTTTAGGGCGGCGGCATACTGCTCGAAACCGTCCAGCTCGGCCAGCAGGCGCAGGGTTTCCTGATGGAACAGCTCGCCTTTGCTGGTCAGGCTGAAGCCGCCCCGACCACGGTGGCACAGCACGATACCCAACGCGCCCTCCAGCTGGCTCATGTAGGTACTGATGGCCGAGGTCGACAGGTTCAGCTCGCGCTGGGCGTTGGCAAAGCCCTGGTGGCGCACCACGCTGATGAAGATGCGCAGCAGTTTCAGGTCGGGCAAGGTCGAGGCCATGGTGCAACGGTTCCACAAGGTATGTGCGCGCAGTCTAACCGCACTCCCCGCCTTTAGTTCAGAAAATCCTGAACTAAGTATTTGTCGGTAGCGATTCTTCCCCGGTACTCCCTTGAGCAGACTTGGCCGAAATGTCCCTGCCCGCCGGCAAACCATACGTGAATGGCGCGCGGCGGCACAGGTTCGAACAAACACAACAATCGACCGACTGATGAGGCCCACCGTGGACAAGACTCTCCACCAACCACTGGGCGGCAACGAAATGCCGCGTTTCGGCGGCATCGCCACCATGCTCCGCCTCCCCCACCTGCAAAGTGCCGAAGGCCTGGATGCTGCCTTCATCGGCGTACCGCTGGATATCGGTACCTCGCTACGCTCCGGCACCCGCTTCGGCCCGCGGCAGATCCGTGCAGAATCGGTGATGATCCGCCCGTACAACATGGCCACCGGTGCCGCTCCGTTCGACTCGCTGTCGGTCGCCGATATCGGCGATGTGGCAATCAACACCTTCAACCTGCTGGACGCCGTACGCATCATCGAACAAGCGTATGACGAGATCGTCGAGCACAACGTCATCCCCATGACCCTGGGGGGCGATCACACCATCACCCTGCCGATCCTGCGTGCGCTGCACAAAAAGCACGGCAAGATCGGCCTGGTGCACATTGATGCCCACGCCGACGTCAACGACCACATGTTCGGCGAGAAGATCGCCCACGGCACCACCTTCCGCCGCGCCGTGGAAGAAGGCCTGCTCGACTGTGACCGTGTGGTGCAGATCGGCCTGCGCGCCCAGGGCTACACCGCCGATGACTTCAACTGGAGCCGTCGCCAGGGCTTCCGCGTGGTCCAGGCCGAAGAGTGCTGGCACAAGTCGCTGGAGCCACTGATGGCCGAAGTGCGGGAAAAAGTCGGCGGCGGCCCGGTTTACCTGTCGTTCGACATCGATGGCATCGACCCGGCCTGGGCGCCCGGTACCGGAACCCCGGAAATCGGCGGCTTGACCACCATCCAGGCGATGGAGATCATTCGCGGCTGCCACGGCCTGGACCTGATCGGCTGTGACCTTGTCGAAGTCTCCCCGCCTTACGACACCACCGGCAACACCTCGCTGCTCGGTGCCAACCTGCTGTTCGAAATGCTCTGCGTGCTACCTGGCGTGGTGCGTCGCTAATACCGCTCTACCCCGGCAGGAGCCATGAGGGAGGGCCACTGAGGCCCGCCAATACAAGAAAAGACCGCCGGGCGCCGTGCAAACGCCCGCGCGGTCGATCTCGCCATAATAAAGATAATCGGGAGACCCCCAATGGCCTTGGACATCATTGTTGTAATGATCTACACCGCTGGCATGCTAGGGCTTGGCTGGTATGGCATGCGGCGCGCGAAAACCCATGAAGACTACCTGGTAGCCGGGCGCAACCTTGGCCCGGTGCTGTACATGGGTACCATGGCCACTACTGTCCTCGGTGGTGCTTCCACCGTCGGCACCGTGCGCCTGGGCTACGTCCACGGCATTTCCGGCTTCTGGCTGTGCGCAGCCCTGGGCCTGGGCATCATCGCCATCAACCTGTTCCTCGCCAAACCGCTGCTGCGCCTGCGCATCTTCACCGTGACCCAGGTACTGGAACAGCGCTACAACCCGACCGCACGCCAGGCCAGCGCCGTCATCATGCTGGCTTACGCGCTGATGATCGGGGTTACCTCGACCCTGGCCATGGCCACCGTCCTGCAGGTGCTGCTGGACCTGCCGTTCTGGGCTTCGCTGATGCTTGGCGGCGGCGTGGTAGTGCTGTACTCGACCATCGGCGGCATGTGGTCGCTGACCCTGACCGATATCGTCCAGTTTGTGATCAAGACCGTTGGCCTGATGTTCATCCTGCTGCCAGTGTGCCTTTACAAGGCCGGTGGCTGGGACACCCTGGTGGCCAAACTGCCAGCGGCCAGCTTCCAGCTCACCACCATTGGCTGGGACACCATCATCACTTACTTCCTGATCTATTTCTTCGGCATCCTCATCGGCCAGGACATCTGGCAGCGGGTGTTCACCGCCCGTGACGAAAAGGTCTGTCAGCGTGCCGGCACCACCGCGGGTGTGTACTGCGTGCTGTATGGCCTGGCCTGTGCGGTGATCGGCATGGCTGCGCATGTGCTGATGCCCGACCTGGCCAACCCGAACAACGCCTTTGCCGAGATGATCAAGACCACCCTGCCCGATGGCATCCGTGGCCTGCTGATGGCCGCGGCCCTGGCGGCCATGATGTCCACCGCCAGCGCCGGCCTGCTGGCTGCCTCGACCACCGTGACCGAAGACCTGCTGCCCAAGCTGCGTGGCGGCAAGCAGTCGAGCCTGGGTACCAGCCGCCTGTTCACCCTGCTCACCGGCCTGGTGGTGCTGGGCATCGCGTTGGTGGTGAATGATGTGATCAATGCCCTGACCCTGGCTTACAACCTGCTGGTCGGCGGCATGCTGATCCCGCTGATCGGGGCGATCTTCTGGAAGCGTGCGACCACCGCAGGCGCGATTGCCAGCATGTCGCTGGGCTTTGCCACCGCCCTGCTGTTCATGTTCCTGGACGGGCTGGAGGCCAATACGCCGATCTACTACAGCCTGGCAGTTGGGCTGGTGAGCTTTGTCGGGGTGAGCCTGGCGTCACGCAAGTCGGTGGCGGCGGTGAAGCTGGCCTGACGGTTGTACCGGCCCTTTCGCTTGCAGGCGCGGGCTTGCCCACGAAAGGGCCAGCACAGGCAATAGATAATCAGCAGACACAAAAAGGCCGCTGCACCCAACCGGGTGAAGCGGCCTTTGTCGTTAATCAGCGCCGACGCGGTTGACGTTTGCGCTGCTCTTCATCAGTCGGGATCGGCACCGGCTGCAAGGGTGGTGGAATGAGCCCCAAGGCGACGGCCAGGTCATGGAGCCAGTTTGACAGTGGTTTATTCATAATGCCCCCTTGACGGGTCAGCCTCACGGCAAATCAATCCTGCGATGGTTCATACAGATCATAGCCCGATGTCCTGTATTACGCATGCCTCTGTTCCTACACATAAGGGCGATTTTGACGCGGATCAAGCCGTGGCGGCGCATTCCGACGACTGGTTAATCGTTTCGCTTTGTTGCAGGTCGATCCACGCCTGCAGATTAGCCCCGCGCATACCCTGGCGCCACATCAGCCAGGTGACCGCCTGGTCGAAAGGTGCCCGCATTGGGTGCACCCTCACCCGATCACGTCCAGGCAGGCTGTCGAGCATCGACTGGGCCATCATCGCCACACCCGCACCGGCGATCACACAGGCCAGCATGCTCTGGTACGACTCGATCTCCATCACCCGCCCCATCGGCGTATGGGCATGGGCATACCAGGCCTCCAGGCGCATGCGGTACGAGCAGCCCTGGCGGAAGGTGAACACCGCCTTGCCCGCCACGTCCTTGGCTGTATGTACCGCCGGGTGCTCGGGGCTGGTGATCAGTACCAGTTGCTCATCGCACAGCGGCACGCCATCCAGCCCGGCAAGGCTCGGTGGCCCGTCCACAAGCGCAGCATCCAGGGTGTGGTTCAGCAGCCCTTCAAGCAACTCGCCGCTGGGTGCTGCACGCACTTGCAGGTTCACCTGCGGGTAAGCCTGGTGATAGCGCGCCAGCAACGCCGGCAGGTGGGTCGCCGCCGTGCTGTACATGGTGCCCAGCACGAAGTCCCCAGCCGGCTGACCGCCACGCACGGCACCCAGCGCCTCGTCGCGCAAGGCGGACAGACGGTTGGCATAGTCCAGCAGCACCTTGCCTGCTGGCGACAGTTGCAGGCGCTGGCGTTCACGCAGGAACAGTTCGACGCCCAGCTGCTCCTCGAGCTGGCGCAGGCGCGTGGAAAGGTTGGATGGCACCCGGTGCAGGCGCTCTGCGGCGCGGGTAACCGAGCCTTCCTCGGCCACGGCCTGGAAGATACGCAGCTGGCTGAACTCCACAGCATTCTCCAAAACAGAACAACTTGATCATCATTATTCAATTTTTTTGAAAAAGAAACCGCCCTAACCTGCCATCCATCGCTTACATCCGTGCAGGAGACCCGCCATGTCGCCACTCATTCAACTGCTCGCCAGCGCCGTGGCGCTGATGATGGCCATGGGCATCGGCCGTTTCGCCCTCACCCCGCAACTGCCACAACTGATTGCCGAAGGCCAGCTCGACATGACAGTCGCCGGGCTGGTCGCAGCGGCCAATTACCTGGGCTATTTCATGGGCGCAGTGGACGCCATGTTCGCCCGCTCGCCCGGCCAGGTACGGCTGCGCCTGCATGGGGGGCTGTGGCTGTGTGTGCTGCTGACCCTAGCCTCATGGGCTGCCGACGGCTTCTGGGGCCACCTGCTGCTGCGCTTTGGCACAGGCGTAGCCAGCGCCTGGGTGCTGGTGATGATCACCAGCCTCAGCCAGCAAGTAGCCAATGCCCACAACCGCCAGCGCCTGGGAGCGCTGGTATTCACAGGGCCCGGCCTGGGTATTGCCGTGACCGGGCTACTGGCACTGGCCGCGCATGTGCAGGGGTTGGGCTCGGCAGCGCTGTGGCTGATCTATGCCGTGGCCGCCCTGGTAATGCTGCTGGCCGTGCGGCCGTGGTTGCCACGGGCATTGCAAGCGGCACCAGCTCAGTCGCCGGTAAGCCACGGCCCGACGCGCAGTGTCGGCACTGGCCGCCTGGGGTTGGTGTATGGCCTGTATGGCATGGGCTACATCCTGCCAGCCACCTTTCTGTCACAGATGGCCAATCAGCAGTTTCGCGGGCAGTGGCTGGCTGACCTGTTCTGGCCGGCGTTTGGCCTGGCGGCGGCGCTGGGTGTGTTGCTGGTGAGCGTGCGCCGTGGTGGCCGCATTTCGACCTGGCTGACAGCCACCCTGTGGTTGCAAGGGCTGGGTGTGCTGGCCTGCCTGATGGGTGGGGGTATCGGGCTGGTGCTGGGTGTCGCGCTGTGTGGCGGGCCGTTCCTGGCCTGCATGCAACTGGTCATGCAGCGCTCGCGCGAGTTGGCGCCCCATGCCACACAGCGCAATGCCGGGCTGCTGACCGCATGCTTTGCCTTGGGGCAGTTGAGTGGGCCGCTGCTGGCGGCGCTCAGCAGCCATTACAGTGGCGGGCTGCAACCCGCATTGATGCTGGCGGCGGGCGGGTTGGTGGTGGCCGGGGTGCTGGTCCAGTTGCCCGGTGATGCACAGCAGGGAAGCGCCTGTCAGGCGAAGGCTGCATCCTGAGTCGATGTTGCCTGAACCGGCCTCGCGGGGCCGGTTCAGGCAACACTTCACCCTACCAACCGCCGCAATTGCTGTTTCACCCAAGGCTCGGCACTTACCAGGATCACACCCAGCAACACCATCAATGCCCCCACCACGAAATTCGCACTGAGCGGCTCATCCAGCAGCAAAACGCCAAAGGTCACCCCGAACAACGGGGTAATGAAGGAAAACACCGCGAGGTTCGACGCCAGGTACTTGCGCAGCAGCCAGAACCAGGTGAGGTAGCTGATGAACGACACCACAATCCCCTGGAACAACACACTGCCCATTGCCAGCGGCGTCAGCGACACCGCGCCGATCTGCCCGCTGAGCAGGGCGATCAGCAAAAGACCGGCAAAACCGACCGCCAGCTGATAGAACAGGGTCAAGGTCGCCGGCGCCTCCGATAGCCGTGAACAACGCACCACCACCGTGGTAGCGCCCCAGGCCAGCCCGGCGATCACGCCAAAAGCATCACCCAGCAAGGTGCGGCCGTCCATGTGTTCGAACGAAGTGCCACCGGCAAAGGCCATGGCAATGCCGCCGAAGGCCAGCAGAATGCCCAGCCATTGCAGCAGCCGCAAGCGTTCACTGGGTAGACGAAAATGCAGGCCCAAGGCAGTAAATACCGGCGCGGTATAGAGGAACACCGACATATGCGCCGCAGACGTCAGTTTCAGCCCTTCGGCAATGAACAGAAACTCCACCCCGAACAATCCGCCCGCCACCAACCCGGCGCGCCAGGTGCTGCCGACCTGCTCCCAGCCACCCCGCCAGCACAGCATCAGGCCCACCAGCACAGCGGCAATGCCATTGCGCAGTGCTGCCTGCATCACTGGAGCGATGTCGACGGCGGCAGTCTTGATCAGTACCTGCTGGCAGCCCCAGATCAGGCAAAGCCCCAGCATTACCTGGAAGGCGAAGGCGTCAGGGTTCTTGCGGACCGCGCTCATAAGCGGGCCTCTGGGGTGATCGTAGGCATGGGCAAGGCTCGGCAGCGTTCAGAGGCTACCGATTATCGGGTTTTGAACGCTGCACTTGCCAGCCTTAAAACGACCTCAAGCAATCTGTGCCTTCGCAGATACCTGTTCGAACGTCGTTTCGTCCAGCGCATCCTCCTGCTCATCCAGCACCTGGCGCGGGTGCTCGAAGCCGGGAATGCTGCTGTCGATCAGGCTCATCAAGCGCGAACCGCGTTCGGTCAGGACGAAGTTTTCGCCATTGCCGCCGTCCTCTTCAGGCCGGCATTCAATGAATCCGCGCTCGAACAGCAGCTTTTCATACTCGCATGCGCGGGTTTTCAGGTGATCCACGTCACCCACCGGCTCCCCCTTGGCGGCCAGTGCAGCAGCATGCTGCTCGGCATAGGGGCGTGGCGTGAAGCTGTGACCGGCGCCGTTCTGCACTTCGTGCAGCAAGCGTTCGATCAGGTCCCAGTCGTAGGCGATGCTCATGGCTACGGGCTCCTGCTGTGGACGAAAGGGGTACACAGGTTGGGACCTGCCAGGGTTGCCAAGCGTTCCGAAGCGCTTAGCGCTGGCGTTGTTGCGCTTGCATGTACTGGCGCAGCAACTGATTGATTCGGGTCTGGTAGCCGCTGCCCTGCTCCTTGAACCAGGCGAGGACATCTGAGTCCAGTCGAATGGTCACCGTCTGCTTGGCGGGAACGCGCAGCTCGGCCTGGCGGAAAAAGTTCTGGTCCAGTTCAGGGATATCGGATGTGTCGATATCCTTGTCGTCCTGTCGGGCCAGGCGGCCCCAGTCAGTTCTCGATGATTTGGTCATAGTACCTGGCCTCCCGTTTGGTGGCTTTTCTTGCAGAAATGATGCGTATCACCTCACCCCGCCTCTCCGTGTACACGACGACACCTATCAGCCCCTTTAGCCATCCAAGGCTGACCCAACGCTCTTCAGCACACTCCACACCCTCATCACGCCGGATCAGCATGGGATGGTTGAACATGTCAGGAACGTCGGCAAAGTCGATGCCGTGCTTGCGGATATTGCTCTGGTTCTTCCCTTCGTCCCATTCAAAGAACATGGGACGATCTGTATTTACAGCTGTACATACAATACTCCCTCTTTTCCTTCGAGACTAGAGCGATGTAACGCGCTGCTCAACGGCTCTGGAGGGATATGGCTGCGTTTCAGAAATGGGCTACGACCATCAAAGAAATCTTCCATCGGTCGCAAGTCCTGAACTTCCCTGCCCCCACAGCCCTCCACCGGGCATCACCACCGCCGGAGGCTGAAAGGATGAATCCACTACTGCCCATAGCCTGTGCCACTGCCCTGCTCTGCGCCCTGCCCGCTTGGGCCTGCACACCTGAAGAAGCAACGCAAAAACGTGAAGAGCTGGCCGGGCTGGTTACTCAGTTGACCGAGCAGAACCCGCAAAAGGCCAAGGAGATCAATGATGAGCTTCAGGGGATGGACCTGGGTACGGCGAGCAAGGACTTGCCCGACAAGTGTCAGCTGATCGACAAGCGGATCCAGGAGTTGAAACAGGCAGAGAAAAAGGCGGAGTGACGCCTGCGCACGCCCTTTGCAGAAGCGAGCGTGTATCGCTTCTGCAAAGGGCCGGCGTGAGTTTTATTCAGCAGCCGGCTTGCGCTTCTTCAGCGGCGCCAGGCCGTCAGCACTGGCCAAAGGCGCGTTGGCCTTCGGCTTGGCAGTAGGCTTGCGCTTGGCGGCAGCTTTCTTGTCGCCCGTCTTCTTCTCGACCTTTTTCTTCTTGCTGCCGACCGCCTTGCCCGAGGCCTTAACCTTCTTCGGCCCGTTGTAGGTCCCCTTCACTTCCTTGATTACCCGGCGCTCGAACTGCTGCTTGAGGTAGCGCTCGATGCTGGACATCAGGTTCCAGTCGTTGTGGGTGATCAGCGAGATCGCCAGGCCTTCGCCGCCGGCACGGCCGGTGCGGCCCACACGGTGCACGTACTCGTCGCCGCTGCGTGGCATGTCGAAGTTGATTACCAGGTCCAGGCCGTCGATATCCAGACCACGGGCTGCCACGTCGGTCGCCACCAGCACTTTGGAGCTGCCCTGCTTGAAGCGCTCGATGGCCAGCTTGCGGTCTTTCTGATCCTTCTCGCCGTGCAGTACGAAGGCTTTCACGTCCTTGGCCACCAGGTGACCGTAGATGCGGTCGGCCATGGCGCGGGTGTTGGTGAAGATGATCGCCTTGTCGAAGGTTTCGTTGGCCAGCAACCACTGCGCGATCTGCTCTTTATGCTGGTCGTGGTCGGCGGTGATGATCTGCTGGCGGGTGCCTTCAGCCAGTTGCGAGACACTGTTGAGCATCAGGTGTTCAGGGTCTTTCAGTACCTTGCCGATGATGTCGCGCAGGGCCGCGCCACCGGTGGTGGCAGAGAACAGCAGGGTCTGCTCACGGTTTTCGCACTCCTTGCACAGGCGCTCCATGTCTTCGGCAAAGCCCATGTCGAGCATGCGGTCGGCTTCGTCCAGGATCAGGACCTGCACGTGGGACAGGTCGAGGTTGCCGGCATTGAGCTGCTCGAGCAGGCGGCCCGGGGTGCCGATCAGCACGTCCGGCACCTTGCGCAGCATGGCGGCCTGTTCCTTGAAGTCTTCACCGCCGGTGACCAGGCCCGCCTTGACGTAGGTGAACTGCGAGAACAGCTGCACTTGCTTGAGGGTCTGCTGGGCCAGCTCGCGGGTCGGCAGCAGGATCAGCGAGCGGATCTCGACGCGCCCGCCTTTCAGGTCGACCAGACGGTTGAGCAGCGGCAGGACGAACGCCGCGGTCTTGCCGCTGCCGGTCTGCGCGGTCACACGCAGATCACGCCCTTGCAGGGCCAAGGGGATGGCCGCGGCCTGCACCGGGGTTGGCTCGACAAATTTAAGCTCGGCCACGGCTTTAAGCAGGCGTTCATGCAGGGCGAATTGGGAGAACACGGAGGTAACCTCAGACAAGTGCGGGAAATTCAGTTGCATAGGGTAACGTTTTCTGCCGCCTTAGCCGAATTTCTTTTGGCAAGTTTGTCGCTATCCGCGCTCTAATACAGCTTCGTTTCGCAACAAGACTGTACGCAAGCCCATGGAAATCCAACGAATCTGGCGCGACTCCCTCGACCTGTGGGGCACCCTCGACCAACATCCCATGCTGCACGCTGCCATTGGTCTGGCAGTACTGCTGCTCATCTCTCTGGCAGTCGGCCGCCTGTCGCGCTTCCTGATACTGCACGGCGCGCGCCTGTTGGCCCGCCAGACAGCGCTGAAGTGGCTGGACGACCTGCGCCACAACAAAGTGTTCCACCGTCTGGCGCAAACCACACCCTCACTGGTGCTGCAGTTTGGCCTGAAACTGGTGCCGGAGCTGTCCGACACCGCCCAGCACTTCTTCGGCAATGTCGCCCTGGCCTTTACCCTGCTGTTCATGACGATGGCGCTGTCGTGCCTGCTGGATGCCTTGCTCGACATCTATGCCCGTACCGAACACGCCCGCACCCGCTCGATCAAGGGCTATGTGCAACTGGCCAAGATGATGTTGTGGATCTTCGCCTCGATCATCATCGTCGCCACCCTGATCGACCGCTCCCCGCTGTTGCTGCTGTCCGGCCTGGGCGCGATGTCGGCGGTGCTGCTGTTGGTGTACAAGGACACCCTGCTGTCGTTCGTCGCCAGCGTGCAACTGACCAGCAACGACATGCTGCATGTGGGTGACTGGATCGAAATGCCGCAGGTGGGCGCCGATGGCGACGTGGTGGACATCACCCTGCACACGGTGAAAGTGCAGAACTTCGACAAGACCCTCGTTTCCATCCCCACCTGGCGCCTGATGAGCGAGTCATTCCGCAACTACCGCGGCATGCAGCAGTCCGGTGGCCGGCGCATCAAGCGCAGCCTGTTCATCGACGCCGTCGGCGTGCGCTTCCTTACCCGCGAAGAAGAACAGCGTCTGAGCCAGGTGCAGCTGCTGAGTGACTACCTGGCGGGCAAGCGCCAGGAACTGCAAAGCTGGAACGAGGCGCTGGGGCCGGTGGCGGACCTGTCGGCCAACCGCCGCAAGCTGACCAACATCGGCACCTTCCGCGCGTTTGCCCTGGCCTATCTGAAGAACCACCCCAATATTCACCCGAACATGACCTGCATGGTGCGGCAGATGCAGACCACCGCCGAAGGCGTGCCGCTGGAGATCTACTGCTTCACCACCACCACCGTGTGGGCCGACTATGAGCGGATCCAGGGGGATATCTTCGACTACCTGCTGGCGGTGTTGCCGGAGTTTGGCTTGAGCCTGTATCAGCAACCGAGTGGCAATGACATGCGGGTGGGGTTGGCTGGGCGTACGGCGGCAGAGCCAATGCCGCATCGCATGGAAGAGATGAGCGAAGCTTGAAAGTGCCGGGGCTGCCTAGCAGCCCCCCGATCAAAGGGCGAGTCAGGCCTTGCCGGCCAGCGGTGCCTGTGCGCGGCCACCCAGGCGGCTCAGCCACACCGACGCCAGGATGATCCCGCCGCCGATCAAAAGCCGCCCCAGCGGCTCGTGCTGGTTCCAGATCAACAGGTTCAGCAGCAGCCCTACCGGCACATGCAGGTTGTTCATGACCGCCAGCGTCCCGCCAGAAACCAGGCATGCACCTTTGTTCCACCAGTACAGCCCCAGCGCCGTCGGGCACAGGCCCAGGAACAACAGCACCAGCCATTGCACATCACTGCTCGGCAAGTGCTGGGTATTGCCGAACAGCAGGAAGGCCGGCAGCACCACCAGCAACGCGCCGAGGTAAAAGTACCCAAAGCGCGCGTAGTGTGGCAGGTCGCTGGGGTGGCGAGCGACCAGGTGACGGTAAAGCACCTGGCCGGCAGCGTAGGTGAAGTTGGCCAGTTGCAGCAGCAGGAAACCGATGAAGAACTCACCGCTGATGCTGTCGAAACGGATCACCGCAGCGCCGGCTACCGCAACCAGCGCGGCCAGCAGCGCCCACGGGTTGAAGCGCCGGTTCATGGCGTCTTCGATCAGCGTCACGTGCAACGGCGTCAGGATGGTGAACAGCAGCACCTCTGGCACCGTGAGCACGCGGAAACTCAGGTACAGGCAGACGTAGGTGATGCCGTACTGCAACGCGCCGATCAGCAGCATCCAGCGCATGAAGCGCGGTTCGACGTGGCGCCAGCGAGTCAACGGCAGAAACACCAGGCCGGCCAGCAGTACCCGCGCAAGCACCGCGAAGTAGCTGTCGACATGCCCGGCCAGGTACTCGCCGATCAGGCTGAAGGAAAACGCCTGGATCAGCGCGACGATTATCAGGTAGCCCATGGTTGCCTCTCATGAATCAAGGCGGCGACCTTAGCGGGTTGCGGCGAATCAGTTCAACCATGAGGAATGTAGGGGCTGCACCGGCCTCTTCGCGCGCACGCGCAATGGCCTGTGTAGGAGCGGGTTCACCCGCGAATAGGCCGGCACTGGCAACCTAAAACCCCAGGCATAAAAAAGCCCGGCCATTACAAGCCGGGCAGGTACACCCAAAGGAGCAAAAGCAGGTGTCAGGGTTGGGAATTCGTGAAGCCTCAGGCCACCGCCGCCAGCTTGGCCTTGGCCTGGTTTACGCCCTTCTCGTGGAACTCGCCGCTCATGTTCAGGCCTTCGGCATGGATGAAGTCGACATCGTGAATGCCGATGAAAGCCATGACCTGGCGCAGGTACGGTTCCTGGTGGTCACTGCTGGCACCCGCATGGATGCCGCCGCGGGCAGTCAGGACGATGGCGCGCTTGCCGGTCAGCAGGCCTTGCGGGCCGGTCGGGGTGTATTTGAAGGTGATGCCGGCACGCAGCACATGGTCCAGCCAGGCCTTCAGAGTGCTGGGGATGGTGAAGTTGTACATGGGCGCAGCCATCACCAGTACGTCGGCAGCCAACAATTCATCCGTCAGTTCGTTGGAACGGGCCAGGGCCTCCAGTTCGGCGGCGCTGCGCTGTTCCTCCGGCTTCATCCAGCCACCCAGCAGGTTTGCGTCCAGGTGGGGTACCGGGTTTACTGCCAGGTCGCGCACAGTGATCTGATCGGCCGGGTGTGCGGCCTGCCATTGCTGGATGAAGTCCTTGGTCAGTTGACGGGAAACGGAATCCTGCTGGCGGGCGCTGCTTTCGATGATCAGTACACGGGACATGGGGTGCCTCCATCGGCAAAAAAGGGTGCGATTCGATGGAGGTGAGATTAAGGCTTGACCTATCGATAAAAAAGCGTAAAAAGTGGGTCCAATCTATCGATTAATCAGTTTATTCCGCACTGCAGTTCAAGGCGATCCGCAGTTTGATGATTTGCCGATTGAATTTGGCGGTGACATCGACGCTTTTACCTGCCGGGACGTTCACACGGCGCACCCGCGGTGCCTCCGGGCCATTGCGGAAGGTCACCTTGCATGCCGCCGGGACCTGCCCATAGTTGTTGAGGGTGATGGCGCCAATGTCATAGGCCGTGTCATAGGCGGTGTAGTCGAGCTTGACCCCGGTCAGCTCCTTCTCCACATCGATGGGATAAGCCATGGCCCCGAGGGGCAGGCACATCAACATTGCTGCACAACATTTCTTCATGGGCCGCTCTCCTTGAAAGGGCGCAGCTTAGGACAACAGGAGCGAAAGATGAAAGCGCCGCGCGTAACCCTTGACCAGTGGCGAACCCTGCAGGCAGTGGTCGATCACGGCGGGTTTGCCCAGGCCGCCGAGGCCTTGCACCGCTCGCAGTCATCGGTCAGCTACACCGTGGCCCGCATGCAGGAGCAACTGGGCGTGCCGCTGTTGCGCATCGATGGCCGCAAGGCGGTGCTGACCGAGGCCGGCAATGTGCTGCTGCGCCGCTCGCGCCACCTGGTCAAGCAGGCCAGCCAGCTCGAAGACCTGGCCCACCACATGGAACAGGGCTGGGAAGCCGAGGTGCGCCTGGTGGTCGATGCCGCCTACCCCAGCGCCCGTCTGGTCCGCGCGCTGGCCGCGTTCATGCCACAAAGCCGAGGCTGCCGGGTGCGCCTGCGTGAAGAAGTGCTGTCTGGTGTGGAAGAAGTGATGCACGAAGGCATCGCCGACCTGGCAATCAGCAGCTACAGCATCGGCGGCTACCTGGGCGCAGAATTGAGCGCAGTGGAGTTCATCGCCGTCGCCCACCCCGAACACAGCCTGCACCGCCTGGGGCGCGAACTGACCTTCCAGGACCTGGAAAGCCAGCTGCAGGTGGTGATCCGCGACTCCGGCCGCGCCCAACCGCGCGACGTCGGCTGGCTGGGCGCCGAGCAGCGCTGGACCGTCGGCAGCCTGGGCACTGCCGCCACCTTCGTCAGCAGCGGCCTGGGCTTTGCCTGGCTGCCCCGTCACATGATCGAACGTGAGCTGCGCGAAGGCGTGCTCAAGCCATTGCCGCTGGATCAGGGTGGCAGCCGCCACCCACTGTTCTACCTTTACTCGAGCAAAGAGAAGACCTTGGGCCCGGCCACGCAGATTCTCATCGACCTGCTGCGCAATTTCGACACCGCGCCACTGGACGTGCCCTTCGCAGCCCCCCCACAAGCCTGAGAGGACCGCGCCCATGGCCTATTTCGAACACGAAGGATGCACACTGCATTACGAGGAATATGGCCAGGGCGAACCCGTGGTGTTGCTGCACGGCCTGGGCTCCAGCAGCCAGGATTGGGAGTTGCAGGTGCCGGTGCTCAGCGGCCACTACCGGGTGATACTCATGGACATCCGCGGCCACGGTCGCTCCGACAAACCCGGTGACGGTTACCAGATCGCCACCTTCAGTGCCGACCTGTTGGCCCTGCTCGAACACTTGCACACAGGCCCGGTGCACTTCGTCGGCCTGTCCATGGGCGGCATGGTCGGCTTCCAGTTTGCGGTCGACCACCCTCAATGGTTGCGCAGCCTGTGCATCGTCAACAGCGCCCCGGAGGTCAAGCGTCGCACCCGCAGTGACTGGCTATGGTGGTTCAAGCGTTGGAGCCTGGCGCGCGTACTCAGTGTCGAAACCGTCGGCAAGGGGCTGGCCGAGCGGCTGTTCCCCAAACCACAACAGGCAGACCTGCGCCAGAAGATGGCTCAGCGCTGGGCGCGCAACGACAAGCGCGCCTACCTGAAAAGCTTCGACGCCATCGTCGATTGGGGCGTGCAGGAACGCATCGGGCAGATTCACTGTCCTACCCTGGTGATCGCCGCCGACCACGATTACACGCCGATACAACTGAAACAGCGCTATGTCGCCCTCATACCCAACACCAGGCTGGTCGTCGTCGACGATTCCCGGCACGCTACACCCCTCGATCAACCCGAGGTCTTCAACCAGACCCTGCTGCAGTTCCTCGCAGCCGCTTCCACCTCTCAAGGATCTTTGAGCCCATGCTGAAAAAACTCCTGCTCACCGCCTGTTCGGTCGCCTTCGCCACCAGTGTCATGGCTTCCGACAAGACCCCGCACGTCATGCTGGACACCAGCTTCGGCCAGGTCGAAATCGAGCTGAACGCCGAGAAGGCACCGCTCAGTACCAAGAACTTCCTGGCGTACGTCGACAGCGGCTTCTACAACAACACCATCTTCCACCGCGTGATCCCGGGCTTCATGGTCCAGGGCGGTGGGTTCACTGACCAGATGGTGCAAAAAGATACCCAGGCGCCGATCAAGAACGAGGCCAGCAACGGCCTGCAGAATACCCGCGGCACCCTGTCGATGGCACGCACGTCCAACCCGAACTCGGCCACCAGCCAGTTCTTCATCAACGTCGCCGACAACGACTTCCTCAACCCAGGCCGCGATGCCGGTTACGCCGTGTTCGGCAAGGTAACCAAAGGCATGGAAGTGGTCGATCAGATCGTCAACTCGCCCACCACCATCAAAAAAGGCATGCGCGACGTACCGGCCGATCCGGTCTATATCAAGTCTGCCAAACGTATCGACTGACCGCAGGCTCACAGGGATGTGAAACCGCCTGAGGGTCGGACGAACAGGAGTGTTGTCGCCCATGCTGTACCGCCGTTTCGAAAGACTGATCGATATTTTCCGCGAGGCACCGAGCGAAGCACCCCCAAGCACGGTGTGGCCGTTCTACCTGTACTACCTGCGCCAGGTGTGGCCCAGCTTCGTGGCCCTGCTGGTGGTCGGCCTGGTCGCCTCGCTGATCGAGGTGGCGATGTTCAGCTACCTCAGCCGCATCATCGACCTGGCCCAGGGTACGCCCAATGCCAACTTCTTCAGCGAGCACAGCGGCGAGCTGATCTGGATGCTGGTTGTGATTCTGCTGCTGCGGCCGTTGTTCTTCGGCCTGCACGACCTGCTGGTACACCAGACCATCAACCCCGGCATGACCAGCCTGATTCGCTGGCAAAACCATACCTATGTGCTCAAGCAGAGCCTGAACTTCTTTCAGAGCGACTTCGCCGGGCGTATTGCCCAGCGCATCATGCAGACCGGCAACTCGCTGCGCGATTCCGCCGTGCAGGCGGTGGACGCGCTATGGCACGTGCTGATCTACGCCATCACCTCGCTGGTGCTGTTCGCCGAGGCCGACTGGCGCCTGATGCTGCCGCTGCTGGCGTGGATCGTCAGCTACATTGCCGCGCTGTTCTACTTCGTGCCACGGGTCAAGGAGCGCTCGGTGGTGTCTTCGGACGCACGTTCCAAGCTGATGGGGCGTATCGTCGACGGCTACACCAACATCGCAACGCTGAAACTGTTCGCCCATACCGACTACGAACAGCAGTACGCGCGCGAGGCAATCCGCGAGCAGACCGAGAAAACCCAGCTGGCCTCCCGGGTGATCACCAGCATGGACGTGGTCATCACCACCCTCAATGGCCTGCTGGTAGTCGCCACCACCGGCCTTGCCCTGTGGCTGTGGAGCCAATCGCTGATCACCGTGGGTGCCATCGCCCTGGCCACTGGCCTGGTGATCCGCATCGTCAACATGTCGGGCTGGATCATGTGGGTGGTCAACGGCATCTTCGAGAACATCGGCATGGTGCAGGACGGCCTGCAGACCATCGCCCAGCCGGTCACCGTCACCGACCTGCCCAATGCGCCGGCGCTGAAGGTCAGCCGCGGCGCGGTGCGTTTCGATGAGGTCGACTTCCATTACGGCAAGGCCACCAATGTCATAGAAGGGCTCAACCTGGATATCCGCCCGGGCGAGAAAATCGGCTTGATCGGCCCGTCCGGGGCCGGCAAGTCGACACTGGTCAACCTGCTGTTGCGCCTGTACGACGTGCAGGGTGGGCGCATCCTCATCGACGGCCAGGACATTGCCAAGGTGAGCCAGGCCAGCCTGCGTGCACAGATCGGCATGATCACCCAGGATACCTCGCTGCTGCACCGTTCAATTCGCGAAAACCTGCTGTACGGCCGCCCCGGTGCCAGCGATGCAGAACTGCAGGAAGCTGTACGCCGCGCGCGGGCTGACGAGTTCATCCCACAGCTTTCGGATGCCCAGGGCCGCACCGGTTTCGATGCCCATGTGGGCGAGCGCGGGGTCAAGCTGTCCGGTGGCCAGCGCCAGCGTATCGCTATTGCACGGGTGCTGCTGAAGAACGCGCCGATCCTGATCATGGACGAAGCCACCTCGGCGCTGGATTCGGAAGTGGAAGCGGCGATCCAGGAAAGCCTGGAGACGCTGATGCAGGGCAAGACGGTCATCGCCATTGCCCACCGGCTTTCCACCATTGCCCGTATGGACCGGCTGGTGGTGCTGGACAAGGGGCGAATTGTCGAGAGTGGCAGCCACAGTGAGTTGCTGGAGCAGCAAGGGCTGTATGCCCGGTTGTGGCACCACCAGACCGGAGGCTTTGTCGGGGTCGATTGACACCTGCACGGCCTTTTCGCGGGTAAACCCGCTCCTACACAGGTTCGCTATCGTTGTTGGAGCGGGTTTACCCGCGAAAAGGCCGGCACAGGCAACACAGATCTCTCAATCCCGGCGATAGGGCAACATCCCCCGCGCCTCCTCGGCATACCCCTTGACCCCTTCCCGTTCCTGCCGCAGAAAATCCTCCACCGCCCGCCGCAACCCCGGGTGCAGCAGGTAATGCCACGACCGCGTCAACACCGGCTCGAACCCGCGTATCAACTTGTGCTCGCCCTGCGCCCCGGCATCGAAACGCTGGTAACCCTCGGCAATGGCAAAGTCCATGCCCTGGTAGAAACAGGTCTCGAAATGCAGCCGGTCGAACTCATCCAGGCAGCCCCAGTAGCGACCAAACAGGCTGTCGCCCCCCACCAGGCTCAAGGCCATGGCCACATCTCGCCCACCCTGGCGGGCCATCACCACGCGCACCGCCTCGGGCATGCGCTCGGCCAGCAGGCTGAAAAATTCGCGCGTCAGGTAGGGGGCACGGCGGCGCACGGCATAGGTGTTGGCGTAGCACAGAAAGACGAAATCCCACTGTGCCTCGTCCAGTTCATCGCCGCGGTACCAGCGGAAGTCAATACCCTGCCCCGCCACCTGCTCGCGCTCCTTGCGCATCTGCTTGCGCTTGCGCGAGCTGAGGCTGTCGAGAAAGTCCTGGAAGTCGCGATACCCCCGGTTTTGCCAGTGAAACTGGCAACCCAGGCGTTCCATCCACCCCGGCAGGCCGGCCAACTGCGCGTCCAGCGCCGGGTCGGTGAAGTTGATGTGCGCTCCGGAAAGCCCACCCTTGCCCAGATACTCCGGCAGGGCCTGCAGCATCAACAAACCGTCAGCCGGATCGGCCGCCAGCAGCCGTGGGCCGCTGACCGGACTGAACGGTACAGCGCCAAGCAGTTTTGGGTAGTAGGCGATGCCGGCCCGCTCACAAGCATCGGCCCAACCATGATCGAACACATACTCGCCAAACGAGTGCCACTTGCGGTACGCGGGCAACAGCGCCCGCACCTGCCCGCCTCGCTCCAGCACCAGGTGCTCGGCGGCCCAGCCAGTGTTGCGCGCCACGCTGCCGCTGTCCTCCATTGCACTGAGAAAAGCATGGCGCAGGAAGGGTTGGCCGGCTGGCACAAGGGCATCCCAGGTGGCCGTCGGGAGATCACGCAGGTGGGCAAGGCTGTACAGGCTGGTCACGTTTTCGGCTCGCTCTCTGAAGACCGTCAGTATCCCCAAGGAAGGCCCGTCGCTCAAATGACGAACGCCGGGTGGGCCCTTTAATGCTCGCTTACTTAACAACAGTGCCACTAATCAGACATTAATCTGTCATTGGCCCCCGCAATACTTGCGCCTGTTTTCCGGAACCCTAGAACCTGTCTATTCAGGCCCTTTCCGAAGACATGCCAACGCAGGGGCAGGCGCTTGAGCCTCCCCCATTTTTTTCAGTAGGGAGAACCTTATGCGTCTTGTTTCCACACTTACCGGAGTAAGCCTCACCGGCATGATGCTGGCCCTGAGTGCCCCGGCCAGTGCTGCCGTCGACGCCAAGCTGCTCGAAATGCTCCGCGCCAATGGCTCGATCAACCAGGCGCAGTACAACGAACTGCAGGGCGACCTGGCAAAAGAAACCAAGGAAAAGGCCGACCAGAAAGCTCAGTCCGAACGTATGAGCTCCTTTGAACAAAAAGTGGCATGGGCCGCCAAGACCCAGATCAAGGGTGACGTGCGCCTGCGTTACGAAGACGTCAACGTCGACGACCCGAACAGCAGCAGCGGCAACCAGGACCGCCAGCGAGTACGTGCCCGTGTCGGCTTCTACAGCGAGATCAACCCGCAGGTCGACGCCGGGGTCCGTATCGCCACTGGCAGCAGCGCTGACCGCCGTTCGACCAACCAGAGCTTCGACAACTACTTCGACAAGAAGTCGCTGTGGGTCGACCTGGCCTACCTCGACTGGCACCCGACTGCAGTGCCTAACCTGCACCTGATTGGCGGCAAGATGCCACAGCCCTGGGTGAGCATGGGCGACATCATCTGGGATAGCGACATCAATCCGGAAGGTGTGGCGGCCACTTACAAGGCTGACCTGGGCGGGGCCGAAGTCTTTGCCAGCGCCGGTCAGTACACCCTGAAGGACAACGTCGACGGTGACGGCGTCCAGTACAAGCACGATGCGCAGGTCTACCACGGCCAGTTGGGCGCCAAGTTCGCGCCGGCCGACGTGCTCAAGCTCACCGTGGGTGCCAGCATCTATGGTTACGACAACGACAAGGAAGCCGCTATCCTGCAGTCGTTCGGCAACACCACCAACGAGTTCAATCTGGTGGAAGGCTTTGGCCAGATCGACTTCACGGGCTTGGCCATTCCGTTGTCGGCCTATGGCCAGTACGTAAAGAACACCGACAGCACCGACGGCGAAGATCAGGCCTGGCTGGCTGGCCTGAAAACCAAAATGGGTGCCTGGAGCCTGGACTACAACTACCGCGATGTGCAGCGTAACGCGGTGGTCAGCCTGTTCACCGACTCGGACTTCGGCAACGGCTTCACCGGTTCGCGCGGTCACAAGTTCAAGGTCGGTTACGAAATCGACAAGAACTTCTCCCTGGGTGCTGCCTACCTGATGGCCAAGACCGACCTGTCGCAGTTGCCGAACAGCGATGCTGACGTCGACACCCTGCAGGTGGATCTGGAAGCCAAGTTCTAAGCGACACCCTGCTCTGCTTCACCTGAAGCGGGAAATGCCGACCCCATCCGGCGTTTCCCGCTTTTTTTGCCTGCCAGAAATGCATCGGCCACTTCTACCGGGCGTTCACCGGTGCCGGCGCTATCGTATTCGCGGGTGAACCCGCTCCTACAACGGTCGGTGGTGTGCACGCATGGGCGGTCCGGCACAGCCCGTCGTAGGAGCGGGTTTACCCGCGAAGGGGGCCGAAACAGGCGTCTGCTGCTCAATCAGCGCTTGCGCAAAATCACGCTACCAATCGAATACCCCGCACCAAACGAGCTCAACACGCCCAGCGAACCCTTGGCCAAATCATCCTGGTACAAGTGGAAGGCAATCACCGACCCCGCCGAGCTGGTATTGGCGTACCGGTCCAGAATCACCGGTGCCTCTTCCTCGGCCACTTCACGCCCCAACAGCTTCTTGACGATCAGGTGGTTCATGCTGAGGTTGGCCTGGTGCAGCCAGAAGCGCTTCACGTCGCCTGGTTGCAGCCCGTTCTCCTGCAGGTGCTCAGCGATCAGCTCGGCCACCTTCGGGCACACCTCGCGGAACACCTTGCGGCCTTCCTGGATGAACAGCTTGTCCGCAGCGCCTTCTCCCTCTTCCGCCGCACGGTTGAGGAAGCCGAAGTTGTTGCGGATGTTGTTGGAGAACTCCGTCCAAAGCTTGCTGCTGACGATGTCGAACTGGTGCGCTGAAGTGGCCTTGTCGGCACGCTCCAGCAACACTGCGGTGGCGGCATCGCCGAAAATGAAATGGCTGTCGCGGTCACGGAAGTTGAGGTGGCCGGTGCACACTTCGGGGTTGACCATCAGCACCGCCCTCGCCTGGCCGAGCGCTACGCTGTTGGCGGCGGTCTGGATGCCGAAGGTGGCCGACGAGCAGGCCACGTTCATGTCGAAGGCAAAGCCCTGGATACCCAGTGCCTGTTGCACTTCGATGGCAATGGCCGGGTACGGGCGCTGCAAGTTGGAACAGGCGACGATCACCCCGTCGACATCGGCCGCCGTTCGGCCAGCACGCTCGAGGGCCTGGCGGGCAGCGGCCACGGCCATTTCACACAGCACCGACGGTTCATCGTTGCTGCGCTCGGGCAGTCGCGGTTTCATGCGTTGCGGGTCGAGAATACCGGCCTTGTCCATGACAAAGCGGCTCTTGATGCCCGAGGCCTTTTCGATAAACGCCGCATCGGAAAGCGGCGCCGCTTCGACTTCACCACGCTCGATGGCGGCAGCGTTGTCCTGGTTGAACTGTTGCGACCAGGCATTGAAGGAAACCACCAGCTCTTCGTTGGAAATGCTCTGGGCCGGGGTGTACAGGCCGGTGCCGCTGATCACGACGTTATGCACGGTCGTTCCTCTGGTCAAAGGCCATCGCCACAGGGCGCTGGCTGGGAATATGACAGGTTAATGGCACTTTAGTACCAATTCAGGGGCGTACGTTTACCCCCGCCAGGCGGGCTCACCCGCCAAGGGCCGCAAAGCGGTCCCAAACGCTCCAAAGTTTGCCACAAATAATGGAGGTTAGCCTTCCACCTGACTCCATTGTTTGCTCAATCGCTTGTCAGAAATCGGCACCTTGGTCCCCAACTGCTGGGCAAACAGCGACACTCGATATTCCTCCAGCCACCAGCGGTACAAGGTCAGTTGATCATCGCGCTTGCCTTCCTGGGCATGCTTGTCGGCACGGGCCTTGTACTGCGCCCACAAATTGGCCAGCTCGCCGCTCCACACCCGATCCTTCTGGACTTGCGAGCCGAGTTTCTCAAGGCGCAATTCAACCGCCTTGAGGTAACGCGGCAACTCCTTGAACCACACCCCAGGCGTTTCGCGCACGAAACCTGGGTACACCAGGTTGCCCAGCTGCTGTTTGATGTCGTTCAGTGCCACTGCTTGGCTCAGGTCGATCTTGCCCTTGAAGCGCTTCTGCAGCCCATGCCACAGCTTCAGCACTTCCAGGGTCTGCCTTGCCAGGCGCTCGGCATGCTCAGCCCAGCTGCCGCGCTTGCGTTCAGCCAGCCCGGCCAAGGCCGCGCCGTCACGCGGCAACGGTTGTTCGCCTTCAAGGATGCAGCTGTCCAGGCTGG
Source organism: Pseudomonas sp. JR33AA (assembly GCF_021378985.1). Classification (NCBI taxonomy): domain Bacteria; kingdom Pseudomonadati; phylum Pseudomonadota; class Gammaproteobacteria; order Pseudomonadales; family Pseudomonadaceae; genus Pseudomonas; species Pseudomonas sp. JR33AA. The sequence goes on from NZ_JAJSAW010000007.1 coordinate 134,644, forward strand.
CCAGCAGAATGTCTTCGACCAGCGCCTCGACCCGCCCCATTTCACGGTACAGCAGGCCCAGCTCGGTCAGCCCCGGCAACTTGCCGCGCAGGAACTTGGCCGGCTCGGCCAACTGCTGCAGCAACAGCCGTTGCAAGGCGCGGCGATGCTGAAACTCGGCCTCGGCCTGGGTCGAGAAGCGCCCTTCACGCACGGTGCCGTTGTCTTCCACCAGTGCCGGGTACACGGTCATCGACAGGCCGGCGATCTTCTGCTGGGCGGTCTGCTTCACTTCGCTGAAGGCCTTGGCCTGCACCGGCTGCTCACTTTTGGCGTCACGCGGCACGGCCAGGGCAGCCTGGCTGGCGGCAGCAAAGCGCGCAGTCAGTTCCGCCAGGTCGCGGCCTTCGCCAAGGAACTTGCCCTGGCCATCGACCACTTCGATGTTCATGCGCAGATGGCCTTCGACCTGATTGACCGACTCGTCCCAGGCCTCGTCCGATACACGCGCACCCGTCATGCGCAGCAGCTCCTGGCCCAGGGCCTGCGGCAGCGCCCCTTGGCCGAAGGTCATACGCGCCAGCGAAGCCTTGACGAAGTCCGGCACCGGGACAAAGTTCTTGCGCAGGGCCTTGGGCAGGTTGCGCACCAGCGCCACGCACTTGGCCTCCAGCAGGCCGGGCACCAGCCACTCCAGGCGCTCGCCCGGCAGGCTCGGCAACAGCGGCGCCGGCACCCGCACCGTCACACCATCGCGGGGGTGACCGGGCTCGAAGTGGTAGCTCAGCGGCAGGCGCAAATCGCCTACCTGCATACTGTCGGGGTACTGGGCGGCGGTCACTTCGCTGGCCTCGCGGGCCAGCACGTCCTCCTCGCGCATGATCAGCAGGTTGGCGTCCTTCTGGCTGCCCATGCGGTACCAACTGTCGAAGGTCGCCGTCTGGTGGATTTCCGCCGGCAGGCGCGCTTCGTAGAAAGCGTACAGCGTTTCTTCATCAGCCAGGATGTCACGCCGGCGAGCCTTGGCTTCCAGCTCGTCGAGCTCTTCAAGCAGGCGCTTGTTGGCCGCCAGGCACTTGGCCCGCGACTGAATTTCGCCCCCCACCAGGCCTTCGCGGATAAACAGCTCGCGCGAGGTCGCCGGGTCGATCGGGCCGTAGTGCACGGGCCGACGGCCGACCAGGATCAGCCCGTAGAGCGTGATCTGCTCATAGGCCACCACCTGTCCGCGCTTCTTCTCCCAGTGCGGCTCGAAATGGTTTTTCTTGATCAGGTGGCCGGCCAGCGGCTCGATCCAGTCCGGCTCGATCTTGGCCACCATGCGCGCATACAGCTTGGTGGTTTCGACCAGTTCGGCCGCCATGACCCACTGCGGGCGCTTGCGCCCCAGGCCCGACGACGGATGCACCCAGAAGCGCCGCTGGCGGGCGCCCTGGTAGTCGCCCTCTTCGGTCTTCTGGCCAATCTGGCTGAGCAGCCCGCTGAGGATTGCCTTGTGCAGCTTCTGGTAATCGGTCGGTTCCTTGTTCACCGTCAGCTGCAAGTCGCGGCAAATCAGCGCCAACTGACGATGAGCATCGCGCCACTCGCGCAGTCGCAAGTAGTTCAGGAACTGCTTGCGGCACCAGTTGCGCAGCGGGTTGGCGGTCAGCGCCTGGCGTTGTTCCTCGAAGCCACGCCACAGGTTGACCAGCGCAGCGAAGTCCGAGTCCACGTCCTTCCACTGTGCGTGCGCCTGATCGGCGGCCTGCTGGCGTTCTGGCGGGCGTTCACGCGGGTCCTGCACCGACAGCGCGCTGGTGACGATCAGCACTTCCTGCAGGCTGCCCAGGCGCGCGCCTTCAAGCAGCATGCGGCCCAGCCGCGGGTCGATCGGCAAGCGCGCCAGCTGGCGGCCAATTGGCGTCAGCTGGTTCTCGCGGTTGACCGCCGACAGCTCCTGCAACAGGTTGAAGCCGTCGCTGATGGCTTTGCCATCCGGCGGCTCAATGAACGGGAAAGCATCGATTGCGCCCAGGCGCAGGTGCAACATCTGCAGGATCACTGCCGCCAGGTTGGTGCGCAGAATTTCCGGGTCGGTAAACGCTGGCCGGCTGTTGAAATCCTCTTCGCTGTAGAGACGCACGCAAATGCCCGGCTCGACCCGGCCGCAACGGCCTTTACGCTGGTTGGCACTGGCCTGTGACACTGCCTCGATCGGCAGGCGCTGGACCTTGGCGCGGTAGCTGTATCGGCTGATGCGCGCAGTACCGGTATCGATCACATAACGGATGCCAGGCACGGTCAGCGAGGTTTCGGCGACGTTGGTGGCCAGCACCACGCGGCGCCCGGTGTGCGGTTGGAAGATACGCTGCTGCTCGGCCGGCGACAGGCGCGCGTACAGCGGCAAAATCTCGGTATGGCGCAGTTGCGCCTTGCGCAGGATCTCGGCGGCATCACGGATTTCCCGCTCGCCCGGCAGGAAGATCAGCACATCGCCCGGCCCCTTGCCCTCGCTACGCTCGTGCTGCGCCAGCTCGTCGAGGGTGGCAAGGATGGCCTGATCGACGGTGAGGTCGTCCTCGATCTGGTTGCCCTCTTCGTCCTGCTCGCTGGTCAGCGGGCGGTACCAGGTGTCCACCGGGAAGGTGCGCCCGGACACTTCGATGATCGGCGCGCCGTCAAAGTGTTTGGAGAAGCGCTCCAGGTCGATGGTGGCCGAGGTGATGATCAGTTTCAGGTCCGGTCGGCGATGCAGCAGCGTTTTCAGGTAGCCGAGCAGGAAGTCGATGTTCAGGCTGCGTTCGTGTGCTTCGTCGACGATGATCGTGTCGTAGCGTTCAAGGAAGCGGTCGTGCTGGGTTTCGGCCAGCAGGATGCCGTCGGTCATCAGCTTGACCAAGGTGTTGGAATCGCTCTGGTCTTCGAAACGCACCTGGTAGCCGACCAACCCGCCCAGGGGCGTGCCCAGCTCTTCGGCGACCCTCGCCGCCACGCTACGCGCTGCGATCCGGCGTGGCTGGGTGTGGGCGATCAACCCGTGGCTGCCACGGCCAAGCTCCAGGCAGATCTTCGGCAGCTGGGTCGTCTTGCCCGAGCCGGTTTCGCCGGCGATCACCAACACCTGGTTTTCGGCCAAGGCCTTCTTGATTTCGTCACGCTTGGCGGCGATGGGCAGGTTGTCGTCGTAGCGTACGGTCGGCACGCTCTGCTGACGCGCAGTGACCTGAGCGCAGGAGGCCTGGACCTTCTCCACCCACTGCGCCAGCTTCGCCTCGTCGGGGCGCTTGCGCAGTTCGTGCAGTTGCCGGCGCAGGCGATGGCGGTCGGCAATCATGGCGTGGTCGAGGTTTTGCAGCAGTTTGTCGATGGCGTGGTCAGTCATGGGGCTTTTTAGTGATGCAGGTGAGCCTGCTTTTTCATGATCGGCATTCGGAAAGTCGGGCGATTGTCGCAGATTTGCCAGCTCTCTGCTCCCAGATTGACCGTGTTGCTTTCAGAACGAATGTTTAGCCATGTGCGATGTAAAGGTTGCCATTCACTGCTTTAATCAACCTTACGCCGCATGTGAGTATCAAAGGCATGACTCCCGCCCAGCCCATCGCCCCACCGTCGTCCCGCCCTTCGTTACCGAAGGCCCGGAGCCGTGCCGGGGAAAATCCGCTGGTCCACATCATCCTCGCCTTCTGGGCCTTGTGGCACTGCCGTCACGCGCGCCCACCGGACACCTCGCTCACGCAATTGTGACCAAACCCGGCCACCGTCTGGCCGTTTGACTCAACTGGGCCGCCTGCTTGCGCGGTGGCCCTGCGCGCCTATGAGCGAATTGATCATGCACTTTGCCCCTGTAGAGCAGGCTACCCGTTTTCTGGCCGACAACCCCGATATCGAGCTGTTCGAACTGTTCATCCTCGACGCCAACGGTGTGCCACGCGGCAAGCTGTTGCACCGCGAGGAACTGCTGGCCGTGTACCAGACAGGCAGGCCACTGCCCAGCACCATCCTTGGCCTGACCCTCAATGGCGACGACGTGGAAAACTCCGGGCTGGTGTGGGACGTAGGCGATATCGACTGCCGTGCCTACCCGCTTGAGGGCAGCCTGGTGCGGCTGCCCTGGCGCCGGGTGCCAACCGCTGCAGTGCAGGTGAGCATGCACCCCAGCGAGGGGCTGCCGGCCAGCATCGCTGACCCACGCCATGTGCTGCTGCGCACCATCGATGCGTTGAAGGCCGATGGTTATCACCCGGTGATGGCCTGCGAGCTGGAGTTCTACCTGCTTGACCAGCAGCGTGATGCCCAGGGCCGCCCACAACCGGCACTGGACAACGATGGCGGTCGCCCACGCAGCACCCAGGTCTATGGCCTGCGCGAACTGGAGCAGATCGAACCGTTTCTCGCTGACCTGTACGCTGCCTGCAAGGCCCAAGGCATCCCGGCGCGCACGGCCATTTCCGAGTACGCCCCCGGCCAGGTGGAGATCACCCTGGAGCATGGCGATGCGCTGCAGGCGATGGACCAGGCGGTGCGCTACAAGCGCTTGGTTAAAGGTGTGGCCCATGCCCACGGCATGCAAGCCTGCTTCATGGCCAAGCCATTTGCCCAACTGGCCGGCACCGGCATGCACATGCACCTGAGCCTGGCCGACAGCGCCGGCAACAACCTGTTCGCCAGCGAAGACAAGGCCGGTACCCCGCTGCTGCGCCAGGCCGTGGCCGGCATGCTGCGGCACCTGCGCGACTCGCTGCTGCTGTTCTGCCCCAACGCCAACTCGTACCGCCGTTTCCAGGCCAACAGCTATGCGCCCCTGGCGCCAACCTGGGGCGTGGACAACCGCACCGTGAGCCTGCGTGTGCCAGGCGGCCCTGCCAACAGCCGGCATGTGGAGCACCGCATCTGTGGCGCGGATGCCAACCCTTACCTGGCTGCAGCGGCGATCCTCGCTGCCAGCCACCGGGGCATCCGCGAACAGCTTGACCCAGGTGCCCCCGTTGAAGGCAACGGTTACGCCCAGGCCACCGAGCACCTGCCCACTGACTGGCTGACCACCCTCGATGCCCTGCAACATTCCGAATGGGCCCGTGAAGCATTGGGCGAAGACTTCCTTGGCGTGTACCTGAAGGTCAAGCGCGCCGAGTACCGCCAGTTCATGGCTGAAGTCAGCGAACAGGACTGGCGCTGGTACCTGCACCAGGCCTGAGCCCCTATAAAACAAGGAACACCCATGAACGCAGTATTGAACAACGGCCCGGCGCAGCGCGCGCCGTCCTATTACAGCGCCACGCTCAACGACCACAGCGAGTACCCACAACTCAAGGGCACGGTGCAGGTGGATGTGGCAATCATCGGCGGTGGCTTTACGGGCGTGGCCACGGCGGTTGAACTGGCCGAGCGCGGCCTGAAGGTCGCCATCGTCGAAACCAACCGTATCGGCTGGGGCGCCAGCGGGCGCAACGGCGGCCAGGTCACCGGCAGCCTGTCGGGCGACGAGGCCATGCGCTCGCAGATGCGCAACCACCTGGGCGCCGAAGTCGACGATTTCATCTGGCACCTGCGCTGGCGCGGGCACCAGGTAATCGAGCAGCGCGTGGCGCGCTATGGCATCGATTGCGACCTCAAGCGTGGCCACCTGCATGCAGCCATGAAGCCTTCGCACATGAACGAACTGCGTGCGTTCGAGGCCGAGGCACAGCGCCGCGGCATGGGCGAGCAGGTGCACCTGCTCGATCGCGCTGCAGTGGCCGAGCACCTGCAAAGCCCGCTTTATCTGGGTGCGTTGAAGAACCTGCGAAACCTGCACCTGCACCCACTGAACCTGTGCCTGGGCGAAGCCCGTGCCGCACATGGCCTGGGGGCACTGATATTCGAAAATTCCGAGGTGCTGGACATCGTCCATGGCACGCGTCCGGCGGTGGTTACCGCCCACGGCCGGGTGGAAGCACGCCAGGTGATGTTGGCCGGTGATGTGTATCACAAGCTCGAGAAGCGCCAGCTCAAGGGCAAGATCTTCCCGGCCATGGGCGGTATCGTCACCACCGCGCCGCTGGGTGAGCTGGCCGAGCAGATCAACCCGCAGGACCTGGCGGTGTACGACTGCCGCTTCGTCCTCGACTACTACCGCCTGACGGCCGACAAGCGCCTGCTGTTCGGCGGTGGCGCCAACTACTCAGGCAAGGATTCACGCGACATCGAAGGCGAATTGCGCCCCTGCATCGAACGCACCTTCCCGGCATTGAAGGGGGTGCCGATCGAGTTCCAGTGGAGCTGCGCCATGGGCATCGTGGTCAACCGCATCCCGCAGCTGGGCAAGCTGTCGGACAACGTGTGGTACTGCCAGGGTTACTCGGGGCACGGCATTGCCACCAGCCACATCATGGGCGAGATCATGGCCGAAGCGTTGACCGGCACGCTGGAGAAATTCGACACCTTTGCCCAGTGCAAGCATGTGCGGGTGCCGATGGGGGACTTGCTGGGGAACCCGCTGCTGGCGGCGGGGATGTGGTATTACCAGATGCTCGAGAAGCTGCGCTGAGCCCACCCGCCTCCTGTAGGAGCGGGTTTACCCGCGAAAGGGCCGGCCCTGCTGGCCAATCTTCACCCGCCGTTCACCGTCGTCGCCACTACCGTATTCGCGGGTAAACCCGCTCCTACAATAGCGCCCCCAGCCATTGTGGCATCGCCTCCGAAATCCCAGGGCCGCGTCGCGGCCCTTTCGCGACACAAGGCCGCTCCCACACAGGGCGTGGAGGCTTACGGTCAGGCGATCTTCTTCAAGCCTTGCTTCTTGAGCTCTTCATCACGCAATTCGCGACGCAGGATCTTGCCCACGTTGGTGGTAGGCAACGAATCGCGGAACTCGATGTGGCGCGGTACCTTGTAACCGGTAACGTTGGCGCGCATGTGCTCCATCACCTGCTCCTTGGTCACGGTCATGCCCGGCTTGACCACGATAAATACCTTGATCACTTCACCCGACTTCTCGTCCGGCACACCAATGGCTGCGCACTGCAGCACGCCCGGCAAGGCCGCCAACACGTCTTCCAGCTCGTTGGGGTACACGTTGAAGCCCGAGACCAGGATCATGTCCTTCTTGCGGTCGACGATGCGCATGTAGCCGTCCGCCTGGATCACGGCGATGTCGCCGGTCTTCAGCCAGCCTTCGCTGTCGAGAATTTCGGCCGTGGCGTCTTCACGCTGCCAGTAGCCCTTCATCACCTGCGGCCCCTTGACACACAGCTCGCCCACTTCGCCAAGCGGCAACTCATTGCCGGCGTCGTCGATGACCTTGCACAGGGTCGACGGCACCGGAATACCGATGGTGCCCACCTGGTTCGCTTCCGACGGGTTCACCGCCGCCACTGGGCTGGTTTCGGTCATGCCGTAGCCTTCGCAGATAGCGCAACCGGTAACGGCCTTCCAGCGCTCGGCCACGCTTAGCTGCAAGGCCATGCCGCCCGACAGGGTGATTTTCAGCGCCGAGAAATCCAGGGCTCGGAACGCCTCGTTATTGCACAGGGCGACGAACAGGGTGTTGAGGCCCACAAAGCCGCTGAACTTCCACTTGCCCAGTTCCTTGACCATTGCCGGTAGGTCTCGCGGGTTGCTGATCAGCACGTTGTGGTTGCCGATCAGCATCATCGCCATGCAATGGAAGGTAAACGCATAGATGTGGTAAAGCGGCAGCGGGGTGATTAGGATTTCGCAGCCTTCGTGCAGGTTGGCGCCCATCAGCGCCCGGCACTGCAGCATGTTGGCCACCAGGTTGCGGTGGGTCAGCATGGCGCCTTTGGCCACGCCGGTAGTACCGCCGGTGTATTGCAGCACCGCCACGTCATTGGCCTGCGGGTTGGCCTCGGTCACTGGCTGGCCCTTGCCCAGCGCCAGGGCGTCATTGAAACGCACCGCCTGCGGCAGGTTGTAGGCCGGCACCATCTTCTTCACGTACTTGATCACGCTGTTGATCAGCAGGCGCTTGAGTGGCGGCAGCAGGTCGGCCACTTCAGTGACGATGACGTGCCTGACCTGGGTTTTGGGCACCACTTTTTCGGCCAGGTGGGCCATGTTGGCCAGGCACACCAGGGCCTTTGCACCGGAGTCGTTGAACTGGTGTTCCATCTCCCGCGCGGTGTACAGCGGGTTGGTGTTGACCACGATCAGCCCGGCGCGCATGGCACCGAAGACCGCGACCGGGTATTGCAGGACATTGGGCAGTTGCACGGCAATGCGATCACCCGGCTTGAGGTCGGTATGCTGTTGCAGCCAGGCGGCAAACGCCCCCGACAACGCATACAACTCGCCATAAGTGATAGTCTTGCCCAGGTTGCTAAAGGCCGGTTTGTCGGCAAAGCGTTGGCAGGATTGCTTGAGTACCGCCTGGATATTGGGGAATTCGTCAGGATTGATTTCCGCCGTAATCCCGGCTGGGTACTTATCCTTCCAAAAATTTTCGATCATGGAAGCCCACTCCTTCAGCAACAGCGAAGTTCGATTCACGCGTCGATGCGCTTATTATTGATATGAGATGACGGTTCGTTGCAAACCGGATCACCTGGAAGCGGGCCGAGAGTAACAGCTTTGCCTGGGGTCGCCTAGAGGCCAAAACAGGCCTTACGGTCACAAAAATGACTCAATGAACAATACAGGTCATTTTTAGAGTAATTATCCAAAATGTCGCAGATAAGGCTGTATACAGCCTTTTAGAGCGGTTTAAAGGCATTCGCGGGTAAACCCGCTCCCTACATTGTGGAGCGGGTTTGCCCGCGAAGACGCCATCCCGGTATCACGCTATATCGCGCAACTCCCGCCGCAATATCTTGCCCACCGGCGTCATCGGCAACGATTCGCGCAGCACGATGTGCTTGGGTACTTTGTAGCCGGTGAAGTTCGCCTTGCAGTAGGCCTTCAGCTCCTCAACGCTCAGCCCCCCTTCACGCGGCACCACGAACAGCTTGACCGCCTCGCCGGAACGCTCGTCCGGCACGCCGATAGCCGCACAGTTGGCGACCTTGGGGTGCCCCATCACAACATCCTCGATTTCGTTGGGGTACACGTTGAAGCCCGAGACGATGATCATGTCCTTCTTGCGGTCGACGATGCGGGTGAAGCCGTCCGGGTCGATCACCGCGATATCACCGGTCTTGAACCAGCCTTCTGCATCCAGGGCCTGGGCCGTTGCCTCGGGCTGCTGCCAATAACCCTTCATGACCTGCGGGCCTTTGATACAAAGCTCGCCCCGCTCACCCAGCGGCAGTTCGTTGCCATCATCATCGATGACCTTGAACGCAGTACCCGCCACGGGGATGCCCACCGTCCCCAGACGCGCCAGCTCACCGTAGGGGTTGGTGCTGGCCACCGGCGAGGTTTCTGTCAGGCCATAGCCTTCAACGATGCGGCACCCGGTAAGGTCTTCCCAGCGCTCGGCGGTGGCCTTGACCAGCGCTGTGCCACCAGAGTTGGTGACCTTCAGCGCCGAGAAGTCCAGTTGACGGAAGCCCGGGTGGTCCATCAGTGCGACAAACAGGGTATTGAGGCCCAGCAAGGCAGAGAAACGCCACTTGCCCAGCTCCTTGATGAAGCCGGGAATATCCCGCGGGTTGGTAATCAGCACGTTATGGTTGCCGGTGACCATCATGCACATGCAATTCGCGGTAAAGGCATAGATGTGGTACAGCGGCAGCGGCGCAATCATCACCTCCTGGCCGTCCTTTATCAGCTTCTGCCCATCGGGGCCGTGCTGCGAGAAGCAGGCCAGCACCTGCAGCATGTTGGCCACCAGGTTGCCATGGGTGAGCATGGCGCCCTTGGCCAGGCCCGTGGTGCCGCCGGTGTACTGCAGTACGGCGATGTCATCGAGGTTCAGCGACACCGGCTTGGGCGACAGCCCGCGGCCCTCGCGCAGCACCTGCTTGAACGGCACCGCCTGGGGCAACCGGTAGGCCGGCACCATCTTCTTCAACTTGTCGACCACGGTGTTGATCAGCCAGCCCTTGGCGGCCGGCAGCAGGTCGCCCATCTTTGCCTCGATCAGGTACTCGATACCGGTATCGGGCAGCACCTCCTGCACGCGCTTGCCGAACATGTTCAGGTACACCAGCGCACGCGCGCCACTGTCCTTGAACTGGTGGCGCATCTCGCGCTCGGTGTACAGCGGGTTGGTATTGACCACGATCAGCCCGGCGCGCATGGCACCGAATACGGCGATGGGGTACTGCAGCACATTGGGCATCTGCACGGCGATGCGGTCACCCGGTTTGAGGTCGGTGTGCTGCTGCAGCCAGGCAGCGAAGGCTGCCGAATGGCGCTCCAGTTCCGCGTAGCTGAGGGTCACGCCCAGGTTGCTGAACGCCGGGCGGTCGGCAAAGCGCTTGCAGGAGCGCTCGAACACCTCGACGACCGAGGCGTAGGCATTGATGTCGATGGTGGAAGGCACGCCTGCCGGGCGCTTGTCATTCCAGAAGTCGGCTTGCATTTATTATTGTTCCTCTGCCTGGACCTGCACTGCGTCCTTTAGTCCTTTACCTGACCGCCTGTCGGCGAAAAGGCGTTGATTCGACGTTAGCAGGTAAACCCAAGGTGGCATATACGCCAAGTGCCGCCATTAACATTGTGAATCTTATTTGTGCCCCTCCTGCAATCCGGCCGGTTGTGCATACACTGTTCGGGTAGCCGCGCGCACAAGGACCCGCCATGCCCCACGACGCCTTCTGGCTGCCCGCCAGTGAGCACTGCAGCCTGTACGTACACCAATGGCTGCCGGCCACACCGGTGAAGGCCGTGGTGCTGCTGGCCCATGGCATGGCCGAACATGCCGGGCGCTATCAGCGCCTGGGCCAGGCCCTGAGCGAGGCCGGCTTTGCGCTGTTCGCTGCCGATCAGCGTGGCCACGGGCGCACTGCCGAACTGGGCAGCCTCGGCCTTTTCGCCCGCCATCATGGCTGGAATGCCGTGGTCAACGACCTGGGATGTGTGGCCCAGCATATCGGCCAGCAGTACCCGTGCACACCGCTGTTCCTGTTTGGCCACAGCATGGGCAGCTACATTGCCCAGGCCTACCTGCTGCATCACAGTGGCAGCCTGCACGGGGCTATCCTCAGCGGCTCCAACTACCAACCGGCCCTGCTGTACCGCTGTGCACGGCTGATTGCCCGGCTGGAGTCCTGGCGCCAGGGGCCACTGGGCAAGAGTGCACTGATCGAATGGTTGTCCTTCGGTTCGTTCAACAGCGCCTTCAAGCCCAACCGCACCGCTTTCGACTGGCTCAGCCGCGACCCGGGCGAGGTCGACCAGTACGTGAACGACCCGTTGTGCGGCTTTCGCTGCACCAACCAATTGTGGCTCGACCTGCTGCAAGGCTTGGCGCAGATCAGTCAGCGGGGTAACCTCGCGCAAATCGATCCCAACCTGCCGTTGCTGGTGATCGGCGGTGAATGTGATCCGGTCAGTGCCGGCAAGCGTCTCACCCATCTGGCCGACGCCCTGCGCGCGACCGGCAACCGACATGTACAGCTGCGCGTCTATCCGGAGGCGCGGCATGAAGTACTCAACGAAATCAACCGTGGCGAGGTCATCGCCGATATTCTCTGCTGGCTGGAACAAGCGCTGGCCCTTGGCCGCCCTGCGCGCAGTGAATGATAGCCGCCCTCGCCCAACGCTTAAGGAAGCATCGATGTCCCAGGTCACCAACACGCCTTACGAAGCCCTCGAAGTCGGCCAGAAGGCCGAGTACAAGAAGTCCGTTGAAGAACGCGACATCCAGCTGTTCGCTGCGATGTCCGGTGACCACAACCCGGTTCACCTGGATGCCGAGTTCGCCGCCAAGAGCATGTTCCGCGAACGGATTGCCCATGGCATGTTCAGCGGCGCGCTGATCAGTGCTGCAGTGGCCTGCACCCTGCCTGGCCCTGGCACCATCTACCTGGGCCAGCAGATGAGCTTCCAGAAGCCGGTGAAAATTGGCGACACCCTGACCGTGCGCCTGGAAATCCTTGAGAAGCTGCCCAAGTTCAAGGTGCGCATTGCTACCAATGTGTACAACCAGAACGACGAACTGGTGGTCGCGGGTGAAGCCGAGATCCTGGCGCCGCGCAAGCAGCAGACCGTCGAGCTGGTGTCGCCGCCGAATTTTGTGGCCAGCTGAAGGGGGATGCAGCCAGCACCTTCTTCAAGGCTGCTCTCCCGTACAACCCGCTAACTCGTTGATTTAGCGGGCATCCTGTAGGAGCGGGCTTGCCCGCGAAGAGCCCGGCACCACCCATATCATTCCATAGCCTGCAAACGCCGCTCGATATGCCGCCGCTCAGGCGCCTGCTGGGTCAGGGCCAACGCCTTCTGCCAGGCCGCACGCGCCGCTTCCACCTGCCCCAGCTGGCAATGCAACTCGGCGCGCGCCGCGTGTGCCAGGTGATAGTCCAGCAATTCCCCCCGCGCAAGAATCCCTTCGACTTGCCGCAAGCCAACCTCCGGCCCATCACGCTTCGCCAGCGCCACCGCCCGGTTCAGCTCTACCACCGCTGATGGCCAATACCGCTGCAACACGTCATACAGCCCGACGATCTCTCCCCAGTCCGTCTCTTCAGCCGTCGCCGCTTCGGCATGCACGGCAGCAATCGCCGCCTGGACGGTATAGGCACCAAACGCACGGCTTTGCAGGGCCTGGCGCACCAGAGCACAGCCTTCGGCAATGAACGGCCGGTCCCACAGGCTACGGTCCTGCTGCTCCAGAACCACCAACTCGCCCTGGCCATCGATGCGCGCGCGTTGCCGGGACGCCTGCAGCAACATCAACGCCAGCAGGCCAACCGCCTCCGGGTCAGGCAGCAACTGCACCAGCAACCGCGCCAGACGAATGGCTTCATCGCTCAGTGCCTGCTGCAGCAGTGTCTCGCCCGATGACGCCGAATAGCCCTCGTTGAACACCAGGTAGATCACCCGCAACACGCTTTCCAGACGCTCGGGCAGCTCATTGAGCTCTGGTACCTGGTACGGTATGCCCGCGTCACGGATCTTGGCCTTGGCACGTACGATCCGCTGGGCGATGGTTGCGGGGCTTTGCAGAAAGGCGCGAGCGATCTGCTCGGTGGTCAGGTCACAGACTTCGCGAAGCGTCAATGGCACTTGAGCGTCAGACGACAGTGCCGGGTGGCAACACGTGAAGATCAGTCGCAGGCGGTCATCCGCCAGCAACGCTTCTTCACTGGGGTCCTGTGCCTGGTCATCCAGCAGCATGCTCAAGTCAGCCTGGGAGCGGTCGACGCGGACGCGCCGGCGCAGCGCGTCGATGCCCTTGAAGCGCCCCACAGAGACCAGCCACGCTCGCGGGTTGGCGGGGATACCGTCGCGTTGCCAGCGTTCGACAGCAATGAAAAAGGCGTCATGCATGGCCTCCTCGGCTAGGTCGAAATCACCCAGCAAACGGATCAGTGTGGCCAGGATGCGCCGCGATTCCCGCCGGTACACGGCCTCGACTTCGGCGCGCACCTGTGCCCGTGCTGTCATCAGTCAGGCATCCGCTGGGTCACCACCTCCACCAGGCGGTCCAGGCTTTCTCCCCAGCCTTGGTGGAAGCCCATTTCTTCATGAGCCCGGCAGTCGGCGGCATTCCAGTGCCAGGCACGGGCGGTGTAGCGGGTTTTGCCCTGCTCCTCGTCAAAGCTGATCACGGCGGTCATGAAGGCCTTGTCCGACGGCACCCAACCGGGGCCGAAGGCATCGGTGAACACCAGCCGGCGTGGCGCGGCAATTTCCAGAAACACGCCCTGGTTGGGGTACTCGCTGCCATCCGGCGCCCGCATCAATGTGCGAAACAGGCCACCGGCCCACAACTGCATCTCACACTCCGGGGTGGTCATGCCGTGCGGGCCCCACCACTGCATCAGCCACTGGGGTTCGGTCCAGGCGCGAAACACCTTGGCCGGTGGTGCGTCGATCAGGCGGCTGATGGCCAACTCGTGTTGCGCTTGGGCAATGGGGGCAAGGCTCATGCTGATTGTTCTCCTTGGCTGTCAGGGTTGCAGCTCGCGCACCGGTCGCACCTCGACACTGCCGACCCGCGCGGCAGGGATGCCCTTGGCGATATTCAGCGCTTCGTTGAGGTCGCGGGCCTCCACCAGGTAAAAACCGGCCAGCTGCTCCTTGGTTTCGGCGAACGGGCCGTCGGTCAGGCTCATGTGCCCGTTACGCATGCGCACCGTGGTGGCCGTCTGCACCGACTTCAGCGCCTCGGCCGCCAGCATTCGCCCGGAACCGTGAATGGCTTCGGCGTAGGCCATGCATTCAGCGTCTGCCGGGCTGTCGGGCAGGCTGTGCAACAGCCCCTCGTCACAATAGACCAGGCACAGGTATTTCATGCTCGCCTCCAGGGTATTGGCAAAGTGCGTTTGGCGATAACGACTCAGGGCTTGAGATCGAACAGGGCTTTTTGCGTTTCCATGTCGAAAGGCGCCGACCAGTGTTCGTGGATTACCTGCCACTGGCCGCCTTGACGACGATAGCCCACCGTGGCGCGCATGAAGCCGCACTGGCTTTCGTCGTCGCCCGGGCCGCAGCGGTTCAGCCAATGGGCCAGGGCCAGATCGCCAGCGGCGTGCACGGTGAGCTGGGCAAGTTCGAAGACCATGGGGCCGGTGCACATGCCCATGCACATTTCCCAGTGCGCCGTGTAGGCGGACTTGCCTTTGAATTGCAGGGCCTGGATGGCATCGAAGGCGACGATATCGTCGGCATAGGGGGCGATGATGTTGGGGATGTCGCGATCGCGCACGGCTTGCATCCAGCGCTCGATCAATTGGCGGATTTCGGATTCGGCGGCGGTGCTCATCGGGGGTTCCTCCGACAGATCATAGGGGTGGGGCACGGTGTGACGCGTGCCTTCAGCTATGGTCGAACGGGAAGCGGAGGATTCGACAGGCGGAGAAATTATTCTGTATTGGCGGTGCACCTGGTAGATCGCATCAAGGCAGGCAAGTGCCCGCCACAGCGCTTTCAGCGCCTGTAGCGGGCACAGCCAGTCAACCCTGCTGGCAACCTTCACCCATGGCCCGGTACTGGATGGTGTGCACCTGGCCCTGGTGGTCTTCATAGGTCATGGTCGCAGGTACCACTTCGCAGACATTGGGGATGGTCGACAGGTTGATCACCCGCTTGATGTCCAGGTTCATCGAGTAGTCGTACTGCTGAGCCACAGGCTCGCTGGAGACGGGTTTGGCCTCATCGGCGAGGGCGAACGAGGACATACCGACCAATGCAAGAATCAGTAATGGTTTCATGTGGTTTTGCCTTTTGAGCGTTCAAGCTGATCGATTGACTTCTATTGCCGTATCCGGCGCGGAGAAGTTGTCATCTAGGGTGTAGATGGCACGAAGTACCGATCCCGCTTCGTACTGCCAGGGGGGATGAACAAAATTCTACTCCCGGCCAGCAATAGTTGAACCCCGAACTCGGATATTCACCCTTGCCGGTTTTGCAACAATCTGCGACAAAGTGGCCGCAAATCATCAGGCCAGAGCCTCTGGCCACGTTTCAGGGTAGGACTCACCATTTCTGAACAATTGTCCTGTTCGACGCTTTCGGACACAGAACGCCGTTTGCTGGACCACTTCTACCGCCAGCACAGCTCACGCATGCGCGCAGCAAGCGACGCCCAACTGTGGGTAGCACGGGCCCCTGGCATCATCGCCGGGCTAAGCCTGAGTGCGGTGGGTGAGGGATTCTGGCTGACGGGCCTGTTCGTCGCCCCGCAGCGGCGCAACCAAGGGGTGGCTGCGCGCTTGGTCGAGGCCGCGCTGGCGCAGGTTGAGGGGCCCGTCTGGCTGTTCTGTCATCCCGACCTGACGCCCTTCTACCAGCGCCTGGGCTTCGACCTGGCCCAACCGCTGCCAGAAGCCCTGGCCAGCCGCCTGCTTCGCTATCAGCGCAACAAACGCCTGGTTGCCCTGCAACGAGGTCAGTCGTCGCTGACCTCAAGCCCAGGGAACAGCACCTCGGTGTAGCCGAACCTGGCAAAGTCCTGAATGCGCGAGGGGTATAGCCGGCCGATCAGGTGGTCGCACTCATGCTGCACCACCCGCGCATGGAAGCCATCGGCAAAGCGGTTGATCGGGTTGCCCTGGGGGTCGATGCCCTGGTAGCCGATATGCTTGAAACGCGGCACCACGCCGCGCAGGCCAGGCACCGACAGACAACCTTCCCAGCCGTCCTCGACCTCGCTCGAGGTTGGGGTGATGACCGGGTTCAGCAGAATGGTCTGCGGCACCGCCTCGGCATTGGGGTATCGCTCGCTGCGTTCGAAACCGAAGATCACCAACTGCAGGTCGATGCCGATCTGCGGGGCGGCCAGGCCTACACCGCCTACGTGACGCATGGTTTCGAACATGTCGTCGATCAGTTGCTGCAGTTCGGCACTGCCAAGCATATTCTCGGGCACTGGCGCAGCGATGCGCAGCAGGCGTTCGTCGCCCATCTTGAGAATGTCACGGATCATCAGGGGTTCGGCTCGACGCTATGAGGCTTGCTCGGGTTCGGGTGCTCGTGACCCAGTACAGTCAAGGTTTCCTTGGGCTTTTCCCCGTCGAAGTCTTTCTCGCCCGGGTTCTTGCCTTCGGCTGACATGTGCTCGATCACTGCATTCATTTCGGCGCCGAGCAGCAGCACGGCAGCCGAAATATAGAAATACAGCAACAGCACGATGATTGCACCAATGCTGCCGTACATGGCGTTGTAGTCGGCAAAGGTCTTCACGTAGTAGGCAAAGCCCAGTGAGGCCAGGATCCACACCACAACCGCCAGCACCGAACCCGGGGTGATGAAGCGAAACTGCTGTTTCACATCAGGCATCACGTAATAGATCAGGGCCACTGCCACCATCAACAGAATGATGATCACCGGCCAGCGCAGGATGGTCCACAGTGTGACGATGAACTCCTGCATGCCGATCTGGGCGGCTATCCACTCCATCACCTGCGGGCCCAGCACCATCAGCGCTGCGGCCGCCAGCAACATGCCCGCCAGGCCAACGGTGTAGAAAATGGAAAGCGGGATACGCTTCCACACCGGGCGCCCTTCGGGCACATCGTAAGCGGCGTTCATGGCGCTCATCATCAGGCGCACGCCGGCAGAGGCGGTCCACAGGGCGATCACGATACCCACCGACAGCAGCCCACCCTTGGACTGTTGCAACTGGTCGATCACCGGGTTCACCTGCTCCAGCGCCTGAGGTGGCAACACCAGTTCCGATTGCAGACGCAGCCAGGAAAAAAAGTCCGGCAAATGCAGGAAACCGATCAGGGCAATCAGGAACAGCAGGAAGGGAAACAGCGAGAACAGCGCCTGGTAGGCCAGCGCTGAGGCATAGGTGGACATCTCGTCGTCGAGGAATTCCTTGACGGTGCGAACCAGCACGCGGTGCAGGGGCAAGCCGCGCAGGTCGGGGAAAATCATAGCGTCTCCTTTCGCCGCTTGATCGTTACAACAGGCAAGTCTAATAGACCGTGCCCGAGCTGTGCTGCTCCCGGCCGCGATTGAAGAATTTGCTTACGACAGTGCCGCCCTGAATCGCCGGTAAACCCGCTTTTACCCAATGCTCTGTAGGCGCGGGTTTACCCGCGAAGGGCTCGGCACAGTTTGGCTCAAGTCAAGGCTTCTTCACCGCATCCTTCACATCGCCCTTGACCTGTTGCGCCTCGCCTTTGAGCTCCTGCGCCTTGCCTTCAGCCCGCAGCTTGTCGTTGTCGGTCACCTTGCCAACACCCTGCTTTACGTTGCCGATCGCTTCGTTGGCCACGCCTTTGGCTTTGTCTTTGGTACCACTCATGGCAAAACTCCTGCAAATGGAGACACGTGAACCGTGTCGACAGTAGGTGGACCCACTGCCTTGACCAGGAGTTTCAACGGATTTTCCGGCCAGAAGCCGAACGGTAAAACTGCAGCCGACTGCCGCTCAAGCCCGCAAAGAGGCCCGCGCAGGCTCCGCAAATGACAAACCTTGCCCCGCCCCGTGCCACCCCTCACAATGCAGGCCTTCATAGCGTCAACTCGCAGGAACCTGCATGAAACTCGACAAACCCGCCGCCATCGCCCGGCGCAACGAAGCACTGGCCCGGCCGGTGCTGACCAGCAGCAATACCCTGTTCGCCATCCTGGACAACAAACGCAACCTGTGGTGGTTCGAAGTGCCAGTGGCACTGCTGGGCAAGGGCCAGGCCGACTGGGTCAACCTGCTGCTGCACACGCCAGAAACCGATGAACTGCAGCACCTGAAGGTGCCCACCAACTTCCTCAAGGCTCACCTGGAGCAAATGGAAGTGCGCAAGCCTGGCAAGCGCCGCTCCACCATCAGCCTGGCCCTCAGTGCCGACCGTGACTCGCTGCTGCGCGACACCCGTCCGGGTGGCGAGCAGCTGGACTTCCGCAACTTCGTCCAGGTGTAAGGCCGTCAGGCTTTCTCGATGCGATCGTCATGGATGACGATCAGGCCCTGCTTGAACAACCCGCCAATGGCCTTCTTGAAGTTGCCCTTGCTGACGTTGAACAGCTTGCTGATCAACGCAGGGTCACTCTTGTCGCACACCCCCAACACCCCGCCTTCGGCTTCCAGGCGCGCCATGATCTGCTCTTGAAGGGTGTCCGCCAGGGCGGCGCCTACCGGCTGCAGGCTCAGTGAAATCTTGCCGTCCTGGCGCACTTCCTTGATGAAGCCCTTCTCGTGCATGCCCGAGCGCAGGAACTTGAACACCTCGTTCTTGTGGATCAGGCCCCAGTGGCGGTTGTTGATGATGGCCTTGAAGCCCATCGGCGTCTCGCCGGCCACCAGCAGCTCGACCGGCTGGCCAACCTTGTAGTCGGCCGGGGTGACATCGAGGTAGCGGTCCAGGCGCGATGTGGCAGTGATTCGGCGGGTGCGCTTGTCGAGGTACACGTGCACCACGCAGTAATCGCCGATCTTCAGCGGCCGTGCCTCTTCCGAGTACGGCATCAGCAAGTCCTTGGACAGGCCCCAGTCCAGGAAGATACCGGCACCGTTGATGTCCTTGACCTTCAGGCTGGCGAACTCGCCAACCTGCACCTTGGGCTTCTCGGTGGTGGCGATCAGCTGGTCTTCGCTGTCCAGGTAGATGAACACGTTCAACCAGTCATCGACCTCGGTCTCGGCGTTTTTCGGGATGTAGCGCCCGGGCAGCAGGATTTCGCCATCGGCGCCGCCGTCCAGGTACAGACCGAAGTCCACGTGTTTCACGATTTGCAAACTGTTGTAGCGCCCAAGCAGAGCCATTTCCGATGATCCTCAAGACAAGGCGGCTATTCTACACCTGAAGCCACGATATGGCCCGACCACTCATGCAGTGGAACCGCCAGCCCGCACTTGCATCTACCTTCTTGCCAGCCTGAGGAAGGAACAGCACATGCCGCTACGCCTGCCCAAAGCTCTGCTTATCGCCATCGGCTTCGCCCTGGCCTTGGCCGCCTGCAGCCGCATCGATCTGGCCTATCGCAACCTCGACCGCCTGGTACCGTGGTCGCTGAGCGACTACCTGGACATGAACCGCGAGCAGCGTGCGCTGCTGGACGACCGGTTGCGCGAGCACCTGGCCTGGCACTGCAAGACTCAACTGCCCGGCTACCTCGACTGGCTCGACCGGCTACGTGACATGGTCGCCGACGACCGGGTCACCGACCAGGCCCTGCAGCAAAGCACCCACGAGGTCCGTGAGGCAATTGGTCGGGTGGCCGAGGCAATCACCCCTTCGGCCACAGAACTGCTGCGCGGCATGAGCGACAACCAGGTAGCGCAAATGCGTGAAGCCTTCCGCGATGACATCAGTGAACGGCAGAAGCAGTATGTGGATACGCCATTGCCCAAGCAGATTGCCCGCCGTAGCGAACGCATGGAAAAACGCCTGACGCCATGGTTTGGCGAGTTGACTACGGTACAGAAGCAACGCATCCAGGCCTGGTCTCAAGCGCTGGGTGACCAGAACCGTGCATGGATCGCCAACCGTGCCCACTGGCAGCAGCAATTGCTGTTGGCGATGAACCACCGCAACGACTCCAGCTTCGAGCCACGCCTGGCGACCTTGTTACAGCGCAAGGAGAGCTTGTGGACACCCGAGTACCGGGCGGCGTATCAGAATACCGAGCAGCAGGCGCGCAGTTTGCTGGTGGACCTGGTGCGGCAAAGCACCCCGCAACAGCGGCGGTTCCTGCAGGAACGGCTGAGCAAGGTGCGTACCCATTTGAGTGAGATGACGTGTTTGAAGGCGTGACAGGCCTGTTCGACCTGATTCATCGGGCCTTGCGCCGATACGGAAACACATCGATCACTTTCCCCTCACGTATCGCCGCCTGCAGCCCCTTCCAGTAATCCGCGTCATACAGTTCCCCATGCAAGCGGCTGAACAACCGCCGCTGGCCCATATCGGCAAACAGAAACGGCGGAAACTCTTCGGGGAACACATCATGCGGCCCGATCGAGTACCACGGCTCGCCCGACATTTCGTCCTCCGGGTAACGCGGTGGCGGAATGTGGCGGAAATTCACCTCGGTCAGGAAGCTGATCTCGTCATAGTCATAGAACACTACCCGGCCATGGCGGGTCACACCAAAGTTCTTCAGCAACATGTCGCCGGGGAAGATGTTCGCCGCCGCCAACTGCTTGATGGCCAGGCCGTAGTCTTCCAGTGCCTCCAGCACCTGGCCCTCGGTGGCATGCTCCAGGTACAGGTTCAACGGCGTCATGCGCCGCTCGGTCCAACAATGGCGGATCAGCACCGTGTCGCCCTCCAGCGCCACCGTCGACGGTGCCACCTCCAGCAACTCGGCCAGGCAATCCGGCTCGAATTTGCTGCGGGGAAAGCGAAAATCGGCAAACTCCTGGGTGTCAGCCATACGTCCCACCCGGTCGACGCTCTTCACCAGCCGGTACTTGTCGATCACCGTGGCGCGGTCCACGGTTTTCGATGGCGAAAAGCGGTCCTTGATGATCTTGAACACCGTATTGAAGCCGGGCAAGGTGAATACGCTCATGACCATGCCCCGTACCCCTGGCGCCATGACAAAACGGTCATCACTGCTGGCCAGATGGTTGATCAGCGCGCGGTAGAACTCCGACTTGCCCTGCTTGTAGAACCCGATCGAGGTGTATAGCTCGGCAATGTGCTTGCCCGGAAGAATGCGCTTGAGGAAATTGACGAACTCGGCTGGCACCGGTACATCGGCCATGAAGTAAGAGCGGGTGAACGAAAAGATGATCGACACCTCGGCCTCGTCGGTAATCAGTGCATCGGCCTCGATACCGTGGCCCTCGCGGTGCAACAAGGGAATCACCAACGGCCACTGCTCATCGCTGTTGTACAGGCGGCCGACCAGGTAGGCCCCCTTGTTGCGGTACAGCACGGGTACAAACAGCTCCACGGCCAGCGCCGGGTCCTTGCACACCCAGTCGGGCAGGCATTCGCGCAGTTGTTCTTCCAGCCGCGCCAGGTCGCCTTCCAGGTCGCCATAGGGCATGTCGAACGGGTAATCGGCGAACACCGCGCGCAGCAGGTTCCTGAGACTGCCGTCCAGCCGATAGGTACGGGTTTGCGCGGCGCGCTCGCGGCCGCGCATGGAAGGCCGGGTGGTGTGGATGAACATGCAGCCGTCGCTGATCAGGTCATGGCTGAACAGGCTGCAAAACAGCGAGTTGTACCAGGTCTCTGCCAGCTCGTCGTCCAGCCGCGGGTCGATCAGGTGGATATAGGCGTTTTTCACCAGCGGCCACTGTTCCACGTCCAGCAGCACCTCGGCGGCAAAGGCCTGGCGCAGCCAACCGTTGACTTCAGCGACTTTCTCTTCGTAAAGATTGATGCGGGCGGCGGCGGCCTGCTGGATATCCTGCCAGCGCGCCTGCTCGAAGCGCTGGCGAGCACCAAGGGTGATGCGCTGGAAATGATCGCGGTAGTCGTCGAAGCCGGCGAGGATCATCCGGGCGATTTCGACAGCGGGCCAGGGCTGGGACATGCGTGGGGCCTCGGAGCAGGAATTGAGTACAGAGCTTAGCCGCCCTTGGGTTGATGGGTTACGGCCATTGAAGGCCCGAGCTGGCGTAGTTGGAGAAGCCTTGTCCACAGCCCTGCAGCCCGAGAGAAATTACACAGCAAGAAAGCACAAGAATCCCCCCGCCCCCTGGCGTACACTCGCGCCCCTGCCTTGCCCTCGGAGACCGTTGTGAGCCCCATCGCCCTAGCCCGCCTGCTAACCCTTGCCGCCGTCTGGGGAGCGAGTTTCCTGTTCATGCGCATCATCGCCCCCGAACTGGGCACGGTGCCGACCGCGTTCTTCCGGGTGTCCATCGCCTGCCTGGGCCTGATCGTGCTACTGGCCGCCGCCCGCGTGCGCTGGGACTTCCAGGGCAAGCTCGGCGCGTGCCTGGTGCTGGGCATGATCAACTCCGGCATCCCCGCCACCTTCTACTCGGTGGCGGCCCAAGTGCTGCCGGCCGGCTATTCGGCGATCTTCAACGCCACCACCCCGCTGATGGGCGTGCTGGTCGGCGTACTGTTCTTCCGCGAGCCAATGACCCTGGCCAAACTCTGCGGCATCTTCCTTGGCCTGTTCGGCGTCGGCATCCTCAGCGGCGCCGGCCCGGTGGCACTGGACATGGCCCTGCTGCAAGGCGCCCTCGCCTGCCTGGCGGCCACCACCTGCTACGGCTTTGCCGGGTTCCTCGCCCGCCGCTGGATCAGCGGCCTGGACAGCCGTCTTTCCGCACTGGGCAGCATGCTCGGCGCCACGCTGATGCTGAGCCCGCTGTTTGGCTGGAGCGCACTCACCCAACCGCCAGCCAGCTGGGGGGGCTGGGAGGTGTGGTTGTCGTTGCTGGGGCTGGGTTTGCTGTGCACCGCCTTTGCCTACATCCTGTACTTCCGCCTGCTCGAAGAAATCGGTCCGGTAAAAGCCAGCACCGTCACGTTCCTGATCCCGGTATTCGGCGTATTGTGGGGGGCATGGCTGCTGAACGAGCCGTTGTCGATGGCCCATCTATACGGCGGCCTGCTGATTGGCCTGGCGTTGTGGCTGGTGCTGCGCCCGGCGCGCGGCTGAAGCGGAGTACTGCATGAACAGCGCGTACAAAAAGGTCCTGTTCCGCCTGGAACAGGACGAGAACGGCTACCCACCAGCCTCGGTCGAGGGCCTGTGGGCCAAGGCCGTGGAAGGCGGCTATGCCATCGACAACATCCCCTTCCATGTCTATGGCATCGCCCCGGGCGACGTGATCGACACCCGCGAGGAAGCTGGCGAAACCTGGTTCGCCGCACTGCGCCACAGCAGCGGCAGCTCGGTGTTCCGGGTAGTCGTCAAACCACCGGAAACCCTCGACCAGGTGCGCGCAGCCTTGCTGGATTTCGGCTGCGCCTGTGAAACCGAGCAAGCAGTGAAGATGTTGGCGGTCGAGGTCCCGCCACAACGCTCACTCGACACCCTGCTCTACTACCTGCTCACCCAGCGCGAAGCCGGCCTGCTGGACTTCGAGGAAGGCGTGTTGCGCCACGCCATCCCCGAAGAATTCCGCTAGGGCCTACGCCTCGGCCAGCCGCGCGGCAGGCTTGCGAAACACGAACAGCAGCCCTACCACGATCAGCCCCATGCCCAACAGGCTAAGCGGCGCCAGGCGGTTACCGAAAATCAGCAAGTCCATCACCGCAGTCACTGCCGGCACCAGGTAGAACAGGCTGGTGACATTGACCAGGTTGCCCTTGGCAATCAGCCGGTACAACAGCAAGGTTGCCAGCAGCGAAACCACCAGGCCCATCCACAGCAACGCACCGACGAAACTGCCGGTCCACTCGACATGAAGCGGTTGCAAAGGTGCAAACAGCGCGCACATGGCAAAGCCGGCCAGGTACTGCAGCGGCAGTGTGCCCATGGGGTTGTCGGTAATGCGTTTCTGCAGGATCGAGCCAAAGGTCATGCTGACCAGCGCCAGCAGGGCGAACAGCATGCCCGCCAGCGATACCCCGCCCAGGTTGATGCCCTGGTAGACCACCATGATCAAGCCGCCCAACCCCAAACCCAGGCCGAACAAACGGCTCCAGGAACGCTGGCGTTCCATCAGCACCACGGTGAGGATCGGTTGTACCCCCATCACCGTGGCCATCACGCCAGGGGTGACATGGGTATCAAGCGCCAGCAGATAGAAGATCTGATAGGCACCGAGCAGCACGCACCCGGTACCCAGGGCGCGCAGAATGCTCCTGCGAGTGCGCGGCCAGCGCAGCCCTAGCAACGGCCCGATCAGCAACAGCCCGGCCAGGGCCAGCGCCGAGCGCAACAGCAGAAAGGCGAACGGGCTGGCATGCGCCAGGCCGAGCTTGGAGACGATCGCCCCGCTGCTCCACAGCAGGACGAACAGGCAGGTAGTGGCCGCAGAGGCCACAGACGCTTTGGTAAAGACAGACATGAATTGCCACCTGATAGTAGGCAGATAAGCCAAACGGTCGGCGTGCGCTTCGACGTGAGCAGTGGCCGAACGAGTTCAGTAGGTTGCGCGTGTGAAGGGGTACGGCACGAAGCCGATCAGCCCAGCACGACCACGCAATGAGGCGGAGCTACGCCGCCTACGACGCCACTGACAGGTGGTGGGGAGTGACAGATCATGACCGGCTGCTGGCTACCACGCACGACCATGCCCGCGACTGGCGCGATGGCAAAGCGTGTGGTGAAAGGGATGGCTGGCATGAACTTGGTCTTTGAGGAAGTGAATGTTCTGGAATATAGCGAGTGATGCGTCGCGGCACAACCCCGCGGTCACAAGCGCCCCCTCGTCCCTGAAGGATGAGGCGCACCTGTGGCAGCGGGCGTGCCCCGCAAAACGGCCGGTCAGGCCAGAAAAAATCAGAACAACCAGCGATACAACAGATACGCCACCACCACCGCCAGTACCGGCCGGAGCACGCGGTAAGCCTTGGGGTTGGCGCGCTTGAACTGCTTCACATGGCTGCTGATCCTGTTGCTGAAGCGCTTGCTCCAGGCGTACGCCTGGTTGATCCCGCCGACGCGCTCGTCGTCGGTGTTCTGCGGCGCGGTAGCGCGGCCGAGGAAGGCACTGACCTTACGATTGATGCGCGTCATCAGCGGGCTACTCAGCGGGCGCTCGATGTCACAGAACAGGATCACGCGGGTGACATCGGTTTCGTTCTTGACCCAGTGCACGTAGGTTTCGTCGAACATCACGTCTTCACCATCACGCCAGGCGTACTGCTCACCGTCCACGTAGATGCGGCATGCATCGGAGTTCGGCGTGGACAGCCCCAGGTGATAACGCAGCGAACCTGCGAACGGGTCGCGGTGCGGGTTCAGGTGGCTGCCGCCGGGCAGCAGGGCAAACATTGCGCCCTTGACATTGGGGATGCTGCTGACCAGCTCGACAGTGCGCGGGCACAGGGTTTGCGCCGAAGGCAGCGGTTTGTCGTACCACTTCAGGTAAAAGCGCTTCCAGCCCTTCTTGAAGAACGAACCGAAGCCGGCGTCGTTATCTTTCTCGGCGGCACGGATATAGCCTTCGTCGAACAGGCGCATGGCCTCTTCGCGAATTTCCTGCCAGTTGTCCTTCAACACGTCCAGCTCCGGGAAGCGCTGGCGATCCAGGTAGGGCTTGGACGGCACGCCGGAAAACAGGTACATCAAGGCGTTATAGGGGGCAAACAGCGCCGAATGGTTGACGAACTGGCGCAACACCGGCAGCCGGGCCTTGCCACGCAGGTGCACGAACAGCACGCTGCCGAAAAACACCAGCAAGACACCCGCCTTGGCTGCAAAGGAAAAGGTCATGCGTTCACTCCTTGAGGAAGAGCCAGCACTACGCTGCCTGCTCTTCGGAAATCATCCTGCCATCATAAACCGATCCCGCCGCGGTAAAAACAACCCGGGCGGGATCGCATTCATGAAGATTTTGCAATAAACCAGGCCGCCGATCGTTGCGCCGGATCAGCGGCAAGGCCGATTACTGCTGGGTTTCCTGCTCGCTGAACATGTCGCTGAACAGCATGCTCGACAAATAGCGCTCGCCAGAATCGGGCAGGATTACGACGATGGTCTTACCCTGCATTTCCGGTTTTTCGGCCAGGCGCACCGCTGCCGCCATTGCCGCACCGCAGGAAATACCACAAAGGATGCCCTCTTCCTGCATCAGGCGAATCGCCATGGCCTTGGACTCGTCATCGGTCACCGTCACCACTTGGTCGATGATCGACAGGTCGAGGTTTTTCGGCACGAAGCCGGCGCCGATGCCCTGGATTTTGTGCGGGCTGGGCTTGAGTTCCTCGCCGGCCAGGGTCTGGCTGATCAGTGGCGATGCCACAGGCTCCACTGCCACCGACAGGATGGCCTTGCCCTGGGTATGCTTGATGTAACGCGACACGCCGGTGATGGTGCCGCCAGTGCCCACGCCCGCCACCAGCACGTCGATGGCGCCGTCCGTGTCGTTCCAGATCTCTGGGCCGGTGGTTTTCTCGTGAATGGCCGGGTTGGCCGGGTTTTCGAACTGGCCCGGCAGGAAGTACTGCTGCGGGTCGGAGGCGACGATTTCGTTGGCCTTCTCGATCGCGCCCTTCATGCCCTTGGCCGGATCGGTCAATACCAGCTCGGCGCCCAGTGCCTTCAGCACCTTGCGGCGCTCCAGGCTCATCGAGGCGGGCATGGTCAGCATCAGCTTGTAGCCGCGGGCGGCGGCGACGAAGGCCAGGCCGATACCGGTGTTGCCCGAGGTGGGCTCGACGATGGTCATGCCCGGTTTGAGCTTGCCGCTGCTCTCGGCGTCCCAGACCATGTTCGCGCCAATGCGGCATTTGACCGAGTACCCGGGGTTGCGCCCTTCGATCTTGGCCAGGATGGTAACGCCGCGCGGGGCAATGCGGTTGATCTGCACCAGCGGCGTGTTACCGATGGAGTGGGCGTTGTCTGCAAAGATACGGCTCATGGCAGGGGTCCTTGGCATGAAAAAGCAGGGAAATGCCTCAAGGGTAAGCCTGCGGCGGTGGCCCGTAAAGCCTGTTCGAACTCAGCCCGGCACGTTGCGGTCAACCGCACATCCCGCCTTGGAGACAGCCTCATGAAAGCACGCTATCGCTGGCCGCTGGTCGGCCTGGCCAGCCTGATCATGCTGCTGGTGGCGCTGCACCTGGCCCTGCCCTATCTGGTGCGCGACTACCTCAACGACAAGCTGGCCGACATGGGTGACTACCGCGGCCAGGTAGCCGATGTGGACCTGGCCTGGTGGCGCGGTGCCTATCAGATAAATGGGCTGAAAATCGTCAAGACCACCGGCAAGGTGCCCGTACCGTTTCTCGACGCCCCCCTGATCGACCTGTCGGTGAGCTGGCATTCGTTGTGGTACGACAAGGCCGTGGTGGCGGAGGTGACCTTCGTGCGCCCCGAGCTGAACTTTGTCGACGGTGGTAGCAAACAGGCATCGCAGACCGGCCAAGGGACTGACTGGCGCCAGCAGCTGGAAAAACTGCTGCCCATCACCCTCAACGAAGTGCGTATCGACAATGGCGTGCTGACGTTCCGCAACTTCAACTCCAAGCCACCGGTCGACCTCAAGGCCACCCGGTTGAACGCCAGCATCCGCAACCTGACCAACGTGCGCGACCAGAAAGGCCGTCGCGATGCAAGTTTCGAAGGTACGGCGCTCATAGCGGGAGATGCAAAGATTGAAAGCCGTGCCACCTTCGACCCGTTCAGCGATTTCGACGACTTCGAATTCAGGCTTCGCGCCACCGGCATCGAGCTGCGCAAACTGAATGACTTTGCCAGCGCTTACGGCAAATTCGACTTCAATGCCGGGCACGGTGACGTGGTCATCGAAGCCCAGGCAGAAAACGGCCGGCTGAGCGGCTATATAAAGCCGCTGCTGCGCGATGTCGATGTGTTCGACTGGCAGCAGGATGTCGAGGAGAAGGACAAGGGCTTCTTCCGCTCGGTGTGGGAGGCCTTGGTGGGTGCGACCGAGACGGTGCTGAAGAACCAGCCGAAAAACCAGTTCGCGACCCGGGTGGAACTCAGCGGCAGTGTGCGCAAACAGGATGTCAGCGCCTTCGAGGCGTTCTTGCAGATCCTGCGCAACGGGTTTGTCCAGGCATTCAATGCGCGCTATGAGCAACCAGCGCCGAAGTCTGACTGAGACAGCGTGACGGGGCATTCAGGGACTGAATACCCGGTCTGCGTTTGCAGCCGCCTGGCCCCGCGTTATAGTCGGAAACAAATCAAGATTATGTGCTGCCTGTTCGGGCCTCTTCGCGGGTAAACCCGCTCCTGCAACCCCGTAGGAGCGGGTTTACCCGCGAAGAGGCCCGCCAAGCCCTGAATAGAGGACAACCCCCATGAAGTTCGAAGGCACCCGCGACTACGTCGCCACAGACGACCTGAAACTGGCGGTAAACGCGGCCATTACCCTCGAACGCCCGCTGTTGGTCAAGGGCGAACCGGGCACCGGCAAGACCATGCTCGCCGAGCAGTTGGCGGCCTCGTTCGGTGCGCGCCTGATCACCTGGCACATCAAGTCCACCACCAAGGCCCACCAGGGGCTGTACGAGTATGACGCGGTCAGCCGCCTGCGCGATTCGCAGCTGGGAGTGGACAAGGTGCACGATGTGCGCAACTACCTGAAAAAGGGCAAGCTGTGGGAGGCCTTCGAGGCCGAAGAGCGGGTCATTCTGCTGATCGACGAAATCGACAAGGCCGATATCGAGTTCCCCAACGACCTGCTGCAAGAGCTCGACAAGATGGAGTTCTACGTCTACGAAATCGACGAAACCATCAAGGCCAGGCAGCGTCCGATCATCATCATTACCTCGAACAACGAAAAAGAGCTGCCGGACGCCTTCCTGCGCCGCTGCTTCTTCCACTACATCGCCTTCCCCGACCGCACTACCCTGCAGCAGATCGTCGATGTGCACTACCCGAACATCAGCCAGTCGCTGGTCAGCGAGGCGCTGGATGTGTTCTTCGACGTGCGCAAGGTGCCGGGGCTGAAGAAAAAGCCGTCCACCTCCGAGCTGGTCGACTGGCTCAAGCTGCTGATGGCCGACAACATCGGTGAAGCGGTGCTGCGCGAACGCGACCCGACCAAGGCCATCCCGCCGCTGGCCGGTGCGCTGGTAAAAAACGAGCAGGATGTACAACTGCTCGAGCGCCTGGCCTTCATGAGCCGGCGCGGCAACCGCTGACAGGAGCAGGGCCATGCTGCTCAATCTGTTCAATGAGATGCGTGCGGCCAAGGTGCCGGTTTCGGTGCGTGAACTGCTCGACCTGCACCAGGCCTTGCAAAAGCACGTGGTGTTCGCCGACATGGACGCGTTCTACTACCTCGCCCGCGCCATTCTGGTAAAGGACGAGCGCCACTTCGACAAGTTCGACCGAGCCTTCGCAGCCTACTTCAAGGGCCTGGAAAACCTCGACCGGCACATCGAGGCGCTGATCCCCGAAGACTGGCTGCGCAAGGAGTTCGAGCGCTCGCTGAGCGATGAAGAACGCGCACAGATCCAGTCGCTGGGCGGCCTGGACAAGCTTATCGAGGCATTCAAGCAGCGCCTCGAAGAGCAAAAGGAACGCCACGCTGGCGGCAACAAGTGGATTGGTACCGGCGGCACCAGCCCGTTCGGCTCGGGTGGTTTCAACCCCGAGGGCATCCGCGTTGGTGACGCCGGCAAGCGTCAGGGCAAGGCGGTAAAAGTCTGGGACCAACGCGAGTACAAGAACCTCGACGACCAGGTCGAGCTGGGCACCCGCAACATCAAGCTGGCCCTGCGCCGGCTGCGCAAGTTCGCCCGCGAAGGCGCCGCCGAAGAGCTGGACATCGACGGCACCATCGACCATACCGCGCGTGATGCCGGGTTGCTGAACATCCAGATGCGCCCCGAACGGCGCAACACCGTGAAGCTGCTGTTGCTCTTCGACATTGGCGGTTCGATGGATGCCCACGTCAAAGTCTGCGAAGAGCTGTTCTCGGCCTGCAAGACCGAGTTCAAGCACCTGGAGTATTACTACTTCCACAATTGCGTTTATGAGTCGGTGTGGAAGAACAACCTGCGCCGCACGTCCGAGCGTTTTTCCACCTTCGACCTGCTGCACAAGTATGGCGATGACTACAAGGTGGTGTTCGTCGGTGACGCGGCCATGGCGCCCTACGAGATCACACAGCCGGGTGGCAGCGTGGAGCACTGGAACGAAGAGGCCGGGTATGTGTGGATCCAGCGCTTCATGGAAAAATTCAAGAAGATCATCTGGATCAACCCGTACCCCAAGCAGGCCTGGGACTACACCGCGTCGACCCATCTGGTGCGCGACCTGATCGAGGACAAGATGTATCCGCTGACCCTGCAAGGGTTGGAGGACGGGATGCGCTACCTGTCCAAGTAACATTGCCGCCAAGGCATGCACAGCACGTGTGTAGGAGCGGGTTCACCCGCGAAGAGGCCGCCCGGTCTACCGCCAGCGGTTCAGGTAATCCTGCTGCTGGCGCCAGGCCTCATCCTGCACCACCGCCCTGAACCGCACCACCGCCCCCGGCATGCACTGCGCCAGTTGCGCCAGCGCCAGCGGCGTCAGCGCGCCCAGCCTCGGGTACCCACCAATGGTCTGCCGGTCATTGAGCAGCACGATCGGCTGCCCGTCCGGCGGCACCTGTACCGCCCCCAGCGGAATCCCTTCGGAGATCATCGGCGCCCCTTGGTACACCAGCTGCGGGCCCAACAACCGGATGCCCATGCGGTCAGCCCGGCTATCCAGTGTCCACCCCCGGTTGAATGCTTCGAACAGGCTGGTACCGCTGAAGTCGCCGATCTGCGCGCCCATCACCAGGTCGAGCAGCGGCCTTTCTGCAAACTGCGGGCGCAACGCTTGCGGCACTTCGCGCAGGGGGGAATTGCTACCGGTAAAAGCCAATGCCTGGTGTTTAGCCAGCGCAGCACCCTGGCCGTCGATGCCACCCAGTGCTTCACGTACCACGGTGGCACAACTGCCCAGCACCTCCTCGCCCAGGAACCCACCCGGTGCCGCCAGATACGCCCGCACACCCACTTTGGGCTGCTTCAGGGTCAAGCGCTGCCCCTTGGCCAGGACAAAGCTGCGCCAAGGCGCCAGGGGCTGATCATCGACACACGCATCCAGGTCGGCACCGGCCAGGGCCAGCACGCAATCCTGTTCGGCCACCACGCAAAAACCACCCAGTGCCACCTCGACCACCGGCGCCCCCAACGGGTTGCCCAGCAGCCAGTTGGCCCAGTGCATCGCCACCCAATCCAGCGCCCCGCCCTGGGTCACGCCAAGGTGGCGCACGCCAAAACGCCCGGCATCCTGTAACTGGCACAACGGCGTACTGGCCTCGATCATCAACTGCTTCATCCCTGCGCCTCCACATCACCACCCATGGCCAGGAATTCGCTGCGCGAAACCGGCACGAAGCGCACCCGGTCACCGGGTTGCAAGAGGCTGTAACCCTCACGCTCACGGTCGAACAAGCGCACTGGGGTGCGCCCGATCAGGTTCCAGCCACCCGGCGATACTGCCGGGTAGGCCGCCGTCTGGCGTTCGGCAATACCCACGCTGCCCGCCGCCACGCGCTTGCGCGGGGTACTCAGACGAGGGCTGGCCAAGCGCTCGTCGACCAGGCCCATGAAGCCGAAACCGGGTGCGAAGCCCAGGGCAAACACCGGGTAATCACGTTCGCCGTGCAAGCGCACAATCTCAGTTTCACTCAAGCCGCTGCGGGCCGCCAGCACAGGCAGCTCGGGGCCGACACTGGCGTCGTACCACACCGGGATCTCGTGGCGGCGGCCGCCACTGCCTGTGTCAGGCTGCAAGCCGTCCAGCGCCTGAGCGATTCGCGCCCTGGCCTCCCCTGGCGGCAGGGCAGACTGCACCATCAGCGTGGTATAGGACGGCACCAGGTCCAGCAAATGCTCACCGAACGCCGCGCTCAAGCACCGACTGGCGGCAAGCATCCATGGCATGTTGGCCTCATCGATACGGTCGAACAGGCGGACCATCAGGCTGTCGATGGCGACCACTTCGATTCGCGGCTTCATCACGCCTCCAGCCCATCGAGGGCCTGGCGGATCTGCCGCACCGCCGCCACCGAACTGTCGTTGTCGCCATGCACGCAGAGGGTGCGAGCGGCAAGCTGCAAGGCACTGCCATCGTCAGCCAACAGCGTTTCGCCTCGGGCCAGACGCACCGCCTGCTCCACCACCCGTGCCGGGTCGTGATGCACCGCGCCCGGCAGGCGCCGCGACCGCAGATGGCCGCTGGCGGTGTATGCGCGGTCTGCGAACGCCTCGAACCACAGCGGCACGCCGATTTCATCGCCCAGTGCCTGGGCGGCACGGTTGTCGGCGGTGGCCATCAGCATCAACGGCAGGTTGCCGTCATAGGCCGCTACGGCCTCCAGTACGGTACGCAGCTTGAGCGGGTCGGCCATCATGTCGTTGTACAGTGCGCCATGGGGCTTCACATAGGCCACACGACCACCCAGCACTTTGCAGATGCCCTCCAGCGCACCGATCTGGTAATGCAGCAGGTCACGGATTTCTTCCGGGCTGCAGGCCATGGAACGGCGGCCAAAGCCGACCAGGTCCGGGTAGGCCGGATGAGCGCCGATTGTCACCCCGTGCTCCAACGCCAACGTCACCGTGCGACGCATGATACCGGGGTCGCCGGCATGGTAGCCGCAGGCGATGTTGGCGCAATCGATGTAAGGCATGACCTCGGCGTCCAGGCCCATGCGCCAGCTGCCGAAACTCTCGCCCATGTCGCAATTGAGTAGCAGGCGTTCCACCACGCGGCCTCCGTTGTTGTTGTGCATATGCCTACCTTACCGCGCTTGCAGCTGTTTGCCGCGGGTTTCCGGCAAGCTCAAGGCCGCCACGATCACAATGCCGTAGGACACAGCCGAAAATACGCCGATACCCAGGCCCAACGGAACGTTCTGGCCGAGCATGCCGATCATTAACGGGAACAGCGCGGCAATGACCTTGCCAATGTTGTAACAGAAGCCCTGCCCCGAGCCCCGAATGCGCGTGGGGAACAGTTCGGTCAGAAACGCCCCCATGCCGCTGAAGATACCCGAGGCGAAAAAGCCCAGCGGGAGGCCCAGCCACAGCATCACGCCATCGCTGACCGACATCTGCGTGTACAACAGCACAATGACGAAAGAGCCCACGGCGAACAGGATGAAGTTCTTCTTGCGCCCCAGCAGGTCGGACAGATAAGCACTGACCACATAGCCCACGTACGAGCCGACGATCACCATGGCCAGATAACCACCCGTGCCCAGCACACTCAGGCCGCGTTCGTTCTTCAGGAAGGTTGGCAGCCACGAGGTGATGGCGTAGTAACCGCCGAGCGCGCCGGTGGTCAGCAGGGATGCCCGCACGGTGGTCCAGAGCATGCCCGGCGCGAAGATTTCGTAGAAGCGCGAAGGTGTCTCGGCGTTTTCCACCGCCTTGGCCTTGCGATATACCTCAGGGTCCTTGACCAGGCGGCGAACGAAGATGACGAAGAGTGCCGGCACCAGCCCCAGCAGGAACAACGCGCGCCAGGCCTGCTCTGCCGGCAGCCAAGAGAACAGTAGCGCATAGAGGATGGCCGTAAGGCCCCAGCCAATTGCCCAACCGGACTGCACCATGCCCACCGCCTTGCCGCGGTCCTGGGCACGGATCACCTCGCCGATCAACACCGCGCCGGCGGTCCACTCGCCACCGAAGCCAAAGCCCATCAGGGTTCGGGCAATCAACAGTTGCTCGTAGTTCTGAGCGAAGCCGCACAGAAAGGTGAAGAAGGCGAACCACAACACCGTCAGTTGCAGGGTACGCACCCGGCCGATGCGGTCGGAGAGGATACCGGCCAACCAGCCTCCGACAGCCGAGGCGATCAGCGTGCTGGTATGGATCAACCCGGCTTCGGTGGTGGTGATACCCCACAGCATGATCAGCGTAGGAATGACGAAACTGAGCATCTGTGTGTCCATGCCGTCCAGGCCATAGCCAATCTTGCAGCTCCAGAAGGTACGTCGTTGCTGTTTGTCGATGTCGCGGTACCAGGCGAAAGGCCCGGACGAACGAAGGGAACTGACCTGCTGTTGCACGCCGGTGGGGTTCATGGATGCCTCGGCTTGTTGGTATTGTTTTATGGGCGACATGAAGCGTCGCGGCCTGGGCGCCATTGTTCAGAGGCCGCCTCGCCTGCGTCCAACGAAAAAAACCGCCGGTCTGGAACAAGAAAAACTGATCATGAACCTTCGCTTCCTCGAAACCTTCGTCTGGGTCGCCCGGCTCAAGAGCTTCCGCCTGACGGCAGAAAAGCTGTTCACCACCCAGGCTTCGGTGTCCAGCCGTATTGCCGCACTGGAGGCTGACCTGGGCGTGAAGCTGCTGCTGCGCGACTCTCGCGGGGTCAGCCTGACCCCCGAGGGCGGCAAGGTGCTGGAATACGCCGAACGCATGCTGGAAACCGCCAAGGCCATGAAGCAGTCGCTGGACAGCGACCGGGCCAAGGTCGGGCGCATTCGCATCGGGGTAATGGACACTGTGATCCACACCTGGATGAGCGCGCTGGTGGCGGAGCTGACCGAGCGCTACCCGCAGGTGGAAATCGAACTGGTGGCCGACACCGCGCTGAACTTGCGCGAGCAGCTGCAGAAGGGCTTTCTTGACGTGATAGTGCAGACCGACTTGCTGCGCGAGCAATCGATCCGCAGCCTCGACCTGGCGCGCTACCCAATGGGCTGGGTGGTGGCCGCAGGCGCCCACCAGCACCGGGACTATGCGTCGCTGGCCGAACTTGGGCGCGAGCGCATTATCACCTTCTCGAAGAATTCACGGCCGCACCAGGAGGTGCTGAGCTTGCTGCAGGCTGCGGGGGCAGAGGCGCCGCGATTGAATTGCGTGAACTCGGTGGCGGCGATTACCCGGCTACTGCGCGACGGCTTTGGCATTGGCGCGCTACCGCCGGCGCTGGTGGACGCCGAGTTGGGCCGGGGCGAGCTGGTGCTGCTGGAAGGGTTGCAGCCGCCGCCGAGCCTTGAGCTGGTGGTGGCGTGGCAGACCGGGGTGGCGTTGGTTGATGAGGTGGTTGGGGTTTGCCGGCAGGTGTTGGAGCGGTATGCGCGGGATGTGGGTGGGCAGCGTATCGTGCTGGTCTGAACGACAGTCTATGCCTGTACCGGCCCTGTCGCGGGCTGGTACAGGTACAGCAGAACTTAGCGCCAGCTCTCCTTCACCACCCTGCGCCGCCCGCCCAGGATCAGCCAGCCAATCCCCAACAACAGGCTTTCGACCACGAAGGCCAGCACAAATCCGGCACCCACACCCCAGCCAATCGCCTCGGGCACCAGCAGAATCTGGTAGCTGTAGCCATTGAGGGTTTCTTCACGCAACTGCGGGTCGGCCTGCACCAGCACGTGCCAGGTACGCTCGGCCCATGACCCTTGCAGCACCTGCCATTCGTTTTCCAGCAGTTCGTTGCGGATCATCAGGCTTTCGATGCTGTTGGCATCGCTGTTGAACACCGGGTCGTCGCTACTGCGGTAGTGCTGCAGCAGCGCCTGCAAGTCGCCCTTGAAAAAGCGCTCGGCCGTTTGCCGGAAACCATCGAGCGCCTCGCGCGATTCGAACAGGTGCGCTTCGACCCGCTGGCTATAGTCCTTGACCAGCCCCGGGACCTGGATACCGGCCAGCAGGCCGAAGGTGAACAACAGCAATCGCAGGTAACTTCTGAACATGCAGCGTCCTTAGCTCTGGCCGTGCGCCACGCACTCACCGTGCCGCCACAGGGCCCACTGACCCGGCGCGTAGCGGTGCCAGGTCTCGTTCTCGGTCAGGGCCTCGGTGGCAATCACCGTGACGACGTCGTTGGGGGTGGTTTCGGTATGGAAATCGACGATCAGGTCGACATCCTTCAACCGTGCGGCACCAAAGGGCGCACGGCGGGTAATGTGCACCAGCTTGGTCGAGCAAAAGCAGAACAGCCAGTCGCCGTCGCTGAGCATGCAGTTGAACACGCCCTGACCACGGTAACCGGCACAGGCTTCGACCAGCACAGGCAGCAGCTGTTCCACCGGCACCGGTTCGGGGAAGGCGCTGCGGATGCGGTTGAGCAGGTCGCAGAAGGCCGCTTCGCTGTCGGTGTCGCCCACTGGCCGGTAAAAACTGGCCAGGCCCTTGAAGTCACCCAGCTGGCCGTTGTGCGCGAAGCACCAGTTGCGGCCCCACATTTCGCGCACGAACGGGTGGGTGTTGGACAGGCACACCCTGCCGACGTTGGCCTGACGGATATGACCGATCACCACTTCGCTTTTGATCGGGTAGCGCTGTACGAGGTTGGCCACTTCCGACTCGCTGCTCGCGGCCGGGTCCTGGAACAGGCGCAGGCCGCGGCCTTCGTAAAAGCCGATACCCCAGCCGTCACGGTGCGGGCCGGTACGCCCGCCCCGCTGCATCAGGCCGGTAAAGCTGAAAACGATGTCGGTAGGGACGTTGGCACTCATGCCCAGCAGTTCGCACATAGGCGTGTCTCCGTTTACAGACGAGGCTCGACCCGGCCTGCGCCACGCGCAGCGGCGGGCGGCAAGTCGTCACGGTAGCGGTCGCTGCGCTCGGCAGCCAGCGGTGCCTGGGTGCCGAGCTGGTCATCCTCGGCCAACTGACGCCTGGCGGCGGCGTCGGCCTGCTCACGGCGTGCGCGCGCGCGCTTTTCCAGCGGCCAGCGCAGCAGCACGAAGAGGAAGTACAGGCCGAAGGCGATCATGCCGTACATGGCGAAGTCGGACACAGCGCGCCAGGCGTTGTTGCCGACCTTGAAAGCGACATCCAGCGCAGTGATGGCGATTGCAGGGGCGAAGCTGTCCTTGACCGGGTCGACGATGGTCGGGGTCAGCAGCAGCACCGCCAGCACCACCCGTAGCGGTTCGCGCAGCCAGCGCCACATCCAGCCGGTGAGCTTGAAGCCCACCAGCAGGCAGCCCAGGGCGGCAACAGCGTAGAGGCCCCAAGCGAAGGTGTAGTCGTTCTCGGTCATGGTGTTCGTGCAAGCCAGGCAAAGAGATGCCTATGATAAACACTTTTCCGGGCGCAGACAGTGTTTGCCTGTGCCGGCCTCTTCGCGGGTAAACCCGCTCCTACCAGGGACCGCACCGACGTAGGAGCGGGTTTACCCGCGAAGAGGCCGGCACAGGCAACCCCAACCAAGAGATCTTCAATGCCAACCAAGCCCCAACCCCCGATTGCCCACGCCGACCAGGCCACCGACCCGTATGCCTGGCTGCAACAACGCGACACCCCCGAGGTACTCGCCTACCTGCAAGCCGAAAACGCCTACCAGGAAGCCTGCCTGGCCGACCAGGCAGCGTTGCGTGAGCGACTGTTCGAAGAAATCAAGGGCCGCATCCTGGAGACCGACCTGTCATTGCCGGCGCCCTGGGGCTCCTACCTGTACTACACCCGTACCACCGCCGGCGACGAATACCCGCGTCACTACCGCTGCCCACGCCCGGCCGACGACTCGAACACCGTCGATCAAAGCCAGGAGCAACTGCTGCTCGACCCCAACGCCCTGGCCAACGGCGGTTTCCTCTCCCTCGGTGCGTTCAACATCAGCCCCGACCACCGCCTGCTGGCCTACAGCCTCGACACCAGCGGCGACGAAATCTATACCCTGTATGTCAAGGATCTGGCCAGTGGCCGTGTCACCACCCTGCCCTTCGACAACTGCGACGGTAGCCTGACCTGGGCCAACGACAGCCAGACGCTGTTCTTCGCTGAGCTGGACGACACCCACCGCCCCTGGCGCCTGCGTCGCCACACCTTGGGCAGCGACGCCGCGCAAACCGTGTTCGAAGAGCCGGACGGGCGTTTTTTCCTGCACTGCTACCGCACCAGTTCCGAGCGCCAGTTGGTGCTGCTGCTGAACAGCAAGACTACCAGCGAGGCCTGGGTGCTGGACGCCGAAACCCCGCAGGCGCCGTTCACCTGCCTGGCGCCGCGTGTCGAAGGCCACGAATACTTCCCTGACCATGGCCAACTCGATGGCCAGTGGCGCTGGTTCATCCGCACCAACCAGGATGGCATCAACTTCGCCCTGTACCACGCGCCCGTCGCGCCAGTGCCAAGCCGCGAACAGTGGCAGGTGCTGGTGGCGCACCGCGACACGGTCATGCTCGAAGGCCTTAGCCTGAACGCCGATGCCCTGACCCTGAGCCTGCGCGAGGGCGGCCTGCCGATCATCGAAGTACGCCCGCAGGGCTTGCCGGCCTACCGCGTCGAACTGCCAGACGCCGCCTACAGCCTGTACGTGCAGGACAGCCTGGAATTTGCCAGCACTCGCATACGCTTGCGCTATGAAGCGCTCAACCGCCCGGCCCAGGTACGCCAGCTGGCGTTGTCCACGGGCGACCAGGTGGTGCTCAAGCAAACCCCGGTACTGGGTGCATTCGATGCCGATGACTATGTCAGTGAGCGCCTGTGGGCAACCGCAGCGGACGGCACCCAGGTCCCGATCAGCCTGGTACGCCGCCGCCAGGACCTGGGCAAGACCGTGCCCCTGTACCTGTACGGCTATGGCGCCTATGGCGAAAGCCTCGACCCCTGGTTCTCACATGCACGCCTGAGCCTGCTGGAGCGCGGCGTGGCCTTTGCCATCGCCCACGTGCGTGGTGGCGGTGAACTGGGGGAGGCCTGGTACCGTGCCGGCAAGCAGGAGCACAAGCACAACACCTTCAGCGACTTCATCGCCTGCGCCGAGCACCTGATCAGCCAGGGCGTGACTGCTGCCGACCGCCTGGCCATCAGTGGTGGCAGCGCGGGCGGCCTGCTGATCGGCGCGGTGCTCAACCTGCGCCCGGCGCTGTTCCGCTGCGCGATTGCCGAAGTGCCCTTCGTCGATGTGCTCAACACCATGCTCGACCCGGAGCTGCCGCTGACCGTGACCGAGTACGATGAATGGGGTAACCCTGAGGAGCCGGAGGTGTATGAACGGATCAAGGCTTATGCACCGTACGAGAACCTGAAAGCGCAGGCCTACCCGGCGATGCTGGTGGTGGCGGGCTACAACGACAGCCGCGTGCAATATTGGGAGGCAGCCAAATGGGTGGCGAAGTTGCGCACGCTCAAGACCGACAGCAACCTGCTGCTGCTCAAGACCGAGATGGGGGCTGGGCATGGCGGGATGAGCGGGCGGTACCAAGGGTTGAAGGATGTGGCCCTGGAGTATGCGTTCGTGTTTGGCGAGCTGGGTATTCTTTGAGATAGCGGGGGGCGCGTTGCACCCCCATCGCGACACAAGGCCGCTCCCACAGACTGGCGCGCAATCCAGTCCAACTTGTGGGAGCGGCCTTGTGTCGCGATGGGCTGCAAAGCAGCCCCAGCCCCCTCAGCTCGCACCCGTCAATCATCCTCCACAACCGGCTTCGGCGGCTCCGGCCGCAACCCGGGCAATGGCTGGTCCTTCGGCGGGCCGGGCACTGGCATCGGCGGCAACAGTGGCGCCCCCGGCTGGCTGTCGTAAGCCTTGGGCGGTGTACTCGGGGTTATCTGCGGGTATGGCGTGGGCGTAGGCGTACCCGGCGCACCAGGCACTGGCGTATTGAGACGAGGTGGCGTGCTGGCAGCTTCTGCCATGGGCAGGCCAGCCATCAACAGCGCGGTGAGGATCGCGTGAAACATCAGCAACCTCCTGTCGGGAACCTTTCTACAGGCTACGCCTAAATCAACGCTTTCGCCTGTCCGCCTGGCCTGCAAGCGCGCTAGACTCAATGGCATAACCGTCACCTGCCTGATCAGAACAAAGGAAACACCATGAGCTCCACCTCTTCTGCCGCCGCCACCGCGCGCCTCGACCGCATCCTGGCCGATGCCAAGCGCGACAAGGAAATGGGCTACCGCGACAAGGCCCTGAGAATGTACCCGCACGTTTGCGGCCGCTGCGCCCGCGAGTTCGCCGGCAAGCGCCTGAGCGAACTGACCGTGCATCACCGTGACCATAACCACGACAACAATCCTCAGGACGGCTCCAACTGGGAGCTGCTGTGCCTGTACTGCCACGACAACGAACACTCGCGCTACACCGACCAGCAGTACTTCAGCGAAGGCTCCACCAGCACCCCGAGCATTGCCAAGGCTACGCACAACCCGTTTGCCGGGCTGGCGGGCATGCTGAAGAAAGACTGACTATCGATTCGCCCCCCGCTGTTACCGGGCAGCCCGTATAATCGCGCTTTTTTCGCGAAGGGCCCCGGTACGTGGCAAACAAACGATACAGCTGCATCGGCCTGTTCAACCCCAAGTCGGCAGAAAACGTCGGCTCTGTGATGCGCGCCGCGGGCTGCTATGGCGTCAATTCGGTGTTCTACACGGGCAAACGCTATGAACGCGCACGTGACTTCGTCACCGACACCAAGCGCGTGCACTATGACATCCCGCTGATCGGCATCGACGACCTGCAGCGCATTATCCCGCTGGGCTGCACGCCAGTGGCGGTAGAGCTGGTGGAGGGCGCGCGGCCATTGCCGGATTACACCCACCCGGACCGGGCCATTTACATCTTCGGGCCAGAGGATGGCTCGTTGAGCGAAGAGGTGCGGGGATGGTGTGAAGAGACTATCTACATCCCGACCGAGGGCTGCATGAACCTGGCGGCGACGGTGAATGTGGTGCTGTATGACCGCATGGCCAAGGGGCTGAATACCCGCTCGGGGCCCAAGTTCAAATAAAAAGGCCGTGCGGCCAGGCCTGGGGCGTCAAAGGCCGGTGCAGGCGCCAGGGATTGCCTAGTGCAGCACCTTGCTCTGCAGCACATCCGAACGCCGCCCCAGCACGTTCTCGCTGATCTGCACGAAGTCCTCGGTACTGACGCTGGGCAGGCGCATCAGCCCACGCACTACATCGTCCAACGAACGTTTGGCCTGGGTGTGAATGCGGATTTCCTTGTCCAATGCCTGCAACAGCATCACGCCACGGGCCACCTGGGCCGGACTTGCGCGTTCACCCTTGAGCCGGTTGACCTTGGCGCCCTGCTTGCTCAGGCGCGCCTGCCAGACCTGGTAGCGGTCATCACTCATCCCGCCCGAGCGGCGTAGCAACTCGTTGGCGTAATAATCGGTCAGGCTCTCTACCAGCCAGTCACTGCCGTCACGCCCCTCAATCTGCGCGAACAGTTGCACCAATTCGCGCAGCAACGGGCTATTGCCGTTTTCGCTGACCATGGGCCGGGCACTGTTCAGGTACAACGAGCCCTGCGCAGCCATAGCTCCTCGCCACATGCCGTCACGCGCCCCGACCAAGAGCAGCTTGGGCGGGTTACGCGGGAACACAGCTTGTAGTTGTGGCCAGACGAATGTGAGCAAGGTCAGGCTGTCCATGCGCCGCATGCCCTGCCCCACCGGCGCGGCCACGGTCACTTCGGTCTCGCCCAGGCGCGCGCGGCGGCTGCCCAGGTCGCCGGCAAGCATCCAGCCGGTCGGGCGATCGAACAGGCGAGACACATTGTCGATGCGAAACTTCCCCTTGCCGATGCGCGGCCAGGACGTTTCGATGCTCTTCCAGCCCTCGGGCAGGTCGAAAGCCAGGCGCGCCACCAGCTCGGTACCATCCTGCTGATCGAGGCGCGCAGGGGGTATCAGCTGGTCGCCGAGGAACAATGCCCAGTGCGGGGTGATGCGTGATGAATAGGCGCCGCTGGCGAGTTTCTGGTCCAGCTGCACACGGTAGCTGAGGCTGGTCTTGCCGGCCGCCGGCTGCCATACACCACGCTGCCCCTTCAGTTGCCATTGCCCATCAGCCTGGAAGCCACTGTAGGCCCCCGCCTTGCCCAGGTCGAAGTCCAGGCTGCGCACCGCGCTGCCTTCGGCCAATGTTACGCGGACCTCGGCCTGGCCACTGGCAGGCAGCAGGCGCACCTGGTAGTGGAGGTCGACCTTTTTCGCCCAGGCCGGCGAACTGGCCATCAGGCCCAACAGCAACAACAGCTGGCAACGCATACAGAAACTCCTTGTTTCCCCGAGACAGCGGGCCGCGCCGGTCAGCTGGCGCGGAAGATCAGGTGGTCTTCCCAGTCGTCTTCGTGCACATCGTGTTCACTGAGCATACGCCCCGACTGGGAAATGCGCTGTTCATGGACCTGCTGGCGATCACCACAGACCAGGTGATGCCAGGCCGGCAAGTCTTTGCCCTCACTGACCAGACGGTAACCGCAGGTACTCGGCAACCACTTGAACTGGTCGGCCTTGCCCGGGGTAAGCTGGATGCAGTCTGGCACCTGGGCGAAACGGTTGGGGTAGTCGCTGCACTGGCACGTGTCCAGGTCCAGCAATTTGCAGGCGATGCGCGTGTAATAGACGCTGTTGTCGTCTTCGTCCTCGAGCTTTTGCAGGCAGCACAGGCCACAGCCATCGCACAGCGACTCCCACTCTTGCTGGCTGAGTTGTTCGAGGGTCTTGCGCCGCCAGAACGGCGCGTTTTCAGCGGTCATCACACAGGGTTCCTGCATTCATCTTGGGGGCCACGGCGCGCGGCGGCGCCAGTCTAGAGCCTGGGCTTCGGCAAAGCCAGACCGCTTGTCAGTCGCGACGGCACGCAGTAGCGTGCGCTTTTCCCGTCCGTTTGCAGGAGCCGCCATGAGCGCCACCCCCCGCATTGCCGATTACGCCATCAACGAGCAGTTCATCAACCGCTGGTCACCACGCGCCTTCACCGCCGAGCCGATCAGCGAAGAAACCCTGCTGAGCTTCCTCGAAGCCGCGCGCTGGGCGCCGTCGGCGTACAACTCGCAGCCTTGGCGCTTCCTGTATGCCCGCCGTGACACGCCGAACTGGGCGCGTTACCTGAGCCTGCTGGTGCCGTTCAATCGCAGCTGGGCGCAACACGCGTCGGCGCTGGTGCTGGTCATTTCGAAAACCACCTTCGCCGCCCCGGGCGCCACGGAAGAAAAACCGGCGCTGTGGCACACCTTCGACACGGGCTCTGCCTGGGGGCACCTGGCCCTGCAAGCCAGCCTCAGCGGCTGGCATACCCATGGCATGGCCGGCTTCGATCAGGACCTGG
The DNA here is from genome assembly GCF_021378985.1 of Pseudomonas sp. JR33AA. Lineage (NCBI taxonomy): Bacteria > Pseudomonadati > Pseudomonadota > Gammaproteobacteria > Pseudomonadales > Pseudomonadaceae > Pseudomonas > Pseudomonas sp. JR33AA. Next base: position 177,660 of record NZ_JAJSAW010000007.1, read on the forward strand.
CACGTCAGGAACTGAAGATTCCTGACGGCTACGTGCTGCATGCCATGGTGGCGATCGGCAAGCTGGGGGACAAGGCCAGCCTGGATGAAGCACTGCAGGCGCGTGAAGTGCCGAGCCCGCGCAAGCCGCTGAGCGAGCTGGCTGCTGAAGGCGATTTCAGTCTGTAAGGTTTGTGTTGGCCGTGCTGGCCTCTTCGCGGGCAAGCCCGCTCCTACGGGGGATTACCACCCTGCGCTGTAGCGGGTTTACCCGCGAAGAGGCCGGTACAGGCACAACAATCAGTAGCCCCGGGCGAAATCGACTTCGCCACGCAACCCCTGACCCGCCGCATACGCTCGCACATTCTCCACAAACAGGCGCACCATCGCCGCCGGTGAGGTGGGCGCCGAGCTGTGCCCGGTCAGCAGCAAGCCCCAGGCGGTCCAGAACGGGTGTTGCTTGGGCAGCGGCTCCTGGCGGCACACATCGATCACCGCACCTGCCAGATGCCCCTCCTTCAACGCCTCAACCAGGTCGGCATCGACCACCGCCACACCACGTCCGGCATTGATGAACAAGGCCGAGGGCTGGAAGCACTTGAACAGCGCTGCGTCATACAGGTCATGAGTCGCCGGGGTATCCGGCAGCAGGTTTAGCACGTAGTCGACCTGGCCAACCATGCGCGGCAGGTCGGCCAGCGCCGCCACCTCGACGAACGGGGCCTGCGCACGGGCGCTGCTGGCAACCCCGTAAAGCTCCACGCCAAACGGCTGCAGGAACTCGGCCACACGCTGACCGATGTCGCCTACACCCACAATGAGGACCTTGCGCCCTTCCAGGCTGCACCCCGGGCGGTCGTCCCACCGCCGTTCGACCTGGCTGACCAGGCGCGACAGCACCTCACGCTCATGGCCCAGCATATAGGTGAGCATGTACTCGGCCATCACCTGCCCAAAGATGCCAACTGCGCGGCTCAGGCGGTAATCACGCGGCAGGCCGTCGGCCAGCAACGGCGTGATACCGGCCCATGTCGACTGCATCCAGTCCGGCTTGTGGCCTTGGCGCAGCAGACTGGCCAGCAAGTCCGGCTGGCCCAGCCACACCGGGCACTGCGGTGCCTGGCGAGCCAGTTCGGCAGAGTCGCCGCTGGTCAGCACTTCCAGTTCTGGCGCGGCTGTGTGCAAAAGCCCGGCGTATCGAGCATGGTCATGCTCAGCGATCAGTACGCGCATGGTCAGACGGGGTCGTTACGGCGCAGCAGCTCTTCGGGCAGGTGCTCGATGTACTCATCTTCCAGCGGCGGCATCTGCAGGTGGTAGCCTTGGCTTTCGAGGTTCTCCAGCACCTTGGTGATGTCCTCGCGGGCCAGCTTGCGCTCAGGGCTGAGCACCAGGTCGAAAGCGTGCACAGGGGTGCCGAAGAACGGCAGCAGGCCTTCGGGCACGCGCTCCAGGCCGTCAGCCTTGAGCACGTACAGGTACATTTCGTTCTTGCGTGGGCTCTTGTAGATCGAGCAAATGCGTTTCATCGGGTTTCTCCGGCACCTGCCAGGTTATCCAGCAGGGCCTGGCCCATGCGCTCACGGCGCCAGCCGCGCAGCGAATCGGGCAGTTGATAAGGGCCATTGGGGTATCCGCTCTTGAGCAGCGCTTCCAGGGTTTTCTTGCGCAGCATCAGCTCGGGCGCAATCCCCAGGCGCTCGCCTTCGGCCTGGCCGATGGCACGCAGCTGCTTGAGCAGGCCTGCAGCCTCGATCGGCAGCGGCTCGGGCAAGGGCGCTGGCCATTGCTCGGGAGGCAGGCTGGCGGCGCGCTGGATCAGTTGGATGAGGCACTCGCCGTCCTGACGAATGGTGCGCGGGTGCATCTCGTCGATCTTGGCCAAGGCCGACAGGTTGTTCGGCTGGCTTTTGGCCATGGGCCACAGCGAGTGCTCCTTGAGGATACGATTACGCGGCACATCGCGGTTGCGCGCTTCGCGCTCGCGCCAGGCGCACAGCTCACGTAGCACTGCCAGTTGTTGAGGCGCCAGCTTCCAGGCCAGCTTGACGTCGCGGTACAGGCTTTCGGGCTCGACTTCACGGCGCAACGCAGCCACCAGCTCGGCGCCGTCCTCCAGCACCCAGGCATACTTGTCGTCACTCAGCCGCGGGCGCAGCACGGTGAACAGCTCGGCCAGGTGCACGGCGTCTTCGGCAGCGTAGCTGACCTGGGTTTCCGAGAGCGGGCGTTGCAGCCAGTCGGAACGGGTTTCGCCTTTGGGCAATTCGATGCCCAGCACTTCCTGCACCAGGCGCGAGTAACCCATGGAAAAGCCCAGGTTCAGGTAACCGGCGGCCAGCTGAGTGTCGAACAGCGGCTGAGGCAGCTTGCCGGTCAGGCGCAGCAGCACTTCAAGGTCTTCGCTGCAGGCGTGCAGCACCTTGACCACACCGCTGTCTTCCAGCAGGTCGGCCAAGGGTTGCCAGTTGCCGATCAGCAACGGGTCGATCAGAAAGGCGCGTTGGCCGTCGCCGATCTGAATCAGCCCGGCTTTGGGGTAGAAAGTGTCGACCCGCATGAATTCGGTGTCGACGGCGACAAAGGGCAGCTGATGCCAGTCGCGGCAGTGTTCGGCCAGGCTCTGGTCGTCACGGATCCAGTGAATTTCGATGGCCACAAGGCTCTCCCACTAACATTGGCGCGCAGTATATACGGCGCGGGCACTGCTGGTGAAACCCGTGCCATCCTTGATATCGATAAGTGGTGCTGTTGTGTGGCAGATGGGCACCCAAGCGCGCTCCAGGTCAGCGCTTGGCCGCCAGCCAGGGCCGGCAACTGGCGAACATGTCCAGCGACTGCTGGTAGAGCTCGGTATGAACCTGCAACAGGCCAAGCATCGAGTGGAACAGGTTGTCCTGGGACAGCGGGGCATCGCTGAGCCGTGCCAGGCAGTCGGTATCGACGCCGAAGTCCTCCTTGTAGCTGTCGGAGAACCAGGTCAGCAGTGGCACGTGCTTCTGCTGCTCGGGAGCGATGGCGTAGGGCGTGCCGTGCAGGAACAGGTTGTACTCGCCCAGCGATTCGCCGTGGTCGGACAGGTAGATCATCGCCGTGTCGACCTTGTCTTGCTTGCTGCGCAGGGTATCGATGAGCGAGGCCAGCACCTTGTCGGTATAGGCAAGGGTATTGTCGTATCCGTTGATGATTTGCTCCTTGCTGCACTGGTTCAAGGCGTTGCTCTGGCACACCGGGGTGAAGCGCTCGCTATCACTGGGGTAGCGCTTGAAGTACTCGGGGCCGTGGCTGCCCATCTGGTGCAGCACCAGCACGGTGTCCTTGTCGAGGTTGTCGATCAATGCGTCCAGGCCTTGCAGCAGGATCTGGTCATGGCATTCGCCATCGGCGCACAGCTGCGGGTCCTTGAGGTTGCTGACGTCGATGAACTGCACGCGATCGCAGGTGCCTTTGCAGCCCGACTGATTGTCACGCCACTGCACGGCCAGGCCGGCACGCTGGAGGATGTCCAACAGCCCTTCGCGGTTCTTCGCTACGCGGGCATCGTAGTCCCTGCGCTTCATGCCCGAGAACATGCAAGGCACCGAAACCGCTGTTTCCGTACCACACGAGTGCACATCGGAAAACGCCAGCAGGCCCTGCTCCTTGGCGAGATTGGGCGTGGTATCGCGGTCATAGCCCAGCACGCCGAAATGGTCTGCCCGGGCACTTTCCCCGACCACCAGCACGGTCAGCGACTTGCGCTCATGTTTTTGCCAGGCAGCATCGCGCTTGGCATCTTCGCCATAGTGCTGGAACGGGCGCGAGGCCGTACCGACACGCTCGCTGACATAACCAATGGAGGCACCGACAATATTGCTGGGGGTGAGCATCAGGCGCAATTCATGGTGATTGCGAAACAGCGACGACAGCCCTTGATAATTGACCAAGGCTACCGAGCCAATGGTCACTACACAGGCACCACTGACCAGCAACTTGCCCAGCAGCTCGCGGTGCCAGGGGCGGTAGGCGATCTGCGCCTTCCACAGCAGCACCGATGGCAGCACACCCAGCAGCAGGATATACGCGGCAAACTTGAACGACATCAAGTCGCGCACTTCCGCAACATTGGTCTCGGCCATATTGCGGAACATGGCGGCGTCAACGAGTACGCCGTACTGGTTCATGAAGTAAGCCACGCCCGCGCCACTCATGAACAACACGATAAGTACCGGCTTCAATACATACCGGAAGGCAAGTAACGTAAGGATAAGATTGAAGGCGAAAAGCATCAGCACGGCAAACGCCAGGCTCAGCCACAACCCCGACAGGCCGGCAGGAACCGCCGCTTGCAGGTGCTCCCAGAGGAACATGTTGAAGCCAATCAGCAGGTAAAGACTGGCCAGCAGCGTGACCCATTCAGTCCGCAGGGATTTGAAGTTGAGCATCAGCGTTCGCAATCAAGAGTGATTATCAACCCCCAGGCCAGAAGGCACCGTGGGAAAGTTGGGCGAACTCTAGAAAGCACGTCATCAATTTTTTGTGAAAAACTCGGTAACAATTTCGTGAGGATGCGTCTTTTATCAATTATCTCAGAACCATTCAGCTGCTATTCAGCCTGGCGCGTCGTCACAAGCCTGCGTAAAGACAGCTATCCTCAAGGGTCAGGACCTTACCGACAACCCCGACAGAGGTGAAGAAATGCCAGTTCCGCACGATCTGCTCGCTGACCTGCACGTTACCGCTGATGCATTCCAGGCGCTCATTGACAAGGATCAGGACCTGTACAAACTGCACAAGGACTACAACGCCAAGGACAAGGAAGTGGTCGCCGCCGAAGGCAACGGCACCAACGACGAGGCCGTCAACCGCCTGCGCAGGGAAAGGTTGCTGATCAAGGACAAGATCGAACGGATCATTCATCCGCCCAAATCCTGACAGGCATCTATTGAATCCACCGGCCTCTTCGCGGGCAAGCCCGCTCCTACACCGATGCAGACCGTCGTAGGAGCGGGTTACCCGCGAAAGGGCCGGACCTGCTGGCCGATATCCCTGGCCGTTCACCGTTGTCGTCGCCCGCGAAGAGGCCTGCAGCCCTTACCCAGCAACCAGCGCTTTCAACGCCCCGTCCAGGTCCTCGACCAGGTCACGGTAATCCTCGATACCTACCGACAACCGCAGCAGGTTCTCGCTGATCCCCATCACCCCTTTCTGCTCTGGGCTCAGCGAGCAGTGCGACATGCTCCAGGAATGGTTGATCATGCTTTCCACCCCACCCAGCGAGTCGGCCAGCACAAAAATCTGCAGCGCCTCCACCAGGCGATTGAGCGCGGCGCGGTCGCCTTTCACTTTCATCGCCACCACCGCCCCGCCACTGCGCATCTGGCGTTTGCACAGCTCATGCTGAGGGTGGCTTTCCAGCCCTGGGTAATACACCTGCTCGACCTGCGCGTGACCTTCCAGGAAGCGCGCCACCTGCAAGGCATTGGCACATTGGCGCTCCATGCGCACATCCAGGGTTTTCAGACCGCGCAGGGCCAGGTAGCAGTCGAACGGCCCCTGCACAGCACCAATCGCCATGCTGATGCGGCGCAGGCGTGCCAGCAGCGCGTCGTTGGCTGCGACTACCACACCGCCGGTGAGGTCGGAGTGGCCACCTATGTACTTGCTGGCCGAGTGCATCACCAAGTCCACGCCCAGGGTGATCGGGCGCTGGTTCCACGGCGAGCAGAAGGTGTTGTCGATGCAGGTGAGGATGCCCTTGGCCTTGGCCAGGTCGCACACCGCCTTGATGTCGACCAGGTGCAGCAACGGGTTGGTCGGCGACTCGATCCAGATCAGCTGGGTTTCCGGCTTGATCGCAGCCGCTACGGCCTCAAGGTCGTTGAGATCGACATAGGTGGTGGTCAGCCCCGAGGTGCGGCTGCGGTAATCCTCCAGGATGCGGAACGTGCCACCGTACACGCCGTTCATCACCACCACGTGGGCATCCTTGGGCAGCAGCTCAAGCACGGTTGCGGTGGCATTGACTCCCGAGGCGCAGGCTACAGCGCCCACGCCTTCTTCCAGGGCAGCGACACAGGTTTCGTAGGCATGCCGGGTGGGGTTGCCAACGCGGCTGTAGGAATATTCCGGTTTGTCGTCCAGGCTGCGTTTGGTGAACGAACTGGCAGTGACGATGGCGGGGAAAATGGCGTTATCGGCAACGCTGAACTGCTCGCCGGCGTGAATGGTACGGGTGGCGAAATTGCGCGGCTTGTCGGACATGGTCAGGCCCATTGGCAGAATGAAAGCTGCAACTATCGCACAACGCAAATGGTCTGGCCTTGGGGTAATCTGTGAAATATTTTTCTGCACGGCCAGCGCGCGATATGGACAGTTTCGACCAGCACATTCTTACCCTGCTACAGCGTGATGCCTCTCTCTCACTGAAGGACCTGGCCGAGGCCGTCAACCTGTCCACCACACCGTGCTGGAAGCGGGTCAAGCGCCTGGAGGAAGACGGCTACATCCTCGGCCGCGTCGCCCTGCTGGACCCCGAACGGCTGGGGTTGGGGCTTACCGTGTTCGTCCAGCTCAAGACCCAGCGCCACGACAGCGCATGGCTGGAGCAGTTTGCAGCGACGGTGACCGGGTTCGAGGAAGTGATGGAGTGCTACCGCATGTCCGGGGACTGGGACTACATGCTGCGGGTGGTGGTGGGGGACATTGCGGCGTATGACCGGTTCTACAAAAAGCTGATTACCCGTACCGATGGGCTATCGAACATCACGTCCAGTTTTGCCATGGAGCAGATGAAGTACACCACGGCTTACCCGGTGCATCGCGCCTGACTGGTGCTGGATTCTTCGCGGGCTAGCCCGCGAAGAGGCCGGTACAGCCCACCCATCAATCCGCGGCCAACACCGCCGCAATGCGGTTTCCCGCCTTGGCCTTTTCGACCTTGATCGCCACAAATTTCGAGGTCGGGGTGTAGGTCCCCTCGCCATAACTCTCAAGCGGCACCAGCGGGTTGGTTTCCGGATAATACGCCGCCGCCTGTCCCTCGGGCACGTCATACGCCACCAGGCGGAACCCCGACACCCGCCGCTCCACGCCATCCTCCCACAGCGATACAAGGTCCACCTGCTCACCCGGTTCGAAGCCCAGGCGACGGATGTCGGCCTCATTGACGAACACCACTTCACGCAGGCCGAACACCCCACGGTAACGGTCGTCCAGGCCATACAGGGTGGTGTTGTACTGGTCGTGCGAACGCAGGGTCTGCAAAATCAGGTCGGGCTTGTCACCACGGGCCAGTACCTTGGCGTTGACCAGTTCCTCGGGCAGCGCGTGGGGCATGAAGCGGGCTTTGCCCGTGGCCGTGCGGAAGCTGCGATCGGCGGCATTGTTGCCAAGGTGGAACCCGCCCGGGCTATTCAAGCGTTCATTGAAACCGGTAAAGCCCGGAATCACGTCAGCGATCATGTCGCGGATGCGGTTGTAATCGGCCACCGCGTACTCCCAGTCGATCGGCTGGTTGCCCAGCGTGGCCTTTGCCATACCGGCAATGATCCACGGCTCCGAGCGCATGTGCGGCGAACGCGGGCGCAACTGGCCGTTGGAGATGTGCACCATGCTGAAGGTGTCCTCCACGGTCACGCCTTGCGGCCCCTCGGCCTGCAGGTCGATTTCGGTACGGCCCAGGCACGGCAGGATCAGCGCATCGCGGCCGGTGACCAGGTGCGAGCGGTTGAGCTTGGTGGAAATCTGCACGGTCAACGCGCAGTTCTGCAACGCCGCGTGGGTGCGCGAGGTGTCTGGGGTGGCTTGGGCAAAGTTGCCGCCCAGGCCGATGAACACCTTGGCCCGCCCCTCTTCCATAGCCTTGATCGCCAACACCGCGTTGTGCCCATGGGTACGCGGCACACTGAACTGGAAGCGTTTTTCGATGGCATTGAGCAGCGCCGCCGAGGGTTTCTCGTCAATGCCCATGGTACGGTCACCCTGCACGTTGCTGTGGCCACGCACCGGCGACAGGCCTGCGCCGGGCTTGCCGACGTTGCCACGCAGCAACTGCAGGTTGACGATTTCCTGCACGGTCGCCACCGAATGGCGGTGCTGGGTAACGCCCATGGCCCAGCACATGATGACCCGCTCGGCCTTACGGTACATGCGGGCTGCCAGCTCGATCTCGGCCAGGGTCAAGCCCGACTGTTTGACGATGTGCGCCCAGGACGTGGCGTCCACAGCTGCCAGGTAATCGTCGACGCCGCTGGTGTGCTCGGCGATGAAGGCATGGTCGAAAACCGCCGGCTCGCCCTTGGCCTGCGCCTCGCGCTCCCATTGCAACAAGTATTTGGCAATGCCGCGCATTGCCGCCATGTCTCCACCCAAGGCCGGGCGGAAGTAGGCGCTGGAGGTCGGCTCGGAGCCATTGCTGAGCATTTCGAACGGGTGCTGCGGGTGCTGAAATCGCTCGAGGCCACGCTCTTTCAGCGGGTTGAAGCAGACAACCTGGGCGCCACGCTTGACCGCTTCGCGCAGGGGTTCGAGCATGCGCGGGTGGTTGGTGCCGGGGTTCTGCCCGATGACGAAGATAGCGTCGGCCAGCTCCAGGTCGTGGAACACCACGGTGCCCTTGCCCACCCCGAGGGTTTCCGACATGCCCGCGCCACTGGCTTCGTGGCACATGTTCGAGCAATCAGGGAAGTTGTTGGTGCCGTAGGCGCGCACGAACAGCTGGTAGAGGAACGCCGCCTCGTTACTGGCCCGGCCCGAGGTGTAGAACTCGGCCTCATCCGGCGACTGCAGCGCATGCAGGTGCCTGGCGACCAGCTCGAAGGCCTCCTGCCAGGTGGTTTCGACATAGTGGTCGGTGGCGGCGTCGTAGCGCATCGGGTGGGTGAGGCGGCCCTGGTATTCAAGCCAGTAGTCGGTCTGCTCCTTCAGCGCGCTGACGCTATATTTGGCGAAGAAAGCCGGGTCGACCGAGCGCCCGGTGGCTTCCCAGTTGACCGCCTTGGCGCCGTTTTCACAGAACTTGACCATGTCGTTTTCCGGCGACTCGCCCCAGGCACAGCCGGGGCAGTCGAAGCCGCCGTTCTGGTTGGTCTTGAGCATGGCCCGCAGGTTCTTGAAGGCGTTTTCGCTGCCCAGCCAGCTCTTGGTAACGCTTTTAAGCGCCCCCCAGCCGGCAGCGGCGCCTTTGTAGTCCCTGATGTGTTCGTCCTGGCTCATGCGATGAATCCTCACGCTTCGATGCTTTTTTCCAGCCTATGGAGCGTGGGGAGGGGCGTCCAATCGAAAGATCTTACGGCGTGATAAGCGGTTTCGATCATGGGCTTGCGGGTGCTTGGCGTGCCATCTTCAGCGCCAGTGAAACCGAGCGCCGCGCGGGCGGCGCTCGATCTCACAGACGCTGAAGATGCCAAGCCGAGTGATAGATGCTGTCGATCAACCAGTCGGACAAAGCAATTTGACGGCCTTGCGGGCAGGTTATAGCTTGGAGTCATGTCCCAACCCATTCGAGTACGAACGTGGAACAGAACAGCCGGGCCCTGATCGACGGCTTCAACCGGAAAATCGACTACCTGCGGATGTCAGTCACCGACCGCTGTGACTTCCGTTGCGTGTACTGCATGGCCGAAGACATGCAGTTTCTGCCGCGCCAGCAAATCCTCAGCCTCGAAGAACTGTTCCAGGTGGCCGAACGCTTCGTCGCTTTGGGCACCCGAAAGATCCGCCTGACGGGTGGCGAGCCACTGGTCCGCCAGGGCATCGTCGACCTGTGTGGGCGCATCGCCGCCCTGCCCGGCCTGCGCGAGCTTTGTCTGACCAGCAACGGCTCGCAGCTCGGGCGCCTGGCTCAGCCGCTGTTCGACGCTGGGGTGACACGCCTGAACATCAGCCTGGATAGCCTGGATGCCGACCGTTTCAAGCAGCTGACCCGCACCGGCGACCTTACCCAGGTAATCGCTGGCATCGACGCCGCACGCCAGGCCGGTTTCAAACGTACCAAGCTCAACTGCGTAGTACTCAAAGGCCGCAACGACCATGAACTGGTCGACCTGGTGCGCTTTGCCATCGACCGCGAGCTGGACATCACCTTCATCGAAGAAATGCCGCTGGGGGTGATAAGCGAACATGAACGTGGCGAATCGTTCTGCTCCAGCGATGAGGTACGTACGTTGCTGGCCGAGCAATTCACCCTGATCGAGTCGACCGAATCATCCCACGGCCCGGCCCGCTACTGGCGCCTGGCCGAAGCCGCGAACACCCGGGTCGGCTTCATTTCCCCGCACAGCCACAACTTCTGCGCCACCTGCAACCGCGTGCGCCTTACCGTCGAAGGCCGCCTGCTGCTGTGCCTGGGCAACGAACACTCGGTAGACCTCAAGCACGTGCTGCGCGCCCACCCTGGCAACCCCGACCGCCTGGAAAAGGCCATTCGCGACTCGCTGCACCTCAAGCCCTATCGCCATCATTTCGAAGTCGGTGGCGATGTGCAGATCCTGCGCTTCATGAACATGACCGGCGGCTGAGCAGCCGTCTCTGGACTTCCATGATCGTCCCCCCCTCCACCGATGTGTTGCGCGTGCTGTTCACCCTCAAGGGGTCGATCGTCAAACGCATTGCCTTGCGTTGCCTGATGGTGACACTGCTGGCCGCACTGATCGTGCTGGTCGAGCGGCATTACCCGGCGTATTTCTACCCGGTCAGCGCCACGCCATTCACCTTGCTGGGCCTGTCGCTGTCGATCTTCATGAGCTTTCGCAACAATGCGTGCTACGACCGTTGGTGGGAGGGGCGCAAGGCCTGGGGCAAACTGATTATCGAAACCCGCTCATTCGTGCGGGAAAGCGTGGTGATTGCCGACGAAACACTGCGCACCGAACTGCTGCGCAACCTGTGTGGCTTCGCTCATGCACTCAATGCCCGGCTGCGTAACGAGGACGAACGGGCAGCTGCCAGACCGTGGCTGGCCCGGGCCGATGCGATCAGCCCGCATAATGTGTGCGACGGCATCCTGCGTGAAATCGGCGACCACTGTTCACGGTTGGCCGCACAGCAACAGATCAGCGAATGGCGCTACAACCTGCTGGAACAACGCCTGGCGGGCCTGACCGAAGTGCAGGCCACCTGCGAACGGATCAAGGGCACGCCCTTGCCGTTCCCTTACACCCTGCTGCTGCACCGTACCATCTATATTTTCTGCCTGCTGCTACCGTTTGCCCTGGCCGAGCCGCTGGGCTGGCTGGCGCCGCTGTTCACTACCATCGTGGGGTATACGTTCTTCGGACTGGACGCGATCGGCAACGAGCTGGAAGACCCGTTCGGGCGCGATGAGAACGACCTGCCGACCGATGCCATGGTGCGGACTGTGGAGCGCGATGTGCTGGCCGGATTGGGGGAACAGCAGCTGCCTCCCGCCTTGTTGCCGGTGGGGTATGTGTTGAGCTGACCTGGGGGTTGCCTGTTCTGGCCTCTTCGCGGGTAAACCCGCTCCTACATCGGCAACAGGTGTTTGACGAAGTTGCACGGCCGGTGCCGTGCATCCAGCTGCTCGGCCAGAATCCCTTCCCAGGCGGTGCGGCAGGCCCCGGTCGAGCCCGGCAGGCAACACACCAACGTGCGGTTGGACAACCCGGCCAACGCCCGACTCTGCACGGTCGAGCTGCCAATATCGAGAATCGACAATGCCCGGAACAACTCGCCAAACCCATCGATACGCTTGTCCAGCAGGCACTCGACCGCTTCGGGTGTGCTGTCGCGCCCGGTAAAGCCGGTACCGCCGGTGATCAGCACCACCTGCACCTGTTCATCGGCAATCCAGTTGGCCACCTGAGCGCGGATCTTGTACAGGTCGTCCTTGAGCAGCGCTCGCGCCACCAGCCGGTGACCGACCTCGACCGAGCGGTTGGCCAACAGCGCGCCGGAAGTATCGTTATCGTAGGTACGGGTGTCGCTGACAGTCAGCACGGCGATGTTCAGCGGTACGAAGACCGCATCAAGTTGGACGCGCACGGTGAAGCTCCTTGAAGGGCATTTTCACCACGCTAGAGGCATACCCCAGAGGCGTCCAATCGATATGGCGTACCGGCCGATCAATGACATCTATCGCAGACGTGGGTTAAGGTCTGCATAACCAGACGCCAGGCACTTCCATGGACATCAAGCAGCTCAAGTTCCTCATCGCCCTCGACCAGACCCGCCACTTCGGCCAGGCGGCGGCGCTGTGCCATATCACCCAGCCGACGCTGTCCATGCGCCTGCGCAACCTGGAAGACGAACTGGACCTGGTGCTGGTCAAGCGGGGCCAGCGCTTCGAAGGTTTCACCGAGGCCGGCGAGCGTATCCTGGCCTGGGCCCGCACCCTGCTCGCCGCCCACGACGGCCTGCAGGCCGAGGCTGCCAGTTGCCGTGGCCAGGTGGTCGGCAGCCTGCGCCTGGGCACGGTGCCGCTGGCCAGTTTCAACCCCATGCACCTGCTGCTGCCCCTGCGCGAAAAATACCCCGAACTGCACTTTCAGCTCAGCTCGCTGAGCTCGGAACAGGTCATCGACGGCCTCAGCCGCAACCAGCTCGACCTGGGTATCTGCTACCTGGACCAGGTCAACACCAGCTTCTTCGAAGTGATCGAACTCGGCACCACCATCATGGGCCTGCTGCACGATACGCGGCACTTCCAGTTCGCCAGCGACCGGCTGCGCTGGGACGAGCTTGGCGATATTCCGCTGGGGCTGCTGAGCAAAGGCATGCACTACCGCCAGTCGCTGGACCTGAGCTTTCGCAGCCGTGGTCTGGAGCCCAATGCGGTGCTTGAGAGCGACTCGAGCTTCCAGCTTATCCAGGCCATCAACACCGGCCTATGCTGCGCGATCATGCCACTGGACTGCGGCCTGGAAGACCTCAGCGAGCACCTGCGCATCGTACCGGTGGCCGATGCCGCCATCCACAGCCCGGTCGGCCTGCTGCTGCGCCGCAGCGAGCCGCGCTCGGCGATTGCCGAGCAATGCTTTGCCGAGGCCCGGGGGCTGTTTCAGGCCACCTGATCGGCGGTGGCCTGGCGATATTGGCGTGGCGTAAAGCCGGTCAGTTGCTTGAACTGGCGGCTGAAGGCGCTGTGGTCAGTGTAGCCGCAGCGCATCGCCACTTCAGTGATCGGCAGGTCCGAATGCAACAGGCGGTGGGCGTGCTCCAGGCGCGCCTTGTGAATCATCTGCCGTGGCGTAAGGTGGAACACCCGCTTGCAATAGCGCTCCAGCTGGGCCACGGAAATACCAGCGATACGGGTTAGCTCGCCCATGCTGATCGGCTGATGGAAATGCTGGCGGATGTGCTCGTCCACCGCGGCCAGGCGTTGATAGGCGGGGTGGCTGTCGGCAGCTGACTGCAGGTCGACCGAAATACCGACCAGGCCGATGATCTCGCCCGCCTGGTTGTACAGCGGGCGCTTGTGGGTCAGGCACCAGCCGGGTTCACGGCTGCCGTACAGGTGCAGCTCCAGTTGGTCCTCCAGCACCATCCCTTCCTTGAGCACCCGGCGGTCCTGCTCGGTGTAGCCGGGGCCAAACTGTGCCGGAAAAACCTCGGCGCTGGTCTTGCCCAGCAGCGGTTGCAGCCGCTTGAGGCCACAACGCTGGACCAGTGTGTTGTTGGCCAACGCATAGCGGGCAGCAGAATCCTTGATGAAGATCGCGGCGTTGGGAATGGCGTCGAGCATCGGCAGCAACAGGGATACACCGGCGAGCAGGGCCTCGAGGGTGGCAGGGCGGTGCTGGTCCAGGGACTGGTAGAGGGGTGCCAGGGGGGCGTCGGTCATCTGTCGGTTCTCTGTTGGCTGGGCCGGCCTCTTCGCGGGTGAACCCGCGCCTGCAGGGCCCCCACAGATTTCGAATTCTGCGCCGTACCTGTAGGAGCGGATTCACCCGCGAAAGGGCCGGCACTAGCACTGCATCTCTCAAACCCTTATCCGGTATGGCTTTGAGCCTATCCCCCCGCTTTGCGCCTTACCACTGTTTTTCTGCAACTGTGCCGATTTCGTCATCCTCCCTGCAGAAAACCATCAAGAACCGCCGCCCTGATCGGTCCACTCTATGCCCCACGCAAGCCGCCCAAGTCCGACAAGAGCGCGGCCTCAAAAGCCGCATCTCGTGACATCAGACCTGCCTATCCAATAACCAACAAAAAGGCGAACCCATGTCAGGCAAATTCAAAAAACAGTTATCACTGCTGGACCTCACCTTCATCGGCCTAGGCGCCATCTTCGGCTCCGGCTGGCTGTTTGCCGCGAGCCACGTGTCGGCCATCGCCGGCCCGGCCGGCATCCTCTCCTGGTTTCTTGGCGGGTTCGCCGTACTGCTGCTGGGTATCGTCTACTGCGAACTGGGCGCCGCCTTGCCGCGCGCCGGTGGCGTTGTGCGCTACCCGGTGTACTCGCACGGCCCACTGTTGGGCTACCTGATGGGCTTCATCACCCTGATCGCCTTTTCCAGCCTCATCGCCATCGAAGTAGTCGCCTCACGCCAATACGCCGCCGCCTGGTTTCCCGGGCTGACCAAAGCCGGCTCCAGCGACCCGACCGTGCTCGGCTGGCTGGTGCAGTTCGCCTTGCTGGGGCTGTTCTTCTTCCTTAACTACCGCAGCGTGAAAACCTTCGCCAAGGCCAACAACCTGGTCAGCGTGTTCAAGTTCATCGTGCCGCTGCTGGTGATCGGTGTGCTGTTCACCTTCTTCAAACCGGAGAACTTCGAGGTCCAGGGCTTTGCCCCGTTCGGCCTGTCCGGGGTGGAAATGGCGGTGTCCGCCGGTGGCATCATCTTCGCCTACCTGGGCCTGACGCCAATCATATCGGTGGCCAGCGAGGTGAAGAACCCACAACGCACTATCCCCATTGCACTGATCTTGTCGGTACTGCTGTCCACCGCCATCTACGCCCTGCTGCAACTGGCTTTTCTCGGCAGCGTACCGACCGAAATGCTGGCCAACGGCTGGGCCAGCGTGACCAAGGAACTGGCCCTGCCCTACCGTGACATCGCCCTGGCCCTGGGTGTGGGCTGGCTGGCTTACCTGGTGGTGGCCGACGCGGTGATCTCGCCAAGCGGCTGCGGCAACATCTACATGAACGCCACCCCGCGCGTGATCTATGGCTGGGCGCAGACCGGCACCTTCTTCAAGTACTTCACCCGTATCGACGCAGAATCCGGCATCCCGCGCCCCGCCCTGTGGCTGACATTTGGCCTGTCGGTGTTCTGGACCCTGCCGTTCCCGTCGTGGGAAGCGCTGATCAACGTGGTATCCGCAGCGCTGGTACTGAGCTACGCCGTGGCCCCGGTCACCGTTGCCGCCCTGCGCCGCAACGCACCGGACATGCCGCGCCCATTCCGAGTCAAGGGCTTGGGTGTGCTCGGCCCGCTGTCGTTCATCATCGCCGCGCTGATCGTGTACTGGTCGGGCTGGAACACCGTGTCGTGGCTGCTGGCCCTGCAGATCGTGATGTTCGTCCTCTACCTGCTGTGCAGCCGTTTCGTACCTACCCAGCACCTTTCGCTGGCCCAGCAAGTTCGCTCGTCGGCGTGGCTGATCGGCTTCTACGCGGTGACCATCCTGCTGTCGTGGCTGGGCAGCTTCGGCGGCCTGGGTGTCATCGGCCACCCATTCGACACCGTGGTCGTGGCGGCCTGCGCACTGGGTATCTACTACTGGGGCGCCGCCACGGGTGTACCTGCCCACCTGGTGCGCCTGGAAGGCGAAGACGAAAGCGAAGCCAGCGCTGAAACCGCTAACGGCCGCCCTGTCGCCATCGCTTCCTGATCTTTTACGCAAGGGACAAGCCCATGAAACAGATTCACGTCATAGATTCCCACACGGGTGGCGAACCGACCCGCCTGGTGATGAAGGGCTTTCCGCAACTGCGGGGCCCAAGCATGGCCGAGCAGCGTGACGAACTGCGCGAGCACCACGACCAATGGCGCCGCGCCTGTCTGCTGGAACCGCGCGGCAACGATGTGCTGGTAGGTGCACTATACTGCCCGCCAGTGTCCGCCGACGCCACCTGCGGGGTGATCTTCTTCAACAACGCCGGCTACCTGAACATGTGCGGCCACGGCACCATCGGCCTGGTTGCCTCGCTACAGCACCTGGGCCTGATTACACCGGGTGTGCACAAGATCGACACGCCAGTCGGCCAGGTCAGCGCAACCCTGCATGAAGATGGCGCCATCACCGTCGCCAACGTGCCCTCCTACCGCTATCGCCAGCATGTGGCGGTAGACGTGCCCGGCCATGGCGTGGTGCGCGGCGACATCGCCTGGGGCGGCAACTGGTTTTTCCTTGTGTCCGATCACGGCCAGCGCATCGAGCTGGATAACCGCGAGGCGCTGACCGAGTACACCTGGGCCATGCTCAAGGCCCTGGAAGCCCAGGGCGTCACCGGCGAAAACGGCGCGCCCATCGACCACATCGAGCTGTTCGCCGACGACCCCAACGCCGATAGCCGCAACTTCGTGATGTGCCCCGGCAAGGCCTACGACCGCTCCCCATGCGGCACAGGCACCAGCGCCAAACTGGCCTGCCTGGCCGCCGACGGCAAGCTTGCCGAAGGCCAGACCTGGGTGCAGGCCAGCATTACCGGCAGCCAGTTCCATGGCCGCTACGCGCGTGACGGCGAACGCATTCGCCCGTTCATCACCGGCCGCGCCTACATGACCGCCGACAGCACACTGCTGATCGACGAACAAGACCCTTTCGCCTGGGGCATCTGACCCCGGTCTTTTCCCGACTGAACATTGCCAGGAGTGACAACAATGAATGACAACATCTTCACCGGCACCATGCCTGCCCTGATGACCCCATGCACCGCCGAACGCAAACCGGACTTCGACGCCCTGGTGCGCAAGGGCCGCGAGCTGATCGAGGCCGGCATGAGCGCGGTGGTGTACTGCGGCTCGATGGGTGACTGGCCGCTGCTGACCGAGGCCGAGCGCCAGGAAGGCGTGGCGCGCCTGGTGGCGGCCGGCATCCCGACCATCGTCGGCACGGGCGCGGTGAACACCCGTGAGGCGGTTTCGCATGCTGCACACGCCGCCAAGGTTGGCGCCGCCGGCCTGATGGTCATCCCCCGCGTGCTCAGCCGCGGTGCTTCGCTGATCGCCCAGAAGCACCACTTCTCGGCAATCCTCGCTGCCGCACCGAAACTGCCGGCGGTGATCTACAACAGCCCTTACTACGGCTTTGCCACCCGCGCCGACCTGTTCTTCGAACTGCGCAGCGCGTTCCCCAACCTGATCGGCTTCAAGGAGTTCGGCGGTGGCGCCGACCTGCGCTACGCCGCCGAGCACATCACCTCCAAGGATGACGATGTCACCCTGATGGTCGGTGTCGACACCCAGGTGGTGCATGGCTTCGTCAACTGCAACGCCACCGGCGCCATCACCGGCATCGGCAATGCGCTGCCGCGCGAAGTGCTGCAACTGGTGAGCCTGAGCAAACAGGCCGCCAAAGGCGACGCCCGTGCCCGCCGCCTGGCGCGCGAGCTGGAAGCAGCGCTGGCGGTGCTGTCGTCGTTCGATGAGGGCTGCGACCTGGTGTTGTATTACAAGCACTTGATGGTGCTCAACGGCGACACCGAGTACAGCCTGCACTTCAACGAGACCGACATACTGACCGACGCTCAGCGCAACTATGCCGAACAACAGTACGCGCTGTTCCGCAGCTGGTACGCCAGCTGGTCGGCCGAGCAGAACATCGCCTGAGCCGCCACTGCTTTCCCTGTGGGAACGGGCGTGCCCGCGAGGCAGGCGACCCGGTGCATGGCACCGGCTTCGCCGGTGTTCGCGGGTGAACCCGCTCCTACGGGGGGTCGTAATCACCCCCATGCATTTGTATTAGATTTCCAAGGAGGCTCCATGACCCTCACAGGCAACCTGCTGATCGGCCAACGGCCGATAACCGGCAGCCGCGAAGCCATCCGTGCCATCGACCCAAGCACCGGTCAGGCATTGGAGCCGGCCTACCTCGGCGGCACTGGCGAACACGTGGCCCAGGCTTGCGCGCTGGCCTGGGCGGCATTCGATGCCTACCGCGAAACATCGCTCGAACAACGAGCAGCGTTCCTTGAAGCCATCGCCACACAGATCGAGGCCTTGGGCGATGCCCTGATCGACCGCGCCGTGGCCGAAACCGGCCTTCCCAAGGCACGCATTCAGGGCGAGCGTGGTCGTACCTGCACCCAGCTACGCACCTTTGCCCGTGTAGTGCGGGCCGGCGAATGGCTGGACGTGCGGGTCGACAGCGCCCTGCCTCAGCGCCAGCCCCTCCCCCGCGCTGATTTGCGGCAGCGCCAGGTGGCCCTGGGGCCAGTCGCTGTGTTCGGCGCCAGCAATTTCCCGCTGGCCTTCTCGGTGGCCGGTGGTGACACCGCGTCGGCATTGGCTGCTGGCTGCCCAGTGGTGGTCAAGGCCCACGGTGCCCATCCAGGCACCAGTGAGCTGGTCGGCCAGGCGGTGGCGCAAGCAGTGAAGCAGTGCGGCTTGCCGGACGGTGTGTTCTCGCTGCTTTATGGCGCGGGCCGCGAAGTGGGCATTGCCCTGGTCAGCGACCCACGTATCAAGGCCGTTGGTTTCACCGGCTCGCGCAGCGGTGGCATGGCGCTGTGCCAGGCCGCCCAGGCGCGCCCGGAGCCCATCCCGGTGTATGCCGAAATGAGTTCGATCAACCCGGTGTTCCTGTTCGACGCCGCCCTGCAAGCCCGTGCCGAGGCACTGGCACAAGGTTTCGTCGCCTCGCTGACCCAAGGCGCCGGCCAGTTCTGCACCAACCCCGGCCTGGTCATCGCCCGGCAGGGGCCGGCCCTGCAGCGGTTCATCACTGCAGCCGCCGGTTACGTGCAGCAGGCCGCCGCCCAAACCATGCTCACACCTGGCATTTTCAGTGCCTACCAGGCCGGTATCGCCGCCCTGGCAGACAACCCCTGTGCCCAAACCATCGCCAGTGGCCAAGCCGATCAGGGCCCCAACCAGTGCCAGGCACAGCTGTTCATGACCCAGGCCGAAGCATTTCTCGCCGACCCGGCGTTGCAGGCTGAAGTGTTCGGTGCAGCGTCGCTGGTCGTTGCCTGCACCGACGATGAGCAGGTCCGCCTGGTTGCCGAACACCTGGAAGGTCAGCTGACCGCCACCCTGCAACTGGACGAGGCCGACATCGACAGCGCTCGCGCCCTGCTACCCACCCTTGAGCGCAAGGCCGGGCGTATTCTGGTCAATGGCTGGCCGACCGGCGTCGAGGTGTGCGATGCCATGGTCCACGGCGGGCCGTTCCCGGCCACTTCCGATGCCCGCACCACCTCGGTGGGCACGGCGGCGATCCTGCGTTTCCTGCGCCCGGTGTGCTATCAGGACTTCCCCGATGCGCTGCTGCCGCAGGCCTTGAAACACGGCAACCCGCTGCAGCTGCGGCGCCTGCTAGACGGCAAACGGGAAGGCTGAGCATGCGCGAAACCGCTGAAACCGATATTGCCGTGGTCGGCGCAGGCATTGTCGGCGTCGCCTGTGCCCTGCAACTGGCCCGCCAGGGCCGTCGGGTAACGCTGGTCGATCGCCAGGCGCCCGGCCTGGGCGCGTCCTTCGGCAATGCCGGGCACCTGGCAACCGAGCAAGTGTTCCCGATTGCCGACCTGTCGATCCTCAAGCGCCTGCCCCGCATGCTGCTCGACCCGATGGGCCCGCTGCGCCTGGACTGGAAATACCTGCCCAAGGCCATGCCGTGGTTCACCCGGCTGCTGCTCAACCTGCGCCCGGCGCCGTTCCAGCGCAGCGTGGCGGGCATCCGCATGCTGAACGAAGGCAGCCTGGGCGCCTGGCAACGGCTGTTGGGCTCGATCGGGCGCAGCGAGTTGTTTCAAGAGGATGGTTCGTTGCTGGTGTTCGAGAAGCCAGAGTCACGCCAGGCGTTGGAGGCGCTGCGCACACGCATGCAACAGCAGGCGGTGCCGGTGGACTTCTGGTCGGCCGAAACCCTGCGCGAAGCGGCGCCGCAACTCAGCCCGTCACTGTTGGGCGGCCTGTTCTTCCCGCGCACCGGGCACTTCATCGACCCTTATAGGGTGGTGTGCGAACTGTTCGAGGCGGCCAAGGCCAGCGGGGTGCG
Organism: Pseudomonas sp. JR33AA; assembly: GCF_021378985.1. NCBI lineage: Bacteria > Pseudomonadati > Pseudomonadota > Gammaproteobacteria > Pseudomonadales > Pseudomonadaceae > Pseudomonas > Pseudomonas sp. JR33AA. The sequence goes on from NZ_JAJSAW010000007.1 coordinate 197,741, forward strand.
CTTTGTCCAGGCGCAGGTCGATGGCGGGCAGCTGCACAGTGCCGGCGTGAGCCTTGCCAGCGACCAAGGTATGCTCAATGCCCGCCAGGTGCTTGTCAGCTGTGGCGCCCACTCTGCGAAACTGACCGCCGCACTGACAGGCACGCGGGTGCCGCTGGATACCGAACGCGGCTACCACCTGATGTTGCCGGGTGAGCACCAGCGCCTGCCGTTTGCAGTCACCTCGCTTGAGCGCAAGTTCATCATGACGCCCATGGCCGAAGGTTTGCGCCTGGCTGGCACAGTGGAGTTTGCCGGGCTGCAGGCACCGCCGAGCATGCAGCGGGCCTGGCAGTTGCACCGGTTGAGCAAGGGGTTGTTCCGGCACGACTTGAGCGTCGAAGGGGCAACGCCCTGGATGGGTTTCAGGCCTTCGTTGCCGGACTCATTGCCAGTGATCGACAGGGTGTGCGATGGGCGGGTGCTGTTGGCGTTTGGGCATCAGCACCTGGGGTTGACCCAGGCGGCGGTCACGGCGGAATGGGTGGGGCGGTTGGCTGAGCAGGCGGGAGGGCCTGAGATGGGTGCATACCGACTGGATCGGTTTTAGCCTCTACCGGCCTATTCGCGGGCAAGCCCGCTCCCACAGAAGAGGGTGCAGCATCTGACACCTGTGGTGTATCTGTGGGGACAGGCTTGCCCGCGAATGGGCTGCAAAGCAGCCCCTTCAAGCCTCAGCGATAACGCTCGAGCCAGTGCGCATAAGGCGCCGGCAAGGTCCAGGACGCTTTTTCCACCCCCAGCTCCTTGGCCGCAAAGTAAGCCCAGTGCGGGTCGGCCAGGTGCGCCCGCCCTACCGAAACCAGATCCAGCTGGTTGGCCTGCAATGCAGCCTCCGCCAACTGCGGCGTACCAAAGCCCCACGCCGACGTCACGGGCAGCTTCGCTTCGCGGCGCACGCGCTCGGCGATAGGCCCCATGAACGCAGGCCCCCAGGGGATGTTGGTGTCGGGGATAGTGAAGCCGACACTCACGCTCAGCAGGTCGAGCCCACCGGCCTTGAAGCGGCGGGCCAGTTCGATCGACTCTTCCAGGGTCTGCTCATCGCGACCATCGTACTCCAACACACCAAAGCGCGCGGTCAGCGGCAGGTTCTCCGGCCACACTTCACGCACGGCGGCCAGTGTTTCCAGCAGGAAGCGGCTGCGGTTGTCGAAGCTGCCACCGTAGGCATCGGTACGCTTGTTGGAGTGCTCGGAGAAGAAGCTCTGGCCCAGGTAGCCGTGGGCAAAGTGCAGTTCTATCCACTCGAAGCCGGCATCACGCGCACGGCGGGCGGCATCGACGAAGTCCTGCTTGACCCGGGCGATATCGTCCAGCGTCATTTCGCGTGGCACTTTCGGCAGGTGCGCGCCAAAGGCAATGGCGGATGGGGCAATGGTCTCCCAGCCGCGCGCGTCGTCGGCGGCAATGTGGTCGTCACCCTCCCACGGGCGGTTGGCGCTGGCTTTGCGCCCGGCGTGGGCGATCTGGATACCGGGCACGGAACCGGCAGCCTTGATGGCCTGCACCACCGGTACGAAGGCCTGAGCGTGGGCATCGCTCCAGATGCCGGCGCAACCGGGGGTGATACGCCCTTCCGGCGCCACAGCAGTGGCTTCGACCACCAGCAAGCCGGCACCACCACGGGCCAGGCCGGCCAGGTGTACGTGGTGCCAGTCGTTGATCATGCCGTCTTCGGCCATGTACTGGCACATCGGCGGAATGGCAATACGGTTACGCAGGGTGACGTCTTTGAGGGTGTAGGGTTCGAACAGTGCGGACATGGGAAACTCCGGGTTCATCTGAATACTGTTGTTCGATCATAATCGAACTATGGCAATTAATGAAACCCCCGTTATCATGTCAATCATGCGAGCCTATAAACATCCCAACCCCGAAGACCTGATTCTTGAACGCCTGCTCTATGCGCTCAGCGACCCCGTGCGCCTGGAAATCGTCCGCCACCTGGCCGGCGTTGCCGAGGCCAGCTGTGGCGAGCTGGACGGAGGCCGGCCGAAGTCGAGCATGTCCCACCACTTCCGTGTGCTGCGTGATGCAGGGCTGGTGCAAACCCGCAATGTGGGGACTACCCATATGAATTCACTGAGAGGCGAAATGCTCGATACCCGCTTCCCCGGGCTGCTCGACTGCATCCTTCGGCAAACCTGAGAAAAGCGGGCGTCCTCATCGAACCCTCCAAGACAGGCGTAAAGCCATGAGTGTTCCCGGCCGTTTTCTGGACAACGCGCCAGAGTTCTCACAGGCCCTGCCCGCGCTGTCCGACAGCAGCGATGACAATGTCATTGGCGCGCGCGTAGCCCAGAACCTTCAGCGCCTGCGCAGCAAACGGCTGTTGTCGCTGGATGGCCTGGCCAGGGCCAGCGGCGTCAGCCGGGCCATGCTTGCGCAGATCGAGTCCGGGCGCAGCATCCCGTCCATCAAGGTGTTGTGCAAGATTGCCAAGGGCCTGCGGGTGTCGGTAGCGGCATTTCTGAAACACCGCGAGTGCGAGGGTGTGACGCTGATGCCGGCGCGGGAGAGCAAGCGCCTGGTCAGTGCCAGCGGTGCCTTCGTCAGCCGCGCGCTTTACCCCTACGACACAGCCAGGCAAGTGGAATTCTACGAACTGAAAATCAGCCCGTTGGGAGAAGAATATTCCGAAGGCCATGGGCCGGGGTGGAAGAAAACCTGGTGGTCGCGCAAGGCGCGCTGGAAATCAGTGTGAATGACCAGCGCTACTTGCTATCGACCGGTGACTCGATCACGTTCTATGCCGACCAGCCCCACCGCTACCGCAACCCGGTAGACAGCGAAGCGATAGCCTTTCTGGTGGTCACCCATCCAGAGCGCCGCGACTGAGCGACGCGGCACGCACCCTCAGCAGGTGCAGCACATCATCGGCATACCGTTGCAGCTCATCATCATCGGCATGCCCATCATTGGCATCATCGGCATGTTGGCGCTCATCGGCATTTGCATCTGCATCGCGTTCATCATGGTGAAAATCCTCTTCAAATCGACGATAGGGTGTGGAGTTGATGAGGCGATTCTATGCACATGCAGCGCAGCAACAAGATGACGGCCCAGCAGCCTCCGGCACTGCGCCAGAGTGAAAAGCAGCGGGTTAGCATGACGCTGCGATGTGGTGGCTTCTACTTATCCGTGATCGCAGATAAACAGGACGATAGAAACGTAAATATGATGCTGAAGATATGCGAACAAGCACTAAGCTAAGATCATTAGTGAATAAATGTTCTAAGTAACGTCCAGTTGTGAGTAACGGGCGCTCGATTACTGCTTGAGCAATACGAAACGGCAGACCTGCCCCCCGCGCAGCATGCATTCCTCATGGCTGACCTCACCGCCTCCCAGCGCACCGATCAGCGCCAGATCAAGCTCGCACACCACCGGGTGCACCTTGGCCAAGTGATGGAACACGCAATTGTGCGCGACAATCTGCGGCTCCCCCGCCGAGCGGAAGAACACCTGTGCCTCGTACCCGGCATTGTTCATATGCGCGACGATGCGGGCTTCATCCACCACCTCATGCTCCAGGTCTGCTGCCAACTTGCGCCCCAGCTGACGCATCAGCGCCAGCAAAGCCGCTTGCCCGAGCAAGCCAGCCACTTCACCAATCAGCAGGTTGGCCAGCAGCGGGTATTGGCGGGGGAACTGTTCGCGGGCAAGATCCGTCAGCTCGTGCAACTGCTCCGGGCGCCGCCCGGTAGGCCGGGTAGCGCCGCGTTTGACCAGGCCATCACGCGCCAGCGCTGCCAGGTGCTGGCGCACGGCCGTGCGGGTAATGGCCAGGGCCTGCGCCAGGTCGTCGATGCTCATGCCGGCTGGCTGATGCAACAACGCGTGGAGCAGGTCCTGTTGGGTACGGCCCAGGCCTTCGAGCATCAGAATTTGTCCGGGAACTGTTTGACCAGCGCCGCGGCCAGGGCGTCGGACAGGGTCAGGATATGCTCGTGCATCATCCCCCAGGTACGCGCCTCGCCCGCGTAGTCTCCCGCCGCCAGCTGGTCGATCTGCGCCACATGGTGGCCGCCATGGGCGCTGAGCAGCGTCAGCAGGGTCGGTTCGGGCAGGTTCGGGTTGGCCTTGGCCAGAAACGCAGCGAGGGCCTTGGCATTGCTGGTCAGCTCATCGACAGCGGCCTGTTGGCCCTTCTTGTCCTTGCCCACGGTGGCGTCGCTGTAATGCTTGATTGCGCCCCAGTGGCCAGCCAGCAGTTTCAGCAACTGGTCGGCGGCGGATTGGCCATATAACGGCGCGATGCTGTTGGCGATTCGGGTGGCGTCGCTGACCACTTCATTGGCGGCGACTTCCGCCTGTTTGGCGTTGCCGGCCTGGTTGGCGACAGCGTAGTTGCGAACCCAGAATATGTGTTCAACCCACAGGTCGCGCAGGGCCATGCGCGTGGTCATTGCAGCGGATGCTGCGGGGTTGGCGGCGGGGGTTGAGGTGGAGTAGCTCTGGCTCCATGCCGGCTGAGCGCACAGGGCGAGCAGCAGTAAGGCGGCAATCTTGATGTTCATGACGGCACCCTCCTGGAGGGGATCGACTGACAAGATTAATTCAAGCATCAAAATATGTTTTTATTGGGCCTGTTTTGTAGTTTCTGATCAGTGGTTTCCTTGTGCTGCGAGGAGGCCCGAACAGGCAAAAAAAAACCACGAGGTTTCCCCCGTGGCTTTTTCACAACAATGGCCGATTAAAGCGCCATGTCGTTCTCAGGCTTGCTCTCAACCGGCTTGCTCGCCGCGCCACCGAAGTCAACGCTGGCGTCGATCACCGGCGGTTTCTCCAGCTGCAGCACTTCAGCAGTGTAGTTCCACGCTTTCTGGGTGGCCGCTGCCGAGTCGTTCAGCTTGGTGCCGTAGCTCGGTACGATCTGCTTGATCTTGGCCTGCCACTCTGGGGTAGCGACCTTTTCCTTGAACACGGTTTCCAGCACGTTCAACATGATCGGCGCAGCAGTCGAAGCACCTGGCGAGGCACCCAGCAGGCCGGCAATGGTACGGTCTTCGGACGCGACCACTTCGGTGCCCAGCTTCAGCACGCCGCCCTTCTCGGCATCACGCTTGATGATCTGCACACGCTGGCCGGCCTGCCACAGGCGCCAGTCTTCCTTCTTGGCATTCGGGAAGTAGGTGCGCAGGGCTTCGAAGCGGTCATCGTCAGACAGCATCAGCTGGCCAGCGAGGTACTCCACCAGGGGGTACTGTTCGATACCGACCTTGGTCATCGGCCACACGTTGTGGGTGGTGGTGCTGCTCAGCAGGTCCAGGTACGAACCGTTCTTCAGGAACTTGGTCGAGAAGGTGGCAAATGGGCCAAACAGGATCACGCGCTTGCCGTCCAGCACGCGGGTGTCCAGGTGCGGTACCGACATGGGTGGCGCACCGGTCGAGGCAATGCCGTACGCCTTGGCCATGTGCTGCATGGCAATGGTCGGGTTCTCGGTCACCAGGAACGAGCCACCCACCGGGAAGCCTGCGTATTCCTTGGCTTCAGGAATGCCCGACTTCTGTAGCAGCTTCAGTGCGCCGCCGCCGGCACCGATGAACAGGAACTTGGCGTCGGTAGCCGACTCGGTACCGTCCTTCAGGTTCTTGTATTCAACGTGCCAGGAGCCGTCCTTGTTGCGGGTGATGTCCTGCACTTCGCTGGACAGCTTCAGGTCAAACTTGTCCTGGGTTTTCAGGTGGCCGACCATCTGGCGGGTGATCTCGCCGAAGTTGACGTCGGTGCCGATTGGCGTCCAGGTCACGGCCAGCTTCTGGTTCGGGTCGCGCCCTTCCATCATCAGCGGGACCCACTTGGCGATCTGCGCGTGGTCCTCGGAGTACTGCATCGGGCGGAACAGCGGGCTGGCCTGCAGCGCGTCGTAACGCTTTTTCAGGAACTTGATGTTGTCATCGCCCCACACGAAGCTCATGTGCGGAGTGGTGTTGATGAACGAGTGCGGGTTCTTCAGCACGCCCTGGCGAACCTGCCAGGCCCAGAACTGACGGGAAATCTGGAAGGCTTCGTTGATTTCGATGGCCTTGGCGATGTTGACGTTGCCGTCTTTGTCTTCCGGGGTGTAGTTCAGCTCGGCCAGCGCGGAGTGGCCGGTACCGGCGTTGTTCCAGCCGTTGGAGCTTTCCTCAGCCACACCGTCCAGGCGCTCGACCATTTCCATCGACCAGCTTGGCTCCAGCTCGTGCAGCCACACGGCCAGGGTAGAGCTCATGATGCCGCCGCCGACCAGCAGCACGTCTACTTTCTTGGTTTCTGCGGCGTGCACTTGCATGAAGCTCGCAGCGACAGCCAGACCCAGCAAGGTCTTGCCAGCTTTCTTGAACATTGATCTATTCCAGTCAGGAGAACGGAGGGAGGGCCTGTGGCTGGCCCAGGTGTTCCGTGTTCTTCAGCGCAGGCTTGTTGTTGATCATTGTTCGGCAGCCAGAGAACCAGAAAACGACTCGGCCTTTTGTCGAATTGACCGACAGGGCTGAATCGTTTTTCTGATTGTATCCGAAATGCCTGCGCAAACAAATTGCCGGTCCTCGCGTCAAGGTGACGGGTTGTCCCAGGGCATAGCCGCAAGCGTTGCAGTGATTGCAGTATTCTTCCCGCGCCCCTACTATTGCGATCATTTCTCATTCGCACCATTATGCGTTCGCGCCGGATGCCGCCGTGGTTTCGATCCCAGAGTTGAACACCTCGCTCCATACCCTGTACCACAGCCATTCGCGCTGGTTGCTCGGCTTTCTGTACCGCCGGTTAGGCAGCCGCTGCGATGCCGCCGACCTGGTGCAGGACACGTTTGTGCGCATCCTCAACCGCCCAAGGCAGTTCGACGGAGCACGCGGCGAACGCTCGTACCTGGCGACCATCGCCCGCGGCCTGTGCGTGGACCACTGGCGCCGGCAAAAAGCTGGAACAGGCCTGGTTGCAGCAGCTGGCCTTGCAGCCCGAGGCACTGCAGCCCTCCCCCGAACAGCGTGCGGTCATTGTCGAGACCCTGCACGAGGTGGACGCCATGCTGCTGCGTTTGCCGAGCAAGGTGCGCCAGGCATTCCTGCTGGCGCAGATCGATGGCCTGGCCTACCGCGATATTGCCGCACACCTCGGGGTCAGCGAACGCATGATCAAGAAGTACCTGGCACAGGCGTTTCTGCATTGCGCCATTCTTGAAGCCGAACTCGACGGCTTGCTGGTGGAGTGACGGCATGACCGCGCCCGCGCAAAAACTCAGCCACGCCAGCCTGCAGCAGGCCGCGCACTGGTACGTGCAGTTGCAGGACGAAAACGCCGCCCCGCAGTTGCGCACCCAGTGGCAGCACTGGTTTGACCAGCACGGCGACCATCAGGCGGCCTGGCACTATGTGCAACGGGTCGGCCAGCGTTTTGCCCCGCTGCAGGCCGAAGCCGCAGCGGCAGGCCGGGCATTGCGTGAGCACGACGCGCGGCGCTTCAGCCGGCGCACCGGGCTCAAGTCGCTGCTGGTGCTTGGCGCCAGCTCCCTGCTTGGCTGGCGGGCGTGGCACGGTGCCCCGTTATCGGGTTGGGATGCCGACATTGCCACCGGCATCGGTGAAACCTGCCAAACGCGCCTGGCCGATGACAGCCAGTTGTGGCTGGGGGCGCAAAGCGCCGTGGACATGGAGTTTTCCGCGCTCAGCCGGGTACTGCGTCTGCGCTTTGGCGAGCTGCTGGTGGAAACCGCCCACGACCCGCGCCGCCCGTTCTTCGTCGACACTGCGCAAGGCCGCATGCAGGCCATGGGAACACGCTTTGCAGTTTGCCAGCTGGGCGAAAATACCCGGCTGGATGTATACGCCGGCGCTGTTGAGGTATGCACGGCTCAAAGCGGCGAGCGCTGCATCGTGCCAGCGGGCCAGCAGGTGGACTTTAGCGCTCAGGCAATCAGCAACACCCGCCCGGCGCAAAGCGCGGGCGAGTCGTGGATTTATCACCGGCTCAATGCCGAAGACATGCCATTGGCGCATTTGCTGCAAACGCTGGGGCGCTATCGCCATGGGCACCTGGGTTGGCACCCGGATGTCGCCAAGCTGTCGGTGATGGGTGCCTTCCCGCTCAACGATACCGACCGCGCCCTGGCCTTGTTGCAAGCGGCATTGCCGGTGCGGGTGCAGCGGCTGACGCCATGGTGGGTCACAGTCGAGCCAGCCTGATATCTGTATAGGGCTTCGCCCGCGAAGATCCTCTCAGGGCCAACCAATAAAAAACTTCCAGCCCAGTTCCCTTTTTCCAATCTCGTTCGGTTAACCCGGCATAGCGCTTCCAAATCACCCTTTCGATCCCAGAGACCAGCATGCCGACGCCCTTCCACCCTGCGTTCCGCCTGGCGCTTGCCGCGCCACTCTCACTATGCGCTGCCGCGCCACTGATGCTGCCGGCACCCCTGGCCCACGCCGAACAGGCGGCCAGCGCCGAAACCCGCTTCAACATCGCACCCGGCTCGCTCACCAGTGCCCTCAACCAGTTCAGCAGCCAGGCCGGCATCTACCTGGCTGGCAGCAACGAACTGGCCGCCGGCAAAACCAGCCAGGGGCTGCAAGGCCGCTTCAGCGTCGCCCAAGGCCTGGCCCGGCTGCTACAGGGCAGCGGCCTGCAAGCCGTGCCCCAAGGCAGCGCGGGTTATGTGCTGCTACCGCTTGCCGATGGCACCGCCCTGCAACTGGATGCCACGTCGATCAACGCCGCTACCCTGGTCGCCAGCAACGGCCAGGGCGATAGCGGCTACCGCGCCGTCGCCAGTGCCACCGCCAGCAAAACCAGCAGCGCCCTGGCCGACATCCCGCGCTCGGTTTCGGTGGTAACCCGCCAGCGCATGGATGACCAGCAATCGCAAACCCTTACCGAGGTGCTGGGCTATGTGCCAGGCATTTTCTCCCCGCCGTTTGCCGGCGGGGATGGCCAGGCGGGTGACCTGTTCTTCATCCGTGGCTTCAACGCCACCGACTACGGCTATGGCCTGTTACGCGACGGCCTGCGGGTGCAGGGCAACCGCTACGACACCAGCAGCGAACCCTACGGCCTGGAGCGAGTGGAAGTGTTCCGCGGGCCGACTTCGATCCTGTATGGCGAAAACGCCCCGGGTGGCGTGGTCAACCTGGTCAGCAAGCGGCCTACTGCCCAAGCGCGCGGCGAAGTGCAACTAAGCTACGGCTCGCATAACCGTCGCCAGTTGGGCGTCGACGTTTCCGGCCCACTGACCGATGAGGGCAATATCCTCGGCCGCCTGGTGATGATGGGCCGCAAGGCCGACACCCAGGTCGACCATCAGCCCGACGACCGCATGTACATTGCCCCGTCGCTGACCTTGAATTTCGACGACTTCAACAGCCTGACCGTGCTGGCCACCTACCAGCGCGACCGCACCTTGATGGAACTCGGTTACCCGGCCGCCGGCACCCTGCTGCACAACCCCAACGGCAAGATCGACAAGGACCAGTTGTCCGGCAACCCGGACTGGGACAACTTCGAACGGGAAACCTGGAGCCTGGGCTACGAGTTCAGCCACCGCTTCAACGACACCTGGAAGTTCCGCCAGAACTCGCGCTACATGCAGTCGCGCATCGACCGCCAGGAAATGTGGCCAGGCAGCCTGAACAACGACGGCTTCGGCACCACCTTGGGTAACACTGCCTACGACCGCTACAACAAGTCCATCGCCTACTCGCTGGACAACCAGTTCGAAGGCCACTTCATCAGCGGTGCGTTCGACCATACCTTCCTGGTGGGGGCAAGCCTGGACCGCACGTCGTTCAACCAGGATTGGGACGCGGGCAATGGCGGCACCATCAATGTGTTCGACCCGGTGTGGAACGGCAAGCCAAGCACGCCCCTGCATGTGCAGAACGCCTTGCTCGATCAGACCATGTACGGCCTCTATAGCCAACTGCAAACCAAGGTCGACAACTGGGTGCTGCTGTTGGGTGGGCGACTGGACCGGGTCAACAGCCAGTTCCGCAACAAAGCCGGCACCCTTAACGCACAAGCCGACATGGACAGCTGGGACAGCAAGTTCACCTGGCAGACCGGGGTGATGTACCAGTTTGAAAACGGCCTGTCGCCGTACTTCAGTTACTCCACCGCCTTTGCCCCGACCCAGCAGACCGAAAGCAGGAGCGGCCCGCTGGACCCGACCACCAGCGAGCAGTACGAAGTGGGTATCAAGTACGAGCCCAAAGGCTGGAACACCGCCTTCACCGCGTCCGTGTACGACCTGCGCAAGAAGGACGATGTACTGTTTGATTCCGCCATCGGTGACTATCGCCAGATCGGTGCCAGCCGGGCCAAGGGCGTGGAGCTGGAACTTAACAGCGACCTGAGCGAAAACCTCAACGTCACCGCCGCCTACACCTACACCGATTCGCGCATTACCAAGGACGTGGCCGGGTCGTTGTATGAAGACCACCAGATGACCGGCGTGCCACGCAACCAGGCGTCGGTGTGGAGCACGTATCGCTTCCGTGACGGCCTGCTCAAGGGCTTGCAGATCGGCGGCGGCGTGCGCCACTTCGACAGTACCTTCGCCTATACCCCGGCGAGCCTGTACGGCAAGCTGGATACCGGTGACGTGACGCTGGTGGATGCCAAGGTGGGCTATGAAATCGACGAAAACTGGTCGGTCGAAGTCAACGCCCGCAACCTGTTCGACAAAGAGTATGTGGCAGGCTGCAACAACGCCGGCCGTTGCTACTGGGGTGAAGAGCGCACGCTGCTGGGAACCGTGTCGCTGCGCTGGTAAGTGGCCCACAAACAAAAGCCCCCGGCCATTTACATGACCGGGGGCCTTGGATCACGTCGCAAGCGTCGCGATCAGGGTACCGCCAAGATTACTGCTGCTGAGGCAGTTTATCGATCGGGCCGCAGCCACCGATGATCTTGGAGATGGAAACCGAAGGGTGGAACAGGTAGTCGTAAGTGCAGTTTTTCGGTTGGTTGTAAACTTGGCCAGTGCAACCCGACAGCAGGGCAACACCCGAGACAACAGCAACGGCTACGGTGGCCTTGAACAGCTTTTTCATACAAAGTCCTTTAAATGAGTCATCTTCGGCCATCATCTGATGGCCGCGGGATGATACAGACTCCATCCATTGGATCCAAGTCGTACCTGGCACAAGTTCGTTGCAATCGTGCAACAACAGGTTGAAAAGCGCGCCTTTGGCGACGATAGTTCAGGGCACCGCCTTCGTATTGCCAACAGGAACTCTCCATGCTCGGTGTCACCGACTACGGCGCATTCGTCATCGCTTTCCTCATTCTGCTGGCCATCCCCGGCCCAGGCAATTTCGCCCTGATCACCGCAACCGGCAAGGGCGGTATCAAGGCTGGGCTGGCTGCGACACTTGGGGTGATCGTGGGTGACCAGGTGCTGCTGTGGCTGGCGGTAGCGGGCGTCGCCACACTGCTGGCCACCTACCCCACGGCCTTCCACATGGTGCAATGGGCCGGTGCTGCGTACCTGGCGTACCTGGGCCTGCGCATGCTCCTGAGCAAACCCGGTGGTGCTGCACACACCTGCCGCATGGACAACGGTCAGTACCTGCGCCAGACCATGATGATCACCCTGCTAAACCCCAAGGCGATCATGTTCTACATGGCGTTTTTCCCGCTGTTCGTCGACCCGGTGAAGCACCAAGGGCTGGTGACGTTCGGCTTCATGGCTGCGACGGTGGCGGTGGTGACCTTCGTGTATGGGTTGATTGCCGTGGTGCTGACGCACCAGTTGGCTGAACGCATGCGCGCCAACCCACGAATCAGCAACCTGTTCGAGCGGTTGGCTGGGGCTTGTCTGGTAGGGTTTGGTATCAAGTTGGCGGCGATGCGCTGAGCAAGGCCGCGGCACAGTTTGTGGGTCACCTCGCTTGCTCAAGCACCACATCGCGGCCTGCCAGCTCAGGCAGCATGCAGCCGGCGCCGGGTGCGAAAGGGTTGCGGTACGGGTCCATGGGCTACCTCCAGAGAACGGTTATAGCAATAGATAGCGATGTCTAGCGATTTTCGCTATCTATTAGTAGATTTCGGTAGCGTTTGCCCTTCGGCGCTGCAAATAAGCCCCCGTCCTACAGCTTGAACTCAGAATTATTCCCTTTCTTGTAGGGCGTTTCCCAAACATACTGGCAACCCGCTCAAACTGTTGCGACGGATCCGGTCGCGCTCTAGTCTCAGCTTGTCGTTGCAAAATCAACGGCCGGCTTTGACAGGCCGACGATTTCCCGCACACGTGCACTGTTTATGGCGGCTGTACGTGGGGCACCGTCGTGTGCGCCGAGTTACTCCGGGATCCTCGGTCTGTCAACCCATGTACAGCTGCCACCCTCTTGTTTGACAGCAAGCTTGCGGCAGCTCCAATGATCCTGGAGATGTGTATGCGCAAGATGGTCCCTGATCCACCCTACTCCCTCGAATCCACCCAGGCCCTGCAAGACACACTGGTCCAGTCCTCAGAGTACATACTCTGCGCCCTGTCCGTGGCGCGCCAGTCCATACAACTCAAGCCTACCGCCCACAGCTCGATTGTGATGCAGGCCGTGATCCATGAAATGGAGGAGGTACAGAGCCTGGTGGAGTCGGCATTGATGCAATTGCAGATGCGGCCGCACTTACCCAGTGAGCCGTACACCCTGCACTAGCAGGCCTGGCCTCTTCGCGGCTAAAGCCGCTCCCACAGGGTTATCTCCGCCCGCAGGCACTGCACAGCACCTGTGGGAGCGGGTTCACCCGCGAAGAGGCCAGCCCAGGCAACCCAGAACCCAGGGAAACAAATCAATGCCCACCGACAACACACAAGAACCCACCACAGTCGGCAAGACCTGCTTCTACCAAGGCGAAAACAGCACCCACCCGCTGTTCCGCATCGAACCCGGCATCCCCTGCCAGGAGGCCCGCGAACAGGCCTCCGAACTGATGGGCTACGTGCGCGACCTGATCATCACCGGCCTGATGGACGGCGACCAGAAACTGATCTGGGCCTCGCACTACCTGAGTGCGATGGCCAAGGCGCTGCTGGATGATGCTGAATTGGGGATGATGAAAAAGTAAGGCGGGGCCTGTCCCGTGACAACGGACAGGCCCAGGCACAACGAAAAAGCCCCTGGAGACGCGATGCATCCAGGGGTTGCATTTATTTACCGCGTCTCGCCGGAAAAGGACCCAAAAGCGCCCTCGACCGACGGCAGGGTAGCGACATCTTCCACGGCGATGTAGTCCGTTTCCCAAACTCAGACCAATCCCGCTCCGGCCGTTGCCAGTGCTCAACTTGCGCCTTAGCCTCATCACGTCATGGCCATTCAACGACGGACGATGACAGACGGCCATCACTTCTATGCGCCCTTTTCGTGGCGGTTACCACGTCCACACAGGACTGCAAGCCACTCCATCGATCCCTCATATACAAGGAGTAGCCACTAGGCTACATTTAATGCATGCCGAATCAGATCGACACTACGTCGGAATTTGACGATTGGCTGGATGGCGTGAAAGATCCGATCGGTAAAGGTGCAGTCACCGCAAGACTCGCACGAGCGGAAAATGGCAGCTTTGGCGATATCGAATCAGTTGGCGATGGCGTCAGTGAGATGCGGGTGTTTGTAGGTCCCGGATATCGGATCTACTTCGTACGAACGGGCTCGACCCGCTACCTGATGCTCTACGGTAGCGATAAAGCAGACCAGCACAGAGCCATTAATCGCGCCAAGCAAATCCTTGATGTTATACGAGGTAAACAACGATGAGCGACACATTCACCGCCGAAGACATGCCCATCCTTGAGCTCGATTTGAGCAATACCAAGCGCTTCGAGGCCTCCCGGTTTCTGAACAGTCCCGAAACCATCGCGGCTTTTCTGGCGGAGGCAATGAAGGCTAACGACGCGCAAACTCTGATGCATGCCTTGGGGGAAGTGGCAAAAGCCAAGGGCGTGAATCAGTTTGCGCAAGACGCAGGCGTGAATCGTGAGTCCCTTTACAAAACGTTGAAGGGCGGCGATAAAACTCGTTTCACTACTATTCAAAAGCTCATGCTTGCCTTGGGTGTAGAGCTCACTGTCAGACCGCTCAAGAAGCTCCCCGCTTCCTCATAGGCGCGCCTCGCGCAATTGGGGCTGCTGACTTCAAACCATTTAGCGACGTACAACGAAAAAGCCCCTGAAAGCTTTCGCTTTCAGGGGCTTGATCTTGTATGGCGGAGAGATAGGGACTCACCACACACGAACGCAACCACCTTAAAACACTAGGATCATTGGCTTGAAGAGGGGTTTTACGTACAATTGCTACGTACAATCACCTTGAGTAGCCCCCTGTGGCAGACAACCTTCAGCAACAAGGCGGAACATGGCACGTTCGCCTCGCCATTCCAGCGGACGTGCAGAAAGCTTTCGGCGGGAGGAAGGTCCTCTCCAAGTCGCTGGAAACTCGCCAGCGGTCCGAAGCGATGAACCTTCGCTTACCTTACCTCGCTCAGTGGAAGGCCCAGATCGCAGACGCCAGGGCACAGGTAAACGCACTGAAAGAGAACTGGCGCCCTGAGCTTGCAGCCCGTAGCGCCGCCCTCGACAAGCTAGTTGACACTCGCTTGTTGGCCGCAGCGAAACGAGTACCTACAATAAGAACGCATACCCCTGATGACCTTGATGAGGCGAAGCGAAAGCTATTCGAGCTCATTAGCGCCCAATACTTGGACGCCTTTGAGTGGGAAGGCAGAGGGGTTAAAGGGCTGGTGGAACTGCTCGATGCGGATAACGCGCAAGATCCTGCGGAGAGCTATGTAGAAGCAGTTCAGCAGGCAGCCGCGCTTACCCGAGAATACTCGTCACGAATAAACGCGTTCGTGCTCGGGCTAACGCCATCCGAGGCATCCGAAGCCTCGATCATCCTCAAAGACCCAACCAGCTATAAGCCCAGGTCGCCAATCACCAAGCCCCGGCTAGCCGCGTTCCGCGCAGCCCGCGAAGGGCTGAAAATCTCCGACAAGAACGTAGACCAGCAGGAGTCGAAGCTTCAGAAACTTTCAGCTTTCCTAGGCGACAATGGTAAACCTCTGGACTTTGATGTGGTAGCAGCCTGGCTGGACTCCCTGACCGTCTCCGCCAAGACGAAGGCTCAGTACATCAATGCTGGTACCACCTTCTGGAAGTGGGCGATGAAGTACGACGCCCAATGGCGTGAAGACTTCAAGGGCGCCGCAAATCCATTCGAGAACCACGATCTGGCCGCAAGGAAGGCCAGGGAGAAGTTCGACTCTCAGCGAAAGGACTTCTCATTAGCTGAGCTGGCTAAGTTGCATTCAGCCGCAATCAACGGCGGGAATAGCAAGCTTGCTGACCTGATCCTGCTGGGTACATACACTGGCGCCCGGATCGAGGAGCTTTGCCAGCTTCGTGCTGAAGATGTAATTGAGGTGGACGGTGTGCAAAGCTTCGACATTGCCGATAGTAAGACCTTTGCAGGGATTCGTGTCGTCCCGGTACACCCTGCCCTGACTAGCGTGGTGCAGCGCCTTATGGCGGATTCGCAGGACGGCTATCTCGTACCGTCTAACTCAAAGAACAAGTACGGTATTCGGTCGGACCTTCATAGTAAGGCGTTCGGCAGGCTTAAGAAATCGCTGGGGTTCGGTAAGGACCATGTCTTCCATAGCATACGAATGACCGCCATTACCCAGCTCGTGCGTGCCGACGTATCCGGCCCTCTGATCGCTGAGCTAGTTGGCCACGAGACAGGCACCGTGACCTTCGACACATATAGCCAGGGCGCAAGCGCCGCCCAGAAGCTAGTGGCCATCTCCAAGATTCCAGAGCTTCCAGCCGTCCCGACCACCTGATTGCACTACGCATATAGCCCGCAGATTAACCTACTGCGGGCAAAGACTGGCTACAGATAACCGCACGTCCGATCACCAAAGAAACATCTTGCGTCATGACTGACTTTATGCTTGACAACTCTTTAGGTCCGTGGTAGTATATCTTGTTGAGTGGGAGCCCCACTCGACCCTCTTCCCTCGTGATACCCATATCCCCGACTGCTAGCGCACCGACTGAGACGAACGGCTCTGTAAGTGCGGCATAACCTGTTGCTCGATCCAGGGCAGATGATCGAGACTTCATTAGGTCGCAAGTTGTACCAAGAAGTTAATTAGGCTTCGGGAGTCTTAGCTTCAAGGTATTCCTCGGCTAGGGGAGCAACGCAACTAGCTACTACTTTTAAGCTTTCCCGGCAACGGGAAGCCCGCACTTCAACTTAGAAGCGCAGTACATCTTGATTCCAACTTGACCCCTAAGCTCTTAATAGAGCCAGGGGTTTACTTTGCCCGCTGTAAATCTTTAATTCATGGAGGTCATAACTATGGGCCAGCGCCCTTTAAAACGTAACACCTGCTCGGGATGTGGACGAACCCACTACTCCCGATCCACCCTTACCCGCTTCTGTGGGTCAACTTGCCAGAGTCGTACCTGGCGGCAGAACAACAAAGCCACTCAAGAGCAACTTGAACAAGAGTACCTTGCCCAGGAAGCAGAGAAGGCAGCCCAGCAAGACAAGGAAGCCGCTTGATGCCCAGTAATAATATCTGGCTCGAAGTTCGTAAGGATAATGGAGCCATCTTGTCGTACTTCCTGGAGATGCCTCAAGCCCCTTATGCGACAGTCGATTATGTCCAGGCTACCACGGACGAACTGCTGTACTTGAATACTCTAGAAGACTTTATTCTCCCAACTGGAATGATAGCCACTCTAGATGACCTTGCGAGCCACAGAGAGCGCTTGCAAGCAGCAAAGAAGAAGACCCTGACTCTACCCGCAGGGCCGAACAAGAAGCCCTCTCAGAAGCCCTCACAGAGCATTACAGAGGTTACTGATAATAAACAACGTGCAATCAAGAAGCTTTCCAAGGCAGAGTTTATGTCGGGCTTCAAGAAGGTTGACAAGCCAAACAAACAAGGAAATGAATAATGAACACATACACCTATGGACTCGATGTTGTTGAGTTCTTCAAGCACGACGACGCAGAGCTACAGCAGCTACTTGATCAGCGAGTTATCAGATATAATAGTAATTCGGAAGGGCTCAGCCATAAGGGGATGGCGGCTAATGTGGACTATGTTCGCCATAAACCTCTTGAGATGTCCCTGATCGAGCTTCAAGAAGAGGTGCTGCAAGGTTATAGAATTGTAAAGGCTAATGCCGAGTCTTTGTTCTTCAAGGCCATTCTGCGTAAACCCGAGAAGGTAATTAAGACCGAGCTGCGCAAGCTAGAAGAGTTGGTGCGTACTGAGTATGAACAGAGTCGGTATGAGCGCAATGCTGCTGAGACTGCTCGCCAAGTTGAACTCACCATCTCAATGCAGCGCCGTAAAGCAGAAGCCAAGGCAGCAGCAGAGCAGGCCGCAGCTTTAGCCGCACAGCAAGCAAGTGAAGAAGCAACCGCCCTGGCCGACCTTCGTCGTGCATACGCAGAGCCTGCCGAGGTGGCCTAACTGGCCCCTTACGTAAGTACTTGAAGGCGGCAGGTAGTATAGATTCTGTCCGCCTTAATCGCTCAAACCAGCATGGCACTAGGGCTCCAGCCCAATCAGCTATGCCCAACTCCAGTAGGAACCTACATGCGAATCTCAGTATACCGGCCTGAACACCGAGCGAAGTTGCTTCGCTTAATGGAGCACACAGGCGCCATTAACCCTACCCGAGTGGTAGAACAATTGATTGAAGAAGCTGCCATGCGGCTTGATTCCCTAGAGAGTGGAACGAATGTCACCAAGCAAGGCCAAGAAGAACAACACCCGTAACTACAGTTACACCTGCTACACCTGCAACAGTCCGTACACAGGACGCCGAGAGCAGGCGGACAAGACCAAGCGCTTCTGCAAAGATAGCTGTAGAAAGGCCAAGTCTAGGGGCGCTGATAAAGCAACAAAGCGGCGGTCCCGCATAGAGGAACAATTCACCCGATTCTGTAAGAGCAGTTTCGGGCAGTGGATCATCCGAGAGTGCTTCCAGGCCAACACCGTCTGCATCATGATGGGCCACACCACTGCTTCACTATTCGAGCTAGAGCAGTTCCACAACCGCTACTACAAGTGCTATGGCTTCAACCCGGATGAGCGAATGTCTGTATACCATCGCTGCCACATTCAGGCCCGTAAAGGCGTAGATGGCTCAGTGGGGGCGCTGCATCCACTTAACCTATTCATCGGTCTATCGCTGCTTAACCAGCAAGCCGGTAACAAGTTCATTTCAGCAGATGCGGGGCTGAGCATTCCTGCCCACAAGCTGCTAAAGAAGTGGCAAGTAGGCGTAGGCGATACCAACAAGCAGGTAGCCAAGAAGGTAAGTGCCTTGCTGGGCGAAGAGTTCGTTGAATATCTGGCCCAATCCAGTGCTTTGAAGCTGGATACGCTGCATACCTTGGCACAGCGAATCTACAACCGGCAGCAGAAAGGCACAGCGGTACGGGAACTGGAAGACAGCTATACGCTTGGCCAGCTTGAACAGCTACTGCTTGAGCAGTTAGAGCTGATGGACGCCTACCAGCGTGGCAAAGATTCGGTCGCTAGGTTTAAGCCCGAACTACACACTCGCGCAGCACTATGTGTATATGCAGATGAACTAGAGCGGATGGCAGTGGTATCGCCATCACAGCGGCACCGTGATAACTGCATCTTTATGCTTGGTCTGGTCCGGGTGCTTGGCATCTATATCGCCCAGCGTGAATGCCCACTTGAAGGTGCCCACAAAAGCTTCTTGCCGCAAAAGGGTATCGAATGGCAGCCGCTGGTCTATATGAACTGGCAGCAGCCGTGGGGCAAGCCTAGCAAACAACTTGTTGATGCTGACCACCAACTGTTGATCGCCAGCATCACGGACCACTGCTATCACGCCCTATCGGGGGCAGACATCTCTAAGGGCTTGCTGTGTGCTCGCCTGCTGAAGCGGCTTGATGTGGCGGCACTGATGCCTAGGGTGCTTATACCTGATGAGCAACGCTTCAAGAAGCTGGGTACATGGCCTGATTACATCACTGCTTTGTACGCAGATGCTGAGCAGGTGTGGAAGCCATTGCTTGCACTTGACCTTTGCACCGTTGAACAGGTTGAAGCTGCCCGCACCAGCTTACTTGACTGCCTGCATTCTGCTATCGAGAAAGGCCGTCGAGACTACTTGGCGCAACCTCGATTCAAGCGGATGCATCGAGGCCGCTACTACGATCAGTGGGGCTTTAAAGGATACCCAGCACACCTTGAGCCCCCACCAGTGGCAGCAGAGCCGTCACCGCTGGCGGCATAGGCGGATCAGCTTTGAGCCATCTCCCGGTAACTAATCGTAGAACTAGTTGCTATCTAATCTCTTCCGGGCGACAAGGCCAGTGCTGGCATACCGTTACACCCGGCTAGGCTCCTATTTACGGGGCCTCCGCTAGATCTGGGTTAAGCTAATCGCCTTAAATACGTTGAGATTTACTTTCCTCGCTGACTTCTGCCCCAAAGCCTCAGCGAAGGGAAGAACTCAAGGTATTGGCCTACGCCGTAAACCAGCAGAATCCCCAGTGCGGATACGACGTACTTAGCTTGCATAGCCATCGCAAAGCCGTCCTCGCAAGTTTGCACCGCTCCCCAGGCTGCCTGCGGCTCGCAACCTATTGCTATCTTGAAGAGGTGCATATTATGGGTGATGCTCCACAGCAGCCCGCCCCAGCGGGTTGTAGCCATCCGACAAGATTAACGCGATCACGATTAAGACTAACTGGCCGTAATCGTGAGCAGACCTTCCTTCTTCACCTGCTTGAAATCCATTATTTAGTCTCGACGGTAAACACGCTGCGAGAAGCGATGATGCCCCAGGCGCCTTTGTAGTGCCATAACGTTCGCAGGGTTATTACAATGGTTGATCGGTCGTTGAAACAGTTGTAAACTGATATCATCAGCCACTACAAGGGATCACCGCCATGGAAGTCGTTGCTTACTACCGCGTATCTACCAAAGGGCAGGGCGAATCCGGCCTCGGTATTGAAGCCCAGCGGGAGTATGTGCATATCGCTGCTGAGAAGCAGGGCTGGACGATTGTGGCTGAGTACACCGACTCGGGCGTCTCTGGCTCGCTTCATCCGCTAGATCGGCCAGCAGGTGCTGCTGCTTTCGCTCACCGCATCCCGGTGATCGTGGCCAAGCTCGACCGTCTAAGTAGGGATGTTGAGCATATAGCAGGCTTAATGAAACGCAGTACATTCAAAGTAGCGACCATGCCCAACGCCTCGACGGTGGAGCTACATATCTATGCTGTTCTAGCGGAACAAGAGCGCACCTTTATTAGCGAACGAACCAAGGCCGCTCTGCGGTCACTGGAAGCCCGTGCTGCTGGTGGCGATGCAGAGGCCGCTCAAAAGATCAGTAACCGCTCACAAGCGCTCGCTAAGGGCCGTAGCATGTTGAATAGGGCCAGGGGTCACGCCACCCAGCGCCAGCAGGCAGACGACCGCGCAGCACTGCTCAAGGACGCTGTAGAGAACTGCATCCTTAAGGGGGCCGGCAGCCTACAGGCGGTGGCTGACTGCCTAATAGCACGCAACATCCCCACTGCCCGTGGTGGTCAGTGGTCGCCAACCGCTGTAATGCGAGTGATGCAGCGCCTTGGCCTGGAACTGAGCAAGCCTACCAGTGCTCCCGTAGCCTCATAGAAAGTGCTTATGGCCACGCCAAGGATCGCTTGATACCCTGCCTCGTTCCTGTGTATTCAGCAGCGATACCGATACGGCCCCGCCATTGTGCGGGGCTTTACTTTGGCCCTCTATATTTAAAAATCAGCCGTTTGCGGGCCAGAAGCCAGAAGCAAGGGCGCTAAGCTCCGACCTAAACTTGAGTAGGATTTGCCGGCTCTCTCAACCATATTATGGCTCGCAGATCGCCGGCGATCATGACCCAGAGTAAGCGAATGATTTAAAATTCTGGAGAGCGTACCTGCTTCTAGATTTCTGCTCACTTCCCTTCAGGAGTAACGCAATAGGCGCATTTTTAAATTATAGATCATCCCTTGATTCATCATCGTCTGCTAATGACTGATCTTCATGCCGCTCTATACGCTGCTCGTGAGGGCCAAGCATTATCGTTAACTCATTCCCCTGCAGCTTAGCTGCAAGATCGAGCAGCACGATGTTTCGCTTAGAAGGGTCACCCTCCGAAACTTCCTCGAATGCTGAAATAGTGTCTACCGGCCTACGAACATATCGCTCAATGAACGCCGCCATAGTTGGCCCCGCTTCGCATTCAAGATGCTCCCAAGCAGCATCACCAACGTACGCCTCTCCCCCAACTTTCTTATATGCTGCCTGCAGCCCTGTCAACTTTCCATTTTCAGTAGGATCAAGTACAACAAGTATTGGCTTTACCCCCGAATCCAAACAATCTTGTGCGAACGATAGCTCTTCACCAAATCTTCCCTGCCCGCTCGCCGCAATTGTAACCCTCAACTTTAACTCGTATGCGAGAGGAGTTCCGTCAGAAGCAACTTTCCAGCAATCAACCTGCCGCCCCTTGGAAGGGTCAGCACTTCGCCGCACAACTCGTTCGCGAGCAGACTTAGGCTCACCACCAATAGCCGAAGCAAGAATGGGCTCGAAGAGATACCCTGTCTCCTGAGCTGAACGATTGTCTAAATCGTAGAAGAATTTACGCCAAGTCAGCCATGAGGCTAATGCTTCCGGCTCGAAGCCCGCGCCATACTCCATCAGCGCCCTAGGCGATACTTGAACCATCGTAGGTAATGGCTGGCGCTGCAATATTAACCCATATTTACGCCGACGCTTATGGAGCTCAACAAGGCACTTCAGATAGGTCAAAAAATCCTCGTCTAGCCCTATACCAAACTCTAGGAGATTAACCACATCTATGGTAGTTATGCAGATGCTTGACTCTAGAAACCACTCAACATCCAGCGAATAATACTCGGCATGAGGGGCAATCTTACTCCACATTTGTGGAAATGCGTTTGACATAGCCCTAGACACACCGATATCAGTTGCAACCAAAGCAATAACCTTAGCTAGCTCGCTTGGATGCATTAACGCATTCATGTTCGCCGTTTTGCTTATGGTCAAGAGGCGCGTCAAGAGCTTGGACATTTCCGCACTTAGGCGCTTTCCTTTATAATGCATCGAACTCTAAACTTCCTTGATGAAGCCCTTTTAGCAGAGCTTGTGTTGTCTTAAGTGCTGGACTCATGCCTGTAGACTCTGTAAGTACAAAGCCTAACAAACCAGGTGAATCGCTCTGGAGTGCATGCTGCAACCCTGAACCAAAGCGACCATCAATTGCCTGAATGTGACGGGCCAGGGTGGCAGCTGCAAGCGGCGGAACAGCGTTTCCAATCTGTTGAATCACGCTAGAACTATTACCCTCCCATTGATAAGCGTCTGGAAAGGTCTGAAGCCGAGCGCATTCACGGATAGTCAATGGGCGATGCTCACGCGGATGAATGAACTCTCTGT
Organism: Pseudomonas sp. JR33AA; assembly: GCF_021378985.1. Taxonomy (NCBI): domain Bacteria; kingdom Pseudomonadati; phylum Pseudomonadota; class Gammaproteobacteria; order Pseudomonadales; family Pseudomonadaceae; genus Pseudomonas; species Pseudomonas sp. JR33AA. The sequence goes on from NZ_JAJSAW010000007.1 coordinate 220,258, forward strand.
TTGCAGCACTTGTGATTGTTAGTGCTTGCAGGTTTCCTTGAAGCCGCTTGATACCCGAAGGAGCACCTCCTCGGTTTTGCGTAGGAGTTCCATCAGAGACACGCCTGCTAGCTCGACGCTTGAAGCTTTCATGCCAAAGCTCAGGAGGAAGGTCTTTCATAGTCTGGCCTGGCAGCAACAGCTCAATCTGAGCTTTTGCTGATAGCTCAGGAGCTTGAAAGTGTTGCGTCACCCCTAGTGCATGATTACCACGGCGCATCTCGGCATCAAAGGAACTGCAAGGTTCCGAACTTGCATAGCAAGCCATATCACTCTTATTTGTAACTGTAGGACCTAGCCCACTAATAGCAGCATCAAGAGTTGGAGCCATTGGCAAGCTAGAGGTTTTCTTGGCCTTCCCGCTGTCATAAGAGTACAGCTCAGAAGGGAAGTCAAAGTTAAGACCGTGACTATTACCAATTATCAGGACTCGCTTTCGCGTTTGAGGCACCCCGTAACTGGCCAGGTTAACCTTTTGAAGCCTGATCGAGTAACCCAGCTTTATAAACTCTTTAACAAGACGAGTAAGATCTTGCCCTCCACCAGAGGTCAACAGGCCCTCGACGTTCTCAAAGACGAACCACTGAGGCGCCAACTCCTCAACTATCGCTAGATAGTTAAAGATAAGTTGATTGCGTGGGTCTCTGGCGTTACGCGGGCCAGCGGTACTGAATCCTTGGCATGGAGGTCCACCTATGATGACGAAAGGCTTCATTCCACCTGCCATCTGCTTGATGACACGAGGATCAACAGTTTCCAAATCGATCTTGTGGCAAGGGCTACCTATATTTAGCTCGTAGCTTACGCAAGCATCTGGATTGAACTCTGCACCGAAGATAGGCTTTAGTCCAGCTTGAGAGAAGCCGTACGAGAAGCCACCTGCACCCGAGAATAGAGATACTGCAAGATGTTCAGGACTCATCAATGATCCTACTGATGCGTGAAACGATAAGCAGCATGATAGAGGATTCTCGCTTGATAACCTACCCAATGGCAGCCCACTCAAGTGCGGGTGCCCCCGCCACACCAGCCCCCATCGTGACCCTAAGGCTAATAATTGTGTACGTACAAATCCTACGTACAATTCAGAAACGAAAAAGCCCCGTAGACGTTGATCTACGGGGCTTCTCGATGTATGGCGGAGAGATAGGGATTTGAACCCTAGGTACTGTTGCCAGTACAACGGATTTCGAATCCGTCCCGTTCGACCACTCCGGCATCTCTCCAATGCCGCGCATCATACCAGCGTTCTTTTTAAACGCAAACCTTTTTTTAAAAAAAATCGCGTGGTATCAGGCGCTTGCGTGAACACACCGCTTACAGCGGCACGCCCAGGCGCTTGGCAACTTCTTCGTAGGCTTCGATCACGTCGCCCAGGCCCTGACGGAAGCGGTCCTTGTCCATCTTCTTGCGGGTTTCCTTGTCCCACAGGCGGCAGCCGTCCGGGCTGAACTCGTCGCCCAACACGATCTGGCCGTGGAATACGCCGAACTCCAGCTTGAAGTCGACCAGCAGCAGGCCGGCGTCATCGAACAGCTTGCTCAGCACTTCGTTGACCTTCAACGACAGCTTCTTCATTTCTACCAGTTGCTCGGCGGTGCCCCAGCCGAACGCGACAACGTGGGATTCGTTGATGAAGGGGTCGCCCTTCTCGTCGTTCTTCAGGAACAGCTCGAAGGTGGACGGCTCCAGCTTGATGCCCTCCTCCACGCCCAGGCGCTTGACCAGGCTACCGGCAGCGTAGTTACGCACCACGCACTCGACCGGAATCATGTCCAGCTTCTTCACCAGGCACTCGTTGTCGCCCAGCAGCTTGTCGAACTGGGTCGGCACGCCAGCTTCTTCCAGTTTCTGCATGATGAAGGCGTTGAACTTGTTGTTCACCATGCCTTTGCGGTCGAGTTGTTCGATACGCTTGCCGTCGAACGCCGAAGTGTCGTTACGGAACAGCAGGATCAAGCGGTCGGCGTCGTCGGTCTTGTAAACCGATTTGGCCTTGCCGCGGTAGAGTTCTTCGCGTTTTTCCATGATTGGGCTCCGCTTGCTTGAGGTGTTGGGCTAGGCGATTTCGCGCCAGTCGAGCCCGTGTTCCTGATTCGCCACCTGGAGCCAGTCCGGGTCGCACCCAAGGGTGTCGACGAAGCACTGGCGGGCCAAGTGTGGCAGGTTGTTCTTGCTGCTGAGGTGGGCCAGCACCAGGTGTTGCAGGTTGCTCCAGCCCAACTCATGCACCAGGCGCGCGGCCTGGTGGTTGTTCAAATGCCCTTGCATGCCACCCACCCGCCGTTTCAAAAAGGCCGGGTAGTGGCCGCGTGCTAGCAGGTCGCGGCAGTGGTTGGCCTCGATCAGCAGTGCATCCAGGCCCTGGTAACGCTCCAGCAACAGCGCGTCGTAAGAGCCCAGGTCGGTCAGCATTCCAAAGCGCCGCTTGCCGTCGTTGACCACGTACTGCAACGGCTCGTAGGCGTCGTGCTCGACCCGCGCTGCGGTTACTTCCAGGCTGCCGATACACAGACTTTCGCCACACGCGAGAAAACCGGCCACCTCCACCGGCTTGCGCATGCCGCGCAATGTCCCTTGGCTGAGGTAGACCGGTACATTGTAGCGCCGTGACAGCAAGCCGACCCCATGCACGTGGTCGGCATGTTCGTGGGTGACCAGTACCGCGCTGAGCTGGGCCGCCGAAACGCCGAGCAGCGCCAGGCGCCGCTCGGTTTCACGCAGGGAAAAGCCGCAATCAACCAGGATGAACGTGTCACCACTGGCGATCAGCGTGCCGTTCCCTTGGCTGCCGCTTCCGAGTACCGCGAAGCGCACTTAGCCCAGGTGGTCCTGAATGGCGCTCAGCACACGGCGGGCGACATCGGCCGGAGCCACGGTGTTGATGTTTTTCTCGACCGTGACCTGCACGCTCTCACCCACCTTGCTCAGGCGAACCTGGTAACGCTCGGCACGGGCTTCACGCTCTTCCTTGGTCGGCTCGCTGCCGAACAGGCGGCCGAAGAAGCCAGGCTGGTTCTGCTTGTCGTCAGGCTTTTCGGACAGGTTGATGTAGTACAGGCCCAGGCTGCGGTTGATGTCTTCAACACGCCATTCGCCACCCTGCTCCAGGGCACGGCCCACGCCAGACCAGGCGCGGTCCAGGTCGGAGCCCAGGTACAGCACCGGGTTGCCGCTGCCGTCTTCGCTCAGGCTGACGCGGCTTGGTGCGTCGAAGTCGCGGGCGGCCAGCAGCGACACCGAACCGCCCTTCTCCGCGCTGCGGTTCATGCTGGCAAGCATTTCGTCGACCAGCAGGGCATCGGTGCCGGTATTGCTGGAGCTGGACGGGAACGCAGGCTCGGCAGTGCTGCCCGCCGGGCGCTCGACGCTGACCACATACACTTCGGAGGTGTTGCGCTGCACGCCAGGCTCCATGCGTACACGTACACGCACCTCGCTGTCGCCGCTGCTGGCAGTGCTGGCCAGGCGCTGGCCAAGCGATGCCGACAGTTCGTCGAAACGCTGCCAGGTGGTGTTGAACTCACCCGTCTGCGGGCGCTCTTCAGCAATGCGGAAGCCGTTGTCCTCGAAGAACTGCCGGGCTACCGGCCACACTTCGGCTGGCGAATGCTGGGCCAGCACCCAACGGCTGCTGCCGCTACGCTGCAGGCTGTAGTCGGTGACCTGGGCGGCACCGCCCGTCAGCGGTTGCGGGCGAGGCACTTCGAACTCACCCGTGACGGTATCGTCAGCGACGTTACGCGGAATCGGCAGCAGCGGGTCAAGGCGTTTGACGTTGCTGGCGTCCGGCGGCAGTTGCATCGGCGCGGTCGGGTGCGCCTGCAGGTAGTCACTGCCGCGGTCGCGGAAATAGCCATCCTCGCCCCACAGCCAGCCACACCCACTGGTGTTGGAGATAATCAGGGCAAGGGCGGAAAGACCAGCCAGTCGCTTCATGCGGTGTACTTCCTCTTAAACCAGTACGCCGGACTGGCGCAAGGCAGTACGGACTTTTTCGTGGCAGCCTTCGCTCAGCCAGGTCAGTGGCAGGCGAATACCTTTTTGCATCAGGCCCATTTCGACGAGCGCCCATTTCACCGGGATCGGGTTGGACTCGCAGAACAGGTCCTTGTGCAGCGGCATGAGTTTTTCGTTGATTGCGCGGGCCTTCTCGGCATTGCCCTCAAGGGCGGCCTCGCACAGGTCCGCCATTTCGCGCGGAGCGACGTTGGCGGTGACGGAGATGTTGCCCTTGCCGCCCATCAGGATCAGCTCGACGGCAGTCGGGTCGTCGCCGGACATGACGATGAAGTCCTTGCTGACGCCATCGAGGATGGCCTTGGCGCGGGCCAGGTCGCCCGTGGCTTCCTTGATGCCGATGATGTTCGGCACGGTCGACAGGCGGATCACGGTCTCGGCCTGCATGTCGCAGGAGGTACGGCCGGGAACGTTGTAGAGGATCTGCGGGATGTCGACGGCTTCGGCAATGTGCTTGAAGTGCTGGTACAAGCCTTCTTGCGTTGGCTTGTTGTAGTACGGCACAACCAGCAGGCAGGCGTCGGCGCCGGCATTCTTGGCGTTCTGGGTCAGGTGCACGGCTTCGGCGGTGGAGTTGGCACCGGTGCCGGCGATGACCGGAATCGATTTGGCGCTGCGTTTGACGCGCTCGACCACGTGCTTGATGACCAGGATGTGTTCTTCAACATCCAGCGTGGCCGACTCACCGGTGGTGCCGACAGCGACGATCGCATGTGTGCCGTTTTCCAGGTGGAAGTCTACAAGTTTGTCGAGGCTGCCCCAGTCAACACGCCCTTGTGCATCCATGGGTGTGACCAATGCCACCATACTGCCCGCAATCATGTAACTGCTCCTGCCGGAAAAAGAGAGCGGTAATGGTACTGGGGGCATCGACCTTGCACAAGCGAAGCAGGCGGGTGGAGCATTCCCCTCGGCGGCTTATTTCGCTACCCTTGGCCCTTTGATCGGTGCAGCGCGGCCCGCCGGGCCGTCGACCTTGCTCCCCGCCAGCGTCCAAGACCTCGCATGCGAGCCCCGGGCCCTGCCGACAGGAGGCTTTTGCCCGTCCTGTGCCGACCGCTCATCGCTTTAGGAATGCTGCATGTCCACCCCCACCGTCCGCGAACAATTCCTTGTCATCAGTGCCTTGGGCCCGAACCCCATGGAGCTGGCCAACGTCCTCAGCCGCGCTGCCTTCGAAAACCGCTGCGCGGTGGTCACCTCGCGCCTGAGCCGCCACGGCGAGACCAGCGCCCTGGTGCTGCAGGTGGGTGGCAGCTGGGACGCCTTGGCACGTCTCGAATCCACCCTCCCAGGCCTGGGCAAGAAGCACGGCCTGACCCTCGACGTGGTCCGCAGCGCCGACCAGGAAGTGCGCCCGCAGGCCCTTCCGTATGTGGCCTATGTCAGCGCTGCCTACCGCCCGGACATCATCAACGAGCTGTGCCAGTTCTTCCTCGACCACCGCGTCGAGCTGGAAGCCATGACCTGCGACACCTACCTGGCGCCGCAAACCGGTAGCAGCATGCTCAACGCCCAGTTCACCGTGATTCTGCCGGCCGGCACGCAGATCAGCTGGCTACGCGACCAGTTCCTGGACTTTGCCGACGCCTTGAACCTCGACGCACTGATCGAGCCATGGCGTCCTCAGAACCCAATGTAAGGAAACCGATCATGGCTGTAGCACTCGACCAACCTGTTGCCGACTTCCAGGCCCAGGCCACCAGCGGGCAAACCGTCAGCCTTGCCGAACTCAAGGGCCAGCAGGTGGTGGTGTACTTCTACCCCAAGGACAGCACCCCAGGCTGCACCACCGAGGGCCAGGGCTTCCGCGACCAGCATGACGCCTTCGCCGCGGCCAACACCGTGGTATTCGGTGTGTCGCGTGATGGCATCAAGTCGCACGAGAACTTCAAGGCCAAACAAGGCTTCCCGTTCGAGCTGATCAGCGACAAGGACGAGGCCCTTTGCCAGCTGTTCGACGTGATCAAGCTGAAGAAGCTATATGGCAAGGAGTACATGGGCGTTGACCGCAGCACCTTCCTGATCGACAAGGACGGCGTACTGCGCCAGGAATGGCGTGGCGTGAAGGTGCCCGGGCATGTGGATGCCGTATTGGCGGCCGCCCAAGCCTTGAACAAGGCTTGAAATTGAATGGGGCTGCCTTGCAGCCCCAATTACATTCAAAGCATCGGTGAAACGCTAGGCTCCTGCTTGGGCCAGGCATCCAGCACGGCCTTGATCAGCGTCGCCAGCGGGATGGCGAAGAATATCCCCCAGAACCCCCATAGCCCGCCAAACAGCAGCACCGCGCAGATAATCGCCACCGGGTGCAGGCTCACCGCCTCGGAGAACAGCAGCGGTACCAGCACGTTGCCATCCAGCGCCTGGATGATCGCGTACACCGTCATCAGGTAGATGAACTGGTCGCCCCAGCCCCACTGGAACAGCGCAATCAGGGTCACCGGCACGGTCACGACTACCGCGCCCACGTAAGGCACCACCACCGACAGCCCCACCAGCAACGCCAATAGCGCGGCGTAATTGAGCCCCAGGCTGATGAAGGCGATGTAAGTGGCAATGCCGCAGATCAAGATCTCGATACCCTTGCCGCGGATGTAGTTGGCGATCTGCCGGTTCATCTCGCTGCCCACCCGGTTCAGCAAGGTGCGCTGGCGCGGCAGGTAGCCGCTGACCCAGCGGCCAATGAGTTCACGATCCTTCAGGAAGAAGAACACCAGAATCGGCACCAGCACCAGATAGATCATGGCATTGACCAGCAGTGGCAGGCTGGACAGCGAGAACGTCAGCGCCCATTGACCAAACTTGCCAATTTCACCGCGCACCGATTCGATGGCATGCAATACCTGCTCGTCCGACACCAGGTGCGGATAGCGCTCGGGCAGCAGCAACAACAACGACTGCCACTTGCCGAGCATGCCCGGCAGCTCGTTGAACAGCGTGATCAACTGGTGCCACAGCAGCGGCACCAGCACCAGCATGAACACCGCCAGTGCGCCCATGAACAGGGCGAACACCAGCATCACCGCCAGCCGTGTAGGTACCCGCACGCGCTCCAAGGCGTTGACCAGCCCCTGCATGAGAAACGCCAGCACCATGCCCGCCAGCACCGGCGCGAGCATGCCGCCCAGGGTGAGCACGGCGGTAAAAGCCAGGAACAACAGGACCGCCAGCACCACCGCTTCCTCATCGGAGAAGTAGCGCTGCACCCAGTCGCGAAGCACTTTGAACATTGACGATCCTTGGAAAAGACTCAGGCCTTGCGCAGCCAGTAAGTGTAGGTACCGGCCTCGGCCGTCTCTTGCAGCAGGGTATGACCGGCCAACTGGGCGAAAGTGCGGAAGTCGCGCTGGGATCCTGCGTCCGTGGCGATTACCTTGAGCACCGCGCCACTGGCCAGGCGATTGAGTTCCAGCTTGGCCTTGAGCAGTGGCAAAGGGCAATTCAGCCCGCGGGCGTCCAGTTCGGCGTCGCAGGTCAGGGTGTTACTCATCGCAGGGTCTCCAAAGGCATCGCCAGGGTGCTTCTTGGCATGGCTGGCTAGGATAGCGCCACTGGTCGCCAACGTGTGAGCCCGCTACAGTAGGTATCTTTGATCCGACGCGAGCTTCATGCATGAATCTACTGCGCCCTACCCTGCTGACGCTGGCCTGCCTGATGGCCCTACCCGGCCATGCTGACGACCTGCCATCACTGGGTGATGCCAGTTCTGCGATCGTCTCGCCGCAACAGGAGCACCAACTGGGCCGTGCCTGGCTCAGCCTGCTGCGCGGCCAGGTCAATCAGCTCAACGACCCACAGCTCAAGGACTACGTTGAAACCAGCGTGTACAAGCTGGCCGAAACCAGTCAGCTGCAGGACCGGCGCCTGGAGTTCATCCTGATCGACAGCCGCGAGTTGAACGCCTTTGCCGCGCCGGGTGGCATTGTCGGGGTCAACGGCGGGCTGTTCCTCAACGCCCAGACCGAGGGCGAATATGCCTCGGTACTGGCCCACGAACTGGCGCACTTGTCACAACGCCACTTCGCGCGTGGTGTCGAGGCCCAGCAGCGCATGCAGTTACCGATGATGGCGGCGCTGCTGGCCGGCATCGTGCTGGCCGCAGGTGGCGCCGGCGATGCAGGCATCGGCATGATTGCCGGCACCCAGGCAGCCGCCATTCAGGAGCAACGGCGCTTCTCGCGCCAGAACGAACAGGAAGCCGACCGCATCGGTATCCAGAACCTGGAAAAGGCCGGCTACGATCCGCGCAACATGCCGACCATGTTCGAGCGCCTGGCGCGCCAGTATCGCTATGACGCCAAGCCGCCGGAGTTCCTGCTGACCCACCCGGTGACCGAATCACGTATTGCCGACACCCGTAACCGCGCCGACCAGGCGCCCAAGGGTGGTATTGAAGACAGCATGCGCTACCAGCTGATCCGCGCCCGGGTGGCACTGACCTACGAAGGCACACCGGGGCTTGCCGCCAAGCGCTTCCGCGCCCAACTGGACGAAGACCCAAAACTGGATGCCGCACGTTATGGCCTGGCCTTGGCACAGATCAAGGGCGGGCAATTGAACGAGGCCCGTGAAATGCTCAAGCCGCTGCTGGCCAAGGCGCCCAACGACATCACCTACAACCTGGCGCAGATCGACCTGGACATCACCAACAACCGTCTTGCCGATGCCCAGCAGCGCGCCGAACGGATGCAGGGGCTATACCCGGGCAACTATCCGTTGAAACAGGTGCGTGCCGACCTGTTGGTGAAACAGAACAAACCGGCTGAGGCCGAAAAGGTGCTGAACGAGCTGGTGAAGAGTCGGCCGGATGACCCGGATGTGTGGTACGACATGGCCGAGGTGCGTGGCTTGTCGGGCAATACCATTGGCCTGCACCGGGCGCGTGCCGAGTACTTCACGCTGGTCGGCGACTTTGATCAGGCAATCCAGCAGCTGGATTACGCCAAGCGCCGGGCGGGTGGGAATTTCCCGCTGGCCTCACAGATTGACCAGCGCCAGCGCGAGATCATGGAGCAGCGGCGCATGGTTCAGGAGATGATGGGCCGTTAAGGATTTTGGGGGCGCTTTGCGCCCCAATCGCGACGCAAGGCCGCTCCTACATAGCCCTGCATATGCCGATCATTGTGTCGCGATTGGGCCGCAACGCGGCCCCGGCAACCTCAAGCGTTACCGGAAAGCTTCAGCCGCGCCGCCTGGGTAAAGTCCAGCATGCGGTTAAGCGGCTTGATCGCCTTGGGCACCAGCGCCGGGTCAACGAAAATCTCGTTGGTGCCGTTACGCAGGCAATCCAGTACCCGCTCCAGGGTGTTCATCGCCATCCACGGGCAGTGCGCACAGCTGCGGCATGCCGCGCCGTTGCCGGCGGTGGGGGCTTCGACGAATTCCTTGTCCGGGCACAGCTGCTGCATCTTGTAGAAGATGCCTCGGTCAGTGGCGACGATGAAGGTTTTGTTCGGCAGGGTCTGGGCAGCCTTGATCAGCTGGCTGGTGGAACCCACCGCGTCGGCCAACTCGATCACCGCTTCCGGCGACTCGGGGTGCACCAGGATCGCAGCATCCGGGTACAGCGCCTTCATGTCGGCCAACTGGCGCGACTTGAACTCTTCGTGAACGATGCAGGCACCGTCCCACAGCAGCATGTCGGCACCGGTCTGCTTCTGGATGTAACGGCCCAGGTGCTGGTCCGGGCCCCAGATGATGGTTTCGCCGTTGTCCATCAGGCTTTCGACAATTTCCAGCGCACAGCTCGAAGTCACCACCCAGTCGGCGCGTGCCTTCACCGCTGCGGACGTGTTGGCGTAGACCACCACGGTGCGTTCAGGGTGCTGGTCGCAGAAGGCCGAGAACTCGTCTACCGGGCAGCCCAGGTCGAGCGAGCAGGTGGCCTCCAGTGTCGGCATTAACACGCGCTTTTCCGGGGTGAGGATTTTTGCCGTCTCGCCCATGAAGCGCACACCGGCCACGATGACCGTTTCGGCCGGGTGGTTCTTGCCGAAACGAGCCATTTCCAACGAGTCGGACACACAGCCGCCGGTTTCTTCAGCCAGCGCCTGGATGACCGGGTCGCAGTAATAATGGGCAACCAGCACGGCATTCTGGGCCTTGAGCTCGGCAGCGATGGCCGCACGGTATTCGGCCTCCTGCTCGGCTGTCAGCGGGTTGGGCTGCTTGGCGTCGAGGTGGGCCTGAACCAAAAGGCGTTCGGAAATCTGGGTCATGATCGCTGGACCTGCAGGCGCGCGTGCGCGTCAAATCGAGTGTATCACCCGGCCCTGGCAGATCGGCTAAGGGTGCCGGACGGCACACTGACCGCCACGGCCCTCTGCGGGCGCGGATTATTATCGGAGGCCGAAGGCTACAGACAATCCAGCGAATTCTAAAGTGGTTTTTTGTGTTGCCTGCACTGGCCTCTTCGCGGGTGAACCCGCTCCTACAGGTACGGTGCTACCCTCTAAGAGGCCAATACGGGATCCATGGATCAGCCCTGCGGTGACAAGGCCGCCAGGTGCGCCGCCATGAACATGGCAAATTCTTCCACGGTCATTTTTCGGCCATTGAAATCGACCATACCATCGGCATAGTGCAGGCTGCTGACCACATCATCACCCTGCGCGGTGGCCATGCCGCTCTGCAGCGCCATCATGCCGACCATCTCCCCCGCCTGGCTCGACTGCATGGCAATCGCCTGGGTGTCGGTCTGGCCATCCAGCAACGCCTGCAAGGTCGCCAGATCACCGATCATCGGCTTGGACAGCGACAGCTTGCCTTTCACCTCAGTGATAATCTGCTTGCTCAGCTGGTCCGGCGGCAGGTCGAAGCTGGCCGGCGCGGCGAGGTCCATCGACAGGTTGAAGCGGCTCTCGCCATTGGCGGTCTTGAACGACAGGTTTTCCACCGCCAGCCTGGGCTTGGCGGCCAGCAATTTCTGCAGGTCACCCTGGAAGCGGGCTTTTTCGGCGTCGTCCATCTGGATCTGCGGCACCGGCTGGCCAGCCGCACTGGCGGCCTCGAACTCAGGCAAGTGCGACCGGTACCAGTTCGACAAGGCTTGCAGCGCCGGGGCGTTGACCGAGGTCACGCTCACCGCCATCTGCGCCTTGCCTACCGCGCGGCCATCCCAGCTGATGTCGCCGACCTTGTACTCCGCGCGACCACCTACGGTGTCCGGGCCGTCGAGGGTTTGCAAGGCGTTCTGTTCCAGGCCCTTGATCAACAGCACCTGCTGTTTCGGCCCAAGTGTGACCTTGGTTTCGGCCAACGCCAGGTCGACGTTGCCGACATAAATGGCATCGTGCGCGGTGGCTGCGAGGTTACCGCCAAACGTCAGCCCTTTGAGCTCGAACGAGGCCGGCGGCTGGTCGTCATGCACCCGTTTCATCACCAGCCTGTCGGCCTGGCCATGGAACTTCGAGGCCTTGCCCTCCTTGTCCCCACTGACTTCGAACTGCATGCCCGAGAAGTCAAGGCTGCTGCCATCCGCCTCGTCAAACTTGAGGGGCGCCAGTTGAACCTGGCTGACCACACTGCCGCCATAACCCAGGCTGGTCTGCGCGCTGACCGGGGCCTTTTCACCGGCAGCGGCGAACAATGGCGCGACGGCTTCATCCTTCTGCAGCGTGCTGTTGCTGACCGCCATTACCGGCATCAGCTTCAGTGCCCTGACCCTCGACCAGGGAAACGGGCCGTGCTCGATCTGGTCGGTCACGCCCACGTCAAAATTGATCACCTCGCCCTGCCCCACGTTGATGTCGCGAGCCTTGAGCCGGTACTGGGCAGTACTGCTGAAGAGATGCTGCTCCAGCGACACACGCTCGATGCTCATGCTACCACCGGTACTGACCAGGGCCTTTGTGAGTTCGGCGTTGCTGCGTGCAAGGGCGTTGTCCAGCTCCGCCGGCAGCTGCTTGCCGGTGTACCAGGCGCCTGCGGTAGTTGCGACGGCAATGGCGATAGCCAGGCCGGAAAGGATGCCAACTGATTTCTTCATGAATGGAACCGATTGCTGTCCGTAAGGGCTTCGAAGGCGGCCAGAGGCCACGCAGAAAGCGAAGAGTACCACCCCCGATTGGGCCGAGTGCTGGCCCTGCTCGAGAAATGCCATTTTTTCGGACACATCCGACAGCAAGGTGCCAAGCAAAAGTTTCGTTAATTTTTACGAACACTCGAATTGATCAAAATCGCATAAAAACGCGCAAAAAACGAACAAAACCCGTATTTAATCGATAAATATTTCAATACCGCAACATCTTGTCATGTTTAACTTGACACCCACCTACCCATCGTTTTTTATTTTCACCACTTTGCGCGTCCCACCGCGCCTTCCGCCGCTCCAACATAAAAGGTGAACAATATGGAGCCCACCCGCTCGCCCGTGCCGCATGCGCAATACCCCGTGCCCGTCGTTTACGTCCAGCAGCAGGAGCCATGCCAGCATGCAGCCTGACCACAGCGCTTCCGGCAACGGCCAACTCCGCAAAACCCTGCGCCTCTGGCACGTGATCATCATCGGTCTGGCCTACTTGACGCCGATGACCGTGTTCGACACCTTCGGCATCGTCAGCGGGATTACCGCCGGCCATGTACCCAGCGCCTACATCCTGGCATTGGCCGGCATCCTGTTTACTGCAGTGAGCTATGGCACCCTGGTAAAACGCTTCCCGCAGTCGGGCTCGGCCTACACCTACACCCAGCGCGCGATCAACCCGCACGTTGGCTTCCTGGTGGGCTGGTCCTCACTGCTGGACTACCTGCTGCTGCCAATGGTCAACGCACTACTGGCCAAGCTGTACCTTTCGGCCATGTTCCCGGAAGTACCGGAGTGGATGTGGGTCGCCGGCTTCGTCAGCCTGATCAGCCTGATCAACATGCGCAGCGTGAACCTGGTGGCCCACTTCAACCTGCTGTTCGTGGGTGTACAGGTGGCGATCATCGCCGTGTTCATCTACCTGTGCGTGCGCGGCCTGGATCAGGGTGAAGGGCTGGGTACCACCTGGAGCCTGATACCGTTCGCCGACAGCCAGACCCAGTTCAGCGCCCTGGCCGCCGGTGCGACCATCCTGTGCTTCTCGTTTCTGGGCTTTGACGCGGTCACCTGCCTGTCCGAGGAAACCCGCGATCCAGCCAAGACCATTCCCCGGGCGATCTTCCTCACCGCATTGATCGGCGGTGTAGTGTTCATCACCGTGTCGTACTTCATCCAGGCTTACTTCCCGACGATGGCCCGCTTCCACGACCAGGAAGCAGCCCTGCCGGAAATTGCCCTGTACGTCGGCGGCAAGCTGTTCCAGTCGATCTTCATCGCCTGCACCGTGATCAACACCATCGCCTCGGGCCTGGCCTCGCAAACCAGCGTGTCACGCCTGCTGTATGTAATGGGCCGTGACAACGTGATTCCGGCCAGCGTCTTCGCCCGCCTGCATTCGCGCTACAAGACCCCCGTGCTGAACATTGCAGTAGTCGGCCTGATTTCGCTGTCGGCGATCTTCTTCGACCTGGTCACCGCCACTTCCATCATCAACTTCGGCGCCCTGGTCGCGTTCAGCTTCGTCAACCTGTCGGTCATCAACCACTGCTACCTGCGCGAAGGCAATCGCAAAGGCTTGAGCAACCAGTTGAAGTACCTGGTACTGCCTACCATCGGCTTCTGCATCATCGTCTCGCTGTGGCTGGACCTGAACGCACATTCGCTGATGTTTGGCGGCATCTGGGCTGCGCTCGGATTGATCTACCTGGGCTGGCTGACCAAAGCCTTCCGGTCGGCACCGCCCAACTATGTCGCCGAATGAGCCATGCTGCCGACAACGCCCGCGCCTGACTGCGGGCGTTGTACTTGATCGATAAGGAAAGCCCCCATGCCGCTGCGTCGCCTCTCCATCCAATGGAAGATCACCCTGCTCGCCGGCCTGTGCCTGCTGGCCATTGTCGCCTTGCTGGTAGCCACCTCGCTGACCCAAGCACATCGCAGCGCCGCCCTGGTCAACCAGGCCAACACCGCCATGCTCGAAGAAAGCGCCCGCCAACGCCTGCAGGCCTACGCCGAAACCCAGGCCTTGCGTATCCAGCGCTACTTCATGGACGCCTACCAGTACGGCAATGGCTTTGCCCGCCTGGTACAAGCGCTGAAGGCCCGTGGTGGTAGCGACCTGCGCGCCGAACTGACCCGCCAGGCGCGTGCCAGCCTGGCCGGCAACCCGGATGTGATTGGCCTGTACCTGGTGTTCCTGCCCAATGCCCTGGACCAGCAGGACAGCCACTACCTGGGGCAGGACGCCATGGGCAGCAATGAGCATGGGCGTTTCTCGCTGTACTGGTCTCAACCAAGCCCTGGCAACCTGGCACTTGAGGCCATGCCGGAAACGATGCTCGGCGACACCAGCATCGGCAGCAACGGCGCGGCGAAGAACCGTTGGCTGACCTGCCCGCAGGACACCGCCAGGACCTGCATGCTCGAACCGTACCTCGACGAGGTCAACGGCCGTCAGGTGCTGATGACCAGCATCGCTCTGCCATTGCTGGAACACGGCAAGGTAGTCGGCGTGGTCGGCCTGGACATCGGCCTGGCCAACCTGCAGCAACTGAGTGTGGACGGCCGCCGCGATGTGTTCGACGGCCAGGGCCAGGTGAGTATCGCCACCGCCGCCGGCCTGCTGGCCGGCAACAGTCGTGACGACAGCACGCTCGGCAAACCCATGGCAAACACAGTAGCCGACGGTCTGCTGCGCGTGGCCCACCCCTTCACGCCCATCCCTGACACAGCCCCGTGGCAGGTATGGCTGGACGTGCCGGAAAGCGTGCTGCAGGCCCCTGCCGTAGCCCTCAACCAGCGCCTTGATACCCACAACCAGAATGCCAACCTCACCAGCCTGTTGATAGGCCTTGGCACGGCAATCGTGGGTCTTCTGCTGGTGTGGCTGACCGCTCGCGGCGTTAGCCGGCCAATCCTGGCCGTGGCAGCACGCCTGGAAGACATTGCCAGTGGCGAAGGTGACCTCACCCGTCGCCTGGACTACGCCCGCCAGGATGAACTGGGCCAGCTCACTGCCTGGTTCAACCGCTTCCTCGACAAGTTGCAACCGGTCATTGCCCAGGTCAAAGGGTCGCTGCAGCAGGCCCGCGACACCGCCGACCAATCGGCTGCCATCGCCAGCCAGACCAGCAACGGCATGCAGCAACAGCACCGCGAGATCGAACAGGTGGCCACAGCGGCCAATGAAATGAGCGCCACAGCCCAGGATGTCGCCCACAACGCCTCGCAGGCGGCCCAGGCCGCGCGCGCCGCAGATCAGGCCAGCCAGGAAGGCTTGCAACTGGTCGACAGCACGCGCCAGGGCATCGACCGCCTGGCAGCAGGCATGAACACTGCCATGGACGAGGCGCGTGCACTGGAAGACCGCAGCGGGCAAATCGGCTCGGTGCTTGAAGTGATCCGCACCATTGCCGAACAAACCAACCTGCTGGCACTCAACGCCGCCATCGAAGCGGCCCGCGCAGGCGAGGCCGGGCGTGGCTTCGCCGTGGTTGCCGATGAGGTGCGCGGCCTGGCCCAGCGCACGCAGGTTTCGGTGGAGGAAATTCGCCAGGTCATCGAAGGCCTTCAGCAAGGCACCCAGGACGTGGTGGGGGCCATGCATGCAGGCCAGCGCCAGGCCCAGGACAGCGCCGCACGCATGGAGCAGGCATTGCCAGCACTGCAGCGTATTGGCGAGGCTGTGGCGGTGATCAGCGACATGAACTTGCAGATTGCCTCGGCGGCGGAAGAGCAGAGCGCGGTGGCCGAGGAAGTGAACCGTAACGTGGCCGGCATTCGAGACGTGACAGAATCGCTGGCCGGGCAGGCCGATGAATCGGCACGCATCAGCCAAGCCCTGAACCGGCTGGCCAACCAGCAACAGGCGCTGATGGAGCAGTTTCGCGTCTAGCCTGTGAGGGCTTCTTCGCGGGTAAACCCGCTCCTACACGGGATTTGCACTGCTCTTGAAGGCGGCGCCAGCCCCTGTAGGAGCGGGCTTACCCGCGAAGAGGCCAGTACAGCCACAACAGCAGCATCGTTTTTACTGAGCACTACTCATGCAAACCGCAACCCGACCCACTTTCTTCGACATCACCAGCGAACAAGGGCTTTTACGCACCTCGATCGCCGCCACCCTGTTCATCGCCAGCATCGGCATCGCCTTCGGCCTTGCCTCCGGCTCGTTCTCCATCGTCTTCGACGGCGTGTACTCGCTGGTCGATGCCAGTATGAGCGGGCTGTCGCTTGTGGTGGTCAAGCTGATCACTTCGCACACCACCAGCGTGCAGATGTCACGCAAGTTGCGCGAGCGCTTCACCATGGGTTTCTGGCACCTGGAGCCCATGGTACTGGCGCTCAACGGCATTCTGCTCGGCGGCGTGGCCGTCTACGCGCTGATCAATGCCATCAGCAGCCTGCTGCAAGGCGGGCGCCACCTGGAGTTCGGCATTGCCATGGTCTACGCGGCGCTGACGGTGATCACCTGCGTGACCATCGCCGTCATCGAGGCCCGCGCCAACCGCACACTGAAGTCAGACTTCGTGCGCATGGACGTCAAGGGCTGGGTGATGTCGGCCAGCATCACGGCCGCGCTGCTGATCGCCTTCTGCTTTGGCTATGCCGTGCAGGGCACTTCGCTGGAATGGGTTTCCCCCTACATTGACCCGGCGGTACTGGCGCTGGTGTGCCTGGTGATCGTGCCGTTGCCCATGTCGGTGGTGCGTCAGGCGCTGTCAGAAATCTTCCTGGTCACCCCAGGTGACCTCAAGCTGCACGTAGATGAGGTTGCCAAGGCCTTCGTCGCCCGCCACGGCCTGCAGTCTTACCGCGCCTATGTCGCCAAGGTCGGGCGTTCGCGGGAGATCGAACTGTATTTCATCGTGCCCAAAACCATGGCGGCGAAGACCATCGATGAATGGGATGCCTGGCGCAACGAGATTGGCGACGCGGTAGGCGGCGAAGGGCCGGACCGCTGGCTGACCGTGGTGTTCACTGGCGACCCGGAATGGGCCGAGTAATGGGTGGGCGCGCTGCGCCCTTTTTTCCGAAAAACCGTAGCGCAAACGAAAAAGCCCGCGACCATTTCTGGTAGCGGGCTCTCACGTACTGCGTATGGTGGGTCGTGTAGGATTCGAACCTACGACCAATTGGTTAAAAGCCAACTGCTCTACCAACTGAGCTAACGACCCATTTGATGGCGCGTATAATACTGATTTCTAACGAGAATTCAACACCCCATCAAGATTTTTTCAAAAATACCGAGTGGGGTCTTCGATACCGGCTGCCTTGAAACCATCGGCGCGCAGGCGGCAGCTGTCGCATTTGCCACAGGCGCTGCCGTCATCGTCGGCCTGGTAGCAGGAAACGGTCAGGCTGTAATCCACACCACGGGCCATACCCGCCTGCACGATCTGCGCCTTGCTCATGTTCTGCAGCGGCGCCTGGATGCGGAAGCCCTGCCCTTCTACGCCGGCCTTGGTCGCCAGGTTGGCCATGCGCTCGAAGGCCTCGACGAACTCGGGACGGCAATCCGGGTAGCCCGAGTAATCGACGGCGTTGACACCAATGAAGATGTCGCGCGCTTCCAGCACTTCTGCCCAACCCAGAGCCAGCGAAAGGAACACGGTGTTGCGCGCCGGCACATAAGTGACCGGGATGCCTTCACCCGGGGCTTCCGGCACGTCGATGCTGCTGTCCGTCAATGCCGAACCGCCGATGCCGTCGAGGTTCAGCCCAATTACCTTGTGCTCGACCACACCCAGGTCGCGGGCAACGCGGGCAGCGGCGTTCAGCTCGGCACGATGACGCTGGCCGTAGTCGAAGCTCATGGTGTAGCAGCTGTAGCCTTCGGCCTTGGCCATGGCAACCACGGTGGCCGAGTCCAGGCCGCCGGACAACAGGATTACTGCGCGTTTTTCTGTCATGTGTACGTGCTCCTCAATCAACGTCCGGGCTCGTCGTTCCACAGCAGCTTGTGCAGCTGCAGTTGGAAGCGTACGGGCAGGTTGTCGGCAACGATCCAATCCGCCAGGTCACTGGCGTTCACCTGATGATGGCTGGGTGAGAACAACACCTCACCGGCACGCTCTGCCAAGTTGTACTGGATCAGCTTGGATACCGCCCAGTCATAATCCTCACGGGAACAGATGACGAACTTGACCTGGTCGTTGCGTGTCAGCTGCTCGATATTCTCGTAGCGGTTACGGTGCGACTCTTCGGAACCCGGGGTTTTCAGGTCGACCACACGGCTGACGCGGGTGTCGGTGCCGGCAATATCCAGCGCGCCGCTGGTCTCCAGCGACACCTCGTAACCGGCGTCACACAGCCGCTGCAGCAACGGTAAGGCGTTGGGCTGGGCCAGCGGTTCGCCACCGGTGACACAGACGTAGCGCGGCTTGAAGCCGGCCACTTGCTCAAGAATCGAATCGAGGGTGCGTACGGTACCGCCACTGAAGGCATAGGCACTGTCGCAGTACTGGCAACGCAGGGGGCAACCGGTGAGGCGCACAAATACCGTAGGCAGCCCGGCCGTTCGCGTCTCACCCTGCAAAGAGTAAAAGACTTCGGTGATGCGTAATGTGTCTTGCATGCTCGCCACGGGCGTGACAGCTAAACAGGCTGTCCGCCTCCGTCAGGCACTGTCGCGGACTCGACATAGCGTTATCCGCAGCAGCGTGTTTACGAAAAAAGGGCAGTGATTCTAACGAAAAAA
Organism: Pseudomonas sp. JR33AA; assembly: GCF_021378985.1. NCBI lineage: Bacteria > Pseudomonadati > Pseudomonadota > Gammaproteobacteria > Pseudomonadales > Pseudomonadaceae > Pseudomonas > Pseudomonas sp. JR33AA. The sequence goes on from NZ_JAJSAW010000007.1 coordinate 239,040, forward strand.
CCCGCGACTGGCGCGGGTTTCTTTCGAGCGGTACAGCGACAACGCCTAGAGCTTCTGCAGGTCACGCTGGGCCAGTTGAGCGGCAGAGGTGCCGGGGTACTGGGTGACGACCTGCTGGAGAATGCCTTTTACCTTGTCGGTATGGCCCATACGGCGCTCGACATCAGCCAGTTTGTACAGCGAATCGGGCACCTTGCTGTGCTTCGGATACTTTTGGCTGACCTGGGCAAAGGCCTGGCTGGCGCCTTGCAGGTCACCCTTGGCCAGGTTCACTTCACCCAACCAGTATTGGGCATTACCGGCGTACTGGCTGTTGGGGTACTTGCGCAGGAAGGCGTTGAACGCCTGGCTGGCCTTGTCGAAGTCTTTCTGTTTGATCAGGTCGAAAGCTGCGTCGTAATAGAGCTTCTCTTTCGCCGGATCACCGGGCTGGCTACTGCCGGCCGGTTGTTGCGCAGCAGCACCTGCTGCGGCATCGGGGGCGGCATTGGACGCACCACCACCGGAGGAATTGTCAGGGGTTGCGGCAGGCGCAGCGCCACTGTTGATGCGACGGTCCAGGTCCTGGTAACGCTCCAGGTTTTCCTGCTTCATGCGGGACACATCGTTTTGCAGCTCTTCGATGATGCCTTGCTGGCGGGAAAGCTGATCCTGCATCTGTTGCAGCTGCATGAACAGCTGGCCCTGTGCAGAGGCAGGGGCCGAAGCCCCTGACCCGGCATAGGCGCCGCTCGTGCCATAACCCGCAGGCGGATAGCTGCCTGCGTTGTCATCTACTACAGGGACCTCAGCCCAGGCCGCAAGCGGCAGGCTGAGTGCGAGGACGGTTACTACACGGCGGCACATACGCATAAGAACTTACTTACGCAGTTCTACGCGACGGTTCTGAGCCCAGGACTGCTCGTCGTTGCCGGTGGCAACTGGACGCTCTTCGCCGTAGGAAACCAGTTCCAGCTGAGCAGGGGAAACGCCCTGCAGAACCAGGTAGCGCTGAACGGCTTTCGCACGACGCTCACCCAGAGCCATGTTGTACTCGCGGGTGCCGCGCTCGTCGGTGTTACCTTCCAGAACAACACGGTTGCCGTTGGCTTTCAGGTCCTTGGCGTGAACGTCCAGAGCGCGCATGGCTTCTGGCTTCAGGTCCGAGCTGTCGTATTCGAAGTAGAAGGTGGTGATTGCGCGCAGGGCGGCTTCTTCGCTCAGGGAGCCGTCGACAGCGCCAGTGTTGGCACCGTAGCCAGCGTTAGGGTCTACAGCAGCGCCTTCGCCTGCGTTATCACCGCCCTTCGAGGAGCAACCTACAGCTACGGCCATGGCCAGGGCCAGCGCAGCAAATTTACCAAACTTCAGCATTTCCATCGTGAAACTCCTAATGAAACCCCAGTGTGTTAAGCAAAATGTATTACGCCGCAATCAGTTCAGGTAAGGGGACCAGGACGGTTCTCTGACTTCGCCTTGAGCGGTAGGAAGTGGGAGCCTCACGCGGCCATTAAGCGACACGAGCATCAAGACTCCCCGGCCCTGCTGGCGGGTGGCGTAGATTAGCATGGTGCCGTTTGGCGCAACAGTGGGAGACTCATCAAGACTTGTTTCAGACAGAATCTTTACACTTCCGCGCTGCAAGTCCTGTGCCGCCACTTTAAAGTTGGTAAAGCCCTGTTGGCGATGGATCATTACCAGGGTCTTTTCGTCCGCCGAAAGTTTCGGGTTGGCGTTGTAGTTACCTACGAACGTTACGCGCTCGGCACCACCACCACTGACCGACTGCTTATAGATCTGCGGTTTGCCGCCACGGTCGGACGTGAAGTAAAGGGTGTTGCCATCCTTGCCCCAGAACGGCTCGGTATTGATACCCGGGCCTGCAGTAACGCGGCTGATCTGGCGCGAGGCCACATTCATCACGTAGATGTCCGGGTTGCCGTCCTTGGACAGCACGAACGCCAGGCGCGAACCGTCCGGCGACCAGGCTGGCGCGCCATTGAGGCCCTCGAAGTTGGTCACCTGCTCGCGGCGGCCAGTATCGATGTTCTGCACGAAGATACGTGGGCGCTTCTGCTCGAACGAAACGTAGGCGATCCGTTTGCCATCTGGCGCGAAGCGCGGCGACAGGATTGGCTCACGCGATTGCAGCAGGGTCACCGCACGCGCACCGTCGTAGTCCGAACGCTGGAGGGTGTAGCGGGTGTTGTTGGTGGAGAAACGCTCAGCCGTCACGTACAACATGCGCGTAGAGAACGCGCCCTTGATACCGGTGAGTTTCTCGAACGACTGGTCGGCAATGTAGTGCGCCATGTCGCGCAGCTGGTCGGTGCTGCCCGCCACGCTGCCGGTCAGCACTTGCTGCTCGGTGGCGACGTTGAACAGCGCGTACTGCACCTGCAGGCGACCGCCCGACGGTACGATGCTGCCGACCATCACGTACTGTGCACCCAGCGCTTTCCAGTCACGAAAGATCACTTCGCTGGCCTGCGACGGCTGGCTGATCATGTTCTGCCGCGGAATTGGCGAGTAGTAGCCAGAGTTGCGCAGGTCATTGCCGATGATGTCGGCGATGTCTTCGGGCAGCACGCTGCCGCCCTGCAGACCGAACGGCACTACCGCGATGGGTGTAGCCCGGTCGCTACCGCTGGTGACCAGGATGTTCTTTTCCTCTGCCACGGCCATGCCTGCCACGCAGCAGAGCATGACCAGCAGTCCTCTCAGACGTTTAATCACAACGCTAGATCCTCAGGTGTAAATGTCATCTTGAACGAACGATATTGGTTGAAATCGCTCGGCTTCATACCCTGCATCTCGGTCAAACGACCAATGTTCTTTACCGCTGCCACCGCCGAACTGTCATAAGGGCCGTCACCACTGGAACGGGCCACGCTGACACTGGTGATGGTACCGTCCGGCAACATGTTGATCTGCAGGACCACCGTCATGCCCTTGCGCGCGGAAGGCGGACGTGCCCAGCCCTCGGCCGCGCGCATCCTGATCAGGTCGTCGAAGTCGCCGGCCACTTGGTCACCCTGCTCGTCGGCCAGCGCCTGCTGCCGCTCGGTGGTATCGGACAACAGCTCGGCCAGTGCCTGGGCTTTCTTGTCTTCTGCCGCCTTGCGGGCCGCTTCCTGTGCCTTTTTCTTCTGGGCATCTGCAGCGGCCTTTTTCTTGGCCTCTTCAGCTGCCTTCTTCTTCGCGTCCTCGGCCGCCGCTTTCTTCTTGGCGTCCTCGGCTGCTTTCTTCTTGGCCTCTTCGGCTGCCTTTTTCTTGGCTTCCTCGGCGGCTTGCTTCTTCGCCTCTTCAGCGGCCTCTTTCTTGGCCTCTTCTTCGGCTTTTTTCTTGGCTTCGTCCTCAGCCTTTTTCTTGGCGATGTCGGCCTGCTGTTTCTCGGCGGCTTTCTTCGCCTCGTCGGCTTTCTTGGCTTCGGCGGCTTTCTTGGCCTCGGCAGCCTTGGCAGCTTCGGCGGCCTTGGCAGCATCCTCGGCTTTTTTCGCCTCGGCTGCTTCGCGGGCCTCTTCGGCCTTTTGAGCGGCGTCAGCTTTCTTTTGTTCCGCGGCCTTCACGGCCTCCTGCTCGACCTTCTTCTGTTCCAGCTGCTCGACTTCGGTCTGGCGCGAAGCGGTTTTCTTCGCCTCCCCGGCAATCTTCTGATTGGTCTGGGTGGTTGCCTGGCTCTTGGATTTGAGCTGGTACAGGGTAGCCTGAACGATCGGCTTGGAAGGCGGCAGCTCAGGCGTCATGGCAAAACTGACGAATAGCAGGGCGAACACCAGCACATGCAGGCCGATGGCCCAGACACTGGGCCAGAAGTAGCTTTCCGAGGCGGATGGCTCTCGCTGTTGCATCAGGGCGCCTCGGTAATCAGGCCAACGTTACCGACACCGGCCTTCTGCAACCCGCCCATGGCACCCATGACCGCGCCATAGTCGACAGCCTTGTCGCCACGAATGAACACCTGGGTCTGCTTGCCCTGGTCACGGCCGGCAGCAATGATCTTGGTGACGGCGTCGGTCATGGCCGGCAAGGTCATGGCCTTGTCCATCTGTTTGTCGGTATCGACCTCACTGCCGAGGTTCCAGTAATAGGTTTTATCGGCCTTGATGGAGATGGTGAGAATCTGGACGTTGTTGTCCTGCGGCAAGGCTTCGCTGGAAACCTTGGGCAGGTCGACCTTCACGCCCTGGTTGAGCATGGGCGCCGTCACCATGAAGATGACCAGCAGCACCAGCATCACGTCGATGTAGGGCACCACGTTCATCTCGGCGACGGGCTTGCGTTTGTGGCGAACTCGGGCCATGGGCTTCTACCTGATTACTCTTCGCTGGTGTGCACTTTGCGGTGCAGGATCGCCTGGAACTCGTCGGCGAAGGTGTAGTAACGGCCGATCAGTACTTCACTGCGCGCGGCGAAACGGTTGTAGGCAATGACCGCCGGGATTGCCGCGAACAGGCCGATAGCGGTTGCGATCAGTGCTTCGGCAATGCCCGGTGCAACGGTAGCCAGGGTGGCCTGCTGTGCGCTGGCCAGGCCGCGGAAGGAGTTCATGATGCCCCACACGGTGCCGAACAGGCCGATGTACGGGCTGGTCGAACCAACAGTGGCCAGGAACGGCAAGCTCTGCTCGAGTTTTTCTTCCTCGCGCGAGATGGCCACACGCATGGCACGGCCAACACCTTCCATGACAGCGTCCGGGTCAACGCCCGGCTGCTGGCGCAGGCGCGAGAACTCCTTGAAACCGGCACGGAACACCTGCTCCACGCCGGAGTCCGGGTCTGGGTTGCTGCCTGCCTGGCGGTACAGCTTGGACAGGTCGATGCCTGACCAGAAGCGCTCTTCGAAGGCATCCAGCGCACGACGACCGGCGCGCAGCATGGTGCTGCGCTGGAAGATCATGATCCATGAGGTGACCGAGGCGGCCACCAGGGTCAGCATTACCAGCTGTACCACCACGCTGGCATTGCTGACCAGACTCCACATGGAGGTATGGTCGACGACGTTAGCTTCCACGCTTATTCTCCTGCATTCGATTGATTACCCGAGCCGTCCGCCGCAAAGGCGTCGCGCAGCTGGGGGGGTAGGGCTCGGGGTTTGAAAGTGTCGGCGCGCACGGCAGCCACCAGGAACTGCCCTTCGCAAAGCAGCGTTTCATCCTTTTCCCGCCAGACCTGCTGTACGAAACGCAAGCTGGCGCGATTGAGTTCAAGTACTTGCGCGGTCACCCGCAATTCGTCATCCAGCCGCGCCGGCGCGTGATAGCGCGCTTCGCTGGAATGGACCACGAACAGCAGGTTGTCTTCAGCCAGCTGCGACTGGGAAAAGCCCAGGTGCCGCAGGCGTTCGGTGCGCGCGCGCTCCATGAATTTCAGGTAGTTGACGTAATACACCACGCCGCCCGCATCGGTATCTTCGTAATAGACGCGACACCGGTGTGCGAACGGTTCGAGCTGATTTTGCGCGCGCATACTCTAGTGCTTACTCCTCAGCTTGCCAATCCGCTGTGGCAACTGTTTTTTCTTCATTAATGTCTTATTGCCAGCGCACCAAGGGCATGCCAGCGGTAGGACCACGAAAAGTCGCTTTTGATCTGTCATTCATCGCCTGGCTCGGAAATATCGCCCCCCTCCCCCAGGCGCCCGGGAATATTCAGCCCAAAGTGCAGGTAGGCATGCCGGGTAACCACGCGGCCGCGTGGCGTGCGCATGATGTAGCCCTGCTGAATCAGGTACGGCTCAAGCACATCCTCGATGGTATGACGCTCTTCGCTGATGGCGGCAGCCAGGTTGTCCACGCCCACCGGCCCCCCGTCGAATTTCTCGATCATGGTCAGCAGCAGGCGACGGTCCGAATGGTCGAAACCACGCTCGTCGACATCCAGCAGGTTCAGCGCCATGTCAGCCACGGCTTTGGTGATCTGGCCCTTGCCGCGCACCTCGGCGTAGTCACGCACGCGGCGCAGCAGGCGGTTGGCGATACGCGGCGTGCCACGGGCACGGCGAGCAATCTCGTAGGCACCTTCGTCTTCGATGGCCAGGCCAAGGATGTTGGCCGAGCGGCTGACGATGGTGCTCAGGTCCTTGTCGCTGTAGAACTCCAGGCGCTGGACGATACCGAAGCGGTCACGCAGCGGGTTGGTCAGCATGCCGGCACGGGTAGTAGCTCCCACCAGGGTAAAGGGTGGCAGATCGAGCTTGATAGAACGGGCTGCCGGGCCTTCGCCGATCATGATGTCGAGCTGGAAGTCCTCCATGGCCGGGTACAGCACCTCTTCGACAACAGGCGACAGCCGGTGGATTTCGTCGATGAACAGCACGTCGTGCGGTTCGAGGTTGGTCAGCATGGCTGCCAGGTCGCCGGGGCGCTCGAGAATCGGCCCCGAAGTGCTCTTTACCGACACGCCCATTTCATGGGCGATGATGTTGGCCAGGGTGGTCTTGCCCAGGCCGGGCGGGCCGAAGATCAGCGTGTGGTCAAGCGACTCGCTGCGGCCGCGGGCGGCCTGGATGAACAGCGCCATCTGCTCGCGCACCACTGGTTGGCCGATGTACTCGTCCAGGCTCAGCGGGCGAATCGCACGGTCCTGGACTTCTTCGCGGTCGCGGCCACTGGCGGCGATCAGGCGGTCGGCTTCGATCACTTGGAAATCATCCCTTTCAGGCTGCGGCGGATCAGCTCTTCACTGCTCAGGCCGGCCTTGTCCTTGATCGCGGCAATTGCCTTGCTGGCTTCCTGCGGCTTGTAGCCGAGCGAGACCAAGGCACTGACTGCATCGGCCTCGGCACTGGACTCGCTGGCGACCGGTAAAGGCCCATCGGACACCAGGGTGAACATGGCCGGCGAGGTTTCCCAGGCCTTGAAACGGTCCTTGAGCTCGACCAGCAAGCGCTCGGCGGTTTTCTTGCCGACGCCCGGCACGCGCACCAGGGCCGAGGTGTCCTGGGCCTGCACGCAGCGCACCAGTTCATCCACTTCCAGCCCGGACATCAGCGCCAGGGCCAGCTTAGGCCCTACGCCGTTCAGGCGGATCAGCTCGCGGAACAGCTCGCGCTCGCGTTTTTCGGCAAAGCCGTAGAGCAAGTGGGCATCTTCGCGCACGACCAGGTGGGTATGCACCGTGACGGTTTCACCCACTTTGGGCAGACGGTACAGCGTGGTCATGGGAACTTCCAGTTCGTAACCCACGCCGTTGACGTCGATAATCAGGTGGGGCGGTTGTTTTTCCGCCAGGGTGCCGCGCAAACGTCCAATCACGTTCCGATCCTTCCTCTCGGGGAGCCGGTCAAAGACCGCTCAACCCTATCAGCAAATGCAGCGGGTGAATGCATCACCCGAACAAAATGTGTATCAGCGCATGAAGCGCTTACAGACGCAAGCGCCCGCCGCGACGCCGCGCTGTGGTCAAGCCATGCGGCACCAGGCTGGAGCGGGTGTGGGCGTGACACAGAGCGATAGCCAGGGCGTCGGAAGCGTCGATCTGCGGTTTTTGCGTCAATTTCAGCAGGTGCATGACCATCATCATCACCTGCTCCTTGTTGGCCCCACCCGTGCCGGCCACGGCCTGCTTGACCTGGGTGGCGCTGTACTCGGCGATCTCCAGGCCGGCTTCGGCGGCGGCGACGATAGCCGCGCCACGTGCCTGGCCAAGCTTGAGCGCCGAATCGGCGTTGCGGGCCATGAACACCCGTTCGATGCCCATGGTCACCGGGCCGTGCTGGGCAATGATTTCACTGACACCACGAAAAACAATCTGCAGCCGCTCGTGCAGCTCACCGCTGCCGGTGCGGATGCAGCCCGACGCCACGTACTCGCAACCTCGGGCGGTCTGGCGTACTACGCCATAGCCGGTGATGCGCGAGCCGGGGTCGATACCTAGAATCAGAGTCATAAAGCCCGTCGAAAAAATGATGCATCTCTACAAACTGCACCGGCCCTTTCGCGGGTAAACCCGCTCCTTCAGGTACTGCACCCCATTTGAAATGGGCGCAATACCTGTAGGAGCGGGTTTACCCGCGAAAGGGCCGGCACAAGCGCTATCAAACGCTCAGCGTTGGCACAAATGCCAAATCACCCTAGCCCAGGTTCTCCATGATCTCATCGGAAATCTGGGCGTTGGAGTAAACGTTCTGCACGTCGTCCAGGTCTTCGAGCATGTCGATCAGCTTGAGCACCTTTTCGGCACCGTCCTGGTCGAGCTCGGCACTGGTGGTCGGCTGCATGACGATTTCCGCGTCAGCGGCCTTGAAGCCAGCCTCTTCCAAGGCGTTACGCACGGCATAGAAGCTGTTGAACGAGGTGAACACGTCGAACGAGCCGTCGTCGTTGGCGACCACGTCGTCGGCATCGGCTTCCATTGCCGCTTCCATCAACGCGTCCTCTTCCACGCCCGGGGCAAAGCTGATCTGGCCTTTGCGCTCGAACAGGTAGGCCACCGAACCGTCAGTACCCAGGTTGCCGCCACACTTGGTGAAGGCATGACGCACGGCCGCGGCGGTACGGTTGCGGTTGTCGGTCATGGCTTCGACCATGATCGCCACGCCACCTGGGCCGTAACCTTCGTAGCTAAGCTCTTCGACATTGTCGCTTTCATTGGTGCCAGCACCACGGGCCACGGCACGGTCGATAATGTCGCGGCTCATGTTGGCGCCCAACGCCTTGTCCAGCGCCAGGCGAAGGCGCGGGTTGGATGCCGGGTCAGGGCCGCCCTGTTTGGCAGCGACCGTCAGTTCGCGGATCCACTTGGTGAAGACCTTGCCTCTCTTGGCATCCTGGCGCTCTTTGCGGTGCTTGATGTTCGCCCACTTGGAATGACCAGCCATAACGACTCCGAATCCTTTGAATCACAAACGGCCCCGCCCCATGACGGGGCGGGACGGGAAAAAACCTGCGTCGAAACGCAAAGGCGCATCCATTTGGATGCGCCCGGGGACTGCTTACTCGACCTTGGTCTGTTCGCGCAGTCGGATATGCAGCTCGCGCAGGGCCTTGGCGTCGACCATGCCAGGGGCCTGGGTCATGACGCATGCGGCGCTCTGGGTTTTCGGGAACGCGATCACTTCACGGATCGACTGGGCGCCGGTCATCAGCATGACCAGACGGTCCAGACCGAACGCCAGGCCACCGTGAGGCGGTGCCCCGAACTTCAGGGCGTCGAGCAGGAAGCCAAACTTCTCTTCCTGTTCTTCTGCCTCGATACCCAACAGACGGAATACCGCCTGTTGCATCTCTTTGCGGTGGATACGGATCGAACCGCCGCCCAGCTCGGTACCGTTCAAAACCATGTCGTAGGCACGGGACAGGGCAGTGGCCGGGTTGGCCTCGAGCTCTTCCGGAGTGCACTTCGGCGCGGTGAACGGGTGGTGCAATGCAGTGAAGCTGCCGTCTTCGTTCTCTTCGAACATCGGGAAGTCGACGACCCACATCGGCGCCCACTCGCAGGTCAGCAGTTCGAAGTCGTGACCCAGACGAATACGCAGCGCACCCAGGGCCTCGCTGACTACCTTGAACTTGTCGGCACCGAAGAACACGATGTCGCCGTCTACGGCGCCAACGCGGTCGAGGATATTGTTGAGGTTGGCCTCAGGGATGTTCTTGACGATCGGCGACTGCAGGCCTTCGACGCCCTTGGCGCGCTCGTTGACCTTGATGTAGGCCAGCCCCTTGGCGCCGTAGATACCGACGAACTTGGTGTACTCGTCGATTTTGCTGCGCGGCATGCTGGCACCGCCTGGCAGACGCAGGGCGGTAACACGGCACTTCGGATCGTTGGCCGGACCGGCGAACACCTTAAAGTCAACATCCTTCAGCTGGTCGGCAACGTCGACCAGTTCCAGCGGAATACGCAGGTCTGGCTTGTCGGAGCCGTAGCGGCGCATGGCCTCTTCGAAGGTCATGTGCGGGAATTCGCCGAATTCCAGGTCGAGCACTTCCTTGAACAGCTTGCGGATCATGCTTTCGGTCAGGCCCATGATCTCGCTTTCATCGAGGAAACTGGTCTCGATGTCGATCTGGGTGAACTCCGGCTGACGGTCGGCACGCAGGTCTTCGTCACGGAAGCACTTGGCGATCTGGTAGTAACGGTCGAAGCCAGCGACCATCAGCAGCTGCTTGAACAGCTGTGGCGATTGCGGCAGGGCGAAGAAGCTACCGGCGTGGGTACGGCTTGGCACCAGGTAGTCGCGCGCGCCTTCCGGGGTGGCACGGGTGAGGATCGGGGTTTCGACGTCGAGGAAGCCGTTTTCGTCGAGGAAGCGGCGGATGCTGCTGGTGATGCGCGAGCGCAGGCGCAGCTTGTCGGCCATTTCCGGGCGACGCAGATCGATGAAGCGATAACGCAGGCGGGTTTCCTCGCCGACGTCGGAGTATTCGTTCAGGGGAAACGGCGGGGTTTCAGCTTCGTTGAGCACGTTCAGCTGGTAGCCGAGGATCTCGATGGCACCGGAAGCCATGTTGGCATTCACTGCACCTTCAGGACGCTTGCGGACCTTGCCGGTGATCTGCACGACGTATTCGCTGCGCACACGGTCGGCGGCGGCGAAGGTTTCGGCGCGATCCGGGTCGAACACGACCTGGGCCATGCCTTCGCGGTCACGGATGTCGAGGAAGATCACCCCGCCGTGGTCGCGGCGACGATGGACCCAGCCGCAAAGGGTGACTTCCTGGCCGTCCAGGCTCTCGTTCAGTTGGCCGCAATAATGGCTGCGCATCATGATGGTGGTTTCGCTTCTCGTGATTCGTGTATTCGGTGGAGGCCTTGGCCGCCCGGAGGGCTAATACTGCAAGACCCGGTCACAGCATTCAACTCAGTCGGCCTTGTCGCCGCCTGCCAGATTCTTTTTCGCCCCGGTCTTGAAGTCGGTTTCGTACCAACCGTTACCGCTCAGGCGAAAGCCTGGCACCGACAGCAGCTTTTTCAGTGCCGGCGCCTGACAGGCCGGACAATCGGTCAGCGGCGCGGCGCTGATCTTCTGCAGCACTTCCATGCGGTGCTCGCAGGACGCACATTGATAGTCATAAAGGGGCATGGGTGTCTCTCGTCAACCATAACGCTGGCTGCCGGGGGGCAGCAAAAAGCGGGATTATATATGGTTAGCAAGCACTGCGCAGCCCGCCAGGCGATCAGCGCACGCTTGGCCGGTCCTGCAGCCACGCCACGCAGATTACCCGGATCAGCCCGCTGAAATTGCGCACGCCGCCCTGGCGCAGGTGCACCTCGCGGTCCACGTAGGACAATACCGCACTGACCGAACAGCGGTTGGCAGCGGCGATGCGCTCAAGGATACCCCAGTAGACAGCCTCCAGGCGCAGACAGGTAGAAAAGCCGTTGAGCCGCACCGAACGGGACACCGGCTGCGTCTGCAACATGTCGAAGTCCGTCTTGAACGGGTCGATGCATTGTTTTGCTGGCCAGTTGCCCCGGCCAGCCATACGCTTGCTCGCTTGCGTCATACGCCACACTTCCTCGTCACAGGTACCAGGTGGCCTATGAAGCGCTGACGGGCGAGCTTAAAGCAGCGGCAAAATGTTCCTTCGCAAATACCAGGTTACCAGTCGGATCCTGTGGGAACAGGCGATGCGGAGGTGAGTGACGAGCCAACCGCCGACCTGCTGGCTCAGCACATGCAGATACACGAGAAAACGCCTGGATGCTGCGGGTACTGCTCGACGACAAGTAACCGTTTGTTCACCACGACTGCCAGCGCCAGTTCGTTGTACTGCTCATCGAACATCAGGCGCAATACATTGCCCACTGGGCGGCCTGCGGTTTGAGTAGGCTGCGGCTTTACTGTTAAATAGGCACGGTGCCACCCGTGCGGACTGTTATTGCCGGGTGCATAGGCTGGCCTGCCACGTGTTCGCGCTCTATCTCTCATGCGCACCGTGCTGCCAGCTCTTCCTGTGATCGGCCTTATCAACAGTGAGCCAACCCCATGTTCAAGATCGTCCATCTGGTGACGGGCGTGGCAGCTTTGCTGCTATCGCTCATACCCAGCCTGAAAACCGATGCGACACCCTTCCTGCAACAACCTGACGCGGTCTACCTGGCCCTGCTCGGCCTGCTCAACCTGGTGCTGGCCCCGGTCGTGCCACTGTATCATCGCGGCGCGCGGCAACAACTGCAGCACCTGGCCTGCGCCCTGCTGGTGGTCGCCGTCGTGCTGCAGACCCTGACGCTACTGGCCCGCCCGGAAATGGGCAACCTGGCAGCCCTGGTGTGTGCGGCGCTGGCCGTCGCCCTGCATCTGGCCGTGGGCTTTGCCCGCAGCCCGCGCAAGGCACGCAGCAGTCAACAACACGTGGCACAGGATGCCGGCAACCGTGATACCGGCACCGTCAAATGGTTCAACACATCGAAAGGCTTTGGTTTTATCTCCCGAGATTCGGGTGATGACATTTTCGTGCACTTTCGAGCCATCCGCGGCGAGGGCCACCGCATTCTGGTCGAAGGCCAGCGCGTGGAGTTTTCGGTGATGCACCGCGACAAGGGCCTGCAGGCCGAAGACGTGGTTGCAGTAACCCGCCGCTGACCAACGGCTGACCGAGCCGACGCTATCAACGGCAAGCCAGCGCCCACAAGGGCCGTGCTGCCCCTGAAGGCAGCATCAAACCTGCGAGGGCTGGCTTGCCGGCGATAGCGGCCTGGAACAACTCAATAATGAGGAGGCGGGGCCTCCTCCCCTTCGCTGCCATACTGGCCAACCATCTCTTCATGACGCTTGATCAGCTCGGCGATCTGCAATTGCAGCCGCTCGATCACCCGCGACTGCTCCACCACCACGTCATTCAGCGCCTGGATAGCGTCATCCTGAAACGCCTGCCGGGTTTCCAGTTCGACCATACGCATGTCCAGTGTCATCTCAGGCCTCTTGGTAGCCAGCAAGTTGCAGCCCGCGCAGGCGCTGGCGAACAGCTTGCAGTTGATCATCGGTGTAGCCCACAGGCGCACACTTGCCCCATACCGGTGCCGGCCACGCAGCGTCATCGCGCTGGCGCACGATCACATGCATGTGCAACTGGCTAACCACGTTGCCCAAGGTAGCCACGTTCATCTTGTCGGCCCCATAGCTGGCCTTCAGCGCTTCTGCCAACAAGGTGGTTTCCTGCCACAACTGCTGTTGCTCTGCCGCATCCAGCTCGAACAGCTCACTGACGCCAGCGCGCTTGGGCACCAGAATGAACCATGGGTAATTGGCATCCTTGCTCAGCAGCAACTGGCACAGCGGAAACTCTCCCAACACCAGCGAATCCTGCTGCAAACGCGAATCGAGGACGAACACGGCATATCTCCTTCAGGCAATACCATCCCGCTTCAGGCGGAAAACAGGCCAGCAAGGATACCTTGCACACTCCCGGTAACACAGCGCTACTTTTCGCACCAAAATGAGGCCACCTGCCACCCTCCCCACACTGACCACCCCACAAACGACGCTGGATGAACAAGTTGCGGTAACACCTTGACTCCAATGGCAGGTTTTTAAAATTTAATGATTCTCGATCCCAAAAATCGCTCAAGCAGCCTTCGTCCCGTATTTACGGCACTTTCCGACCCCCGGTAGCGGTGTTTGTGAAAATTTCATGAACTGTTGTGAATTTTGAGCACGCTTGTTGCATTCCCTTCACGCCAAGTCGGCACGGCATCTGCAGTGGCAGCTGTACGCGACAAATAACCACAGCGACACGGGTTACCAGGGAGTTTCCTGAACCGGAATCGGCAGTTACCGATTCATTACGGTGACAGGAACAGCGCTTAGGTTATACGGCCCTTGAACCGGGGCGTGATTTGCGACATGGAAATACTTAAAAGCGACAAGGTGAAAAAGTTCCGCAAAGAGTGCTTATAGCCATATCGCCAACAACAGTCTGCGTGCTATACATTTTCGCCGACATAAAAAGAAAGAGCTGCACCATATAACTAAAAGACTTGGACGCAGCGGTACTCTTCCTAAAAACCAAAGGAGCAAATCACGATGCGCGTGATGAAGTGGAGCATGATCGCCCTGGCCGTTTCGGCAGGGACCTCGCAGTTGGCAATGGCCTCGGCACAGGACGAGTCCAAAGGTTTCATCGAAGACAGCAAGCTGAGCGTCAAGACCCGCATGCTGTATTTCAGCCGTGACTTCCGCAACAACGAAGGCGGTCAGAGCCGTCGCGAAGAAACCGGCCTGGGCTTTGTCGGCACCTTCGAGTCCGGCTTCACCCAAGGCACCGTGGGTGTGGGTGTCGACGCCATCGGCATGCTCGGCCTGAAACTGGACAGCGGCAAGGGCCGTGCCGGTACCGGCCTGTTCCCGACCGGTTCCGACGGCCGTTCGCAGGATGACTACTCCAAGGGCGGCGGCGCGGTCAAATTCCGCATCTCCAACACCGTGCTGAAAGTGGGTGACCAGTTCACCGCGCTGCCTGTCTTCGCCACCGATGACAGCCGCCTGTTGCCAGAAATCGCCCAGGGCACCCTGATCACCAGCAACGAGATCGACGGGCTGACCCTGCACGCTGGCCATTTCACCAGCCTGACTGCCCAGGAACAAACCAACCGCGACAGCTTCGGCCTGAAGGAAGCCAACGTGGTCGGTGGTACCTACGCCTTCACCGACAACCTCAGCACCAGCCTGTACTACTCGAAGGTTGAAGACTACTGGCGCAAATACTACGCCAACGTCAACTGGGCGCTGCCAATCTCCGACAATCAAGGCCTGGTGTTCGACTTCAACATCTATGACACCAAGAGCGAAGGCTCTGCCGAGTACCGCGCCTTCGATGGCGAGAAGCTGGACAACCGCGCGTTCAGCCTGTCGGGCGCCTACAACATCGGCGCTCACACCTTCACCCTGGCCTACCAGAAAGTCACCGGAGACGGCGACTATGGTTATGGTATCGACGGTGGCGGCACCATCTTCCTGGCCAACTCCGTGGCCCGTTCCGACTTCAACGCCGAAGACGAGAAATCCTGGCAGGCTCGCTACGACCTGAACTTTGCCGAATACGGCATTCCAGGCCTGACCTTCATGACCCGTTATGTACGCGGTTCCGACGCCAACGTCGCCGGCACCACCAACGGCAAAGAATGGGAACGCGACGTCGACATCAAGTACGTGCTGCAGGAAGGTCCGGCGAAAGACCTGAGCTTCCGCGTGCGTCAGGCCACCTACCGTTCTTCCGATGGTGTCTACTACGATTCCCCATCGATCGACGAACTGCGCCTGATCGTGGAGTACCCGCTGAGCATCCTGTAAGCCTGGCTTGCAGTGCCCCGCACCTGAAAAAGCCCGGCAAACTCGCCGGGCTTTTTCTTGGCTGACAAGTGTCACGCCCTGGGGCATCCTGTACGCCTTCGTTTCCCCCCCGTACAATGCGGGGCTATTTCAACGTCTTAGGCAATCGACACGGCTAACCATGCGCACCAGTCAATATTTGCTCGCCACCCAGAAAGAAACCCCTGCCGACGCAGTGGTCATCAGCCATCAGCTCATGCTGCGTGCCGGCATGATCCGCAAACTGGCCTCCGGCCTGTACACCTGGCTGCCGATGGGCTTGCGGGTAATGCGCAAGGTCGAAGCCGTGGTGCGTGAGGAAATGAACGCCGCCGGCGCCCTGGAGGTGCTGATGCCGAGCATTCAGCCCGCCGAGCTGTGGCAGGAGTCCGGTCGCTGGGAGCAGTACGGCCCTGAGCTGCTGCGCCTGAAAGACCGCCACCAGCGCGACTTCTGCGTGGGCCCTACCCATGAAGAAGTGATCACCGACCTGGCCCGTAACGAGCTGTCCAGCTATAAGCAGCTGCCGCTCAATCTGTACCAGATCCAGACCAAATTCCGTGACGAGATCCGCCCGCGCTTCGGCCTGATGCGTGGCCGCGAGTTCATCATGAAGGACGCCTACTCGTTCCATGCCGACCAGGCTTCCCTGCAGGAAACCTATGATCGCATGCACCAGGCGTACAGCAATGTGTTCACCCGGCTGGGTCTGGACTTCCGCCCAGTGCAGGCCGATACCGGCTCGATCGGCGGCAGCTACTCGCACGAGTTCCACGTGCTGGCCGAGTCTGGCGAAGACGACGTGATCTTCAGCGACAGCTCCGACTATGCCGCCAACATCGAGAAAGCCGAGGCTATCCCGCGTGAAACCGTGCGCCCTGCCCCTACCGAGGAGCTGCGCCTGGTCGACACCCCGAACGCCAAGACCATCGCCCAGTTGGTGGAAAACCACGGCCTGCCGATCGAAAAGACCGTCAAGACCCTGATCGTGCGCGGTGCCGAAGAGGGCAAGCTGATTGCCCTGATCGTCCGTGGCGACCACGAACTGAACGAAATCAAGGCCACCAAGCTGGAACAGGTTGCCGACCCGCTGGTCATGGCGACCGAAGCCGAACTGCGCGACGCCATTGGCGCCGGCGCCGGCTCGCTCGGCCCGCTCAATCTGCCACTGGAAATCATCATCGACCGCTCGGTTGCCCTGATGAGCGACTTCGGCATTGGCGCCAACATCGACGACAAGCACTACTTCGGCGTCAACTGGGAACGCGACCTGCCAGTGCCACAGGTTGCCGACCTGCGTAACGTGGTCGAAGGCGACCCAAGCCCGGACGGCAAGGGCACCCTGGTGATCAAGCGCGGCATCGAAGTGGGCCACATCTTCCAGCTGGGTACCAAGTACAGCGAGGCGCTGAAGTGCCAGGTGCTGGGCGAAAACGGCAAGCCGGTCGTGCTGTCGATGGGTTGCTACGGCATTGGCGTATCCCGCGTGGTTGCAGCTGCCATCGAGCAGAGCTATGACGACAAGGGCATCATCTGGAACGACGCCCTGGCGCCATTCCAGATTGCCCTGGTACCGCTGCGCTACGAAACCGACGTGGTCCGCGAAGCAACCGACAAGCTGTATGCCGAACTGACGGCCGCCGGCTATGAAGTGCTGCTGGACGACCGCGACAAGAAAACCAGCCCAGGCATCAAGTTTGCCGACATGGAGCTGATCGGCATCCCACACCGCATCGTCGTCAGCGATCGCGGCCTGGCCGAAGGCAACCTGGAGTACAAGCACCGCACCGAGCAGGACGCCCAGGCGTTGCCGCTCAATGAAGTGCTGACCTTCCTGCAGGCCCGCGTTCGCCGCTGATAACCAATGCACGAGTGATCATGTTCAAGCGAAGTACCTTTACCCTGGGGAGTGCCGCACTGTGCGGCACCCTGCTCGTCAGCGGCTGCGCCAACCAGATGTCCCAGCGCAGCGACCATGAGGAGCGTGTCGAGCGCAAATTGCTCGAGCATACCCTGCAGATCGATGTCGGCGAGCCGAAGGTGATGGAGCTTCCGCAGCGACGTGTGCGCGTGCATGAGCAAAAGCGCTTCGAAGTCACCGAATTCGAAGTGACCCGTCGCTATGACCGCTACACGCCTTACCAACCCTGGCGGGAGATCTACGAGATCCCGCTGGGTGCAGTGGCCGTGGTGGCGGGTGTCGGCGCCAATGTGGTCAACGTCTTCGCTCTGGGTAACCTGCCGCAAAGTATCACCCACGACTGGCTCAGTTATGGCGTGGATGGGCTCAACCCGTTCATGAACGTGCCATCCAACGGCCGCGCCCAGCAGAACCTGGCCGGGATCAGCGAAGTGCAGAAAGGCAAGCGGGAGGAATCCACCAGCCTGCCCTGGAGCGAGCGCCTGGTCGAGGTCAGGGCCGGCAAGATGACCCACGAGCTGACCACCGACCGCAACGGCGTGCTGCGCCTGAACCTGCTCGACAGCCCGTTCTCCGAGCAGAACCTCAACCACGTCGGCACTTTGCACCTGCAAGTACTTGACGAGGACAATGCGGTACGAGGCGATGCCAGCCTGTTGGTCAGCGCTACCCTGCGCAATAAGCTGCTCGAAGCCCATGAACTGATCTTCGATGACCTCGAAGATGATGATGTCGGCCAGTGGGTGCACCGCGTCAAGCGCCTGTCCGAGCTGGGCCTTGAAGAGGAAGCCAGTGAAATGGAACAGAGCCTGATCGAGCTGACCCGCAACGATCCGGAGCTGCAGCAGGAGTTCTTGCAGTCGCTGACCAAGGCCACTGGCCGATTGGTGGCTGATCCAGGCGTGCATTAACAGAAGGGGCTGCATTGCAGCCCCTTTCATTTCGGCGGGAACAGCTCCAGCTGTTCATGCGCGCCCCGCAAGTCACGCAACCTCACCCCTACCCCTAGCAAGCGTACCGGCTTGCCGCCACGGGCGAACGCCTGCCCCAGCAATTGCCGATAACTCTCCAGGTCCCGACCCGCCCCGGCCTGTTCCATTGTGGTCTGGCTGAAGTCATGGAACTTGACCTTGACGAACGGTTTGTCTGGCCGGTAACTGCTGTCCATTCGGGCGATGCGTTCGTTCAGGCTATCCAGCAGCTCTGGCAGCCGCGCCAGGCAACTGGCCAGGTCTGGCAGGTCGGTGTCGTAGGTGTTTTCCACGCTAACCGACTGGCGTCGGCTGTCGTTATGCACCGCACGCTCATCGATCCCCCGCGCCAGCCCCCACAACCGCTCGCCAAAACTGCCAAACTCGCGCACCAATGCCAGCCGTGACCACTCACGCAAATGCAGGCAGGTTTCTATCCCCAGCCGCGTCAGTTTGTCGGCCGTCACCTTACCCACCCCATGCAACCTGGCCACCGGCAAGGCTGCAACGAACGTTTCCACTTCAGTTGGGGTAATCACGAACAGCCCATTGGGTTTGCGCCAGTCACTGGCGATCTTGGCCAGAAACTTGTTAGGCGCCACACCAGCCGACACGGTGATATGCAAGGTGCGGGCAACACGCCGGCGAATATCCTCGGCGATGCGCGTGGCGCTGCCCGAATACCACTGGCTGTCGCTTACATCCAGATAGGCCTCGTCCAGGGACAAAGGCTCGATGAGCTCCGTGTAGTCGCGAAAGATCGTGTGGATTTCCCGCGAGGCCTCCCGGTAGGCCTCGAAGCGCGGCTTGACGATCAACAGATCCGGGCAGAGCTTCAGCGCATGCCGGGATGACATGGCCGAGCGCACACCATAGGCACGCGCTTCATAGTTGCAGGTGGCGATTACCCCGCGATGGTCGGGCGAGCCCCCCACCGCCATGGGGCGACCGGCCAGGCGCGGGTCGTCACGCATCTCGATCGCAGCGTAAAAACAATCGCAGTCGACGTGGATGATCTTGCGCAAGGACATGGACGACCGTCAGCACTGTAAATTCATACAGATAGTATCGCATGCGCCCTGCTCTGAAACAGCTCACCCGCCTTGCTACACGATAATCGGCCTGAAAGCCCCGCCGTGGCTGAGCTGTACACTGTTATGAAGCGCTAAGGGTTTGAACAAAAAAGGTTTTTCCAAAACAATTGCTTGACATCGGAGCGTAAATCCGTAGAATTCGATCTCACAGGCGCGGGATGGAGCAGCCTGGTAGCTCGTCGGGCTCATAACCCGAAGGTCGTCGGTTCAAATCCGGCTCCCGCAACCAGATTCGAGAAAAGGCCACTGTTAACGCAGTGGCCTTTTTCTTTGCCTGCTGATAAGCGCCTTCGAAAAAATATCGAAAAATCAACGCCTAGCGCTTGACATACAAACTACACGCTGTAGAATCCGCCCCACTGACGCGGGATGGAGCAGCCTGGTAGCTCGTCGGGCTCATAACCCGAAGGTCGTCGGTTCAAATCCGGCTCCCGCAACCAGATTCAAGAAAAGGCCACTGTTAACACAGTGGCCTTTTTCTTTGCCTGCTGATAAGCGCTTTCGAAAAAACATCGAAAAATCAAAGCCTAGCACTTGACATGCACACCACACGCTGTAGAATCCGCCCCACTGACGCGGGATGGAGCAGCCTGGTAGCTCGTCGGGCTCATAACCCGAAGGTCGTCGGTTCAAATCCGGCTCCCGCAACCATATTCGTCAGAACAAACCCCGCCTGTGTAAAAGCAGCGCGGGGTTTGTTGCTTTATATCTCCCTGATTTTTGTCGTCTCGATTTCCCCGCTCCTCATGCCAACCCGCAGGCTTGAGATGTCGTGCCCAGGATGAACTATCTTTAACCCGGCCAAGCCGCTGCAAACGCCTGAGGCCGGAGTAACATTGGATACGTTTTTCTAAGGGACTTTCACTTGGCCGCACCTTTCCTTCACCTCGCGCTGCATGCCCGGGGCAACTCATGACTTCGCACAATCCCGAACCTCCGGTGCCACTCGCTACGGCGCTACCCGGTGCTGTGCAGCGCCTGCCCCTACTCGAACGCCTGAGCCGCTACCGCCAGCCCATAGGCCTGATGGTGACCCTGTTACTGTTCACCATGGCCTTGATTGCCTGCCGCCACCTGCTGAGCGAGCTGGACATCTATGCCTTGCACGATGCCATGCTCAGCGTGCCGGCCCCGTCATTGCTGGGCGCCTTGCTGGCAACGGTGATCGGCTTTGTGATCCTGCTGGGCTACGAGTGGTCGGCCAGCCGCTATGCGGGCGTGAAACTGCCAGCAGGCAGCTTGGCACTGGGCGGTTTCAGCGCCTTTGCCATCGGCAACGCCATCGGCCTGTCGATGCTCTCTGGCGGCTCGGTTCGCTATCGCCTGTACGCACGGCAAGGGCTTGGTGCTGGCGAAGTCGCACGCATGACTGTGTTTGCCAGCCTGTCACTGGGCTGCGCGCTGCCGCCCCTGGCCGCCTTGGCGACATTGAGCAACCTGCCGGCGGCCTCGACAGCGCTCGGCTTGGCGCCCAGCCTGCTGGCAGCTGTTGCCAGCGCCGTGCTGGTGGTGTCTGCCTTACTGGTAATTGGCTTGTACCGCCGCCGCCTGGCCGAGCAACCGGCGGCCAACAACCTGCTCGTTCAACTGGGGCGGCGCACACTTCGCCTGCCGGATGCACGCCTGGCGGCCCTGCAATTGCTGATTACCGCGCTGGATGTGGCGGCGGCCGCCACCGTGCTCTACCTGTTGTTGCCCCAAGCCCCTCCTTTCGGCGCGTTCGTGCTGGTGTACCTGCTGGCCTTGGCTGCGGGCGTGCTCAGCCACGTACCGGGCGGCGTCGGGGTGTTCGAAGCGATCCTGCTGGCAGCCTTTGCCGACCAGCTCGGTGCCGCACCGCTGGCGGCTGCCTTGCTGCTGTACCGGCTGATCTACGTGGTACTGCCACTGCTGCTGGCCTGCGTGTTGCTGCTGGCCAACGAAGCCCGACGTCTGCTGTTTGCGCAACAGGCCATCAAGGCCGCTTCGGGTCTGGCCGCACCGATCCTGTCGATTCTGGTGTTCCTGTCCGGCGTAGTGCTGCTTTTTTCCGGTGCCACGCCCGAGATAGATACGCGCCTGGAGCATATGGGCTTCCTGGTGCCACACCGTCTGATCGATGCTTCTCATTTCGGCGCCAGCCTGATCGGTGTGCTATGCCTGCTGCTGGCCCAAGGCCTGCGTCGGCGCCTGTCCGCCGCCTGGCTACTGACCACCGTGCTGTTGCTGGTCGGCGCCCTGCTGTCGCTGTTGAAGGGTTTTGACTGGGAAGAGGCTTGCCTGCTGACCTTTACCGCCGCCCTGCTCGCGCTGTTCCGCCGCTCGTTCTATCGCCCCAGCCGACTGCTGGAGCTGCCCTTCTCGCCGGTTTTCCTGGTGGCCAGCGCCTGTACGGTGGGCGCATCAGTGTGGCTTCTGCTGTTCGCCTACCAGGATGTGCCTTACAGCCATCAGCTGTGGTGGCAATTCACCCTCGATGCCGATGCGCCACGAGGCCTGCGCGCCGCCATGGGCAGTGCCTTGCTGCTGGCTGCCGTGGCACTGACGTGGCTGCTGCGCACAGCGCCGCCAGTGATCCACCTGCCCGATGAAGAAGAGCTGCAACGCGCCAACCGTATCCTGCAGGCCTCCGACCAGCCAGACGGCGGCTTGGCGCTGACGGGGGACAAGGCGTTGCTGTTCCACCCGCGTGGCAACGCGTTCCTCATGTACGCCCGGCGCGGCCGCAGCCTCGTGGCGTTGTACGACCCGATAGGCCCGGCCCAGGAACGCGCCGAGATGATCTGGCAGTTCCGCGACCTGTGCGACTTGCACCACGCACGCCCGGTGTTCTACCAGGTGCGCGCAGAGAACCTGCCGTTCTACATGGACATTGGCCTGACCGCGTTGAAGCTCGGTGAAGAAGCCCGGGTCGACTTGCGCCGCTTCGACCTTGAAGCCAAAGGCAAGGAGATGAAAGACCTGCGCTACACCTGGAACCGCGGCGGACGCGATGGCCTGAGCCTGGAGATCCATGAACCCGGCCATGCCCCGCTGGCTGAGCTGAAGGAAATTTCCGACGCCTGGCTCGGCGGCAAGAACGTGCGCGAGAAAGGCTTCTCGCTGGGGCGCTTCAGCCCAGACTACCTGCAGCACTTCCGCATAGCCCTGATTCGCTTCCAGGGCCGCCCGGTAGCCTTCGCCAACTTGCTGGAGACCCACGGGAACGAGCTGGCCAGCCTCGACCTGATGCGTGCGCACCCCGAAGCGCCAAAGCTGACCATGGAGTTCATGATGATCGGCTTGATCCTGCATTACAAAAGCCATGACTACGGGCGTTTCAGCCTGGGCATGGTGCCGCTGTCCGGCCTGCAACCCAGGCGCGGCGCCCCCTTGACCCAGCGCTTGGGTTCGCTGGTGTTCCGCCGTGGTGAACAGCTTTACAACTTCCAGGGGCTTCGACGCTTCAAGGACAAGTTCCAGCCGGACTGGGAACCCCGCTACATGGCCGTGCCAGCCGGGCTCGACCCGCTGGTCGCACTGGCCGACACCGCCGCCCTGATTGCAGGCGGCCTGACTGGATTGGTGAAACGCTGATGACCCGACGCTTTTGGCTGTACCTGCTGGTTCCCCTGCTGCTGGCCGCCCTGGGTGGTGCGCTGGCCTTCTGGCTGTGGACGCGCCCGGCCCCCGAGGCGCGCCTGGAGCAAATCAGCATCAATGACACCAGCATCACCCGTGTTACCCCTGGCGTGCACCCCAAGGCACGGGTTGCCATCGGCGTGCCACAAGACCAGGCACTGACGGGCAAACAACTGCTCGACTTGAGCCAGGCCGGTGAAGCCCAACTGGTGCAGGTGATTCTGCCGCCTGGCGACTGCAGCAAGCAGCAACAGGCCATGGACCAGGCGCTGACCCAACTGCAGGAAAAACCGACCTTGGTCGCCGGCATCGGCCCCGGTGCCGCCCAGGCCTGGCGCTGGCTGGCCAGCCAGAACGATGACAAGGCGCGGGCCATTTCCGTGGGTTTCACCCTGGAACAGCCTGACTGCCAGGCACCGCTGCCCAAATCGGCAGCCCATGGCCACTGGAACGTCGCCTGGAACGACAACCCGGATGACGCCAGCGCCGCCTTCGTGCGCGACCAGGCCAACGCCGAAACCAGCATCAGCGACTACGACATTCACTTGCCACAAGTGCTCAAGGCGCAACTGACCCAAGCCCTGGTAGGCCGTGAAGGTAACGCACTGGCCATCCCGGTGGTCGAAGTGCCGGCCGGGCAAACCACAGACACGGTTACCTTGTTCCTCTCTGGTGATGGCGGCTGGCGCGACCTGGACCGCGACGTGGCCGGGGAAATGGCCAAGCTGGGTTACCCGGTGGTGGGCATCGATACGCTACGCTACTACTGGCAGCACAAAACCCCGGAACAAAGCGCCGCCGACCTTTCCGAGCTGATGCATCACTACCGGCAGAAGTGGGGTACCAAGCGCTTCGTATTGACCGGTTATTCGTTCGGCGCCGACGTGCTGCCGGCGATCTACAACCGCCTGCCAGTCGAGGACCAGCAGCGTATCGACGCGGTGGTGCTGCTGGCCTTTGCACGCAGTGGCAGCTTCGAGATCGAAGTCGAGGGTTGGCTGGGCAAGGAAGGCCAGGAAGCGCCAACCGGGCCGGAAATGGCCAAGCTGCCAGCGTCCAAGGTCGTGTGCGTATATGGCGTCGAGGAAACCGACGAGAGCGGTTGCACGGAAAAGACGGCAGTGGGTGAGCGCCTGAAACTGCCGGGTGGTCACCACTTCGACGAGAACTACCCGGCACTCGCCAAGCGGTTGATTGGCGAGATCGAGACGCGCCAAGGCAAGTCCAGCGTAGCTGAGCAGAACTGACAAGGGTCAGGGCCACTATGCGGCCCTGACCCTGTTGTATAAACCGATTCAGATCTCGACCTGCGTCCCCAGCTCGATCACCCGGTTCAACGGCAGGTTGAAGAAGCGCAGGTTGCCGTTGGCATTTTTCAGCAAGAACGCGAACAGGTTGCCCCGCCAGCGCGACATCCCCTCCAGCCGTGACGCGATCACCGTCTCGCGGCTGAGGAAGTAGGTGGTGCGCATTGGCGTGAAGTCCAGGTCATCCAGATGACACAACTTCAACGCGGCAGGCACGTCCGGCTCATCCATGAACCCAAAGTGCAGCAACACACGGAAGAATCCGTCGCCATAGGCTTCCACCTCGAAACGCTCTTGTTCTGGCACCCGGGGCCGGTCTTCGCTGACCACAGTCAGCAGCACCACCTGGCTGTGCAACACCTGGTTGTGCAACATGTTGTGCAACAGCGCATGCGGCACGGCATCGGAGCGCGCAGTCAGAAACACTGCCGTCCCCTCGACCCGGTGCGGTGGCTGAATGCGGATGCTGCTGATGAACAATGGCAATGGCAGCGCCCCTTCATCGATGCGCTCAACCAGAATCTGCTTGCCGCGCTTCCAGGTGCTCATCAACAGGAACAGCACACCACCGGCCAACACGGGGAAGGCACCACCCTGGACGATTTTCGGTACATTGGCGGCGAAGAACAGCCCGTCGACAAACAGGAAGCCGACCAGAATCGGCACTGCAAGCAGCGGCGGCCACTTCCACAGCAGCAGCATCACCGCGGACACCAGGATGGTGGTCATCAGCATGGTACCGGTGACCGCCACCCCGTAGGCTGCCGCCAGAGCGCCCGAGGATCCGAAACCGATCACCAACAGCACCACGCCCACCATCAGCGTCCAGTTCACTGCACCAATGTAGATCTGCCCCTGCTCGTCGCTTGAGGTGTGCTGAATCTGCATACGTGGGATATAGCCCAGCTGGATGGCCTGACGTGTCAGGGAGAAGGCCCCGGAAATCACCGCCTGCGAGGCGATAACCGTGGCCATGGTGGCCAGCCCGACCAAGGGCAGCAGCGCCCAGCCCGGCGCCAGCAGGTAGAACGGGTTGCGCGCGGCCTCCGGGTTTTGCAGCAGCAGTGCACCCTGGCCAAAATAATTGAGCACCAGCGCCGGGAGCACCAGGATGAACCAGGCCCGTGCAATCGGCTTGCGGCCAAAGTGCCCCATGTCGGCGTACAGCGCCTCGGCACCGGTCAGCGCGAGTACTACCGCCCCGAGAATGGCCACGCCAATACCGGGGTGCACCACGAAGAAGTTGACTGCCCAGCCTGGGTTGAAAGCCTTGAGTACTTCCGGGCTCTGCGAGATGCCATGCACACCCAGCGCGCCCAGCACCACGAACCAGGTCACCATGATCGGACCAAACAGCTTGCCGATCTTCTCAGTGCCGTGTTTCTGCACCAGGAACAGCGCCACCAGCACCACCAGCGAAATTGGCACCACCCAGTGGTCGATGCCGTCGAAGGCCAGGCCCATGCCCTCCACCGCCGACAGCACCGACACCGCCGGTGTGATCATACTGTCACCATAGAATAGCGAAGCGCCGATCAAGCCACAGATCACCATCAGCGTGCGCAGCCGCGGGTACGCCGCCGTGGCCCGCCGCGCCAGTGCGGTCAGCGCCATGGTGCCGCCCTCCCCCTGGTTATCGGCACGCAAGATGAACATCACGTACTTGAACGACACCACCCACAGCAGCGACCAAAGGATCAGCGACAGGATCCCCAGCACGCCATCATGGTTGACCGACACCCCGTAACCGCCGGTAAAGACTTCCTTGAGGGTATACAACGGGCTGGTGCCGATATCGCCATAAACCACCCCGACCGCCGCCACGAGCAGGCCCACCGACCGTGACACCCCCTGCTTCCCCTCGTGCCCGCCCTCAGCGTGACTACTTGCCTGAACCATCGACCACTCCCGCAAACGGCCATTACGGCCCTTGGTAATCACTCTGCCACCAGGCCCTTGAAGGTACCGCGGCACAACGGCGCGAAGCATAGCGCAGCGTTCGTCGTATTTCTGCTGGTCAAGCGCCCTTGCGCTCGCTAGAATTGCGCACTTTTTGATCAGAGGCGCCAAAAGCGCCCGTCAAGTTCGCCCCCGATTCCGGCCGGGCGACCTGTATTCAATACCGAGGTTAGTCATGTCCACCACGCCCGCCACCCCCAAGGTAGGTTTCGTAAGCCTGGGTTGCCCGAAAGCCCTGGTCGACTCCGAGCGCATCCTGACCCAGCTGCGCATGGAGGGTTATGAAGTCGTGCCCACCTACGAGGACGCCGACGTGGTGGTGGTCAACACCTGCGGCTTCATCGACAGCGCCAAGGCCGAATCGCTGGAAGTGATCGGCGAAGCGATCAAGGAAAACGGCAAGGTGATCGTCACCGGCTGCATGGGCGTCGAAGAAGGCAGCATCCGTGACGTGCACCCAAGCGTGCTGTCGGTCACTGGCCCGCAGCAGTACGAGCAGGTCGTCAACGCCGTTCACGAAGTGGTCCCGCCGCGTCAGGACCACAACCCGCTGATCGACCTGGTGCCGCCACAGGGCGTCAAGCTGACCCCGCGCCATTATGCCTACCTGAAGATCTCCGAAGGCTGCAACCACAGCTGCAGCTTCTGCATCATTCCGTCGATGCGCGGCAAGCTGGTCAGCCGCCCGGTGGGTGAAGTGCTGAGTGAGGCCGAGCGCCTGGTCAAGGCCGGGGTCAAGGAAATCCTGGTGATTTCCCAGGACACCAGCGCCTACGGCGTCGACGTCAAGTACAAGACCGACTTCTGGAACGGCCGCCCGGTCAAGACCCGCATGCTTGAGCTGTGCGAAGCACTGAGCAGCCTGGGCGCCTGGGTGCGCCTGCACTATGTGTACCCTTACCCGAACGTTGACGACGTGATCCCGCTGATGGCTGCCGGCAAGATCCTGCCGTACCTGGACATCCCGTTCCAGCACGCCAGCCCGAAAGTGCTCAAGTCGATGAAGCGCCCTGCCTTCGAAGACCGCACCCTGGCACGCATCAAGAACTGGCGCGAGCAATGCCCTGAGCTGGTGATCCGCTCCACCTTCATCGTCGGCTTCCCGGGCGAGACCGAGGAAGACTTCCAGTACCTGCTGGACTGGCTGACCGAAGCCCAGCTCGACCGCGTGGGCTGCTTCCAGTACTCGCCGGTAGAAGGCGCCCCGGCCAACGACCTGGGCCTGGAAGAAGTCCCGGACGACGTCAAGCAAGAGCGCTGGGACCGCTTCATGGCCCACCAGCAGGCCATCAGTGCGGCCCGCCTGCAATTGCGCATCGGCAAGGAAATCGACGTGCTGATCGACGAAGTCGAGGAACAAGGTTCGGTTGGCCGCAGCTTCTTCGATGCACCGGAAATCGACGGCAGCGTGTTCATCGATGGCGACCATGGTTTCAAGCCAGGCGACAAAGTGCGTTGCCGTGTGGTGGATGCCGACGAATACGATCTGTGGGCTGAACCCGTCTAAAACAGCTGAAGCCTGCAAAGCCCCTGCCCCGGCGTTCTCCATGGGAATGACCGGCGCAGGGGCTTTTTGTCAGAACGTGTGAAACAACATCAGGCCGCCCTCGGCATCCGGGCTGGCATCCGAGAAGCCTTTGACTGCATAGAGTTGGACTTTCCACTGCTGGTTGAGCTTGTGGGTGAGGAACAGGGTGAGCTCCTTGATCTGCGCCCCGGTCGAGACCACTTTCTGCCGCCAATCGTAAGAGGCGCCGGCCGAAGTACCGACCGCCACCGGCAGGGCAAAACCGAGACTGGCAAACATCGGGTCGTCGAAGTCGCTATCGGGCGGGTCTCCGAACTTCTTCCAACCCAGTGTCGCGAAACCGGTGACCGGGCCAAAGCCCTTGGTTATGTCGACCTGGGTGGTGTAGTCGTACTGGCCGGTGCCCAGACACTGGTCTTCATCGGCGGTAGGGAATTTGACCTTGCCGATCAGGTCCAGCATCAGGCCGCCGTCACGGCCATCGAGCAGTGCATAGGCGGCGCTGGCAACCGTGTCCCCCAACCCGCTTTCCACGTCTCGGCAACCACCGGGCAAGGGGTCACCGTTGGGGCCGACTTCGGGGTTGGTGATACGCAACCAAGGCACGGTAACCTTGTAGGTCATGGGGCCGCTCTCAAACTTGCCGACCACCGGCAAATACCAGATTTCCGAAGTGGTGCCGGTACCATAGTCGCCACTTGAATAGTCCATGCCAATGGCGGCACTGAAGGTATCGGCCAATGCCGACACGCAGGTGCACGAGAGCAAACAGGCGAAAAGAGGGAGCGTGGGTCTCATTTGCAACTCAGTACTCTTTCGGGAAGCATGGTCAGACTTACCCAGCCTAGTTTGCTAACGCCCGGATCGCTCTGGATGCTCGACTTTTTCCACCGTCTCTGCCTTTTCCGGCCTCTCTACCTTTTCGACTTTCTCTGGTAACTCCACCTTATCGACTCTCTCGACCTTCTCGACCTTCTCGACCTTTTCGACCTTTTCGACCTTTTCGACCTTTTCGACCTTTTCGACCTTTTCGACCCGTTCAGGCTTTTCGACTTTTTCGACTTTTTCGACTTTTTCGACTTTTTCGACTTTTTCGACTTTTTCGACTTTTTCGACCTTCTCGATCTTCTCGGGCTTCTCGGGCTTCTCGGGCTTCTCGGGCTTCTCGACCTTCTCGACCTTCTCGGGTTTTTCGACCTTCTCTACCTTTTCGACCTTTCCGGTTTTTTCGACCTCGACCTTCTCAACACGATCGGAGCCTCCGCTATTGCTGCGCTCCGATTGCTCCAATGCGTCGAGGTGTGCCGACCTTCCCGACTTGTCATCGCTGCCATGGTCACTGGCGCCGTCAACAGCACTGCGCCCACTGTGATCATCGCTGTTTTCATCGCGGTCGTTGGTCCCATCGCTTGCGCCATGACCGCTGCTGGAGCCGCCGGAGCTGCTGCTGTCACGCTCACCACCGTGCCCCGACTGGCTTCTGTCAGGATTGTCGACACGGTCGTCCTGGAGTTCCACGCGGGTTGCCCGCAGCTCGTGAGTACCCTTGAGCACGCCGCTCACGCGCACACGTTGATCAAGCGCCAACGCCGCTGGCTGCTGCCCGACAATTACGGTGCCCTGCCCCAATGTCACATTGAGACCTGCGACCACCAATTGCCGAGCTTGTGTGCGCTGTACCAGCCCTTCAACCACCGCCTGCTGGACACGACCTGCAAAAGGCAGGCTCGGGTCTGGACGGGTTTGCGCCACTTCAAGCTGGCGCCCGGTCCACTGCCCGCGCACCAGCACTTCGCGTGCAGGCGCCACACGGGTACCCAACTTCAACCCCTGAAGGCTGCCAGTGCGATCAACCGCGCCGATGGCGCTGGCCTCCCTCAACCCCGGTGCCCGTTCGATACGGGTCGCCACGACTTCTCCCCGGGCATCGCGCAGGCCACTGACCCTCACAGGCTCACCTGGGCGCAACCCTTCAGCTACCCGCGCACCAGCGGCCAGCCGCACAGGTTGGCCCATGACCCGCAGGGGAGCCGAAGCATTGGGCAGCGCCGTCAACGGCCCTTCGAAGACGTTGAGGATCGAAATGCGCCCCGCTTGCAGGCCGCGCTGGGTGGCGAATGCCTCCACCGCCACCACCTGCCCGATCGCCAGGTGACCACTGCTGGCAGGCGCACCGTTCTCACTCACCGGTACGTCCTTGCCGTAGTGCACTTCCATGCCATTGACGCAGATCGAGGCGAATCCGGTTATGGTACCGACGATGCCCGTCCCCCCAGTACCACCCGGGCGCAGGGTCGGCGTACCGCTACCCTTTACACCCCCGTGGCGCTGATCAAAGTAGGTGCCGTCCACACCGTCCGCCACCGCGCCTGTGCCGCCTGTACCACCAGGGCGTTGCCGGACTGGGGCACCGGTGCCACCGACGCCGCCGTTTTCAGTGCGCACACCGGTGCCGCCCATGCCGCCGGGAAACTGCAGGCCTGCGGCACCGGCCATACCCATCTCGTCACGGCTGACACATACCGGCGCTGCGGACACCTCGGCCGGGGCCATCAGGTTCCACCCGAAAACCAGGGCAAACATGACAGCACTGAGGTAGCGCACAGGAAGTGTCATGGGCTGGGTGTCTTCGACGGATCGGAATCGGTAGCTTCAGTGTAGAAATAAAGCCCGACAGTGATGCGCTGACGTTGTTCGCGAGCGGGCTCATCAGCGCTCTCCAACGCTGCTGCAAGCCGGCTGAAGGCAAGTAGTGTCTGCATGCCATCCTTGGCTACCACCTCGCGCAAATGCTCGACGCTGGCCGGGCTCAAGGCATCGTAGTGCACGCTACGCTCAAAAAATGGCTGGCCTTCGCCGCTGAGGTTGTGTACCGCCGCGCAGGCATGGTCATGCAGGTTATGGCCGAAGTACGCAGCCTTTTCATCAAAGCCCTTCTGTGGCACGAATGCATGGGCTTCCAAGTGCACGCAATCCTGCTCATCGAGCCGCACGACGCCCAGGCGCAACCATTCGTCCAGCACCACCCGGCCGCGGATATCGGTGCTGACCTTGGCGACCAGGGCGTCGAAGGAGCAATCGCCCCCCACACTGGCTAGTCGCGCAAGCGCCCTCGCCTGGCCGGGTGCCGAGCAGAATGGGGGGGTGTTGGTCCATACATTGACCAGTTGTGCACCTAGCGTGATGTTATCCGGCAGGGCCGCAACTGCAGCGTCACCCTCATTACGCAGCCGCCGGACATCTTTACGATGGACCCCGGTAAGCAGGCTGATGCGGCTATCGGTTGGCGCGGTGTCGTTCAGGCGAAACTCGCGATGGGCCACATCGACGAACACCTCCTTGAGCAGGTCGGTGAACATCGTGTAGGTGACCCCCTTGCGCAGCATCAGGCGCACCAACGGGCGCATCACACGCCGCAGCGCACTTAGCATCGACGGGGGTAAGACAGGCGATTGCATCGAGGGCTTTCCTTGACAGAGGCACCCAGTATAAGACGCGGGAATAAATCCCACGTAAACCGCAATCATATCCCGGCATGGACGAGGAAAAAGCTTTCAGCACTCATTGGAAATGACGTGACAAAGGCAAGACAGGCCAGAACCTGCTCATACAAAACCCCTCCGCTGGGTTTTGTATGGGCCACTTCGGGTTAGCGCCAATCAGCTTCTGCTGTTGTCATCCCCGGCCTCGCCGCCGGCATGAACTCCGTGGTCATCCCCCGGTTCGCCACCCACATGGTTGCCGTGATCATCCCCCGGTTCACCACCAACATGATTGCCGTGATCATCGCCAGGCTCACCGCCGACATGATTACCATGATCATCCCCGGGTTCCCCCCCCACGTGATTGCCATGATCGTCACCCGCTTCTGCATGGTTGCTGCTGCGCCCAGCGTTTGAATTACCGTCGTGGCCACTGCCACTGTTGCCGGCATGGCCACCACCCTCACCGCCGCTGCCGTGGCCACCACTTCCGCTTCCGCCGCCACCATGGCCACCGCCACCACCACTTCCACCACCACCGTGGCCACCGCCGCCGCCACTTCCACCGCCACCATGGCCACCGCCGCCGCCACTTCCACCGCCACCATGGCCACCGCCGCCGCCACTTCCACCGCCACCATGGCCGCCGCCACCGCCACCGCCACCATCTTTCGCGTAGGCGCTGGAGTCATGAGAAATCGAGTCAGGGATCAAGGCAATGGACATCGACAGCACGCCAGCTACAGCAGCCGCGAGTAACGCCTTCTTGTACAGCAGGTGGATTTGCATAGTCCGTCTCCAGGTCTTCGCCACGAGAACGCCAAATCAGTCAGTAGGCTTGTTTCAGATAGAACTTATTTTTACGTGGGATTTTTTCCCACGCTTAATTAATAGACCGTCACTCCCCAGGTCTCAAGCGCTAAGCGAACAAGCCGACCGGTGGTTGGCCTGCTATGTTTTCCCTATCGCCCCCAGAGGAACGCCGGCATGCCCGCGCTACTGACGCTGCAAACCCCGCGCGTGTGCGACTACAGCGAGCTGGTACAAGTGTGGGAGGATTCAGTACGCGCCACCCACGATTTTCTGCCAGAGGGCTATATCCTGCTACTGCGTGAACATGTGCTGCGCCGCTACCTCGACGCAGTGATGCTGATCTGCTGCAAGGACCGCCAGCGCATCTGTGGTTTCGCCGGTGTCGCCAACGGGCGGGTGGACATGCTGTTCGTCGCACCTGGCTACCGTGGCCAAGGGGTAGGCAAGCGCCTGCTGCGCTATGCCATCAGCGAACTGAATGCCGAGTACCTTGACGTCAACGAACAGAACCCGAAAGCGTTGGGCTTCTACCTGCATGAAGGTTTCGAGGTCATCGGCCGTTCGGAAACCGACGGCCTGGGCCAGCCCTATCCTCTGCTGCACATGAGGCTAATGCGCACACTACCTTGAGGCGGCGCCTGAATGTGCCGCGCTGTGTGTCCAAAATGGCGCATCTGACACAGATTCCCATCATCTACCGCTTACAGGCAGGTACAATGGAGGACTTTCCCTGCCTTGCGAATTACCCCATGTCCGAACCCGTCCGCCTGTCCAAACGCCTCATCGAGCAGCTCGGCTGCTCCCGCCGCGAGGCCGAGCAGTACATTGAAGGAGGCTGGGTAACGGTCGATGGCGTGGTGGTCGAGCAGCCGCAGTTCAAGGTTGAGCAACAGCGCGTCGAGTTGCTGCCGGGCGCCCGTGCCGAAACACTGGAGCCGGTGACCCTGCTGCTGAACCAGCCAGCCGGCATGGACAGTGAAGACGCCCGCGCCAGCATGAACATGGGCAGCCTCAGCGAAGCTCACCGCGAAGGCGTGCGCGCCCTGCACGGGCATTTTGCCCGGCAGGCCTGCGTGGCACCGCTGGAGCGTGGCGCCAGCGGCCTGCAGGTGTTTACCCAGGACTGGCGGGTATCCCGCAAGATCGAGGCCGACCTGCGTCGCCTGGAGCAGGAGTTCATCATCGAAGTGCGCGGCGAAACCACCCCTCAGGCGCTGGAGCGCCTGGCGCGTGGGGCCATGCGCAATGACCGCGAGTTGCCTAAGGCCAAGGCCAGCTGGCAGAACGAGACCCACCTGCGCATGGTGTTGAAAAACCCACAACCAGGGCAGATTTCCGAGCTATGCGCCTACCTGCGCCTGGAGCTGTTAGGCATGCGACGCATTCGCCTGGGTGGTGTGTCGATGGGCAAGCTGCCCTTGGGCCAATGGCGCTACGTGGCTACCTCCGAACGTTTCTAAGCAATGCGCCGCGCCGGAACGCGCGGCACCTGAACAGGATTCTGCTGCAATGAACCACAACGACGTCCTGCGCAGCCTGCGCTACATGCTCAAGGTGAACGACGCCAAGATGGCCGAGATCATTGGGCTTTCTGGTCTCGAAGTGCATCCTCTGGTGCTGGCCACCTATCTGAAAAAAGAAGAAGAGGAAGGCTTTGTGCGCTGCCCGGAACGGGTGATGGCGCACTTCCTTGATGGCCTGGTGGTCTACCGCCGAGGCAAAGACGATAGCCGCCCGCAACAACCGATCGAGCTGCCGGTAACCAACAACCTGATCCTCAAGAAGCTGCGTGTGGCCTTTGAGCTCAAGGAAGACGACCTGCACGCGATTCTCAAGTCGGTCAACTTCCCGGTCAGCAAACCTGAGCTCAGCGCACTGTTCCGCAAGGCTGGCCACGACAACTACCGCCCGTGTGGCGACCAGTTGCTGCGCAACTTCCTCAAGGGCCTGACCCTGCGCGTGCGCGGCTGAGTGGCCATGCAGCATACGGTTGTACCGGTCGGCATCGTCCACTCCTGTTTCAAGGAAAAGTTCGCCATTCCGCGCCAGCCGCAGCTGGCGCCTGCCGCCCGGGGCGTACTCGAACTGTTGCCGCCGTTCGATCAAGGTGAGGCGGTCGAAGGCCTGGAGCAGGTCAGCCATGTGTGGCTGCTATTCCTGTTCCACCAGGCACTGGAGGAAAAACCACGCCTGAAAGTGCGGCCTCCGCGCCTGGGCGGCAACAAGAGCATGGGGGTGTTCGCCACCCGTGCCACCCACCGGCCCAACGGCATCGGCCAGTCGGTGGTACGCCTGGAGGGCGTGGAGCCCGGGCGCCTGCTGCTGTCCGGGATCGACCTGCTCGACGGCACGCCGGTGCTGGACATCAAGCCGTATGTGCCCTATGCCGACAGCATCGCTGGCGCCAGCAACCAGATGGCCAACGCAGCGCCCGTGGCCATTGCCGTGCAGTGGGCGGACACCGCCCTGCTCCAGGCCCGCGAGCATGCGCTGCGTCTGAATGAGCCGCTGGTGCAACTGATTGAGCAATGCCTGGCGCAGGACCCACGGCCGGCCTACCAGATACCACCGGCCGAACGGGTGTATGGGGTGAAGTTCTGGGATGTGCAAGTAAGGTGGCATTACCCACAGCCGGACGTCATCCGGGTGTTGGAGGTGGTACTGGGCTGAGGGCCACCGCACCGCCCTGTGGGGGCGACATTGGATGGCTGAAATCTTGGGGCTGCTGCGCAGCCCATTCGCGACGCAAGGCCGCTTCCACAAGGGACCGCGCAAACACGAAAAAGGCGACCTTTGGTCGCCTTTTTCATTTCAGCCAGCTATCAACGAGCCGGGCCTTCAGCCACACCCAGGTCGTCCGTCGGGCGGGTATCGACCAGCGGCGCACCCCCGGAGGCCAGTTCCGAAGCCAGCTTGTCGTTGTCCATTTCCTTGACCCACTTGGCCACTACCACGGTAGCAACGGCGTTGCCCACCAGGTTGGTCAGGGCGCGGGCTTCGGACATGAAGCGGTCGATGCCTAGGATCAGCGCCAGGCCGGCAACCGGGAGGTGGCCAACAGCCGAGAGGGTCGCGGCCAGCACGATGAAGCCCGACCCGGTAACGCCAGCAGCACCCTTGGAAGCCACCAGCAGCACCAGCAGCAGGGTGATCTGGTGAGTGATGTCCATGGTGGTGTCAGTGGCCTGAGCGATGAACACAGCAGCCATCGTCAGGTAGATCGAGGTACCGTCCAGGTTGAACGAGTAGCCAGTCGGGATAACCAGGCCCACGACCGATTTCTTGGCACCCAGGCGCTCCATCTTGGCCAGCATGCGTGGCAGGGCCGATTCCGAGGACGAAGTACCCAGCACGATCAGCAGTTCTTCACGGATGTAGCGGATCAGCTTGATCACGCTGAAGCCGTGGGCACGGCAGATACCACCCAGCACCACCAGCACGAACAACAGGCAGGTGATGTAGAAGCAGGCCATCAGGTAGCCCAACTGCACCAGCGAGCCAACACCGTACTGGCCGATAGTGAATGCCATGGCGCCGAAAGCGCCGATCGGGGCCAGCTTCATGATCATGTTGATGATGTTGAACATGACGTGGGCGAAGCGGTCGATCATGTCCAGTACCGGCTTGCCGTAGCTGCCCAGGCGGTGCAGGGCAAAGCCGAACAGCACCGAGAACATCAGCACTTGCAGGATGTCGCCGTTGGCGAAGGCGCCGACGACCGTATTGGGGATGACGTTAAGCAGGAAGCCGACGGTAGTCTGCTGCGCGCCGGCAGCGGCGTAGGCAGCCACGCTGCTGGCGTTCAGGGTGCTGACGTCGATGTGCATGCCAGCGCCTGGCTTGACCACGTTGACGACGACGAGGCCGATGATCAGGGCGATGGTGGAGACGATTTCAAAGTACAGCAACGCGTAGCCGCCGGTTTTACCGACCGACTTCATGCTCTGCATGCCGGCAATGCCGCTGACCACGGTACAGAAGATGATCGGGGCGATGACCATCTTGATCAGTTTGACGAAGCCGTCACCCAGGGGTTTGAGGGCAACGCCCGTTTCCGGGTAGAAGTGGCCGAGCAGGATGCCGATGGTGATGGCGACCAACACCTGGACATACAGGGATTTGTACAGCGGCTGACGTGTCGTCATGGCTAATTATCCTCAAGTGTGCCGGTTCACCCTTCCCAGGGTGATGGGGCACCTGAATCGCTAACCCTCCTGCACTTGGAGGGATTTGTCGTTGTGTTCGAGCTGCCTGGGCAGGCCTCTGCGAGGATCAATAGCAAGGGTGGTGCCAAAATGCCCATGAAGGGTGCAAAGCCTTTATTCGCTAGGGATAAATGCCCAACGACAGGGCGATATCCCGGGGGCGGATTGGCGGATTTCCGCCCGATGGCGGAATTTGTACAAGGAGCAATGGCGGAAAACCGCCCTTTGTGGATTGGCTGTGCCGGCCCATTCGCGGATTGACCTGCGAACGGGCTGGCACAGGCTATGAATCAATCCAGGTTGAAGGTGATCCTGAACGCAGCGCCCCCCAGCGGCGAATCGCCAAGGCTCAGCTCGGCGTCATAGCTGTCTACGATATCCTTGACCACTGCCAAGCCTATGCCCTGCCCCGGGTGCTGGCTGTCCAGCCGCTCCCCACGCTCCAGAATGCGTTCACGCTGGTCGGCGGGCACGCCCGGCCCATCGTCCTCGATGCACAAGGTCAGATACCCCGGCGCCTTCATCAGGCTCACCCGCACTTGGCCCAGGCTCAGCCGGTAGGCGTTCTCCAGCAGGTTGCCAAGCATTTCCAGCAACGCGCCCTGCTCCATCGGTACCTGCGCCGCGTCCGGCAACTCCAGCACCACGTCCACGTGTTTTTCCCGGTAAACCTTGGCCAAGGTGCTGCACAGGCTGTCGAGCAACGGCCGCAGCAATACGCTGTGGCGTACCAGGCCACTCTTGCGCAGGCTCGCGCGTTGCAGCTGGTAGTCGATCTGCTGGCTCATGCGCTCGATCTGGCTTTGCAGCACCCGCGCCTGCTCGCGCTCGCCGCTGCGCTGCTGCAAGCTTTCACCCACACCCTGCAGCACCGCCAGCGGCGTCTTCAGGCTGTGCGCCAGGTCGTCCAGCGAATCACGGTAGCGCGTACGCTGCTCACGCTCACTGCGCAGCAGACGGTTGAGCGAGCGGGTCAGGCGCAGCAACTCGCGTGGGTGCTCGCCGCTCAGGCCGTCACGCGCACCTGATTCCACTTCATCCAGTTCGTGGCTCAGACGTCGCAACGAGCGCAGCCCCCAGGTCAGGCCTGCCCACAACAACACCATGAGCGCCAGCAATGCAGCGCCGAACCCCAGGTAGAGCTTTTCGCGCAGGCCATTGAGCGTGGCCTTGTACTCGCTCACGGGCTGCAGAGCGACAATGCTGTAGGCGGCGCTTTGCCCGCCCAGCAGCTTTATCTCGACGTCGTACACGAAGAACTCTTCACCATCGGACTGGTGAATGCGGTCGAACTCGTTGCCGCGCCCGTCATAGCGAGGCTGGTAGTTGATGTGCCGGTCGGCGGTGGCACGCGACTGCCAGACCAGTTTGCCGTCGCGGTCAAAGATATAGCCGAGCAGGCCTGTGTAGGGCAGGTTGTAGCGCTCGTCCGGCAGCAGTGTCGGCATCTGCAGCTGGCCATGCTCGATACGCGCAGCGGAAATCAGCGTGGTCACATCAGAGGCCAGACGCTGCTCGATCGATTCCTGCAGAGCCAGGCTGAAGGCCTTCTGCAAGGCCGGCAACAGCGCCAGCATGAACAGCAGCGCCAACACTGCGGCGGCCAGCATCAGGCGCACCCGCAGCGAGCGGATCATCGGCAGCGCTCGGTGAACAGGTAGCCCAGGCCACGCACCGTGTCGATGGGTTTGAAGCCGCGCTCGCCTTCAAGCTTACGGCGCAGGCGGCCAACCAGCACTTCGATGACATTGGGGTCGCGCTCTTCGTCACCTGGGTACAACTGCTCCATCAGGCGATCCTTGGCCACCACCTGCTGGTGATGGCGCATGAGGTATTCGAGGATGCGGTATTCGTAGGCAGTCAGGGCCAAGGCTTGCTCGTCGAGGGTGGCCTGCTTGCGGTTGAGGTCAAGCACCAAGGGGCCAGCGGTGATGGTCGACTGGGTGAAACCACTGGAGCGGCGCAACAGGGCATTGAGCCGAGCTTCAAGTTCCTCGAACTGGAACGGCTTGACCAGGTAGTCGTCGGCACCGGCAGCCAGGCCCTCGACCTTGTCTTGCCAGTTGCCACGGGCTGTGAGGATGAGAATGGGGAAGGTCCTGTCCTGGCTGCGCAGGCGCGTGATCAGCTCCAGGCCGCTGATACCGGGCAGGCCCAGGTCGATGATGGCAAGGTCGAAGTGGTACTGCTCAGCCTGGTACAACGCCTCTTCGGCATCAGCGACCGCCTCGACCACATGGCCGCTTTCGCCCAGGCGGGTGTAGAGGTGATGGCGAAGCAAGGCTTCGTCCTCGACCACCAGCAGTTTCATGTGCAGCTCCTTATGTGTATTGCCTGTACCGGGTTCTTCGCGGGCACGCACGCGAAGAACCCGGTACAGGATAACGCGGCGCGTTCGTCAGAACTTGTAACTTGCTGCCAGATAGGTCTGCGCGCTGCTGGTCAGGCGCAGGGTACCGTCCTTCGGCCCGCCCTGTGCGCCCACCTCGGTCGCGGCATTGGTGCGCAGGTAACGGTAGCCCAGTTCGACCGAGGCCTTGTCGGTGATGTCCTGGATCACACCGGCCTGCAAGCCGTAGGCATACCCGTAGTCAGTGTCCCGGCTGGCGCCTGGCGAGTCCTGGGTAAGCTTGGTCACACCCAGGCTGCCACCACCGAACAGCTTGGTGGTATCGCCCACCGGCAGGAACAGGTCGTAGCTGCCAAGCAGGTTTTCCTGGCGCAACTTCAGGCCACTGTGGTCGCCAGAGACATTGTCATAGGTCATGTAGTAGCGGCCCTGGTCGTTGATCTTGCCCAGACGCACGCCCCAGGTATCGTCCTTGCCGATGATACCGTCGGCATTGAGGTGGTCGGTGTTGCGTTGCAGCAGGCCGGACTTGCGGACTTTGTCGCTGGTCTGGCCGTAGGTGAGGCTGGCGAAGTTGTCGTCCGCGGCCTGGGCGGTGGTAATGCCAGCGGCACAGACGGCCATGGCGGCAAGCAGGGTATTGAAGGTTTTCATGGCTGGGTACTCCAGTTGGGTGCGCTGTTTCGGTCTGGAAGCTAGAGTAATCAGGGCACCCTGAACCGCGACTGAACCCTGGCTGAACCCCGGCTGAACGAACCGATGGCAAAACAAGGAGTAGTGAACATGCGAGCCCTGCTGGCCCTGACCCTGATGTGCAGCGCCGCCCTCGCCCAAGCGGCGGTAGTGACCCGTGAGATTCCTTATCAGGACAACGATGGCAACCGCCTCGTCGGCTACTACGCCTACGATGATGCGCTGGACGGCAAACGCCCAGGCATCGTTGTGGTACATGAATGGTGGGGCCTGAACGACTACGCCAAGCGCCGTGCGAGAGATCTCGCTGCCCTGGGTTACAAGGCACTGGCCATCGACATGTACGGCGATGGCAAGCACACCGAGCATCCGCAGGATGCCCAGGCATTCATGGCCGAGGCGATGAAGGACCCGGCCGCGGCAGCAGCGCGCTTCGATGCGGGCCTGGAATTGTTGAAAAAGCAGCCGAATGTGAACAAGCATCAACTGGGCGCTGTCGGCTACTGCTTTGGCGGCAAGGTGGTGCTCGATGCTGCGCGCCGGGGAGAAAAGCTCGATGGCGTGGTGAGCTTCCATGGCGCACTGGCCACCCAGACCCCGGCAAAACCTGGCGTGGTACGGGCCGATATCCTGGTCGAGCATGGTACGGCGGACAGCATGGTCACCCCACAGCAGGTGGAGGCGTTCAAGGCCGAGATGGATGCGGCCAAGGTCAACTACCAGTTCGTCAGTATTGAAGGGGCCAAGCACGGGTTCACCAACCCCGATGCCGATCGGCTGAGCCACGGTGAACACGGGGGGCCGGACATTGGCTATAACAAGACAGCGGACGAGCGTTCCTGGGCGGATATGCAGGCGTTCTTCAAGAAGGTGTTCAAATAAGGGTTACCGAGCCCAATGTGGAAACGGGCGAAGCCCGTGCCATCCACCGCTCTGGGATGTAACAGCGCCTGTACAGCTGGCACAATAGCCCCCATGAATACTCTGCCCGCCTGCTGCGCTCCACTCCGGCACCACTGGCCCCTGCCCCGCCCATTGCCGGGCGCGGTGCTGGCCAGTTGCGCCTTCGACCCTGCCCACCTGGCAACCGACGACTTCCAGCGCGCCGGTATCGTGCCCAGCGCCAGCCTGCTGCGCTCGGTGGCCAAGCGCCAGGCCGAGTACCTGGCCGGTCGCGTATGTGCCCGTGCCGCCCTTCAGCGCCTGGACGGCCGCGACTACGTGCCCGGCACCCACGAAGACCGCTCGCCCATCTGGCCCGCCGGTATTCATGGCTCGATCACACACGGCAAGGGCTGGGCCGCCGCGGTGGTCGCCGCCGAGGGTAGCTGCCAAGGCCTGGGCCTGGATCAGGAAGCCTTGCTGGATGACGAACGCGCCGAGCGGCTGATGGGCGAAATCCTTGTTCCGGCAGAGCTCGAACGCCTGGACCGCCGCCAGCTCGGGCTTACGGTCACCCTGACGTTCTCGCTGAAGGAAAGCTTGTTCAAGACCCTCTACCCGCTGACTCGCCAACGCTTCTACTTCGAACACGCAGAAGTGCTCGACTGGTCCGCGCAAGGGCTGGCGCGCCTGCGCCTGCTCACCGACCTGTCACCGCAGTGGCAGCAAGGCGCAGAGCTGCAAGGCCAGTTCTGCCTGCAGGACGGCCACTTGCTCAGCCTGGTCAGCGTCTGATTTTTACAGCGGTGCCTGCTGCCGTGGCCAGTTCAGGCTGAAGCAAGCGCCACCCAACACCTCGCTGCGGCCCACCGTGGCCCGGCCCGCGTGCCAGTAGATGATCCGCCGCACGATCGACAAGCCCAGGCCATGCCCGCCCGAAGCGCGGGTGCGGCTGTCGTCAAGGCGGGTGAAGGGCGTGAAGATGCGGTCCCAGTAGCCCTCGGGGATCCCCGGGCCGTCATCCTCCACATCGATGCGGCAACGTTGCTGGCCCAGCTGATAGCTCAGGCGCACTTCGCCCTCGGCATGACGCATGGCATTGCCGACCAGGTTCTGCAAAGCCCGGTGCAAGTAGCGCGCCTCGGCCTCGACCCAGGCGCCTTCAGCATCGGCACCCTGGCAGTCGCCACGCACCACCCGCACCTCGGCACGCAAAGGTGCCAGCTCTTCGATCACCCGATCGAGCAAGGCATCCAGATCGACCCGCTGGAACTTCAAGGCCGGTGCGCCCTGCTCCAGGCGGGCGTAGGTCAGCATCTCGTCGACCAGCTTGTCGAGGTCCTGGATATCCCCGTCCATGCCCGCCAGGTGCTTTGCCCGCATCTGTTCAGTCGTGGCGCTTTCAATCATCTCCAGGCCAAAGCGCAGGCGCGCCACCGGCGTGCGCAGCTCGTGGGACACCGCTCGCACCAGCTCGCGCTGCATGGTCAGCGAACGCTGCAGGTGCTCGGCCATGCCATTGAAGGCTGCAGCCAGGCGTCCTACCGAGTCGGCGTCGCCGGCCGGCACGCGGGTATCCAGGCTGCCCTGGGCGATGCGCGTGGCAGCAATCTCCAGGCCCGACACACGACGCTCCAGCTGGCGCACCAGCAGGTAGACCACCAGGCCGATCAGGCACAGACCAAGGAAGGCGATCAGGATCAGCAACTGCGGCGGGTAAGGGTTGAGCTGGTACAGTGGGCCGATTTCCAGTACCCATGGCGAGCCCGTCAGCCCGGCGAACACCCGGATCGAGTCACCATCCTTGCCCAGCGCCATCACCGTGTCGCCCTCCTCCACGCGGCGCCGCTGGTCATCGTCCAGGCTGACCCGCTCGATACGTTGCAAGGCAACGCCAAAGCCGAAGCCCTTTTCCTGCTTGATCTGTGCCAGGCGCTGCTGCTGTTCGGTCACCGGGTAGCGCACCAGTTCGTCGGCCAATAGATAGAGGGTGGCCCGCGCCAACTGCTCGCTGATCTGTTTGATCTGCGCGACCAGCATCAGGTCTTCCTGGCCCACCTTGCGTAGCACTTGCGCCGCATGCGGGCCAATTTTCTCGACCACCACCAGGCCACGGTACAGGCGCGCCCGCTGGCCACCGTCAAGGCTGCGTGCGCTCATCGGCTGTAGCGCCAACGGCACGCCAAGCAGGCGTTCCCAGATCAGCAGCGAACGCTTGCGTTGGGTTTCATTCTGCATTGCCAGGTTGTCGGCCATCAGGCTGAAGGTGCCCTGGGCCAGGCCCTCGCGATGCTGGGCTGCACGTACTTCGTTGACCAGGTGCAGGCTGAGCACGCCAAGCAGGGCCACCAGCACCAGCACGGCCAGCATGCCGCCGTAGACGCGCAGGAAGATCGAATTGTTCATGGTGCCTCGCCAACGAACAGGTAGCCTTTGCTGCGCAGGGTCTTGATCAACCGTGGCTGAAGCGGGTCGTCGCCGATCTTGGGGCGAATTTTCGAGATGCGGATATCGATGGAGCGGTCCTGGCCGTCGTAGCCCACGCCACGCAGTGCGGTGAAGATCTGTTCGCGGGTGAGCACCCGGCCAGCGTTGCTGGCCAACAGCCAGAGCAGATCGAATTCGGCGCCGGTCAGCTCGATCAACTGCTCGCCCAGGTGCGCCTCACGCAGGCGGTTGTCGATACGCAGGGCACCGAAGGCCAGGTGCTGGCGCTTGCTGTCCAGGGTTTCGCTGCGGCGCAGCAGGGCTTGGATACGCGCCAGCAGCAAGCGTGGGCGCACGGGTTTGCAGACGTAGTCGTCGGCGCCCAGGTCCAGGCCCTGAACCTGGTCGAGTTCATCGCTGCGCGCGGTGAGCATGAGGATCGGCCCCTGGTACTGGCTGCGCACCCGGCGGCAGATGCTCAGGCCGTCCTCACCGG
Source organism: Pseudomonas sp. JR33AA (assembly GCF_021378985.1). Classification (NCBI taxonomy): domain Bacteria; kingdom Pseudomonadati; phylum Pseudomonadota; class Gammaproteobacteria; order Pseudomonadales; family Pseudomonadaceae; genus Pseudomonas; species Pseudomonas sp. JR33AA. The sequence goes on from NZ_JAJSAW010000007.1 coordinate 281,998, forward strand.
GCAGCATCAGGTCGAGGATGACCAGGTCGGGCTGGCTGTCGACGATGCGCCGCGCCGCACGGGCGCCATCGCCCTCGACGCTGACCTCGAAGCCGTTGGCCTGCAGGTACTCGGCGGTCAGCTCGGCCAGGCGCTGGTCGTCTTCGACGATGAGGATGCGGGGTAGGGTTTGGTCCATGGCTTTGGCCTTGTTTGTTCTTGGGATCGTGTCAGGGCAGCTGAGAGTATGAATGTAGATGGGTGGGGCCTGCGAGATCGAGCGCCGCCCGCGCGACGCTCGATCTCCCTGGCACCCCCAGATCTTCAGACATGCCCCCTACCGCCCCCTCGACTGAACCGTTTTTTGTGACAGGGATCGCGCCCGAAAAAAACTGCCCAAGGGCGTCACGGCGCAGAAAAATACTGCAAACCACTTGGCACAAGGCCTACAGCGAATACCCACCATTCACTCACAAAGTACACACAACTTATCCACAGGCGCTCGCCTTGCAAAGCCCCCCATACCGCATTATCTTGTATCCCGATCGCAGCGAACCACTAGATATAGGGGTTCGTGCAAAATCACACACAAAAGTCAACCCGCAAGATCAAGCGATTTTTCGGGTGGAACTTCAGGTGATTTCAGCAGCCAAACCGCTCCTGCGGAGGCGACCGAGGCAAGCCCTTCCAGGGCCTTGTTCGGGCATGGGTGTTGCAGGCCAGCCCTGGCATCCATCAGCAACAGATTTTGGGCCCCGCCCAAAACCTTTGACTTCGGCCAGGGAGCGGCAAGCCATTGCCCTTATTCCTGAGTCTGTCCCGAAGTCGGTACGCCCGTGCGGGCGGATGCGCATGCTTTGTGCATCCCTGCAGGGCCATCGAGCAAGTGGACGGAACGGTGGGCGCCCCTAGGGCGCCTGAACAATATAGAAATTGTGGAGACACCCACCCATGCAAACCGACACAACTCGCGAGAACCCGCAGGCCAAGGTGCCGCAGGCCGCCGATTCCAACCAGGATCTGGCTGCCACCGCCCCTGGCCAACTGCGCGTGATCAAGCGCAACGGTACTGTCGTCCCTTACACCGACGACAAGATCACCGTGGCCATCACCAAGGCGTTCCTCGCAGTTGAAGGCGGTACCGCCGCCGCTTCGTCGCGCATCCACGACACCGTCGCGCGCCTGACCGAGCAGGTTACCGCCACGTTCAAGCGTCGCATGCCATCGGGTGGCACCATCCACATCGAAGAAATCCAGGACCAGGTCGAACTGGCCCTGATGCGCGCCGGCGAGCAGAAAGTTGCCCGCGACTACGTGATCTACCGTGACCAGCGCGCCAAGGAGCGTGCCACCCGCGCCAACACCGACGCCGTGGTCGAGCCGCACCCGAGCATCCGCATCACCCTGGCTGACGGCAGCCTGGCGCCGCTCGACATGGCCCGCCTGAACACCATCATCAGCGAAGCCTGCGAAGGCCTGGCCGAAGTCGATGGCGACCTGATCCAGCGCGAAACCCTGAAGAACCTGTACGACGGCGTGGCCATCAAGGATGTCAACACTGCCCTGGTGATGACCGCCCGTACCCTGGTGGAGCGCGAGCCGAACTACTCGTTCGTTACCGCCCGCCTGCTGATGGACACCCTGCGCGCCGAAGGCCTCGGCTTCCTGAATGTAGCCGACAGCGCCACCCACCACGAGATGGCTGACCTTTACGCCAAGGCCCTGCCGGCCTACGTCGCCAAAGGTATCGAGTTCGAGCTGCTGAACCCGGCCCTGGCCGACTTCGACCTGGAAAAACTGGGCAAGGCGATCAACCACGAGCGCGACCAGCAGTTCACCTACCTGGGCCTGCAGACCCTGTACGACCGCTACTTCATCCACAAGGATGGCGTGCGCTTCGAGCTGCCGCAGGTGTTCTTCATGCGTGTGGCCATGGGCCTGGCGCTGGAAGAAAAGGACAAGGAAGCCCGTGCGATCGAGTTCTACAACCTGTTGTCGTCGTTCGACTACATGGCCTCGACCCCGACCCTGTTCAACGCCGGCACCCTGCGCCCGCAGCTGTCCAGCTGCTACCTGACCACCGTGCCGGACGACCTGTCGGGCATCTACCACGCGATCCACGACAACGCCATGCTGTCGAAATTCGCTGGTGGCCTGGGCAACGACTGGACCCCTGTGCGCGCACTGGGCTCGTACATCAAGGGCACCAACGGCAAGTCGCAGGGCGTCGTTCCGTTCCTGAAAGTGGTCAATGACACCGCCGTTGCGGTCAACCAGGGTGGCAAACGCAAAGGCGCCGTGTGTGCCTACCTGGAAACCTGGCACCTGGACATCGAAGAGTTCATCGAGCTGCGCAAGAACACCGGTGATGACCGCCGTCGTACCCACGACATGAACACCGCCAACTGGATTCCTGACCTGTTCATGAAGCGCGTCTTCGATGACGGCAAGTGGACCCTGTTCTCGCCTTCGGAAGTGCCAGACCTGCACGACCTGACCGGCAAGGCCTTCGAAGAGCGCTACGAGTACTACGAAGCCCTGACCGAGTACAACAAGATCAAGGTGTTCAAGACCGTCCAGGCCAAAGACCTGTGGCGCAAGATGCTGTCGATGCTGTTCGAGACCGGCCACCCATGGCTGACCTTCAAGGACCCGTGCAACCTGCGTTCGCCGCAGCAGCACGTGGGCGTGGTCCACAGCTCGAACCTGTGCACCGAAATCACCTTGAACACCAACAAGGACGAGATCGCAGTCTGCAACCTGGGCTCGATCAACCTGCCGAACCACATCGTCGATGGCAAGCTGGACACCACCAAGCTGCAACGCACCGTGAACACCGCCGTGCGCATGCTCGACAACGTGATCGACATCAACTACTACTCGGTGCCGCAAGCGCGTAACTCGAACTTGAAGCACCGTCCGGTCGGCCTGGGCATCATGGGCTTCCAGGATGCGCTGTACCTGCAGCACATTCCTTACGGTTCCGATGCTGCCGTCGAATTTGCCGACAAGTCGATGGAAGCGGTCAGCTACTACGCCATCCAGGCTTCCTGCGACCTGGCCGATGAACGCGGCGCCTACGAGACCTTCCAGGGTTCGCTTTGGTCCAAGGGCATTCTGCCGCTGGATTCGCAACAGATCCTGATCGAGGCCCGTGGCCAGAAGTACATCGACGTCAACCTTGAAGAAACCCTGGACTGGGCGCCGGTACGTGCCCGCGTACAGAAAGGTATTCGTAACTCGAACATCATGGCCATCGCACCAACCGCGACCATCGCCAACATCACCGGCGTGTCGCAGTCGATCGAGCCTACCTACCAGAACCTGTACGTGAAGTCGAACCTGTCGGGCGAATTCACCGTGATCAACCCGTACCTGGTTCGCGACCTCAAGGCCCGCGACCTGTGGGACTCGGTCATGATCAACGACCTGAAGTACTACGACGGTTCGGTACAGCAGATCGAGCGTATCCCGCAAGAGCTGAAAGACCTGTACGCCACTGCGTTCGAAGTCGAGACCAAGTGGATTGTCGACGCGGCTTCCCGTCGCCAGAAGTGGATCGACCAGGCGCAGTCGCTGAACCTGTACATCGCCGGCGCCTCGGGCAAGAAGCTGGACGTGACCTACCGCATGGCCTGGTACCGTGGCCTGAAAACCACCTACTACCTCCGTGCCCTGGCCGCCACCAGCACCGAGAAGTCGACCATCAACACCGGCAAGCTCAACGCCGTTTCCAGCGGTGGCGACAGCGCCCCGGTCCAGGCAGCAGGCCCTGCGCCAGTGCCGAAGGCCTGCGCGATCGACGAGCCTGACTGCGAAGCCTGCCAGTAAGGCCTGAATGCCGTGCGGGGTGCCTACGGGTGCCCCGCGCGGCATTTTTGTATCCGCGCCTCAGAGAAACCTTGCCCTTTGCCCACTGTTCACGCAGCTCGGTAAAAGAACAGGACCTCTCAAAAAAGGATGTAAGCCCATGGCGCGGAAAAAACCGGCAACTCGCAAGATTGGTCGCAACGCAGAAACCGGCCGTTTTACCTCGGTGGAACAGGCACGCAAGCACCCCAAGACACATATTGTCGAAACGCTGTATACCCACCGTAGCTAGTGGTGGCTGGCCTCATCCCCGTCCAGCCCGCGGTGAGGCCGGTTTCGCCAACAAAGCCCTCAAGAAACACCATATGATGTGCCTTGAAATTTAAACTGGCACAACATATAGGTTGGCGCTACACTCTCCCCCCGTAGAGGAAGCCACCTTTTTTCGTGAACGGACGCACGCCAAACCGGTCGAAAAAGTTACCCTCGCCGGCAACACATGCGCCCCGATCGAAGGTGAATTCCGGTATACTTTGCGCCCTCTGAAAAGAGCACCTATTCAATTGTCCTGGCCCCTCCCAGAGGCCTGGCCAGGTACAAGCCAGAACACATTCAGATGTAAACGAGAGTCAGCCTCTCGAGCTGCCCATTCGCCATTACGGCCTTGCGTCAGGCATCACATTCTTAAAATCCAACCGGTTGCCCCTGGGCGACCCTCAAGCAGGAGCCAAATCATGCTGAGCTGGGACGAATTCGACAAAGAAGACGGCGAAGTAACCGCCAAAGGCAACACCCCTGCGCAGGCCGCTGCCGCCGCCACCCTCGACAAGCTCGACAGCGCCGGTGGTGCCGCCGCCCTGGAGGCCCGTGTGGCCACCGCTTCTGACTCCGAAGCCGTCAAACGTGCAAAGGCTGCCCTCGACGCCCTCGACGTTGCCGAAGGCCTGGCCGAGCTGGAAGGCTCCTCGGCCCGCGTTGCAGTGGATGAAAAGCGCATGATCAACTGCCGCGCCGACCTCAACCAGCTGGTACCGTTCAAGTACGACTGGGCCTGGCAGAAGTACCTGGACGGCTGCGCCAACCACTGGATGCCGCAAGAGGTCAACATGACCGCCGACATCGCCCTGTGGAAGAGCCAGGACGGCCTGACCGAAGACGAGCGCCGCATCGTCATGCGCAACCTGGGCTTCTTCTCCACTGCCGACTCGCTGGTTGCCAACAACCTGGCCCTGGCCGTATACCGCCTGATCACCAACCCGGAGTGCCGCCAGTACATCCTGCGCCAGGCCTTCGAAGAGGCGATCCACACCCACGCCTACCAGTACTGCATCGAGTCGCTGGGCATGGATGAAGGCGAGATCTTCAACATGTACCACGAGATCCCGTCGGTCGCTAAAAAAGCCGCCTGGGGCCTGAAGTACACCCGCGCCATCTCCGACCCGGAATTCAACACCGGCACCGTCGAAACCGACAAGGAGCTGCTGCGCAACCTGATCGCCTACTACTGCGTACTGGAAGGCATCTTCTTCTACTGCGGCTTCACCCAGATCCTGTCCATGGGCCGCCGCAACAAGATGACCGGCGTTGCCGAGCAGTTCCAGTACATCCTGCGTGACGAGTCGATGCACCTGAACTTCGGCATCGACGTGATCAACCAGATCAAGATCGAGAACCCGCACCTGTGGGATGCGGCGATGAAGGAAGAAGCGACCCAGATGATCCTGCAAGGGACCCAACTGGAGATCGAATACGCCCGAGACACCATGCCACGCGGGGTATTGGGCATGAACGCAGCGATGATGGAGGATTACCTCAAGTTCATCGCCAACCGTCGCCTGACCCAGATCGGCCTGAAGGAAGAGTACCCAGGGACTACCAACCCGTTCCCATGGATGAGCGAGATCATGGACTTGAAGAAAGAGAAGAACTTCTTTGAGACGCGCGTGATTGAGTATCAGACGGGTGGTGCGTTGAGCTGGGACTGATTGTCCGGGCTGAGCATCAACAAGGCTGCCAAATGGCAGCCTTTTTATTGCCAGGCAGAAGCAGAATAGGACGTTTCCTACGGCTGCCGACACTGCCTGTTTTTGGACATCGCGATAACGTTTTCCGGCGCTTAAGAACGCTCACATAGCGGAATCCCGTTCCCGTCAGAAACGGCTCCCCCATCAGGATGGCCAAAAGTGAGCCTTGGGTGAAGATGCGGGATATACCGGTGTTGCTGGCTGGGGAAGTGAAGTTGCCGGGGCTGGTGGAGAAGCGCAAATTGAGCGGGCGCTGCGGATGCATGGGGTTTAGCGGGCATTGTATTGCCTGTGCTGGCCTCTTCGCGGGTGAACCCACTCCTACAGAGATCGCAGTTTGCCGGGGTTATCCGGCAAGCTGGTATGCCTGACTTGGCAATGAGCCCTCTGGGCTGATGGGGGATCTGTGCGGGTTCATCGAGGCGTTGAACCGCCGCGAAGCTTGGTCTCTTTCACGACGATCGACAGCGACGACAAAAACCACAATCTCTTGGTCAATGACCTGATAGACCAGCCTGTACCCACTGCTGCGAAGCTTTATTTTGTAGCAATCTGGCAGCGAGTGAAGGCGGTTTGCCTCGATTCGAGGTTTCAGCAGGACCTCTGCCAGTTTCTTCTTGAACTGCTGACGCACGGTATCGCGCAGCTTCTTCCACTCTTTCAATGCACGGGCATCGAAGTCGAGGCTATAGGTCATCCAGCTGGACCCTCAAGCGCTGCGGAGACGCCCCTGCCGACAGGAGGGGTACGGCACCAGCAAGGATGCCGGGACTGGACATGCCAGTCTACGTGGTCAAGGTCGAGGCCAGATCTGAAGATAGCGCAGGCTCGGGGATGGAGCCACCGCTGTTTCGATTTCATTTGTAACCCTGTCCCCGGTTTGCGGTGCGAGGCAGCCAATGGGGTGGATGGCACGGGCTTTACCCGTGCTCGTGGGAAAGCCCGCTCCTACCAATAGGTCGCGTACATGCGTGGCATGGCAGTTGTAGTATGTCTGCAGCGCGTTCAGGGTAGAGCCTCTGCCGCTCAGTATTTGGCGTCTAGTACCCTATTTGCTCTGCGATCAGCCGTTGACAGCCCTCCTCCCCCTTGCTAATAATCGCCCACAGTTGTACGACAACACATAACAAAAACAACAATCCGTGGACGAACCCATGTCGACACCCATCCCGCTGCACCCACACCTGTTGCATACCCCTCTTCGCCCGGCCAGCTCGCGTACACCTTCCAGTACGTAGCGCCCGGTTACCGCGCATTCACCCCTGGCCCTGACCGGCCCGTTAACTACCCGCCCCTGCCGCAGGCCGCTTGCGCGTGCCCGGTGGACGGGCTGCCACACCCTTAGGGAGCACAACAATAATGAAAATCTGCCACACCCTACCCTTCGCCCTGCTTGGCGCCGGGGCTATCGCCGGCCTGCCGGGCACCAGCCTGGCAGCGGGTTTTGTCGAGGACAGCAAGGCCACCCTCGGGCTGCGCAACTTCTACATCAACCGCAACTTCACCAACCCCAGCAACCCGCAAAGCAAGGCCGAGGAGTGGACGCAAAGCTTCATTCTCGATGCCCGTTCGGGGTTCACAGAAGGGCCAATAGGCTTCGGCGTGGATGTGCTGGGGCTGTGGTCGGTCAAGCTCGATGGCGGTGGCGGTACCTATGGCACGGCGTTGCTGCCACGCCATGACGATGGCAAGCCGGCAGACGACTACGGGCGCCTGGCGGTGGCGGGCAAGGCGCGTATTTCCAGGACCGAACTGAAGATCGGTGAATGGATGCCGGTGCTGCCGATTCTGCGTTCGGACGACGGACGTTCGTTGCCGCAAACCTTTCGTGGCGGGCAGGTTACCTCCAATGAAATCGCCGGGCTGACCCTGTACGGCGGCCAGTTCCGCGGCAACAGCCCGCGTAACGACGCGAGCATGGAAGACATGAGCTACGGCGGCGGCGTGTCGGACCGCTTCAACTTCGTCGGCGGCGAGTACAAGTTCAACCAGGACCGCACGCTGGTCGGGCTGTGGAATGCGGTGCTGAAGGACGTGTACCAGCAGCAATACCTGCAACTGAGCCACAGCCAACCGGTGGGTGACTGGACCCTGGGTGCGAACCTGGGCTACTTCCATGGTGACGAGGACGGCTCCGAACGCGCCGGGCAGCTGGACAACAAGACCTACTCGGGGATGTTCTCGGCCAAGTACGGCGGCAGCACATTCTGGGTGGGGCTGCAGAAAGTCGATGGTGATACCTGGATGCGGGTGAACGGCACCAGTGGCGGGACCTTGGCCAACGACAGTTACAACTCCAGCTTCGACAATGCCAACGAGCGTTCGTGGCAGGTGCGTCATGACTTCAACTTCGTCACCGTCGGGGTACCGGGGTTGACCCTGATGAACCGCTACATCAGCGGGCGCGATGTGCACAGCGGGGGGGTGACCGATGGCAAGGAGTGGGTGCGTGAAACGGAGCTTGCGTATGTGATCCAGAGCGGGGCGTTCAAGGATTTGAGTGTGAAATGGCGTAACTCATCGATTCGTCGGGATTACAGCAATAACGAGTTTGATGAGAACCGGTTGATCTTCAACTATCCGTTGTCGTTGCTCTGATCAAGAACTGCGGGTTTACCCGCGAATACGGTGGTGGCTGCGACGGTGAATGGCGGGTGGGGATTGGCCAGCAGGGCCGGCCCTTTCGCGGGTAAACCCGCTCCTACGACGGCCTGCGCCCAACCACCGACCTGTGTCCACCCTCGATCATGTGTAGGAGCGGGTTTACCCGCGAATACGGTGGTGGCGGCAACGGTGAACGGCGGGTGGAAATTGGCCAGCAGGGCCGGCCCATTCGCGGGTGAACCCGCTCCTACGGGCGACCGCGCAGGCCTTTCGCATTTCTTACCCGCGAAAAGGCCGGCAAAAGCCGCCCAAGCCTCATTGACAATACACAGAACCACCGCCAATAATCACTCAAGTCATACGACAACCTACAACAACAAACAACAAGAGCCGGCCATGACCACTACCCCCTTCAATCGCCTGCTGCTCACCGGAGCCGCAGGCGGCCTGGGCAAGGTCCTTCGCGAACGCCTGCAAGGCTACGCCGAGGTCCTGCGCCTGTCTGACATCAGCCCCATGGCCCCGGCCGCGGGCCCACATGAAGAAGTCATTACCTGTGACCTGGCCGACAAGGCTGCGGTGCATGCCCTGGTCGAAGGCGTAGACGCCATCATCCACTTTGGCGGGGTTTCTACCGAGCACGCCTTCGAAGAGATTCTCGGCCCCAATATCTGCGGCGTGTTCCATGTGTACGAGGCGGCGCGCAAGCATGGGGTCAAGCGCATCATCTTCGCCAGCTCCAACCACACCATCGGTTTCTATCGCCAGGATGAGCGCATCGACGCTCACGCGCCGCGCCGTCCCGACAGCTATTACGGGCTGTCCAAGTGCTACGGCGAAGATATGGCAAGCTTCTACTTTGACCGCTACGGCATCGAGACCGTCAGCATTCGCATCGGCTCGTCGTTCCCGCAGCCACAGAACCTGCGCATGCTCTGCACCTGGCTCAGTTACGACGACCTGGTGCAGCTGATCGAACGCGGGCTGTTCACCCCCGGGGTTGGCCACACCATTGTCTACGGCGCCTCCGACAATCGCACCGTGTGGTGGGACAACCGCCATGCCGCGCACCTGGGCTATGCCCCCAAGGACAGCTCCGAAACCTTCCGCGCTGCCGTGGAGGCCCAACCGGCACCCGCCGCCGATGACCCGAGCATGGTCTACCAGGGCGGCGCTTTCGCCGTGGCCGGCCCGTTCAACTGACCCCTCGCCAGGAGGCACGGCCATGAACTGCGAACTGATCGTCGATGCCCGTAATGGTACCGGCGAAAGCCCCGTGTGGCACCCCAGCGAACAGGCCCTGTACTGGGTCGACATTCCCGCCCGCCAGTTGCACCGCTGGCAGGCCGCCGATGGCGCGCACCAAGTCTGGCAAGGCGACGAGATGCTCGCCTGCGTTGCCCGTAGCGGCCAAGGGTGGGTGGCAGGTATGGAAAGCGGCATCTATCAGATCCAGGCCAAAGCCGATGGCCGCCTGGATAGCCGCCTGATCGCCAGCGTGCAACATGCCCAAGGCGGCATGCGCTTCAATGATGGCCGCTGCGACCGTCAGGGCCGCTTCTGGGCCGGGACCATGCTGCTGGACATGCAGCAAGGCGCCCATGTGGGTGCGCTGTACCGGCATGACGGCGAAGGCCACCTGCACTTGCAGGAGGACGGCATGATCGTGCCCAACGGCCTGGCGTTCAGCCCCGACGGCAAGCGCATGTACCTGTCCGACTCGCACCCCAATGTGCAGAAGGTGTGGGCTTTCGACTATGACATCGACAGCGGCACGCCCCACAACAAACGGCTGTTCGTCGACATGCGCGGCTACCCAGGGCGGCCCGACGGCGCCGCGGTCGACCAGGATGGCTGCTACTGGATCTGTGGCAACGACGCCGGGCAGATCCACCGTTTCACCCCCGACGGTCGCCTCGACCGCTCGCTCGGCGTGCCGGTGAAAAAGCCGGCCATGTGCGCCTTTGGTGGCGCCAACCTCGACACCCTGTACGTCACCTCGATCCGCCCCGCAGGCATCGACCTCGGCGACCAGCCACTGGCTGGCGGGGTATTTGCCCTCAACCCTGGCACCAAGGGCCTGGAGGAACCTGCCTACCGGGGCTGAGCCCCACTGCCCCACCCACACTTGCACGGCCGAAACCGGATAATAAAAACCACGGAGTTTCATCATGACGTTCAAACGCAAGCTGCTTCTTGCCGTACTCCCGTTCGCCTTCAGCGTGGCCATGCCCGCCTCGGCGCTGGACATCAAGTTTGCCGAAATCCACCCGGCCGGCTACCCGACCGTGGTCGCCGAGCAGAACATGGGTAAAAAGCTGGAACAGGCCAGCAATGGCGACATTACCTTCAAGATGTTCGCCGGCGGCGTGCTGGGATCGGAAAAGGAAGTAATCGAACAGGCTCAGATCGGCGCCGTGCAGATGACCCGCGTCAGCTTGGGGATCGTCGGCCCGGTAGTACCGGATGTGAACGTATTCAACATGCCGTTCGTATTCCGCGACCATGAACACATGCGCAAGATTATCGACGGCGAGATCGGCCAGGAAATCCTCGACAAGATCACCAACTCCGATTTCAACCTGGTGGCCCTGGCCTGGATGGACGGCGGCTCGCGCAGCATCTACACCAAAAAACCGGTGCGCAGCCTGGAAGACCTCAAGGGCATGAAGATTCGCGTACAAGGCAACCCGCTGTTCATCGACATGATGAACGCCATGGGCGGCAACGGCATCGCGATGGACACCGGGGAAATCTTCAGTGCCCTGCAAACCGGCGTGATCGACGGCGCCGAGAACAACCCGCCGACCTTGCTTGAGCACAACCATTTCCAGAGCGCCAAGTACTACACCCTGACCGGCCACCTGATCCTGCCGGAGCCGGTGGTGATGTCCAAGACCACCTGGAACAAGCTCACTCCCGAGCAACAGGTGCTGGTGAAAAAGGTCGCGCGCGAAGCACAGATGGAAGAGCGTGCGCTGTGGGACGCCAAATCCGCCGCCAGCGAAGAGAAGCTCAAGGCTGCGGGTGTCGAGTTCATTACCGTGGACAAGAAGCCGTTCTTCGAAGCCACCGCTTCGGTGCGCGAGAAGTACGGCGCGCCGTACGCCGACCTGATGAAGCGTATCGACGCCGTCCAGTAATACCAGCCCCTTCCAAGACGACCTCGGCAGTGGGGCGGCCGCCGCCCTGCCGCTTTGGTGATGCCTATGAAATCGCTTTTCCTGAGCGTGAACGACACGCTGTACCGCAGTTGCATCTGGATCGCGGGCCTCTCGATCCTGGCCATGACGCTGATCATCCCGTGGGGCATCTTCGCCCGCTACGTGCTGGGCACCGGCTCCAGCTGGCCAGAGCCAGTCTCGATCCTGTTGATGGTGGTATTCACCTTCGTGGGTGCCGCCGCCAGCTATCGCGCCGGCGCGCACATGGCGGTGGGGATGATTACCGACCGGTTGCCACCGCTGCAGCGCCAGCTGGTCGCCCTGCTGGTACAACTGCTGATGATCGTGGTGTGCGTGTTCATGACCTATTACGGCACCCGGCTGTGCATCACCACCTGGAACCAGTCGCTGGCTTCACTGCCCGGCGTGCGGGTCGGCATGACCTACGCGCCGATCCCGGTCGGCGGCGTGCTGACGCTGGTGTTTGTGTTGGAAAAACTCCTGCTGGGCGATCAGAGCAACCGCAAGGTCGTGCGCTTTGACCTGGTCGAAGAAAACGAAGGAGCTGTGTAAATGGAAGCGTTCATTCTGTTGGGCAGCTTCATCGTGCTGATTCTGATCGGCATGCCGGTAGCCTATGCCCTGGGCCTGTCGGCACTGATCGGCGCCTGGTGGATCGACATCCCGCTGCAGGCGATGATGATCCAGGTGGCCAGTGGGGTTAACAAGTTCTCGCTACTGGCCATTCCATTCTTCGTGCTGGCCGGCGCGATCATGGCCGAAGGTGGCATGTCGCGGCGGCTGGTGGCCTTTGCCGGGGTGCTGGTGGGCTTCGTGCGTGGTGGGCTGTCGCTGGTCAACATCATGGCCTCGACCTTCTTCGGTGCGATTTCCGGCTCGTCGGTAGCCGATACCGCCTCGGTGGGCTCGGTGCTGATCCCGGAGATGGAACGCAAAGGTTACCCGCGCGAGTTTTCCACCGCCGTGACCGTCAGCGGTTCGGTGCAGGCGTTGCTGACCCCGCCTAGCCACAACTCGGTGCTGTACTCGCTGGCGGCGGGCGGCACGGTCTCCATTGCCTCGCTGTTCATGGCGGGAGTGATGCCCGGCCTGCTGCTGAGCGCGGTGATGATGGGCCTGTGCCTTCTGTTCGCCAAGAAGCGCAACTACCCCAAGGGCGAAGTGATCCCACTGCGCCAGGCGCTGAAAATTGCCGGTGAGGCGCTGTGGGGTCTGATGGCCATGGTCATCATCCTCGGCGGTATCCTGTCGGGGGTGTTCACCGCTACCGAGTCGGCAGCCGTGGCGGTGGTGTGGTCGTTCTTCGTGACCATGTTCATCTACCGCGACTACAAGTGGCGCGACCTGCCCAAGCTGATGCACCGCACAGTGCGGACCATCTCCATCGTGATGATCCTGATCGGCTTTGCCGCCAGCTTCGGCTATGTGATGACGCTGATGCAGATCCCGTCGAAGATCACCACGGCGTTCCTGACCCTGTCGGACAACCGCTACGTGATCCTGATGTGCATCAACTTCATGTTGTTGCTGCTGGGCACGGTGATGGACATGGCGCCGCTGATCCTGATCCTTACGCCGATCCTGTTGCCGGTGATTACCGGTATCGGTGTGGACCCGGTGCACTTTGGCATGATCATGCTGGTGAACCTGGGGATCGGGCTGATAACGCCACCGGTGGGCGCCGTGCTGTTCGTGGGCTCGGCCATCGGCAAGGTGAGTATCGAGTCGACGGTGAAGGCGCTGCTGCCGTTCTACCTGGCGCTGTTCCTGGTGCTGATGGCGGTGACTTACATACCTGCCATTTCACTGTGGCTGCCTAGCGTGGTGCTTTAACTGCAATCGGGGCCGCTCTGCGCCCCATCGCCGGCAAGCCAGCTCCCACAGGATTGTGCAGCCTTCCAGCCCTGCGCACCCCCTGTGGGAGCTGGCTTGCCAGCGATGGGCTGCAAAGCAGCCCTCTGGTTCTTTCTGCAAATGGATCCTGCACATGGCTGTTCCCTCCTCGGCTGTACCTCTATTCCCGCGCAAACTGGCAATCGCCCTGCTCGCCCTGCTGGCCTGTTCATTCGCCGGCAACCACATCGCCGCGCGCATTGCCTTCGATGACGGCACCGGCGTGCTGCTGGCCATCCTCTGCCGCTCTGGCATTACCTTCCTGGTACTGGCCGGGCTGCTGCTGTGGCAACGCCAGGCCCTGGCCCTGCCCGCTGGTGCGCGTCGGTGGCAGCTGCTGCTCGGCTTGCTGATTGCCACCCAGAGCCTGTGCCTGTACTCGGCGGTGGCGCGCATTCCGGTAGCCCTGGCGCTGCTGGTGGGCAACACCTTCCCGATGCTGCTGGCGCTACTCACCTGGGCGCTGGGCGGCGCACGCCCCACGGGCCGCACCGTGCTGTTCATGGCCCTGATCCTGTGCGGCCTGGTGCTGGCGCTGGATGTGCCGGCACGCCTGGCCGACAGCGGTACGGTAAACCCGCACTGGGCGCTGGGCGTCAGCCTGGCCTTCGGCGCCGCCTGTGCGTTCGCCTGTGCCTTGTGGATCACCGACCACAAACTGTCTGCCGTGCGCGGTCCTGTACGCAGCCTGCTGACCTTGCTGATCGTGTTCTCCAGCATGCTGGTTGCAGGCGCAAGCGGCGTGATGCCGTCCGGTTTGTCACTGCCGGGCAGCAGCAGTGGCTGGGCGGCCTTGGCCAGCCTGGTCGTGCTGTATGGCTTGGCCTTCACCTTGCTGTTTGTTTGTGTGCCAAGGCTGAACATGGCGCAGAACGCCCCCGTGATGAACGTCGAACCCATCGCCACGCTACTGCTGGGCTGGGCCTTGCTCGACCAGCAACTCGGCCCCCTGCAATTACTCGGTGGCGCGGTGGTGGTGTGCGGCATCGTGCTGCTCACCTACCGTCGGGCCAATTGATTGTCCATTTGAATGGAGCCTTGAATGTCTGTGACCGAACTGCACCTGCAGGACCGCCTGACACGCCTGAGCCTGGCTCCGGAGTTGGGCGCCAGCCTGGTCAACTGGGAAGTGAAAGCGACCGGGCAAGCGCTGCTGCGCCATTCCGACCTGGACGCACTGGAAAGTGGTACGCCACGACGCCTCGCCTGCTACCCGCTGGCGCCTTGGTCCAACCGCATTGCCGAGGGTGGTTTTGCCCGGCCCGAGGGTTGGCAGCCACTGGCACCGAATACCGGGCATGACCCTTACCCGATCCATGGCAGTGCCTGGCAGCAGGCCTGGCAGGTGGAGCATCAAAGTGAACGGCGAGCACGGCTGACGCTAGACAGTGCTGTGCCGTTTGCTTACCGGGCCACGCTGGATGTGCATCTGCATGAGGGCTGCCTGAACCTGGACCTGCATGTAACCCATCTGGATGAGACGGCCAACTGGTACGGGTTGGGGTTGCACCCTTACTTTCCGCGGTATCCCGATACCCGGTTGTACGCATCGGCACGCAAGGTGTGGCTGGCCGAGAATGGGCGGCTGCCCTCGTACCAGGCCGAGGTGCCAGAACAATGGCGTTTCAATGCAATGAGGCGTTTGCCCGAGACGGTGGTTGATCACGCCTTCAGTGGCTGGCCAGGGGAGTGCGTGATCGAACAGCCCAGCGCGGGTTATCGACTGG
Source organism: Pseudomonas sp. JR33AA (assembly GCF_021378985.1). NCBI lineage: Bacteria > Pseudomonadati > Pseudomonadota > Gammaproteobacteria > Pseudomonadales > Pseudomonadaceae > Pseudomonas > Pseudomonas sp. JR33AA. Next base: position 297,220 of record NZ_JAJSAW010000007.1, read on the forward strand.
CGTGCAGTGCCAACGGGGCAGAACACTTCTTGCTGTTCTGCCCGCAGGGGCAAGGGTTTTTCTGCTTTGAGCCGGTTAGCCACCCGGTCAATGCACATCACCTGCCGGGTCAGCCGGGGTTGCGGTTGCTGAACCGGGGGGAGGCAACGCACCTGGGGTTCAGGATGCAGTATCGGGCGTTGTGAGCGGGCTGCCTGAAAAAGGGCCGCCACGATAGCGAACATTCTCTGGCACCACGTCTCGACGTGCGGTACGACCTCAATCCAGCTGCTGACCGCGCAAGTCTTGGGCCAGCATGTCGATAAAGGCCCGGACCTTGGCCGAGCCGTACTTGCTTTCGCGGTGCAGCACATGAATGGGCCAGGGCGCCTCTTCGTACTCGGCCAGCAGCACCTGCAACTGCCCGCTGGCCAGTTCGTCTGCCACTTGGTACGACAGCAGCCGGGCAATCCCCAGCCCACCGCTGGCAGCTGCGATTGCCCCGTCATTGCTGGTTACCGTCAGGCGCGGCTTCATGCGCACCAGGGTTGGCTCTTCTGTCATCCCAAAGCGCCAGCCCGCACGGGGCGACAGGTTGGTAGTGCCGATTATCGCATGCCCGGCCAGGTCCGACGGGTGCTTCGGCACACCATGGCGCGCCAGGTAATCGGGCGAGGCACACAACATGCGCCGCACCCTGCCCACCCGCAGCGCCTTCAACCCGGAGTCAGGCAACGGGCCGATGCGCACGGCCACATCCATGCCCTCCTCGACCATGTTCACCACGCGGTCGAGGAAGTAGGCGGAAACATCGACGTCCGGGTACTGCTGCAAGTAGCTGACGATGCACGGCATGACGAACTTCTTGCCGAACAGGATCGGGGCGGTAACTGCCAGGTCGCCCTTGGGGGTGGCGTTAATGCCAGCGGCCGCTTCGTTGGCCTCGTGAATACTGGCCAGAATGTGCCGGGTGTCTTCCAGGTAGCGGCCGCCAGCTTCGGTCAGGCGCACGCTGCGGGTAGTGCGCAGCAGCAGCTTGACCCCAAGCTGGTCTTCCAAGGCGCTGACGGCGCGGGTGACGGCGGCCGGCGAGATGTCCAGGCGGCGGGCGGCGGCGGCGAAGCTTTCCAGCTCACCTACTGCGACGAACACCTTCATCAGGTGGATCTGGTCCATGCGGGCTCCTGGGGGTTATAAGGCGTGCGGATTATCTTTCATCTGGATGCCTGGTGTTAGCTGTGCCGGCGTCTTCGCGGGCAAGCCCGCTCCTACAACTGACCCCAGCGGGCTTGAATCAGACGTCCAGCACCAGCGCCTGTACCCCCTCCTCTACCTGTGCCGGCACCGCACAACAGATCAGCACCGACCCCGCCTCCGGCAGCTCTGCCGGTGGGTTCGGGTAATGCACCTGGCCGCTCACCAGCCTGGTCTTGCAGGTACCGCACGATCCACCCCGGCAACTGAACTCCGGCGCAAGCCCTCGCGCCTCGGCCAGTTCCAGCAGGGTGCCGCTGCCAGGAGCCCAACGCGCCTCCTTGGCCGACGCTGCGAAGTACACAGGCACTGGCTCGCTGGCCGCCGGCGGCTGTTGCAAGGTGGGCTGGGCTGCATCCGTGTGCCGCCGCAGCGTAGACGGGCCAAAGGCTTCAGCGTGAATGCGCGCATCCGGCACATGCACCTTGCGCAGCCCTTCATACAGGTCCTGAGTAAAGCTGCCCGGGCCGCACAGGTAAAAATCGTAGTCGTCCAGCGCCAACGTCGCCTTGACCTGCTCGATGCCCAGCCGGCCGGTAAACTCATATTCCTGCCCGGCCACGGCCTGGTCTTCTGGCTGGCTCAAGGCGCGATGAACGTGCAGCACACCGCCGGCCTGTTGCCGCAAGCTTGCCAGCTCCTGCACGAATGGCAGGTCGGCCAGGCTGCGGGCGCCCTGGAACAAATGGATGCGCCGTGCCTGCCCTTTGCTCAGTTGCTCACGCAGCATGGCCAGCAACGGCGTGATACCTACGCCCGCGCCGATCAGCACAAGCGGGCGCGTACTCTGCTCATCCAGCGTAAAACTACCCATAGGCGAGCGCACATCCAGCCTATCACCTGGCTTGACGCGCTCATGCAGGTACCGAGAGGCGGGCCCCTGCGCTTTTACGCTGATACGCAGGTAGCCATCGGAGGGTGAGCTCGACAAACTGTAGGTCCGGATCATTGCGGCCTCGCCGTCGATCTGCACTTGCACCGGAATGTGTTGCCCTGGCGCAAAGACCACGCTGCTATCGCTGGGCGGCTCAAGGTAGAACGAGCGGATATCGCGGCTCTCCTGCTCCACCCGCAGCACACGCCAGGCCTGCCATTGGCGCTGTCGCTGGCGTTGCTGCAGGCGTGCGTCGGCCTCGGCCCAGGTGCCAGTCATCAGGCTGGTCGGCGCGTATTCCTTGAACGCCCAGCGCAGGGAAACCGCCGCCGGGCGCCACACTACCTGCTCCACCTCCAGCGTCCACAGCCGCTCGGCACCTTCAAAGTCCTGGACGGCCGGGCTGTCCAGCAGCACCTCGGCACGCCCGTACAGTTGCAACACATTGCCATTCTCGAAGTCGATGAACAGCAAGCCGGCCCGCGGGTTCACAAACAGGTTGCCCAGCGTGTTGAAGTGCAGGTTGCCCGCGTAGTCGGGGATAATCAGCCGATTGCCCTCGACCTTGACGAACCCTGGCCGGCCGCCACGGTGAGAAACATCCACAGAACGATGGCCGTCACCTTGCTCGACATAACTGGCGACGAAGAACGTGTCGGCAGCCTGGATCATGCTGACGGTTGTGGCATTCAGTGTGGTCGCATCGACACGCGCCTGGGCGGGCTCGGCAACGCGGGTGTAGTCACGCAACTGGATGTACTGCGGGCAGTTGCCGAACGACTGCTCCACCCTTACCTGCAATTGCCCTTCTGCAGCCTGGCGGATCTGCCCGTTGATGCGATTGCGCCGGCGGGTGTGCAGTTCGATCCCCAACAGGCCGACCGCCTGACCGGCTACCAGCCCCGGCGTGGCGGGGTCATCTGCTGGCAGCGTGGTGTGGATCGTCAGCATACGAGGGTCGGGCGAGCTTACGAACCCTTCTGGCCCCTCCAGCAGCGTGGCCCAAGGCCGACCCTGGGCATCCACACTGGCGGCGACCATGAACGGTAACTGGTGATAGAACGTTCGGTGCTGGTCGGGCATGTGGTCACGAATGACCTTTTGCCCGAACGCCTCCATGCGTTCTGCTACACCGACCTTTTCCTGCAGGGTCTTTTCACCCGCATGCCAGGGCGAGGGGCGGTGATCAGGCGATTGTTGCATGGCGGCGTTCCTCGCGATGGCGGGTGTCAGGCGTGGGTTTGCAGCCCGATCACGGTGCGCGGCATGGGGACGAAACGCGGCAGCGCCTCGATCCGCGCCAGCCAGTTGCGCACATTGGCATAGGGCTCCAGCGACACGTTGCCTTCGGGTGCGTGAGCGATGTAGGAGTAGTTGGCAACATCCGCGATCGTGGGTGTGCTACCCGCCAGGAATGGCGTCTTCGCCAACTCGGCATCGATCACCTTGAGCAAGGTGTGGGCACGGGCAATCACTTCGTCGGCATTGAATGAAGCCCCGAACACCGTGACCAGGCGGGCGGCGGCCGGGCCAAAGGCCAACGGGCCGGCAGCGACTGATAACCAGCGTTGCACACGGGCGGCGGCGGCCGGTTCTTCGGGCAGCCACGCGCCGTTGTCATACTTTTTGGCCAGGTAGACGAGGATGGCGTTGGAGTCGGCAATCACCGTGCCGTTGTCATCAATGACCGGAACCTGGCCGAACGGGTTGAGGGCGAGGAAGTCCGGCTGCTTGTGCGCGCCTTTGGCCAGGTCGACGAACACCAGCTCGGTGGGCAGGTTCAGTAGCGAGAGCATCAACTCGATGCGATGGGCATGGCCAGACTTTGGGAAGTTGTAGAGCTTGATCGGGTTCGACATGGGCTTGGCTCCTGGTCAGCACCGGGATGGGGCTGATGGAGCACATGCTGCACTTAATCGGCTGGTAGCAGAATCAGTGCGCAGGGGAAACCATAATTTCGCGGGGCGGAATAATGGTTTCCAAACACGTGCGCTGGCGCCGGCAGGTGGGCGCCAGCCAATGCAGATATCAGATCAGTGCCGCTTTTTGAAATGTCGGTACAGCCCGCGCGCAGCCTCGACCACCTGCGGCACACAGGCTTGGATATCCTCTTCGCTCATCTGGTCCAGCAGCTCGAAATTATCTTCCAGCCCATGTAGCGAAATGGCCTTGAGCAGCGGGTCCTGCTCCGCTGGCAACTCGCCCCAACCGGCCACCTGGGTACCGCGCATGTAGCCGAAACACCACTCTTCCATCACGATCACAGTGCCCTGTTCGCCCTCGTTTTCCTCGAACAGCGGCTCGAACTGGTCGACACCATCGCTCAGCTCTTCTGCCACCTGGCTGGCATAACGCAGCATCAATGCCGTGTAGGCCTCCTCATGCGCGGGCTTCTTGAACTTCGGTACCTTGCCACCCGCCACCGCGGGCAGCCATTGCTCCGGGAGGACAGTGATCGGCGAACTGGCCAGCGCAACGAAAAAGCCGTTGAGCTCGGCCAGGTTCAGCACCGAGTAGTCATTGCCATAGGTGATCAGCAGGTCTTCGAGGCGGTCGAGTTCTTTTTCGCTGAGTACGGGGAGCATGGGTAAAAGTCCTGGGAAGCAAAAGTGTGTGCACCCTAGCACAGCAACGCCGGAAGGGCTGCCCGCGCGAACGACCGCGCGGGCAGATGGTTCAGGTGTGCAACCAGGCCTGCAGCTCATGTTGCCGGTCGGTGCCTATCAGCAGCCAGAGCAAGATGCGGCATTTGCGCGGGCAAAGTTGCCCAGCCATGTAGACGCCTTTTTTCTGCAGGTCGATCTCTGCCCCTGCAAACCCGTAGGTTGCCCGGGCTGTAGGCCCTCTACCTGTGCGCGTAGCAACCATGACCGGCAAGGTGGGCGCCAGGTGTTCCAGTACTTCGGACCAACTGGCGGAAACATGACCAGCACCGAAACCGGCGATGACCAACCCCTCATAACCCAATGTGGCCACAGCCTGCAGCAGCGCCGTGTCTGCATCCAGGCAGGCTTCCAGCAGGGCAACGCGCTGGTCGGTGCGATACGGTAACGGCAACACTTCCCGTCGCCCGGGCGGATGGCGATACAACACTTCCCCCTCCACAACGTCGCCCAACGGGCTACATCCGGGTGACTCGAAGGCCGCCATGGCCAGGCTGGCCGTCTTGCGAACCCTTGCCGCGCAGTGGACCTGATCGTTCATGACCACAAGCACACCTCGACCACGGCTGTCTTTTGCCAATGCGACCTGCGCCGCAGCCAACAAGTTGGCCGGCCCATCATTGCCCGGCTGACTCGCCGAGCGCATGGCACCCGTCATCACCAATGGCACATCGAATGGCCAGAGCAGATCCAGGAAATAGGCCGTTTCCTCAAGGCTGTCGGTCCCTTGGCTCAATACCAAGGCCTGAGCTCCGCGCTCCACCTCGCCCCGGGCCCATGCCAACACCTCCAGTAACGTCGCGAAGCCCAGCGATGCACTGGGGAGCAGGCACAGTGAAGCAACGTTCAACTGCGCCATCTCGCGCAATTGTGGAATCTGAAGCAGTTGCCGCTCACAATCCAGGCTTGGCGTCACACCATCCCCGACAGCACCGGCCCGCATACTGACCGTGCCGCCCAGAGTGGCGATCGACAGCCTGGGCAGGTTCGAATGTTCGCTCATGCTTCTCCCCCCACAAGCAACCCGACTATCGGCACAATGCCAAGCGTGCAGATGGCCATCGACACCACATTGCCGATGTAGCCATGCACATAGGCCGGCAACCGCCGAGTGATCGCCACTGCCAGCGGCGGAGCCACCAGGGCACCCAGCACTGCACTGGCCACCACCACTTGCCAGCTGCCGCCATGTGTCAACACCGCGGCCGGGACGATCGACACGATCGGAATGTAGGTAGGGTACCACCCACGGGCTTTCCACTGTCCACGCCAGAATACAACCCCGACCAGGGATGCCAGAGCCTGCCCGGCCACCATCTGCATCACCAGCATAGAACCGTAGGACAGTGCAGCCGGGCTCAACAGGTAAGCCAGCAACACACCCAGCAATAGCCCGAGGCTGGCCAGCTCATTACCAAAGAATGGGGCTTCGCTGAAGTCGGCCAGAACGCGCCGCAAAGTCCAGACCACACCGTAGTCAGGCTGATTGACAACCGGCGCCACGACGGTGGATTCACCGCATTGGCGTACCCATGAAGGAAAGCGCTTGCACAGGATGAAGGCCACGACACTTGCCACAGCCATGCCACTCACATTGCCCACTACCACTGGCAACTCCAGGGGATAACACAGGTAATTGACCATCAGCAGGCTGGCCGGTGTTACCAGTAGAGCCCCCAGTAGCGCCCCCGTGATCGTCACCCGCCAGCCCGCACCGTAAAGCAAGACCATGGCTGCCGGTAATGACACGAAGGCAACGAACGTTGGTTGCCAGATGCCACTGGCCAAGGTCCATCCCCACAACGCATGGCTGAGCAGCAAGCCCAAGAGCGAGCTGGTAAACACCCATGGCCATAAACCGCTGCCATAGCAAATAGCAAAGCCCTGCCAGCGGTACCCCCGCACCTGCGCCCAGTGCGCCAGGGACGCGCCCAGCAGCAAGCCCAGCGCGGGTAGTTCGTGCTTGTAGAAAGCCACTTCACTGATATCACCCACAATCCAGCGCAAGCGGCTGAGCGGCTCATCGAGCGTCGCCACCCTCTGTGCATAATCCAGCCATTGGCCATGGGCAAGGCTTGCAGCGAGAAACACCAGCAGGCAGCCGAACATCAACGCAAGCCAATGCTGCTGTCGTGAGAAGAAGAGCGTGTTCATGCGCAACTCCTCAACGTGGCATAGGTGCATGCAAGCGATAGCCAAGGGTGGCATCATAGAGGTCGGTGCGCCGGTCTCTTGGCAGGTCGTTGAGGCTGTTCCAGATCGGTGCCGAGCGTGCACTGCTCAAATCGACATCGGCATAGATAATCTCCTCGGCTTCTGCACTGCCAACCTCGCCGATCGGCCAGCCATGGGTACCGGCGATCAGCGAGCAGCCCAGGAAGCGCCCGCCCCGCTCGCTGCCGACACGGTTCGCGGCGGCGATATAAACGTTGTTGACATGCGCTGCCGTCATGGTCAGGTACGAGGCCATGCAGCGCCCTGCATCATCGAACAACGGCGGCGGGGTCCATACCCAGTTGTTGAGGCTGCAGATGATGTCGGCACCTTGCGCGGCCATCACCCGTGGTACTTCCGGGAACCAGATGTCCCAGCAGATCAGCAGGCCGATACGGCCGATAGGCGTCTCGAATACCGGGAACCCCAGGTCACCGGGGGTGAACCAAAGCTTTTCCTGGTTCCACAAATGCGCTTTGCGGTAATGCCCAAGCAGGCCTTCGGGGCCAAACAGGACAGCACTGTCATAGAGCTTCAGCCCGTCGCGTTCGGCAAACCCCGCAGCCAGGTATACCTGGTACTGCTTGGCGAAGTCGGCCCAGGTTTTCAGGCAAGGGCCGTCCTGCAGCACCTGCGCATGGGAATAGGCTTCGGCACGGGAGTTGAAGGTGTAGCCCGTGTTGGCCAGTTCAGGCAGTACGATCAGGTTGGCACCTTCGCGTGCTGCGCGCCGGGCCAATGCCAGGCCTCTGCTCACGTTGCTCTCACAGTGGTCAAGACCGACCTGAGGGTCGTACTGGATGACAGCGACACGTACGGGGCTGACGGGGGAACAGGATTCAGACATGGCGGCTTCCTTCTTGTGGTTGTTTTGGAAGGACGCCAGTAAAGCGATGTTGGGTCAGGGAGCGACAGTCAGGAGAGTCCTATGAGACCAAAGGAAAATCACATAATGGCAGTAGGACTCCCCCTACAAAATGCCCCGTACGCCGTTATTTCCCAACCTGATAGTGGGGGTAGTACTCGAGGGTAAAGCCACCATTGAACTCGGCTGACGTGTTGTTGCAGAGGTTTATGACCGTATCGATTGCCGTGCGCAAACACGGCTCGGTCCATCCAGCGTCAACTGAGAAGGACTCGCCAGCCAGATACAGCCCTGAGCGCGCACTCAGGTCTCGGTTGTATTTCATCAGGTTTACAGCATCAAAGTAGGTACCTGCCCTATACAACTTCGCGCACCCGAGCGCATTTCGGTCTGTGATCCAACGCTGTATGCAAATATTTCGAGTATCGACGTAAGGCGAAATAGCCTCCCCCACATTGGTGCAGCGTAGAAGGATCCGATCGAGCTCCTTCAGGCATTTGCTCGCCAACTCCGCATCAGAGAAGGCTGCCAATTTGGTCGCGTCATCCTCCCAGGTATAACTGAGAAGAATGCAGTCATCTGGATAGCTATCGTTGTACCGATAGGCATAGACATCGTGCACAAAGCTATCGGTAATCAGAATCTGCGGCATCGGCTTGTGGTCGAGGAAACTTTTCTTCAACGGTGCATAGACCTTGCAACTGGTCTCCCAATGGGCATGCTTCCAGGCATCGATAATCGGCTGCGGCAACATCTGGCGGGTGAAGCCGCTGAGGCTGATGTTGGTTTCGATCAGCCATGACGGAGTGGTCATGATCACGCTGTCGAAGTCTTCATATTCGGTGCTCTCGTGTAACGGATCACTGCATCGCCAACGGTATCCGACCCGAATACGGCCACTTTCCAGCTTCTGCACCGCACACACGGACGTATCTGTCAGTAGCCCATCATTTGTTTTCAGAAGATGTTCATATAGCGAAATCCCACCCATGCCGACGTCCAGGTGCAAAAGGCTTTCGTCGAGGGCCGCAAGTCCGAGATAGGCTGGCCCTTGAAACGGCAATCCCCTGCTATCAGGGACATTGTTTGCTTCAAGATGCGGCGCAGTGTAAGGCACCCCTCTTGAATCCACACGGCCATGCACCAACTGCAAATGACTGCTGAAGCCAAAGATTGCCGTACGTAGCGGGTACAGGCAGCAAACATCATAAAATGCTCCCCAGCTGCCATCGCCAATACCGATCGCATAGAAAATGGCTGACTCGTCACTGCTCATGCCCAAACCGCCGAAGTCACCGGGGTTTTCAGGGTTCCAGGCAGCAAGGGCGGGCAAATGCACCAAATCCCTGAACGACAGTCGATGATAGCGTTCGACGATGTCCCGCCATAGCGACTCCCAGCTTGACGTGCCATAAACCGCGGCAACATGTTCAGCAAATTGCTGAGCAAAACTGCGCCATTTCTCGTAGACCTGCTGCAAGACAGCCGAAGGAGGTGGGGTTTCGCCTGACGGATTACGCCAGAGCAAAAGACCCGGGTCACCTTCCCCTTCTAATTGACCTTCGCGAAGATAAATCCCCGTGGCATTCACCCAAGGTGTACCTGGGTTAGGGAAGTCAGAAATCCGCAGCTCGAACAGCTTTGCGTAATGGGCCATAAGCGAGCGCCCCTCTTTAGGCGACTCTCCAGTCCTATTGAAGAACGGCATGCGCATCGCCCCCATTTCAAAAGGGGTTGCAGGTTGCTTGTGGCTTGCTGAGCTGTTCACGACCGTCAGGTGTCGCCCGCCTACACGCCGGGACTGCTCAATCAAGGTGATACGGTTGAAACCACAGCGCAATAACTCGCGGGCAGCAGTCAACCCGGTAACTCCGGCACCGACGATGCAAATGCGGTGATCGGGTTGTGTGGCACGTGCGACGCCGCCCTCTTGTTCGAGAAGCCGGCGGTAGTCGAAGCAGAGATCCGGGGGATTAGGGAAACGCGCGGCCCACGGCTGCGTGGGCAGTAATGGGTCGATGGCCAGATCGGCAGGATGGTTGTGTGTTGAACCAATAGTCATGTTCTCTTGTTCTCCATGAGTAGAGAACCTGAGAATGATCAATTACGAGAGGCGTAAAGTGGTTGCTATGCACCACCCGACGGCACCTACAGGATCGTGAGATACCTGTAGGTGCCGCCTTGCAGCGATCAGGGCGTCAGGGCCTACACCGCCAGGGCGCGCTCACGCAGCTCGCTGTTGAGGATGCGGTCGTTTTCGCTGTAATCGACCGGGCAGTCGATCACATGCACG